>JBEKRV010000059.1:0-22860 GCA_049517675.1 Acidimicrobiales bacterium
AGCGGGGCCAGGGCCTCGGCCACCTCGGACACCCGGGCCGACAGGCCGGGGCCGCCCGCACCGGAGGACCCACGGCGACCGGTGGACCCGGTGGCCCGGCCACCGGGACCGCAGAGGGCCCCGCCACCGGGACCGGGGAGGGCGTCGGAACGGCTGTCGGCGAGGCTGTCGGAACAGGTGGCGAGCGCCATGGGGCCATGGTTGCCGAGGGGTGTATCAGGGCCACCCGGGGACGGACAGGAGGGTGGACGGAAGGGGGTGGACGGGACGGAGGACGGGAGGGAGCGGACCCGCCATGAACAGCGGCGCCCGGTATCAGCTGCCGAACATGGTCATCCACTGCTCAGGGGTCTTGAGGCGGAACACGTAGTTGTGAGCCCGGGTATCGCCCATGGTTGCCGAGGGCTCGGGCGAGTAGAAATGGCCGGGGTACAGGATCGTGTCGTCGGAGATCCGGGCAAGTCGTGTCATGAGCGACTCGTACATCGCGGCCGGATCGCTTCCGGGAAAGTCCGTTCGCCCGCAGCCGTCGAGGAACAGCGTGTCGCCGGCGATCAGCCTTCCGTCGACCAAGAAGCACTGGCTCCCCGGGGTGTGGCCCGGCGTGTGCACGAGGGTGATCGGGACGCTGCCCACCTGGACGATGTCGCCCCCGACGTGGCTCACCAGATCGCCCTCCCCCACCCCGGTCGAACGCTCGACCCAGGGAACTTCCTCCGCCTGCACGTGGATGGGCACTTCGATCGAGTCGAGGAGTTTGGTGATCCCCTCGATCCTCCACCCCATCAGATCGCCGCCCACATGATCAGGGTGGAAGTGGGTGGCGAGGGCCCCCACGCACCGCATGCCGTCGGCGGACAGAATGCCGATGAGGTCATCGATCCCATAGGCCGGGTCGACGATCACCGCCTCGCCGGTCTCCCGGTCCCCGACCAGATAGACGAAGTTGACCATCTGGCGGGCCACCTGGTCGTCGGTGGCAAAGTCGCGCCCGGCCAGCAGCTGGCGGAAGTAGAGGCGGTCGTAGGACGTCCGCGTGGTTGATTCGGTCGAAGGGTCGGTCACTCCTCCACTGTACGGTCCGCACGGTTACGGGACGTGCCGGCGGTACGATCCAGGCCACTCTGCTTTGCGACCGGGGAGATGGCGCTGCGATGACAGGTTCCGACACGACGGCGGTGCACGAGTTCACACAATCGGCGACCTCGATGCTCCGGCACTGGGCCACCGAGCAACCAGATGCTCCGATGCTCACCCTGAACGGGCTCACGCTCTCCTGGGGTGAGCTCTACGACCGAGCCAAGCGGGTTGCCAAAGCCCTGGCGACCGAAGGGGTGGTGCCCGGCGAGCGGGTCGCCTTCCTCGACCGAAACAGCATCGAGTACTTCGAGACGTTCTTCGGCTGCTCGCTGCTCGGGGCGGTCAGCGTGGCGGTGAACTGGCGGCTCGCCCCGATGGAGATGGCGGCGATCGTGGAGGATGCCGGCGCCACTGTGCTCATCTACGGACCCGACTACGAGAACGCGGTGGCCGAGTTCTCCCCCCAGGTGACCTCGGTGCGCCGTTACGTCCCGATCACATCGTTCGCCTGCTGGCGCGATGCCGGAGTCGCCGGACCGATTCCCGATCCCGGCTTCGAACCTGGCCCCGACGACGTGGTGACCCAGCTCTACACGTCAGGCACCACCGGGCTTCCCAAGGGGGCCATGATCTCGGGAAGGAACATCCAGACCGTCTTGACCGGAGCGGTCGAGGTCTTCGGTATCCGGAGTGACACCGTCTCGATGGTGGCGATGCCCCTGTTCCACATCGGAGGGACCGGATGGGCCCTGTCGGGGATGTCGCGTGGTGGCCATTCGGTGATCGTGCGCGACATCGACCCGTCCGACATCCTGCGGATCATCCACGAGCACCGGATCACCGAAACGTTCGTCGTCCCCGCGGTCCTCATGTTCCTACTCGGAACTCCCCAGTTGGCCGAAACCGACGTCAGCTCGCTGCGCACCATCTACTACGGGGCCTCCCCCATCAGCGAGGACGTTTTGGTGAGATCGATGCATGCACTGGGTTGTGACTTCGCCCAGGTCTACGGACTGACCGAGACCACGGGAGCGATCACCTCGCTGATGCCCGACGACCATGATCCCGATGGCCCCAGGGCCAACCTCCTGCGGTCGGCGGGTCGACCCTTCTCGCATGTGGAGCTCCGTATCGTGGACTCGGCCACCGGGGAGGAATTGGCCACCGGGTCGGTCGGCGAGGTGATGACCCGGTCCAGTCAGAACATGCTCGGATACTGGAACAAGCCGGACGAGACCGCGGCGGTCATCTCCGACGATGGGTGGTTCCGAACCGGTGACGCCGGATGGCTGAGCGAAGACGGTTACCTGTTTCTGCACGACCGGATCAAGGACATGATCGTGTCGGGCGGCGAGAACGTGTACCCGGCTGAGGTGGAGAATGCCTTGCTCGCCCACCCCGCCGTGGCCGATGCCGCAGTCATCGGGGTCCCGGACGACCGGTGGGGCGAGACGGTCAAGGCCGTCGTCGTCAGGTCGTCCGACGCCGATGGGGACGACCCGACACTGAGCGCGGACATCATCGCCTCAACCAGGCAGCGTCTTGCCCATTACAAGTGCCCGACATCGATCGATTTCGTGGACGCACTGCCCCGCAATCCATCGGGCAAAGTTCTCAAGCGCGAGCTTCGCGCCCCCTACTGGCGGGGACGGGAGCGCAACATCAGCTGATTCTTCTGTGGTTCCGGGCCTGAGCGATCAGAACAGAGCGTCGGATTCCGCGTCCTCGATCTCTTCGAGCTCTTCATCTTCGGGTTGATCCTGGCCGATCGCCTCGAGGCGGGGAACCAGTTCCTCGACCCGCATCCTCGTGCGGCGCAGCCGGCGGTCGAGCTCGTCGACGATCTCCGTGGCCCGCTCGAGCTGGTCGACCAGCCGGTCGACATCGACGACTCCGGTCTCGAACTCGGCGATGATCCCGTCGAGCTCGGCGCCGGCATCCGAGTAGCTGAGATCGGCCACCGGCCTCGCTGCACCGTCATTGTCACTGTTTGCCGATCGAGTGGCCATCACTGGGTTCCTTCCGTGGTGCTGTCGTTGTCCGTCGGGTTGATCGTGGGCACGCCGGTAACCGAAGAGGCGACCGTGCCGTCAGCCAACTGGGTGACGAGCGCGGCGCCCGGGGCGATTCCGGCCACCGAGCGGAGCACGGTCCCGGAATCGTCCCGCGTGACCGAGTAGCCCCGCTCGAGTTGACGCTGATAGTCGTAGGCGCCGAGCAGGCGTCGCCGCTGGACGGCACGCAGCTCCTCCAGCTCGAGTCGCTGGGCCGGGAGTCCACGAAGTCGATGGGACCGGGCGCCCAGCGAACCGACTTCGGCACGTACGGCCCGCTCGGCCGCACGGGCCAGCGAGACCCCTGCCGCCACGAGCCGCTCGCCATGGCGGTCGAGTTGGTTTCGGGCGCCGGTAGCCATTGCCCGCTGATGGGAGGCCAACGTCTTGTCGGCGGTGCGCACACGGTCCTGCGCGATGCGCGCGAGCGACGAGGCGACCGCTTCCACCCCACGCCAATAGTCGAGTGTCGTCCTTGCCAGTTCCTGGCCACACTCCGTCGGGGTGATGAAGGCGCGGTTGGCCACCTCGTCGGCGACCGACAGGTCGCCGGTATGACCGATCCCGGTCCAGACGGGTATGTCCGAATTGGCGATGGCTCTGGCCACGGCCTCTTGGTCGAATGCGGCGAGGTCGGCCTTCGACCCACCTCCGCGCACGAGGACGATGACGTCGACGGGCTCGTTCTGCAGGTCACGGACGGCCGAGGCGATCATCGTCGGTGCGTCTTTCCCCTGTACGGCGGTCGGGGCCACGGAGACGACGAAGGCGAGTCCTGATCCCTTCAAGCCGCCCAGGAAGTCGTTGTAACCCTCGGTGCCGGGACTGGCCACGAGACCGACCCGGAGCGGAAGCGAGGGGACCCGCAGGCGCAGCTGCCGGTCGAAGAGGTTCTCGTCGACAAGGGCCTGGATCAACCGGGCCCGCTCGGCGGCCACCTTCCCCATGAGCGCATCGGTGTCGAGCTCGGACAGCTTGAAGTCTACGGTGCCGCGCACTTTGTAGAATTCGACTTCGCCCCTCGCCCGCACGACCATGCCGGCCTCGAGGGTGATCCCGAGACGCTCGAGCGTCGAACGGACACTCCGCCACCGGTTGGCCCAGCACTTGACGCTCAGCGTCGGTGCGGCGCTCGACTGCGAGTTGGCCGGGTCGACCAGGTCGATGAAGCAGTGGCCGTTGGCGTTCACCTTGAGCGAACGGATCTCTCCGGTGATCCACACTTCTTCGGGGAAGGTCGAACGCACCGCTCGGTCCACCCGGGCGTAGAGATCGGTGATCGTCAGTGCCCGGGCAGCGCCGTGGTCGGCGATCAGACTCTGTGCGCGTGATTCGAGGGACACGGGGCCAGGATAGAACGCGGGTGGGTCGGACCGGCCCATCAGCACGGAGCGGGCCCGGTGGTGACCCAACGACCGACCCTGGTTCTTCCGGTCCGTCCTGTGGGACCATGGGAGCGACGGTGAGCCGGCCGGGTGGTCGCGGTCTGTGTCGCCCGGGGGCTCTCCCCCGGGCGAGAACAGGTCGAGGAAGGTCGGGACTCCACAGGGCAGGGTGCTGGCTAACGGCCAGTCGGGGCGACCTGCAGGACAGTGCCACAGAGAACAGACCGCCGATGGCGCATCCGCAAGGGTGCGCACAGGTAAGGGTGAAACGGTGCGGTAAGAGCGCACCAGCGATCGGGGTGACCCGGTCGGCTCGGTAAACCCCACCCGGAGCAAGGTCGAACAGGGGACACGGGCGGCCCGTCCGGTGCTCGGCAACGAGTACCACCCCCAGGTAGACCGCTCAGATGGATGGCCACCCCGCCCCGCAAGGGACGGACAGAATCCCGCCTACAGGCCGGCTCACCGTCACACTCCCTGGCTACAGTGCAATTTATGGCCTCTGACCTGGGCTTTCATCTGTCCGTTGTTGTCCGTCACTGTCCGCCAGTGTCCGCAAAAGTCCTCAAATTCTGAGGACTTTTTGAGGACCTGAGGACCTATTGAGGACAGATCCGGGCCCCGGGACGAGGTCGGCAATCCCTGGTGCGAGAGGAGTGGAGGAACCGATGGCGAGCATCGACCGACGACAGGACGGGCACTACCGGGCGAGGTGGCGCGAGTACCCGGGAGGTCCCCAGAAGACGAAGCAATTCCGGCGCAAGAAGGACGCCGAGCTCTTCCTCGACGCCATCCGAGGTGACCTCGCCCACGGGCGGAAGTCGACCCGGCCGGTGGGCGCACGCGCTTCCAGGTTTACGCCGAGCAGTGGAGGCTCGGACAGGTCCACCGGCCGAGCACCGCCGCCCAGGCCGAGAGCTACCTGCGCCTCCACGCCTACCCCACCCTCGGCCACCGTCTGCTCGGTTCCATCCGGCGCAGCGAGGTCCAGGCGTGGGTGAAGGGACGAAGTGAGGTCCTGGCCCCGGGCTCGGTCGAGGTGGTCTACCGGTGGGTGGTCGCCGTCTTCAAGGCCGCTGTCGGCGACCAGCTCATCGCCGCGTCACCGTGCAACCGCATCGCCCTTCCAAAGCGCGACGTCGGCGAGGTCGTGCCCCTGACCGCCGAGCAGGTGGAGGCCATGGCCGGCGCCTGCCCCGACCGGTACCGGGCGCTCATCGTGCTCGCCGCCGGCACCGGACTCCGCCAAGGCAAGTGCTTCGGACTGACCGTCGACCGTGTCGACTTCCTCCACCGCCAGGTACGGTTCAACCGCCAGCTCGTCGGCGCCCGGGCCGGCGTGCCCGAGTTCGGTCCTCCCAAGAGCAAGGCCGGCTTCCGCACCGTGCCGCTCCCCGACGTCGTGGCCGACGTCCTGGCCGAGCATCTCGGCCGCTACCGGCGGGGCCCGGCGGATCTCGTCTTCACGAACACCCACGGCACGCCGATGCGCCGGAGCCCGGCCGGTGAGATATGGCGCCGTGCGGCGGCGAAGGCCGACCTCCCGGCCTGGGCCACCTTCCACGATCTCCGCCACTTCTACGCGTCCCTCCTCATCAGCCGCGGCTGTTCGGTCAAGACCGTCCAGCGCCGACTCGGCCACCAGTCGGCCATGGAGACCCTCGACACGTACGGACATCTCTGGCCCGACAGCGATGACGAGACCCGGAATGCCGTCGACCTCGTGCTGGCCGGCGTGAGCCGGACTGGTTGACGAGGCCCGAGCACCAGCAGTCAGCGACCGGTCATCCGGCGCACTGGCGCCTCGAGGGCCGGGAGGTCCTCCTCGATGGTGCGCTGGACGACGGCGTGGGAGGTGTCGAAGTAGTGGTGGGCCAGCCGGTCGCGCAGGCGGGCGATGCCCTGCCAGGGGACGTCCGGCTCGGCGGCGAGCACCTCCGGCAGATGTCCTTGACCGCTTCGCCGATCTCGACGAGGCGCATGCGCACGGCATCGAAGACGAGTCCGTCCTCGAGGCTGCCCCGCCGGAGGTGCCCGCGTATGGCGGCGATTGCTCCGAGCACGTTCTGGAGGCGTGCATCGTCATGACGGCTCACAGGGAGATGGCGTCCCGGTCGACCTCGGCCCTGACGTCCGGCCGAAGACCGTCGGAGGTCACGAGGTCGACCTTGGCACCGAGGAGCTCCTCCAGCTCGTGCTCGAGCTGTCCGAGAGCGAAGAGGCCGGTGCTCGGCGGGACTTCAACCACGAGGTCGATATCGCTCGTACCCTCGTCTTCGCCCCGGGCGACGCTTCCGAACACCCGGACGGACCCGACTCCGTACCGTGCAGCGCACTCCCTGACCGCCGACCGGTGACGACGCAGCCGACGCCCGAGCCGGGTGTCCGGGAGCCCGAGCTCGGCGGACGTGTGGCGCTCGAGGCCCAGTTTCAGATCGTTCCCCGTGGCCGCGACCAGGCGGACCAGCGTCGAGAGGGCGGGCTCGCGGTGACCGGATTCGTAGGCGCTGATCACGCTCTGCGCCACGCCCGCCCGATCTGCGAGTTCCTGCTGAGTGAGGCGAGAACTCCGTCTGGCCACCCGGAGAAGGGTGCCAGCTGTGGGTCCTCGGGCGGTGTCCACTGCGACATATTATCACTGATTGTCTATATCTGTCCTACTCTCCCTTTACCGGGAGAGACGCATACTCGTTGAGCTGCGTATTCTCCTGCGGTGCCCTCGAGCCCGATCATCCGAGAAACGTGACAGCCGGGTCGTAGGTTCGGACCATGGGGAAGGCCAGCCGACGTAGGCGCGAGCGAGGTGCAGCCCGATCATCGGCGGAACCGGTACGTCACGAGCTGGAGGTCCAGGTCTCCTCCGGTGCGGGATCGGTCATCACTAGTGGCGCCTCCGGGACTGGGAGCGAATGGGGTGGTCGGAGGGTCGGCGCTGGCCGCCCACGCCTCTATGCCACTGCGGCGGAACGTCAAGCTGCGTACCGAGCACGCCGGAAGGCCAACCCTGCCGGCTAACCGGTTTTGGACCTAGGGGGCGAGCCGCCAGCTGGCGGCGCGTCAGTGTCGGCTGCGTCCACGGACCCAATCGTTGGACTCAAGCCTCTCTGAACTGCCAGCAGCTGCCCCCCGTCCCGGCGATCAGGGCTCAGCCGTCCCGGTGGCCGTGGTGGGCGTAGGTGATGAGGCACACTCTCCGGCGTGGCCAGCGTCATCAGTGACGGTATCGGCTTCTGCGCCGTCGCCTCCTCGGGTGGCTTGGACCGCTGGGGAAACGGCACCTTGGGCCAGCTTGGAAACGGGACTCGCTACGTGTCCGGTGGACGTGGATCCGCCGTCCCGGTTGCCGTCGTGGGTCCGGACGACGTGGGCACACTTTCCGCAGTGGCCGGGGCCGTCGGCGAAGGGGACGGCTTCTGCGCGCTGCTCGACTCGGAGGCCGTCGACTATTGGGGGGTCGACACGGACGGCCAACTCGGGAACGGGATCGTCTACCAACCCGGCAAACAGGGTTCCGACATTCCTGTGGCCGTCGACGACGTGGGCCGAGAACCCCACCGACCGGCGACTCTGCCGACGTCCGCGCCGCCTGACGCGGGCTCCGGGATCGGCCGACCCGGTTGCTATTTGGTGAGCTTCACCAGTCCCCAGTGACGTCGCTCCAACGATGCGGCGTACCACGCCCGGAGCGCGGCGATGCTCGGCCTACGCAGCAGCCGCTGCCTCGTCGAACCGTTTGCGTTACGGGAGCGATACACGGGCACGATGAACCGTTGCGGATGCGGGAACACCTCGACGTCTCCGAACCCGACCTTCCGGGCGGCGGCGGCGACCATCGGGGGCGTCATGTCGCGTTCCGTGACTCCGTGACCGGCCACGGCTTCACGGGACGTCTCGGCATCGGCGTGACCCTTGCCGGGTTCGCACACGATGCACACCCCCCCGGGTCGGAGCGCTTCGAAGGCCAGCCTCAGGGGATGGATCTCGTCGACGGAGTGATGGAGCGAATCGAAGAAGACGGCGATGTCGTAGCTCGCCGGATTCCGCACGGGGTCGTCGAAGTCCTGTACCTCGAAGTGAAGTCCCGGCTGGTCATGGAATCGGCCGGCGAACGCGATCGCCTCGGGTGACAGATCGATGCCGTCGACCTGGTAGCCGCGCTGGGCGAAGAGCGCACTCGTCCACCCTGCGCCGCATCCGATGTCCAGGAGCCTTCCCGGGGGTGGTGGGAAGAGCGCGAGTACGGATCCCAGTTCCTGGAGGTATTGGGCGCAGTCCGGATCGGTCCACGGCTTCGTCGCCGCATGCAGCACACCGGCGTCACCGATCTCACGGAAGTAGGCGGCCTCACGGAGCTTGCGGTCGGCAGCGGTCACGGGAGTCAAGTTACTGTATCGCCGTCACCGGGCCATCGGTCGGCCGCCCGAATCCGGCACAGGGCTCGCCGGGGCCATGGGACCGGCTGCTGTCGGACCATCGGCAGTCGCCACGCCATCGACAGTTAGGGACAGTGCACCAGATTGACCGAGACCAGCCTGTCGGATGACCTGCGTGAAGCTGCCTCCGCATCGTGGCTGCCCTGGCTCGCCTCGCGGGCCATCGTGCTCCTGTCCGTCGCCATGGGGAAATACGAGCTCTCCCATTTCCACATCACCGACCGGAAGGCCGTCACCGAAGCCCACGCCGGTCTCCTCGGCTCCGACGCAGGCTGGTACGAGTCCATTGCCGCACACGGGTACCACGCCGCCGGACAGTCCTCGCTGAGGTTCTTTCCCCTCCTGCCCGTCTCGGCGCGACTTCTGCACGACGTGTTGTTCCTCCCCGTGGGGGGCGCACTCCTGGTGATCTCCAACGTCTGCGCATTCGCGCTGACGATGGGGATCTACTTCCTGACGAAGTCCGAATTCGGAGACTCCGGACCGGCACGTTCGGCCGCCTGGCTCATCAACCTCGCTCCGGCATCGTTCACCTTGGTCATGGGCTATTCGGATGCGCTCTTGATCCTCCTGGCCGTGGCGGCGTTCATCTGCCTACGCCGTCATCATTGGCTCCTGGCCGCAGCCGCCGGCTACCTGGCCGGGACCGCTCGGCCACTCGGCTTCCTCCTGTTCGTGCCCGCCCTCGTCGAAGCCTCCTCGGGACTGTGGACGACCCAGCGTTCCGAGCAGGTGAGTCGGCTCGCATCCGTCCTCGCACCCGTGGCCGGACTGTTGACGTACCTGGTCTGGGTGGACGCCGAATTCGGGAGCTTCACCCGCCCACTGACACTGCAGACCCAGTCGAGCCGGCACGGCGGGCTGACCGACCCGGTCGTGACCCTCTACCACGACGCCCTCGATCTGGTGGGAGGGCACCACATCGGTACCGATCTGCACCTGCCCTGGGTCCTGCTGGCAGCAGTCCTCGTCGTCGTGGTGTTCCGGACGCTTCCCCTCTCGTACGGGCTGTACACATCAGCCGTCCTCCTGGTGGCGGTTTCGGGATCCAATCTCGACTCCTTCGAGCGTTATGCCCTCGGAGCGTTTCCCCTGATCATGGGTGGCGCCCTGCTGGTGAGGTCGCGTCGGGTGGAGACCACGGTGCTGGTGGTCGGAGCCGCCTGCCTGTTCGGCTACTCCCTCCTGGCGTTTCTCGGCGCATACGTCCCCTGAGAGCCTGGCCGGCAGGACTACTCGGAAGGGCGGGCGCAGATGCCCTTCCCGGGACCCGTCCGGTCCGACGGCGCTCCATGCTCGATTCCGATCCACGGGTGACGCCTCTTGCGGCGCCGGGCGGTGTGCTCCGTCGAACAGTCGGCGATCCGGTGAGAACATGCGACATGTCGTTTTTCGGAGCGGGCCAGGACCTGTGGATCCGACGGCTGGGCAACCTCCGCAATGTGATCCGCCAGGAGATCATCGGTCGCCAGCTGGCACCACTGGTGGACCACGGGATGAGCGTCCTCGATGTCGGCTGCGGTCAGGGGACCCTGGCAATTCGGCTCGCTTCGGCCGGCTGCCGGGTCACGGGGGTCGACCCCTCCGCGGAATTCCTGCAGATCTGTGCCGAACAGGCATCCTCCGAGAACGTGGCCGTCGAATTGATGCTCGGTGGCATCGAGGACATCGGCGACCTGTTGGAGGGGAGGCGCTTCGACCTCGTGTGCTGCCACGGGGTGATGATGTACCTGGAGGAGCGGGCCCCCGCGCTCACCAACTTGGCAGGCTGCCTCGCCGCAGAGGGACGGCTGTCCGTCACCTTCCGGAATGCGCATGCCCTGGCGATGCGCCCCGGTCTTCGCCACGACTGGGCGTCCGCACTGTCGGCCTTCACTTCCGACCGGTACACCAACGAACTCGGGCTCGCAACTCGGGCGGACCGTATCGGTGACGTCGAGACGGCTCTCGATTCGGCCGGGTTACGACTGGTCAGCTGGGCGGGCGTGCGGGTGTTCAACGATGCCACCGACCCCGAGACCGTCCCTCCACCCGCCGAGGAACTCGCTCTCCTGCTGGACACGGAGGAGTTGGCGGGGACCACCGATCCCTATCGGTGGATGGCGTCACAGCTCCACGTGATCGCCGAACCATTGCCTTCCGTCTGACGACGCCGCCCGAACACCACCGTGCGTGACGGCCCGGCGGCGCACCGACGTATATCCGGTCCGGCCCGAGCGGAATCGGGATCGCCGGGTTAGATTTCCGGGATGGGGAGTCGCAGGGCCATGCGCCGATGGCGTCGGGAAGCCAGTCCATTGATCGCCGCCCTCTTTTCGGCCCAGCAGGAGCTCATGATCGCGGTGGGAGATCCGGGCGTGACCGTCCTGGCCGCGTGCGACCAGCTCGATCGGGCGATCGCGGATGCCGAACGCTGGACGATCGCCAATCCCTGCCCCGATGATCAGGTCGCCGAAAGTGTGGCCGACCTGGTGGCGGCGTGCTCGGGCATGTGGGCGATGATGACGGCTATCGCCCGCCGCGCTCCAGCCGGTATCGACGCCGGCGCCCAGATGCTGCCGAGCACGTTCAGCGGCTACATGGTCGACCGGGTGACGGCTCTCGCCCACGCGAGCGACGACGTCCGCCGATTCGGCTTCCGATAGAGCGGCACGCGTCATCCCGGCCTGATCCGGAGTCGGCACCGGCGTCGATCGCGTCGCTACAAGCCACTGCGGCGTTCCACGGCGGGGAACGTGCTCAAGTTCTTCCTGCAGTGTGTCGACGGGTGGAGTGCACGTGGCGTTGCGAGGCGCACGGGCGATTGCACGAGATGCCCCTCCCCCTGCCCGGTCGAGGGGCATCTCCGCGCCGGACGGTCGGCCGGATCAATGTTCGACACCGCCGCGTGGTCCCGCACACGAGGCTTCCCCACGACGTCCATGTCCAGGCCGGTTTCCGATCAGTGATTCGGCCGGTCCGACGGCACCTCCGGCCCGTCAGAGTCGAAGTGGGGCTGGACGAACCTTCGGTCGGGAACGAACCACACCACTGCGACTGCGGCGTAGATCACATATGACGCGACAGGGGTCACGAACGACAACCCGACGCCTGCCGCATACATCACGACCGAGAGGGTTCCCTTGAGGTCGAATCCGACGGCCCGGGCGACGAAGGAGTCCTTGCCGTTGGCCGCGATGATGGTCCGCACCAGGATCCAGTAGGCGACCGCGGTGCCGAAGGCGACCGCCCCGTAGGTGGCCGCAGGAAGTGCGTGGTTCGGATACCTCCCGACCCACCCCGTCACGATGGGCAACAGCGAAAGCCAGAAGAGCAGGAACAGATTGGCCCACATGACCGACCCGTCCATCCGTTCGGTGGCTGCCAGGAGATGGTGATGGTTGTTCCAGTAGATGCCGACCATGGCGAAGCTGAGTACGTAGACCAGCAATTGCGGAAGCACCCCGTGAACGGCGTGGAGGGTGGTTCCGTCCGGGGGCCTCACGTTGAACGCCATGATCGTGATGATCACGGCCATCACGCCATCGCTGAAGGCTTCCAATCTGTCGGTGTCGCCGAGCCTCATCGTCGTGCGGGACGCCCTTCGTCGCACTGGGTAGACCGCACCCTACCCGGACGCCGGTCCGGGTCCGATGACCGTTGCCGCCCGGGAGGACCGGCCTCGGAACGGAGGGAGGACCGGTAGACCGGATCCGGCCTCGCCCCGCCACCAGGAACCGGATCCGGCGATTCCTGACCCTTGGACGACGGTCCGGCGCTGGTAGTTTGACTCGTCATGGCCGACTCGGAGCCCGACGGAGTGCGACCTTCCGTACACCAGCCGTCGAATCCATCGCGGCGCAGGAAGGGTCGGCATCGGGCCAAGCACGCCAAGCGCCGGCGGTCACAGAAGTTCCTCCTGGTCGCCATCGTCCTGGTATCCGTGCTCGTGCTGGCGGTCGCCGGCGGTGCCGGTTACACGTGGTACCTGAACCACCAGGTGACCCGTATCGACGTCAAGGGGCTCACCGTGGCTCCGACCAAGGGTGTCGACCTGGGCACGGAGAACATCCTGCTGGTCGGCTCCACTTCCCGCTGTGCGCTCACGGTCCAGGCCACTGTCTACGGGCTCTGCTCGCAGGGTGTCGACGGGGTCAACAGCGACGTCGTCATGATCCTCCATCTCAATCCCAGCATCCCGAGTGTGTCGATCCTGTCGATCCCCCGGGACCTCTTCGTGCCGAACGCACGTGCCGAGGGCGCCTACAAGATCGACGCCGCACTCTACGAGGGGCCCACCCAGCTCGTCGCCGCCGTCGAGGAGGACTTCGGGATCCCGATCCAGCACTACGTCGAGCTCAACTTCGACGGATTCGGGAACGTGGTCAACGCGCTCGGCGGGATCAACATGTACTTCCCGGAACCGGTCTTCGACTCCTATTCCGATCTCGATGTGACGACCACCGGTTGCCACTTCCTCAACGGGTGGCAGGCGCTCCAGGTCGTCCGGGCCCGCCACCTCCAGTACCAGCCACCGGGCGACACCGATCCGGACCCGCACGACTGGCCGCAGGAGGCCCAGAGCGACCTGGCCCGCATCCAGCGGGACCACGAGTTCCTCCGGGTGATGGCCACGGCCGTCGCCAAGCGGGGACTCAGCAATCCGATCACCGACGAGCAGCTCCTGTCCGGGATCGTCGGGCAGCTCACCGTCGACAACGGCTTCTCGCTGTCGGACATGGTCGATGCGGTGCTCACGTACCACGACGTCAGCATCTACAACGCCCCGCAGCTGACCATCCCGGTGGAGGTCGACCAGGTGGGGAACTACTACTACGACGGCAGTAGCTACGGGGACGTCGAGTTCCCGATCCAACCCGATGACCAACAGACCACGGATCAGTTCCTCGGGGTGTCCCCGACGACCGACACGATGAACGGTGGCCAACTCCCGTCGCCCGACGCGGTCACTGTCTCGGTGCTCAACGGAACGGGTGACTACAACCAGGCCGCGACCACCTCGGCCGCACTCGGTCAGCTCGGATTCGACATCGTGGGAACCGGGGACACCCCGGCGGTGGGCGCCCAGTCGGAGACACTGGTCACCTACTCCCAGATGACACCGGCGGACGAGGCAGCGGCTCAGGCGGTGGCCCACTCCATCTCCGGGGCGGTGATCATGCACTACGGTCCCACGACCGACGGAGCGGACGTCACCGTGACCACCGGTTCCGACTTCACCGTCGACGCCCCTGCAGCCTCCACGACTCCCGCGACCACGGCGCCGGTCGGGGGAAGTCCGACGACGTCAATTCCGTCCACCACCACCACGACGACCGCGCCCTCCGATGGTGCCTTCAGCGCCCCGACATCGGCGGTCGAACCACTGGCACCCTGGGACCCGAGGTCGTGCACCGCCACCGGTGGTGAAGGGCCCTAGGCAGGGCGGCGGTCGGGGCGTCGGATGGTTCCGCGACGGACTTGGGCGCCCGGGGGACACCTGGCGGTTGGTGGCAACCGCCGACCGCAGCTGCGTGGGTGAGGTGACCTTGGTGGACAGTGTCACGGTGGTGGATGCCGTGACACTGGTCGGCTCCACCTGGAGATAGGTGTCAGCCGACACGGCCAGGCCACTCGTCGCGGTCACCGTCGTGGTCGAATTGGCAGCCAGGGTGCCGCCGATCTGCGTGCCGGCGGCACCGGAACACTTGTTGGTCACCCATGCCGTCGTGCACTGGAAGAGCTTGAACGTCGGAGTCCCCGACGCGGGCTTCGAGACGGTGACGGAGTAGGACTCCGCGTTCAGAGCAATGGTTCCCGCATTGGCGACGGTCGACGTCTGGCCGGTCGAGGTGGTGAAGGTCATCGACGTCGGCGAGGCAGTCGTCCCCCACGTGCCGACGGTCGTCGACTCGGCGCCCGTGGCGCCACCGGTCAGGCCGGGGGCACTGGCAATCGGGGGAACGAGTGCCACCCCCAGCAGCAGGACGGCCGCCATGGCGACCGTCCTGCATGCACGGCGACGGGTGGGGTACATCATGGAGCGTGGACGACTACTGGTTGGTCACGGTGCCGGTGCGCTGCTGCTCCGTGAAGGTATACGCGAGTGTCGTCGACAGGCCTTGGACGGTCGACGCCGGTCCGACGCCGTTGACCGAAGTCTCGGTGGCGGCAAGTCCGAGGATGACCTGGACGTGAGCCACCTGACCGGTGGCCGCCACCAGCGCGTGGACGTTGGAGAGTGCGGTGGCCGTCCCCAACGTGTTCACCGTCGTGGCGGGCAGGACGGCCGTGGTCGTGCCCGTACAGGCACCGGTGGCCAATGTCCAGGCCACCGAGCACTGGGTTGCGGTGACCGAGAGACCCTCGCCGCTGGTCGAGCCGTTGGCGAGAGCATTGGACGGCGAGCCCGCGACCGACAGCGTCATGCCGGCCGCCGACGCCAACGTGCCCGTGTTGTCGAGGTCGACGTAGACGTTGTCGGTGTCGCCCGGTGCCATCTTGCCGGTGAAGCTGGAGAAGCCGGCGCCGACGTCGGGGATGAGCGTCAGATTCGGGGCTCCGGAAGTCACGCTCTCGGCGCCGGTGGCCGTGGCGGACAGCCCGGCATAGACGCCGGCCGTGACCAGGAGGCCGACCGAGGCCGCGAAGAGACCGGCCACGGTCAGCGTGCCGTACGGACGCGCCGTCGTCGGGATGTGCGAATGGTCAGACATGCGAGTCTCCTTCGTTCGTTGTGGGGAGGTCAGCTGGATCGGGCCAGCGCCAAGACCGAGAGTGGAGCGGGGTGCGCGCCCCGGTGGGGCTGCGGGGCGGGGACTCGGGTGGTCTCGGTCAGACGATGCCGTCCGTCGTTCGTCGGATCAGTGGACAGGATGACGAAAGGATCCAACGGGTGCCGGCCCAGAGGGCGACGAAACCGCCCAGGAGGAAGAGCAGAATCTGTCCCGGGCCCCGAGCGGCGATCAGGACGCGGCCGAGCGCCAGTACCGAATCGATCACCTGGTCCACCGTCGGCGAGGCGATCCTCGCGTGCCACGGGTCGGCCGTCTTGTTGGCGTCACCCTTGGTGGTGATCACCGGGGCGTTCGAGGGACCGGTGACTGAGGTGATGCGGTGGGCGAACTCCGAGCGCTCACCGGGGGGGGACGAAGAGGACGATCATCCCCGGCTCGAGGGCGGAGACCGGCACGCGTCTCGTCACCAGCACCGTACCCGGCCCGTAGTCGGGACGCATGCTCCCGGTCAGCTCCGGATGGATCCCTCGGCTACACAACGCACCGCCTGCAGCAATTCCGGCAAATTCCTTTGTCACCCGACCACAGCGATGGTTCTGCCACGTCAGGAGTGTGCAATGCGGGGTGCACACCGAACGAATCCTGATCGGGGACGGTCGCCGGCACGAACGTCCAGGGACGACCAGGTTCTCCTGCCGCGCACGAAGCGCCGGGGAATTGCCGCTGCAGGTAGGCGTCGACCTTCCGTCGGACTACACGGATCGCCCTGGCCCGCGGTCGGTCAAGACTTCCGGATTCACCACGTTGACGGGTGACCCGGCGGCGAACGCCGTGATCTGGTCGAAGATGTCGCTGAACTGGATCTCCCACTCCTCCCTGGTCACGTACCCGACGTGGGGCGTGCAGACCACGTTGTCCATCCGGAGCAGCGGGTCCTCGACGTCCCGCAGGGGCTCCACGTCGAACACGTCGAGGGCGGCCATCCCCGGCCGGCCGGCCTCGAGGGCGGCGACCAGGGCGCCGGACTCCACCAGGCCGGCCCGGCTCGTGTTGACGAACAGGGACGTCGGCTTCATTCGGGCCAGGTCCTCCGACGTCACGATCCCCCGGGTCGCGTCGACCAGCCGCATGTGCAGCGAAAGCACATCGCACCTTTCGAAGAACGATTCCTTGTCGGATGCCACCTCGAGACCGTCCTCCTCCGCCCGCCGGCGAGAGGCATCGCTGGCCCAGACGACCACCTGCATGCCGAACACCCTGCCGTAGTCGGCGACGACGCGGCCGATCCGTCCGTAGCCGTAGATCCCCAGCGTCTTGGACCGGAGCGACCGTCCCATGCCGTCCTGCCAGGCCCCCGCCTTCATCGAGGCCACCTGCTGGGGAATGCGGCGCACGGCGGCGATGACCAGCCCCCAGGTCAACTCGGCCGTAGCGAACGACGGCGAGCCCTGGTGCAGATCGGACGAGACCACGATCCCCAGACGGGTGCACGCCCCGATGTCGATGTGGGGATACACGCTTCGCTGGCTGATGAGCCGCAGGTCGGGGAGTCGCTCCAGCAGCGCTTCCCCGATACGGGTGCGCTCTCGGATGAGGACCAGGACCTCGGTCCGTCGCAGCCGCTCGGTCAACTCGTCCACGTCCCCGGTGTGATCGGTCCAGACCGTGACGTCGTGACCGGCGAGTCGGCTGTAGCAGTCCAGCGTCCGAACGGTGTCGAGGTAGTCGTCGAGGATCGACACCTGCATCGCCATAGGTCCCTTCGCACGGAGAACGGAGCAACCCGGACCGGCCGCAGCGGCAACGGTAGCCCGTACCGGCTCCCGGATCCGAGACCAGACTCCCGCGAACACCGCGTCGGGGCCCGACCGCTGCCGGTGGCGCGCCCAGGGCGGCCAGTTCCGTCGACGGACCCGTGTACTCTGCGCGTACCGTCCGCGATCTCCGGAGAATACCGATGCCCACGCTGCAGCACCACGATGACATCTACGTTCTCGACCTCGGCGAGGGCGAGAACCGGTTCACACAGGAGTGGATGACCTCGATCACCGAAGCCTTCGACGAGGTGGACGGGGCCGAGGGTCCACGGGCGCTGCTCACCGTGGCCACGGGCAAGATCTGGTCGAACGGCCTGGATCTCGACTGGTTGGGCGCCAACCTCGATCGGGCGACCGAGTACGTGGCCCAGGTGCAGAACCTGTTCGCCAGGGTGCTGGCGTCCGAGGTGCCCACGATCGCTGTTCTCCAGGGTCACACCTTTGCCGCCGGTGCCCTGCTGGCACTGGCCCACGACAGCCGGACCATGCGCTCCGATCGGGGCTTCTTCTGCCTGCCCGAGGTCGACATCGGCATCCCGTTCTCCCCGGGGATGTCCGCGATGATCCAGGCCCGCCTCTCCCACGCCACGGCCCACGAAGCGATGACGACCGGACGGCGCTACGGCGGGACGGAGGCGCTCGATGCCGGCATCGTCTCGGCGGCGCTCCCCCTCGATGAACTCCTTCCGGCGTCCACCGAACTCGCCCGTTCCCTGGCCCCGAAGGCCGGTCCCACCCTGCGGACGATCCGCACCACGATGTACCGGCACGCCCTCGACCTGCTGTGCGAGCCGACCGTCCTGGACCTGCCGGGGTGAGCTCCGGCGTCCGGGAGCACGGCCGCGCGAAGTGGTGCAACGACACAGGTCAGCCAATGGTCGGGTCGCCGGCCGATGGTAGTTTGCTGCGCCGTCCGGCAGCGCCCGATGGCCCCGACCGGAAGTTCCCACGCACGAATCGATCCACGCCCTGTCTTCCGACCGACCCAACGCGTGAGGGGGCCTGAACGTGCGCGGCGTCAAGATGACCTCGGACGGCATCAAGGTTGTGAGTCCCTCGACGGAGCCCGCCCGCGGGAGCGTCCGGGTAACGGTGACGAGCTCGGGCATCTGCGGATCGGATCTCCACCTGGCTTCGTTCGGCCCGTCGTGGGCCGTCCTCGGGCACGAATTCTGCGGGACGCTCGACGACGGCACGCCGGTGGCCGTCCTACCCGTCGTCCACTGCGGGACGTGTGACCGATGTCGGTCCGGGTCGCCTCAGCAGTGCCGCGGTGCCCTCGGCGCCATGTACGGCGTCACCCTCGACGGAGGCCTTGCCGACGAGGCCTGGGTGGACCCGGCATGTGCGAAGCGGCTCCCCGAAGGGCTCGCGCTCGAGCATGCCAATCTGGTCGAGCCCCTGGCCGTGGCGCTGCACGGCATGCACCGGGCCGGCGTGGTCGAGGGGATGCGGATCCTCGTCCTCGGCGCAGGGCCGATCGGCCTCTGCGCCATCGCCGCGGCCCGTCATCTCGGTGCCGACGTGGACGTCGAGGGCCACCGGCCCGGCCGGATGGCCGCCGCCGACCGCTTGGGTGCCTCCACCGCCGTGGGATCCGACTACGACGTGGTCCTCGACGCCGCGGGAACCCAGAGCTCGCTCGACCGGGCGATCGAGCTGGCCCGTCCCGGAGGCACGCTCGGCATCCTTGGCACCTATTGGAGCCCGGTAGGGCTGGGAGTTGCCTTCCAGATGAAGGAGGTGACCCTGGTTCCTGCCTTCACCTACGGCCATCATCACGGGGTGGGCGAGTTCACCGAGGCCGCCGTTCTCCTGCGCGAGGTCCCCGACCTCCCCGACGCCATGATCACCCACCACTTCGGCCTCGATGACGCCGCGGAAGCCTTCCGGGTCGCCGGCGACCGCGAGGAGGACCCCATCAAGGTGGTGATCCACCCCTGACCCGGGCGGTCGCGACGATCCCGACGGTCACGTCCGAAGGCGGGCACCGGGTGGTGCGTGCCGGTCGGCCCTAGTGCCGTTGTCCGGGGGGACCGTAGCGTCGGATGTATGGGGTTCGGAGGGGCAGATCGGGATCCTCGTGTCACGTCTGACGCGGGATCGGGGACAGGTGAACCGGGTCGTCCCGCGCGGCGGGTGGCAGCGGTCGCCCCACGCATCTCGGTCCTGGACGGGCGGGTGGCCAAGGGGGAGCAGACGAGGCTCCGCGCCGTCCTCGCCCTCGTCGAACTGGTCGACGAGACAGGGACGTCGCCCTCCACGGTCGCGGTGGCGAAGCGGGCCGGCGTAGCCGTCCGTTCGATCTTCCACCACTTCCGTGGCGCCCACGGTCTGTTGCTGGCCGCGGTGGAGTTCCAGGCCGAACGGAATCGTGCCCTCCTGTTCGACATCCCACCGAAGGGGCCGTCGGCGTTGCGGATCCGGGCACTGTGCCGCCAACGCCGGCTCTACTTCGAGGAGATCACCCCCATCTACCGGATCGCCCACGCCAAGGCCCATGCGGAATCCGGGCTCCACGACATCCTTGCCGTCGATCGGGCCGTGCTGCGCCGTCAGCTCGCCCGCACCCTCGCCCCCGAGCTCGCCTCCCGAGGTGCCGGGGCCCCCGAGCTGCTCGACGCGCTCGAGCAGGCAACCGACTGGGAGGCATGGAGGGCGCTGCGGGACACCCGCGGGCTCACCGCGCCGTCGGCGGAGCGCCGCATGGCGTTCGCCGCCACCCGCATTCTCGGCTGAGGACGTCCACACGTCGACCTCGGTCGTCAGTCGGTCGCGACGCTCGACCGTTCAGGTCTCGGACGACCACGGCGTGTGGTTGAAGCCGGCGAGGACCGGTCCCCCGGGACCCCATCTGATCGTCGTCACCGAGCCGTTGGCCAGGTAGAGACGCCATGCCCCCTCGTCCCCCAATCCGAGCGACCAGCACGCGGCTGCCTTGATGGGCGAGACATGGCTCACCACGACCACCGCTTCGTCCCCCCTGGCCGGGCCGTCGGGGTCGCCGAACAGCTCCTCACAGGCCGCGCGGACACGGGCGCCGGCCACGGCGAGGCTCTCTCCCCCCGGCGGGGTGTAGGTCGGATCGGACCGCCATCGCGCCCACACCTCGGACGGGATCGAGCCGAGCTTCTCCCCGTCGAACACGCCGTAGTCGACCTCGACCCACCGATCGTCCACCTCGATGGGAAGTCCGGTACCGAGTGCCTCCGCCGTGTCGAGGGCCCGGGCCAGCGGGCTCGAGATGAGGCGGGTGGCCCCCGCCAGGGCTCGGGTCAACGACCGGGCCTGTGCGCGACCACGATCGGTCAGCGGCGAGTCGATGCGACCGAGCAGCAGACCGTCGGCATTCCCGGTCGACTCGCCGTGGCGTACCAGGATCAGCACGGCGATTGCACTGCGTGACCTGCCGGCATCAGTGGACGAGGATCCGATCGCACTGGGGACAGGTGGCGAACTCGTCCGCCGTGAGCTGGTGGATCCGCTCCACCTCGACCGAGGGAAGTGTGAGGTGGCAGCCGTCGCAGCGGTCCCCGACGAGTCGGGCGGCCCCCACGCCGCCGAGATGCGACCTGAGTCGCTCGTAGCGCTCGGCCAGATCGGCGGGCAGTCCGGTGGCGCACTCGGCTCTCTCCGCCTCCACCTCCGCGATGGCCGCCCGGATCTCGACCTCGGTCTCGGCGACCACCGCCGTCAGTCTTCGTGCTTCGTCCTCGAGGGCGCGAGACTGCTCCTGCTGTTCGGCCAGGGCTACGTCGAGCGGCTCCTCCTCCTCCATCAGCAGGATCTCCTCGTCCTCGAGGGAGTGCTGGCGCTCGGCCAGCTGACCGACTTCGTGGTCCATCGCCTGGAGGTCCCGGGCCGCCGACACCGCTCCGGACCGCATCCGCTCCTCCAGGTCGCGGCGACGTGCGGCCGAAGCGGCGATCCGCTCCTCGAGGGATGCCTGCCGACCGGCCAGGTCGTCGACCTGGTCCTGCACCTCGGCCATGGCCGGAACCAGTGCGGACCGCCGGGCCCGGACGTCGGCGAGGGCGGCCCGCTCCGGCATGGCCTCGATACGGTGCCGGAGCTGGTCGAGTGCGGTGTCGAACTCCTGCACCCGCAGCAACGTGTCGTAGGGCTCAGCCATCGGTCTCCTCGGGTGTCCCGCCGGGAACCTCGACGGTCCCGGTGGCGATCAGCCTACGGGTTGACCGCAGTGCCCCGACGAGTGCCTCGTCGGCAAGGGACGATGCCTCCTCCCAGGTGAACCAGGCGACCTCCTGGCTCTCGCCCGGTGGCGGCGCCGGATCTTCGTCCGGACCCACGATCAGATAGCGGATGTCCAGGTGCACGTGGTCGTCGGCGGCACCGTGCACGTCCACATGGACCAGGAGCGGTCCGCCGCGGGGATGGGAGAGGGCGAGTCCGGTCTCCTCCTCCGCCTCGCGCCGCGCGGCATCGGCCGGAGACTCGCCCGCGTCGAGGTGCCCACCGGGCTGGAGCCAACGGTGCAGTCGCCGGTGGCGGTGGAGCAGCACCCCCCGCCGGCCGATCACGATGGCGGACGCGGTGACGTGGACAGGTCCGGCGAGCCGGTCGAACGGGCTGTCGAGCGCGACGAGACGTTCGAGGATCTCGGTACGGGAGCGCTCCTCACGTCCATCGTCGGGACGGTGGGCGTCGACCGCGGCACGCAACACGGCCACCGCGGGATCTCGGGACGCCGGTGACGTCACCAGCGCCACTCCGCAGACGCTCGCCGGAACCGGCGCGGCTCAGGCGGACTTGCGACGCTGGCGGTGGATCCGGCGACGCTCGCGCTCGGTCGTACCGCCCCAGATGCCCTCGCGTTCCCGGTTGGCCAGAGCATGCTCCAGACAGGCCTCGCGCACGGCACACTGATCGCAGATGGCCTTTGCCTCGACCGACTCCTCGTCGGAGACCGGGTAGAACACGTCTGGATCGATGCCCCGGCAGGCAGCGTGCTTGCGCCAGGTGGCACTCATGGGAACATTCCTTGCTACGGTTGGGATCACTGGTCGACCGCCACGGCAACACGTCGGCGACCTGGGAATTTGCGGCCTCCCGACAGAAACTGGCGGAACAACCAGTATGGACCACCGGGACCTGCGGTGTCCACCACCGAGTACGACGGAACGTGGTATGGCCACTACGTTCCGTGTCATTCCGCTCCATTCCACGGCTGCCGGTCACCCGGGGACCTCGTTCCGGGTCCGATTCAGCCTTCTGCCGGCAGCCTCCCTCGGTCCCCTAGAACTTCTTGGTCCACCGGTCTCTGGATCTTGTGACAAGTTTCAGGCTGCTGTCCCGAGACGCGCTCCCGTGATGTAGTCATCCAGTACGTGGTCGATGGTGCCGAGGGCGCGACG
>JBEKRV010000060.1:0-22365 GCA_049517675.1 Acidimicrobiales bacterium
TCGGGCGTGCTGTCGGGCACCCCGAGCGCCACGCTGGCCGGCACGTCGCCCTCGATCACGGTGACCGTGACGTCGGTGGAGGGCAAGGCCAAGGTGACGGTGAGCAAGACGCTGACCCTCGTCATCTCCTAGCGGTCGGCGACTGCCATCCCGAGGGGGGTCCAGGCATTCCTCCCCGGAATGTGCTGGGCCCGCCGAAGGGACCGATGGATCGGGCAGGTGCGCTCACCCCCCGACGACAAGGCTCCATGGGACGGGGGCGGCGCAATGCGCCGCCCCCGTCGCCGCTCCCGTCGGGGGGCATGGAAGAGGGCCCGTCCGACGCCCGAATATGGCGCCTCACCAGGGAGTCGAGCCCTTCAGGAGGCGGCACCATCGGTACCGGAGAATTCCGTTTGGCGCGTCGACATAGTGCAATCCACCTAGTAGGTTGTCTATAGGTGAACTAGAGAACCTAGGGTACAAAGGGCAGGGGGCTTCACTCACCGACCGACTTGTCCACCGCTGGCACTGCGGCGCAGATCATGGGTACGTAGGGAATCCGGACCACATGATCGACCGGGGGCGGGTCGTGTCCGGCGGCGGGTGAGGCCATCTCCATCAGCACAGGACATCGTGACAGCCGTCCCAATCCATCGCCCGTAGACACGAAAGAACGGATCCATGACCAACTCCCGAATCGACGGAACCGGGCACCGGCACTCCGCCCGCAACTGGGTCCCGAGGACCCGCACGACCCGGTTCGGCCTGACCGCCGCGCTCGTCGTGGTCACGACCTTCGCCACGCTGGTCGCCGTCGGGATCGCTCCGGCTTCCGCGTCGACGTTGAACGGGATCGCCACCATCGCGTCGCCGGGGACGACCACACCTCTGACCTCGGGGGCGTCGACGGCACCGTTCACGGTCAGCCTGCCGGCCCAGGCGGCCTGTGACGGTGACACCGCTACCGACGGCTACCACGTCTACAGCTATCTGGTTCCCCAGGGCACGAACCTGTCGACGGTGACCTTCAACGGGTTCCCGTCGACAGGTTACGGTTTCGTCAGCCCCGTCGGCACCTACTACGGCGATGTCAACACCGCCGTGGGCACGGGGCAGATCGTCGGGATCCCCAACAACTTCGAGTGGGGACCGCTCGTGTCCGACGACAGCGTCCCGCTGTCCACGCTCCTCTACACCGGCTCGGGAACCACGGCCAGCGGTGTCTGGGAGGCGGGGATCGCCTGCGCCAACTCCGGCGACGTGCTGACCGACAACTGGAACACCGAGGTCACCTTCAACGCCAGCTCGAGCGATCCCACCGGGTTCACCTGGACGGCCATGCCCGGACCGAGCGGCAGCTCCCCGGCCGCCTTCACCTCGGCGTCGAGCACCACCTTCCCCTTGGGTTCGGCGAGCAGCTTCACGCCCACCGCGTCGGGTAGCCCGGCCCCGACCATCACCGAGTCGGGCACGCTGCCGACCGGCGTGAGCTTCACCGGCGGTGCCCTCACCGGCACGCCGACCCAGTCCGGCTCGTTCCCGATCACCTTCACCGCCACCAACGGCATCCTTTCCCCGGCCACACAGAACTTCACCCTCGACATCGGCTCCACCCCGGTCGTCACCGGCGTCTCCCCGACATCGGGCCCGACCGCAGGTGGCACGTCGGTGACCGTCTCCGGATCCGGGTTCACCGGCGCGACCGCTGTGCACTTCGGGTCCACCTTGGCGACTTCCTTCACCGTCGTGTCCGACACTTCGATCACCGCCACCTCACCCGTCGGCTCCGGAACCGTCGACGTGACCGCGACCACCCCTCAGGGCACCTCGGCCACCTCGTCCTCCGATCGGTTCACCTACTCGTCCACCCCGGTCGTCACCGGCGTCTCCCCGACGTCGGGCCCGACGGCAGGTGGTACCACGGTGACCGTCTCCGGATCCGGGTTCACCGGCGCGACCGCTGTGCACTTCGGGTCCACCATGGCGACTTCCTTCACCGTCGTGTCCGACAGTTCGATCACCGCCACCTCACCCGTCGGCTCCGGAACCGTCGACGTGACCGTGACCACGCCGGACGGCACCTCGGCCACCTCGCCTGCCGACCAATTCACCTATTCGTCCACCCCGGCCGTCACCGGCGTCTCCCCGACATCGGGCCCGGCCTCTGGCGGCACGTCGGTGACGATCTCCGGTTCCGGGTTCACCGGGGCGACCGCCGTCCACTTCGGGTCCACCTTGGCGACCTCCTCCACCGTCGTGTCCGACAGTTCGATCACCGCCGGCGCACCCGCCGGCACCGGTACCGTCGACGTGACCGTGACCACTCCGGACGGCACCTCGGCCACCTCGGCGGCCGACCGGTTCACCTACGTGGCCGCCCCGACCGTGACCGCCGTCGCACCGGCCTCCGGCCCGGGGACCGGCGGGACCTCGGTGACCATCACCGGGACCAACCTGGCGAGTGCCACGTCTGTCAAGTTCGGAACGGCTGCGGCGACCGTGACCGCCGACACCGCCACCTCGATCACCGCCACCTCGCCCGCTGGTAGCGGCACGGTCGACGTGACCGTGACCACGGCCGGCGGCACCTCGGCCACGTCCGCAGCCGACCAGTTCACCTACGCGGCGACCCCGGCCGTCACCGGACTGTCCCCGACCTCGGGCAGGGCGGCCGGCGGGACCGCGGTGACCATCACCGGGACCAACCTGGCGGGTGCCACCTCGGTCAAGTTCGGCACGGCTGCGGCCACCGTGACCGCCGACACCGCCACCTCGATCACCGCCACCTCACCCGCAGGCTCCGGTGAGGTCAACGTGACCGTGACCACCACCGGCGGCACCTCGGCAACCTCGGCAGTCGACCAGTTCACCTACGTGGCCGCGCCGACGGTGACCGCCGTCTCGCCGACCTCGGGCAGGGCGGCCGGCGGGACCGCGGTGACCATCACCGGGACCAACCTGTCGAGTGCCACCTCGGTCAAGTTCGGAACGGCTTCGGCCACCGTGACCGCCGACACCGCGACCTCGATCACCGCCACCTCGCCGGCCGGCACCGGCACGGTCGACGTGACCGTGACCACCGCCGGCGGCACCTCGGCAACCTCGGTGGCCGACCAGTTCACCTACGTGGCCGCCCCGACGGTGACCGCCGTCGCACCGGCCTCCGGCCCGGGGACCGGCGGGACCGCGGTGACCATCACCGGGACCAACCTGTCGAGTGCCACCGCGGTCAAGTTCGGCACGGCTGCGGCCACCGTGGTCACCGACACCGCCACCTCGATCACCGCTACGTCGCCGGTGGGTGCCGGCACGGTCGACGTGACCGTGACCACCGCCGGCGGCACCTCGGCCACGTCCGCGGCCGACCGGTTCGAATACCTGGACCCGCCCGTGATCACCTCCGCGTCGAGCACCACCTTCACCGCCGGATCGGCCGGGTCCTTCACCGTGACCGCGAGTGGGAACCCGACTCCCACGTTCACGGAGACGGGCGCGCTGCCGGCCGGGGTAACCCTGTCCTCGGGTGGCGTCCTCTCGGGCACGCCGACGGCGACGGGTTCGTTCCCCATCACCATCACCGCCGCCAACGGCGTCGGAACCGACGCCACCCAGAGCTTCACCCTGACGGTCAACGCGGCACCGTCTGCGCCCCTCACCGCCCCCGTGGTGGGCATCGCCTCGAACCACGACGGGACCGGCTACTGGCTGGTCGACTCGGCCGGTGACGTCGCGACCTACGGAAACGTCCAGAACTACGGATCGATGTACGGGCACGCGCTCAACGCCCCGATCGTCCACATCGTGACCACCTCCGACGACCGTGGCTACTGGCTGGTGGCGGCCGACGGCGGCACCTTCGCCTTCGGCGACGCCGGCTACTTCGGCTCGATGGGCGCCGACCACCTCAACGCCCCGGTCGTCGACCTGGCGCCGACGGCCGACGACCACGGCTACTGGCTGGTGGCGGCCGACGGTGGGGTCTTCGCCTTCGGTGATGCGGTGTTCCACGGCTCGATGGGCAGCCAGCGCCTGAACCAGCCGGTGGTCGGCGTCGCCGCCTCGCCCACGGGCGGCTACTGGCTGGTGGCGGCCGACGGCGGAATCTTCGCCTTCGACGCGCCGTACCTCGGATCGACCGGGGCACTGACCCTCAGCCAGCCCATCAACGGCATGGCACCAACCTCCGACGGACACGGCTACTGGCTGGTGGCGGACGACGGCGGCATCTTCGCCTTCGGTGACGCCAGGTTCCACGGATCGGGAGTCGGGATCCCCGGAGCGGCCCCGGTGCAGGGGATGGCGGCCGACCCGGCCACCGGCGGCTACTGGCTGGTGGGTCAGAACGGAGGGGTCTACTCCTTCGGGGCGCCGTTCTACGGGGCGGCGTGACCGGCCACCGGACGCCGGAGCGGAGCGGGCCCGCGGCCATCACCTCGGTGGTCCGGCGTGCGGCCGCGGCTGTCGGTGTCGTCGCCGTCGCGGGCCTTGCTGGCGTCGTGACCGTGCCGGCGCCGGCCGGAGCGGTGACCGGAGCCGCCGAGCTCATCACCGTCCCCGGCGCGACGACGCCGCTCAAAGGGGGTGGCTCCGCCACCCCCTACGGCGTGCTCCTCCCGGACAACGCCAGCTGTCCGGGGGACACCGCCCACGACGGGTACCACGTGTTCAGCTACCTGGTTCCCGGGAGCGCCTCGCCGGTGGACGTGAGCTTCAAGTCGGGGGACCCCAGCCGCTGGTTCGGGTACATCTCGGACGGGGCGTACTTCGGCGCGGTCAACACGGCCCTGTCGACGGGCCAGATCGTCGGGATCCCACCCTCGTTCACCTGGTCGCGTCTGACGCCCGAGGACCTCTTCTCCGGCGGGGCCCGCACGGCCACGTGGGAGGGTGGCATCGCGTGTGCGAACACCGACGGTGTCGTCACCGACTACTGGAACTCACAGATCGTCTTCACCGCCGACTCCAGCGATCCGGGCGGCTTCACCTGGAAGGTCGTCGGCCAGGCCCCGCTGCCGTCGTCGTTCGACACCGGGTTGTGGGTCGGCGTGGGACTCCTGGTGGTCGCGTCGGCTGCCGCGGCCTACGCGCTGAGGCTGCGCCGGCGCGGGGATTCGGAGGGCCCCGGAGTGGCGAGCGCGCCCGAGGCGGCCCCGGAACCCAGGAACATGACGAACGATCCGCAGCCGGCAGATCGGTGAGGTCGCAATGACCGTGACGACAATGGACACACGACCGGCATCGGGCCACGCACCGGACACCCGGCCCCGCCGGCATCCGGACGTGACCAAGGCACGATCCGAGCGGGCATTCCTGGGGCTGACCAGAGCCAGTGCCATCGCCGTCCTGAGCGTGATCGTCTTGGTGGGGCTCTTCCTCACGATCAAGGCCGTCCCGGCTCTCCGCATTGCGAAGTTCTCGTTCCTGACCACAGAGGCGTGGGAGCCGGCTTCCGGTCATTTCGGGGTCGGCGGCATCATCCCCGACACGATCCTGATCGCAGCGGTGGCGGTGCTGATCTCCTTCCCGGTGTCGCTCGGCCTCGCGCTCTACATCTCGGAGATCGCCCCGGCGCGGATCCGGCGCGCCCTGGTGTCGCTGGTCGATCTGATGGCTGCCGTTCCGAGCGTGGTCTACGGACTGTGGGGGGCATATTTCCTGGAGGGACGCGTCGTGACCGTGTCCCGATGGATTTCCACCTGGTTCGGGTGGCTCGGGATATTTCACGTGAACGGCGCTGATCCCTCCAACCCCGTCCAGGCGGGGACCATCTACTCGGCGTCCACCTTCATCGTCGGCGTCGTGGTCTCGCTCATGGTCATCCCGATCCTCTGCTCGATCATGCGGGAGTCGTTCTCCCAGGCCCCACTGGGGGAGCGCGAGGGCGCCTACGCCCTGGGGGCAACCCGGTGGGGGATGATCCGGCTGGTGGTCCTGCCGTTCGGCAAGGGCGGCATCATCGGTGGCACCATGCTCGGGCTCGGGCGGGCACTAGGGGAGACCATTGTCGTCATCCTGATCATCTCGCCGATCTACAACGTCAACTGGCACATCCTCCAGGCCGGCGGCAATTCGGTTTCCGGGCTCATCGCCAACCTGG
Source organism: Acidimicrobiales bacterium (assembly GCA_049517675.1). Taxonomy (GTDB): domain Bacteria; phylum Actinomycetota; class Acidimicrobiia; order Acidimicrobiales; family RAAP-2; genus Bog-756. The sequence goes on from JBEKRV010000060.1 coordinate 6,080, forward strand.
CCGGCGAGTCGTCTTCCCTCGGCACGTCAGCCCTCATGGCCGCGGGATTGACCCTCTTCGCCATGACCCTCCTGGTCAACTTCAGCGCCGCGGCCGTAGTGGCACGGTCCCGTTCCGGTGCCGAGAGCGATGCCTGAGATGACGCTCATCGACCACGCGCCCATCGATCCGGTAGTGACTGACGTGTCGACCCGCCGTCCCCAGGTGCGCCGAAAGGTTCGTGGCGTTCCGCGTAACACGATCCTCAATCTGCTCGGCGCCGGCCTCGCGGGGATCAGCACCTCGCTGCTGATGACACAACTGTCCGCCCTGAACGGAGTGTTCGGCTTCGTCGTCGTCTCCTACATCGTGTTCGTCGTCGTCTACGCCGTGCTCAGCTCGCTCTCCGACGACGGACCGGCGGTCAAGGACGCGGTGATGACGGTGATGATGGCCTCGACGGCCGTTCTCGCCATCGGCGCCCTCGGCGTGGTCATCGTCTACACGCTGGCCCGAGGTTGGCAGGGCCTCGTCCACCTCAATGCGTACACCCAGGATCTCTCGAGTACCCAGGCGACGTCGCCGTTCACCAAGGGCGGCATGGGACATGCCATCGTCGGCACCCTGTGGGAGATCGGTATCGCCGTCGTGCTGACCGTGCCCCTCGGGCTGGTTGCGGCCATCTACCTCGACATGACCCGCAGCCGTCCGGCCCGGGCCTTCCGGACGGTGGTCGAAGCGATGACCGCATTGCCGAGCATCCTGGCCGGACTGTTCATCTTCGCTCTGTGGTGCCTGACGTTCGGGTTCCAGCGGAGCGGCCTGGCCGCCGCCCTGGCCCTGAGCGTGATGATGCTGCCGTACATGATCCGCGCTTCGGACCTTGCACTCCGGCTGGTTCCGGGAACCCTCCGCGAAGCGTCGGCCGCGCTGGGGGCCCCGACCTGGCGGGGCGAGCTCGGAGTGGTGATCCCGACGGCTCGCTCCGGTCTGGCCACGGCGGTGATCCTGGGCATCGCCCGCGGCATCGGTGAGGCGTCCCCGGTACTGCTGACTTCGGGCTACACCACCTATGTCAACGCCAACCCGCTGCACGGTCCCATGACGTCGCTCCCGCTGGCCGCACTGGTGCTGGTGAGAACCGGCAGCCCCCATTTCATCGTCTGGGCATTCGCCTGCGCTTCATTCCTGCTCTTCATGGTCATCGTGCTGTTCGTCATCGCGCGCAAGGTCGGAGGATGGGGCCCCGGCCACCTGTCCGATCGGGGCATGCGCCGGGTACGCGAGGCGTCGGCCCGTGATGTCTCGAGGTACGAGCGCAGACTCGGTGCCGGCGGCGAACCAACGGCTGGCCCCGACCACCCCACCGAGGAGATCCTCCGATGAGTGCCATTGCTCGCCACCGTTTCCGACTGCGCACCGCGGGATCGACCTTCATCCTCTCCCTGGTGGCCATGGCGGCCGTCACGATCGGTGTGGTGACCCCCGCGTCGGCGACGTCCTACGTGCCGCTGAACGGCGAGGGCTCCTCGTGGTCGTTCGGTGCAATCAACCAGTGGGACCAGGCCGTGGAATCCGACGGCATGCAGATCAATTACACGCCTAACGGATCGACTCAGGGGCGTCAGGACTTCATCGACGGCCAGACCGACTTTGCCGCCTCGGACATTCCCTTCCAGACGGATCCGACCGATGGGGTCTCTGCGGTCGAGCACCCGAAGGCTGGCTCCTACGCCTACATGCCGATCACCGCCGGGGGAACCGTCTTCATGTACAACCTCATGATCGACGGCCAACGGGTGACCAACCTCCGCCTTTCCGGCGCGAACATCGCCAAGATCTTCACCGGGGCCATCACCAATTGGGACGATCCAGCCCTAGCCGCTGACAATCCCGGCCTGCAGCTGCCCGACCAGACCATCGTTCCGGTGGTCCGCTCCGACGGGTCTGGCACCAGCTTCGAGCTATCCCAGTGGATGATCAGCCAGGAACCGAGCTCGTGGAACGCCTACTGCGCCAAGGTCGGCCGGGCCCCCAACTGCGGGGCCTCGTCCTTCTACCCGACGGTGACCGGGATGATCGCCCAGAACGGTGACCAGGGGGTAGCCAACTACGTGGCCGCGAATTACGCGCAAGGCGCGATCGGCTATGTCAACTACTACTACGCACTCCAGCTGCATTTCCCGGTGGTCCAGATGCTCAATGCTGCGGGCTACTACACCGAGCCGACACCGCAGAACGTGGCCGTCTCACTCCTCCAGGACCAGGTCGACACCACCGATGTCAACAACCCCGCCCTCTACCTGACCCAGCAGCTGAGTGGCGTGTACACGGACCCCGACCCGCGGACGTACCCGCTTTCCTCCTACGGCTACCTGATCCTGCCCACCACGGTCGGCAATTCGTTCACCACGGCCAAGGGGGCGACCCTGGCCGCGTACTCCTACTACGCCATGTGCCAGGGTCAGTCGGAGGTTTCCTCCCTCGGATACTCGCCGATGCCGATCAACCTGGTCCAGGCGGCTTTCGACCAGATCCGCAAGATCCCCGGCGCGGTGGTCCAGAACATCAACATCCAGCAGTGCAACAACCCGACGTTCACGTCGACCGGGGTCAATCTGCTGGCCCAGACGGCCCCCTATCCGCCGGCCTGCGACAAGCAGGGACCGACACAGTGCACGAACGGCACGGGCGGCGCCGTGGCGATCTCCACGGCGGTAAGCAGAGGCGCGTCCGCAGGCGGCGGCGCCACCGCTTCTGCGGGCACGTCGACGGGTGGGAGTGCGACCGGCGGTTCGGATTCAGCGACCGCGACTTCGGCTTCCGGCTCGGGCGCAGCCGCCGCCGCGTCGTCGTCCGACGAAAGCTGTGACCCCTCCACCGGCGCCTGCGGTTCGTCCTCGGTCGGTGCGTACTCGGTCAACCCGACAGCTGCCACGGTGACGCTGGGCGCAGGTAGTGGCTGGTCGTCCACCCAGACGTTGCTGGCACTGATCGGTCTGGCGCTGTTGACGCTGTTGCTCGTTCCCGGTCTGCTGACCCGTCGACTCGAGAGACGGCGATCGCCGTGACGGACCAGCCGTCGATGACACGTCTCGAACGCCGTCGCGCCCGCGGCCGCCGCCGGCGGACCTGTCTGGGCGCGGGCGTCGGTGCGTTGGTGGGTCTCGTCATCTTCGTCGCCGTCCCCGGTGTTCAGCCCGGCGCCGGCGCTGCAGCGAACCCCCTGGCCGGCAGCCAGGGAACGGTGACTTCGTTGCCGTCCACCGCCTCTGCGGTGACCGTGTCGGGCCAGGGCGCATACGCGGGGCTCCAGGTGACGGTCAACCAGACGCAGGACCTCACCAATCAGGCCATCTCGGTCTCGTGGTCGGGAGGGACCCCGACACAGTCGAGTGGAGACTTCCAGTCGAACTACCTCCAGATCTTCGAGTGCTGGGGCGACCCACAGACGACCGACCCTCCTGAGACCACCGACCCGGGGCCGCTGCCGACTCAGTGCCAGTTCGGCGCCGAGACCGTCTCCAGTTCCGCCTATCCGGTGTCACAGCCCGGCTTCGAGTATTCCCGGGTGCTGTCCCAGCCGTCATGGAGCTCCTACAGCACCTACACCGGCGCGGGCATCGGTTGGAAGGACACGAGCACCGGCTACCTGGTTGAGCCTTTCCAGGCGGTCGACGGCACCACCATCGATCAGCAGGCCAACTACAACTACGACGCCAACCCGCTGGATCCCTCATCGTTCTGGCTGAACCCGTACTTCCGCTTCGGGACGTCGAACGAGGTCGACTTCGCCCGCACCTACGCGAACGGCTCCGGACAGCAGCTCTTCCAGGTCCAGACCGGCCTCGAGGCGCCGGGCCTGGGCTGCGGACAGGACCTCCAGCCCGTGGCCGGTGGGGGTGACACCACCCCGCAGTGTTGGTTGGTGGTGGTCCCCCGCGGCACCCCCGACCAGGAGAATCCGTCCAACGTCGACGACGAGAGCGTGGTGACCTCGCCGCTCACCCCCGAGGCGTGGGCCAACCGGATCGCCATCCCCCTCGGGTTCAATCCAGTCGGGTCGAGTTGCTCGATCAACGCCGATGCCAACCAGATCATGGGTGGCGAGCTCGCCACCTCCGCCGTCGCCAGCTGGGAGCCGGCGCTTTGCGGCCAGCCCGGGTCGCCCGCATTCAGCTACATCGAGAACTCCGACGACCAGGCCCGCCAGAACATCGTCGACCCGACCTATGGCTCGGCGGGGATGTCCGTCTTCTCCACCCCGGCCGATCCGAGCGAGGTCGATCCGGGCAATCCTGTCGTCTATGCGCCCCTGACCCTGTCCGGGGTGGTCGTCGCGTTCAACATCCAACGGGTACCTGCCGTGGTCGACGGTGAGCCCCAGCCGGACGAGGCCGCCCTGGCCGGCACCCAAGTCGGCAACATCTACCTGACACCCCGGCTCATGGCCAAGCTGTTGACCCAGTCGTACCAAGGCGAATTGGAGGGCGTGTCATCGACGGGCAACCCCAGCTACAAGTGGGTCAAACGCAATCCGGTCAGCATCCTGGACGATCCCGACTTCCTGCAGTACAACCCCGAGTTCACGCTGCTCTCCACCACCCAGGCCATCGATGCGGCGACGGTGCTGGTGGACGAGGCGAGTTCCGACGCGGCCACCGTGATGTGGAAGTGGATCATGTCCGATCCCGAGGCGGCGGCATGGATGGCCGGAAAGCCGGACCCGTGGGGCATGGTGGTGAACCCCCTGTACGACACCACGGCCGCGAAGAATCCGACCGGGGTGTCTTTCGGAGTCCCCGCACTGGAGAACTACCCGAAGAACGACCCGTGGTGCATCAGCACCGGTGACGTGGTGACCGGTCCGCCGTCCGAGCCGGCACGACCACTGTGCGTCCTCGACTGGTCGCCGTACTCACTCAGCATGAGCGCGGCGGCGGCGAGCACCGGGGTGGCCAACGACGGGGCCAAGACCACGTTCAATCCGGCGGGGACCGCGAACACCGCGTGGACGGCAAACGGTCCCCAGGAACCGGGCACCCACTTCATCATCTCCATCACCGACTCGGCGTCGGCGGCCCAGTACGGGCTCCAGACCGCGAGCCTCAGCCCGGCAGGAGACGACCCGTCGAATCCCAGCCAGCGGGTCTTCGTGGGCCCCGACTCGGCCAGTCTGCTGGCCGGTGAGCAGGCGATGGTCCCGAGCGACGTCCCCGGGGTCGTGGTGCCGGATCCATCCTCCACCGCCGCCGACGCCTACCCGCTCACCATGCTGACCTACGCGGCGACCACCCCGGAGTCGCTCACCCCGGCAGAGCGCAAGACCTACTCCACCTTCCTCCTCTACGCCATCGGGGACGGACAGACGTCCGGCGTAGAGCCGGGTCAGTTGCCGGCGGGGTACGTCCCCCTGCCCGGAGCACTCCGCCTCGAGTCGTTGCAGGCGGTCGATTCGATCCTCAACCCCCCGGCCGAGCCGTCCGCCACCACGCCCGTCTCCTCGACTCCGTCGGCGTCGTACACCGATACCGGATCCGCTATCGGGTCGTCGACGATCCCGGACACGGAACCGACCGGCGGGACGGGGACGACCACCGCGGCCGCGACGCCCACCACCTCGGTCACCCCCAAGGCGACGGCCCCGGTCCTCAGCGCCGTGCGCACCTCGTGGCTCTCGGTCGGCGAGATCCGCTGGGTGCTGCCGCTAGTGCTCCTGATCGGACTGTGTGCGGCGCTGGGCGCCCTCCTGCTGGGGAGAACCGGTCGCAGCGTGGCGACCGCAGCCGGCCCGACCACCGAACCCGACGGTGAGGTGCCCACGTGAGCACCCGCCGCCGGCCACCGCATGACACCGATCGACTCCGCAGACCATCGACACCGAGGGAGCAGCATTCCACCATGACGACGAACCAGCGCATCCACCGCCGCTCACTGGGAGTGGCCACACGGGCCGCTGCCCCGGGCGCCGCGCTCCTGGCCGCATTCGGCCTCACCCTCCTCACGTCGGGGGTGGCCTCGGCCGCCACGGTCAACGGTGCGGCCACCATCGCCGAGCCCGGTCTCACCACCCCGCTGACCTCCGGTGGGTCGACGACCCCCTTCACGGTCACCCTGCCGACCAACCCGGTGGCGGTCTGTAGCGGCGACACCGCCACCGACGGCTACCACGTCTTCAGCTACCTCGTCCCGGTGGCCACCTCCCTCTCCTCGGTGAACTTCACCCTCGGCTACCCATCGGCCGGCTACGGCCTGGTCAGCCCCATCGGCACCTACTACGGAGACGTCAACACGGCGGTGGGTACCGGCCAGATCGTCGGGATCCCCAACAACTTCCAATGGGCGCCACTGGTGTCGGACGACGGTGTCACCCTGGCCGAGCTCCTCTACAGCGGCTCGGGGAGCACGGCCAGCGGCTCCTGGGACACCGGCCTGGCCTGCGCCAACACCAGCGGCACCGTCGTCGACAACTGGGGCATCGAGGTCACCTTCGACGCCAGCTCCACCGACCCGACCGGCTTCACCTGGACCGCCGTCCCGGCCGGTAGCTCGGCCGCGGCGTTCACGTCGACGGCCGGCACCACGTTCACCGAAGGCTCGCCCGGCTCCTTCACCCCGACGGCGTCGGGGAGCCCCAGCCCCACCATCACCGAGTCCGGCGCACTGCCCGCCGGCGTGACCTTCACCAGCGGCGTCCTCTCCGGTACCCCGACGGTGACCGGCACCTTCCCGGTGACCTTGACCGCCACCAACGGGATCGGGTCCCCGGCCACCCAGGCCTTCACCATCACCGTGCAGGCGGCGTCGCCGACCACGACGACCACCACGACCACCACGACCACGACCACCACGACCAACCCCGAATCGACCACCACGCCCACGACGGCAGCGGGCGCTGCGGCCGGTACGGACACCTCGTCGGGAGGGGGCACGGGAACGGGAGACCCGTCGGGTGGCTCGGGCTCCTCGATCGACCCCAGCGGCTCCTCGCTCGCCTACACCGGGTTCCACACCGTGAAGGGACTCGGCGTCGGCCTGCTCGGTGTCGGTCTCGGGCTCATGCTGCTCGGTTGGGGCTACCGCAAGAAGATCCGGCCCGCCCGTCTGGCCCGCAGGTCCACCCCGTGACAGTGACGCAGACGGCCATCGACCGGGAGATGCTCCTGGTCCCGGTGGCGGTGGGACGCACGTCCGATCTCGGGTCGGCGCTCCCCGTCGACGCGGCGCGGGCGACCGGGCCGTCGGGACCCGACGCGGACGCGCCGGGGTCGGCGACCCGGATGGTGGCCCGGTCGGCGCTCGTCGTCCTGGCCGTCGTGTCGATCGGGATGGTGCTCCAGCTGACCGTGGTCAGCGGGCTCGAGTACCGGGCCTCCCAGGTATCGCTGTTCAACGCCTTCCGGACCCAGCTGGCCCTCGGCACCGCCCCGCTCGGCCCGGTCGGCGCCGACCACCACCTGCTGCCGCTCGGGACCCCGATCGCCACCGTCTCCATCCCCGCCATCGGGCTCCACGATGCCGTCGTCGTGGAGGGGACCACCGCCTCGGTCCTCGCCAAGGGACCGGGCCACATGCGCGACACGGTGTTCCCCGGCGGTGCCGGCACCAGCGTCATCCTCGGTCGGGCCGCCGCCTACGGAGGTCCGTTCCGGCGGATCGTCGATCTGACCCACGGACAGCTCATCACCGTCACCACCCAGGTCGGGACCTCGCACTTCCGGGTGGTGCGGGTCCGACCGGCCGGCGCCAAGGTCCGTCCTCCGGCCGCGGGCACGTCCCGACTGACGCTCGGCACCGCGTCGGGTCCCGCGTTCGCCCCGTCGGGCGTCGTGTGGGTCGACGCCGACAAGGTCGGGGCCCCACTGCCCTCGGCGGCGATGCCGGCCATCCAACTCCTTCCGGGGGAGGCGCCGCTCGCCACCGACACCAGCACGCTGTGGGCCCTCCTGCTCTGGCTGGAGGCACTGGTCATCCTGCTGGCCGGGGCCGTGTGGACCTGCCGGCGATGGGGCCGGGCCCAGGCCTGGATCGTCTTTGTCGCCCCGATGCTCCTGGTCTGGACGTTCATCGCCGACCAGATCGCCCGCCTCCTCCCCAATCTCCTGTGACCCGACGAAGCGAGCTCGACCGATGACACTCACCCAACCACCTGCGAGGAACGACGACATGGTGATCGACACGTCCGTCCGCGGACCCGATGTGCTTCCCTCCGGCGGGGACCGGGCCGCGACCCTCGTGGCCCGGGACATCTCCGCCTGGTTCGGCGACCACCAGGTCCTCGATCGGGTCTCCCTGGTCATGGAGGCACGTCAGGTCACCGCGCTGATCGGGCCCTCGGGCTGTGGCAAGTCCACGTTCTTGCGGATCCTGAACCGGATGCACGAGCTGATCCCGGCGGCCTCGCTGGCCGGGGACGTGCTGCTCGACGGCGACGACATCTACGCGGCGGGCCGGAAGCTCACCGAGGCCCGGCGCCACATCGGGATGGTGTTCCAGAAGCCGAATCCGTTTCCGGCCATGTCCATCTACGACAACGTCCTGGCCGGGCTGCGGCTGACCGGTACCCGCAAGGACCAGGCCACCCGCGACGGAATCGTGCACGACTGCCTGGTCAAGGCCGGCCTCTGGAAGGAGGTGGAGAGCCGTCTCCGCCAGCCTGGCGGCGCACTCTCCGGGGGGCAGCAGCAGCGCCTGTGCATCGCCCGTGCGCTGGCCATCCAGCCACGGGTCCTGCTGATGGACGAGCCGTGCTCGGCGCTCGATCCGACATCGACCCGTCGGATCGAGGCGACCATCGAGGAGCTCCGGTCCGAGGTCACCATCGTGATCGTGACCCACAACATGCAACAGGCGCACCGGGTGTCGGACTACACGGCGTTCTTCCTGGCCGAGCAGGGGGCGCCCGGGTACATCATCGAGCACGGCCCCACCGACGCGATGTTCGACTCCCCCCAGGACCCGCGTACCCTCGACTATGTCCACGGGCGATTCGGCTGAGTAGGGTCGATGTTCATGGCCACGAGGAGTGAGCGGCTGTCTGCGGACGCGTACACCCGCGCGTCGGTCGAGGCGTATCTGCAGGCGGTGGCGGAGGAGCGGGTCCGCATCGAGTTGGCCATCGCCGAGGAACGCCGTCGGAGGGACGAGGCGCAACGCTCCCTCGACCGGCTGGACGCAGTCGGGGGGTTGCCGGCGGGATGGGCTCCACCCGAACAGTCGGCGACACCGGTGGCCTCCGGTGAGTGACCCGGTGCCGCCCGGGCCGGTGTCGGTGGCCGATGGCGCCGTCCTGCCCGGCGACGCCGTTCGTGACCTGGTCGAACGCCACGAGCGCGAGCTCGAATCACTGGCGGACGACCTCGCCGAGGCGCGTCTCGAGGCCGACGCCGTCGAGGCGCGGATCCGTGACCACCCGGCCCTCGGACTGCTGACCCCCGACGAGGTGACCCGGCTCCTTCCGCCCGCGCCGGCGGCCAAGCCGACATCGGCCCCGGCATCCGGTCCGCCGCGGACGACCGTGGACCGGCGTCCACGCCCACAGGGGCCGACCGGATCCGACGGCCGAGGGCACGAGGGCCGGACGACGGAGCCCGACACGCCGCCCCGGTCCCGCGCCTCCGGGCTGGTCACGTCCCACTGGGTCTGGAAGGCCGGGATCGCCATCACTGTCGTGGCCCTGTTGCTCCTCAAATTCGGGTAGCCCGGATCCGGAGCCGTCCCGACGACGGCGGGGGAGCGGTCCGGGTACCATCCGGTCCGAACCGTGTACCCGGGACCGCCGGTCGACGGCAGAGGAGGTCGTCATGCCCACCGTCGAGACCGTCCGGGGTCCGGTCGACACCGCGGACCTGGGGCGGACCTACGTGCACGAGCACATCTTCGTGCTCACGCCGGACGTCCAGCAGAACTACCCGGACGAATGGGGCGACGAGGACGAGCGGGTGGCCGACGCGGTGGCCAAGCTGACGGCCCTGGCCGACTCGGGGGTGCGCACCATCGTCGATCCGACGGTGATCGGGCTCGGGCGCTACGTCCCCCGGATCCAGCGGGTGGCGGACCAGGTACCGGACCTCAACATCGTGGTGGCCACCGGCTGCTACACGTACCGGGACGTCCCGTTCTTCTTCCACCACCGGACACCGGCGATCCGCTCGCTGCTCGGCATGGAGGAGCCCGAGCCGCTGGTGGCGATGTTCACCGGCGACATCGTCGACGGCATCGCCGGAACCGGGGTGCGGGCCGGGATGCTCAAGTGCGCCATCGACACGCCCGGCCTGACGCCCGGCGTGGAACGGGTGATGCGGGCCGTGGCGAAGACCCACCTGGCCACGGGCTGCCCCGTCACCGTGCACACCCACCCCGCCACCCGCCAGGGTCTCGAGGTGCAGCGAGTGATGGCCGAGGAGGGGGTCGACCCCGGTCGGGTCGTGCTCGGCCACAGCGGCGATTCGACCGACGTCGACCACCTCGGTGCCCTGGCCGACGCCGGCTTCTGGCTGGGCATGGACCGATTCGGCATCAATGCCGAGACCACGTTCGAGCAGCGGGCGGACACGGTGGTCGAACTGTGCCGGCGGGGGTACGCGGACCGGATGGTCCTGTCCCACGACGCCGCGTGCTACATCGACTGGATCGAACCGGGGGTGCTGCCGATGATGCCGCAGTGGAACTACCTCCACATCCAGGCCGAGGTGCTGCCCTACCTGCGCGATCACGGCGTCTCGGACGGGCAGGTCACCACCATGCTGGTCGACAACCCCCGACGGCTGTTCGAGGGCGCCTGAGGGCACCCCGGCACCGTAGTCAGGGCGTCAGCGTGGCCACGTCGCCGGGCTGCCCGCACGTGGTGGAGGCCGCCTTGCCGGCGCGGCGGGCGTCCATCCAGGCCACGATGGAAGGGGCGGCCTCGAACACGACGGTGCCGTGGGTGGCGCCGGTCACGTGGAGGTACTCGACCCGGTCGCCGATGGGGCAGGCCCTGGTGGTGACGAACGCATCGGTCAGCGTCGGTGGCACGGTCTGGTCGGCGGTGCCCTGGACCACCAGCATGGGGACGTCGGTCCTGACGTTGCCCGGATCGTTCGCCCGGGCGAGGGCGACCACGGTCGGGTCGGTCGAGGCCGCGGCCTGGAAGACCTGCTGGGGCCGGAGGTGCTGGGTGGCGATCGCCGCCGCCACCTGGTCGGCACAGCCCCGGGTCACCTCGGTGGTCGCGAACCGGGCACCGGACGGCGTGAACACGTCGGAGACCGGCAGGTCGTCGTAGGTCTGGGTCCAGGCGTAGGCGGCGGGGATGCTGTAGGGCATGTACTGGGCGCCGGCCGGGGTCCCGATGACCGAGATCAACGTGCTGAGCCCGGTGGCCGGGGCGGCGGCCACCACGCCGACCACGTGCAGCTCGGGCGCGTAGGTCGGGGCCATCTGGGCGGCGAACAGGGCTGACTGGCCCCCCTGGGAGTGCCCGTAGATGACGACGATGCCCGACGTGTGGAGCCCGGACAGCTGCCGGGCGGCCCGGGTCGCGTCGAGCACCGATCGCCCCTCGCTCGAGCCGAGCAGGTAGGGATGCACCCCGTCGGCCACGCCCAGTCCCTGGTAGTCGGCCGCGGCGATCGCGTAGCCGGCCCGCAGGTACTGGTCCAGCCCGGGGATGAGGTACGGGCCGCTTCCCCCGCCCGAGTCGGTGAAGAGGGAGGGGGCGCACGACGCGGCGAAGCCCGAGGTGCCGTGGGCCCAGGCGATGATCGGGAAACCGCCGACCGGTGGACGGGTGGACGGGGTGATCACGTAGCCGGACTCGGCCTCGTCGGCGCCGTAGATGGTGGTGGAGTGGTACATGATCCGCCACACCGTGGCGCCGGACGGGACGCCGGGGACGCCGGTGACCTTGACCGAGCGGATGAGGGTGCCCGGCGCCGCATGGGGGAGCGGGTCGGGAGGCGTGTAGAAGGAGGGGATGGCGCCCGAGGCACCCGAACCGCCACCGGTGGTGGTCGAGGACGCAGCGGACGATCCGCATGCTGCGAGTCCCGCCGCCATGACGACGGCGACGACCGCCGTCCACCACGCGCGCGAGCCGCCGCGTCGTGTCGATCTGGGTCCCATCGGCCTCCCCCCGTCGTCCGTCCGGGTCGGGACGCTATCGCACCGTGGGGGAACGGTCCCGTGGGTCCGTCAGCGGGCGGCGGCGGCCAGTGCGCCCTGGCGGGCGACCAGCTCGGGCAGGACGGCGGCCGGCAGGTCGTGCCCCATCCCCTCGACGACCCACAACTCGGCTCCCGGAACCGCGGCCGCGGTCGCCCGGCCGCCGGGAAGGGTCACCAGGGGATCGGCTGCACCGTGGACGACAAGGGTGGGCACCCCCACGCCGTGCAGGCCGGAGGTCCGGTCGGGTGACGCGAGGATCGCAGCGAGCTGGCGCACGGTGCCGGCCGGGTGGTTCCCCCGGTCGAAGTGGACGCTGGCCCGGCGCCGGACCTCGGCCTCGTCGAAGGGGAAGCCGGGGGAGGCGATGACCCGGGAGGTCTCGACCGACTGATCGATCACCTCGTCCCGACCTTCGGCCGCCGGGACCAACAGGGCCTCGAGGGCCTCGGGCGTGGGCGGCCCCACGGTCGGGCCGGGGGTGGACATGACCGAGGTCAACGTGGCCACCCGCCCGGGATGGTCGATGGCCAGCTGCTGGACGATCATCCCTCCCATCGACACCCCGAACACGTGGGCGCGCTCGATGCCCAGGGAGTCGAGGAGCCCGACCGCGTCGTCGGCCATGTCGGCCAGGAGGTAGGGCACCGTGACGGGCGGGTCGAAGAGGAGGGCGGCGACGTCCGGCTCGCCGGCGTCGTCGAACCAGGTCGACTCCCCCTGGTCCCGGTTGTCGAAGCAGACGACGTGGTAGCCCTGGCCGACGAGACCCTCGGTCAACCCGGGGGGCCAGTCGGTCATCTGCGCCCCGAGGCCGTGGATGCACAGGAGGGGAGGGGATCCGGGGTCGCCGAACCTGTCGTAGGCCAGTTCGATCCCGTTCGCCTTCGTGGTGGGCAACGACTGCTCCTTCGGGTCGTGGTCCGCCCGGTGGGGACCGATCTCCCCCGGACGCTACCGGCACCTGCGGACCGACGCGTGGGAGCGCTCCCCGGTCCCGGATCGGGTCTGCCGGGAGGACCCGGGCCGGTGGTCACGTGGGAAGAGGGCCGCGATCTGGAAGAATCGGCGACATGTACATCTCCGCGAAGGTCGACTACGCCGTCCGGGCGCTGTGCACGCTGGCGGACTCCGACAAGGCGCTGACCTCCGAGTCCCTCGCGCTGTCCCAGGGCCTGCCCGCCAAATTCCTCGAGAGCATCCTCAACGACATGCGCCGCGCCGGGCTGCTCACCAGCCAACGTGGTCCCGAGGGCGGTTACCGGCTGGCCCGCCCGGCCGACAAGATCTCGGTGGCCGACGTGATCCGGCCCCTCGACGGACCGCTGGCCGAGATCCGCGGCCTCCGCCCCGAGGCCGCCAACTACGAGGGGGCGGCCAAGCAGCTCCAGGCCGTGTGGGTGGCGGTCCGGGCCAGCCTGCGCTCGGTCCTGGACGAGGTCACCATCGCCGGGATCGTCTCGGGGGATCTGCCGGAGTCGGTGACCCGACTGACCGCCGATCCCGAGGCGTGGCAGTCGCGCTGAGCGCTCCGGACCTGCTCACCCCGGTCTGACGACGCAGCGCCCGAGGACGGGCACCAGCGCCTCGATCCCCGCGGTCGCCGCCGAGGGGTCCTTGGCCGCCTCGTCCCACTCGCGCAGCCTGCACGCGTCCTCGAAGCCCGGATGGGCCTCGAACCGGGCCACCGTGTCCTGGTCGAGGAGCCCCCCCTGGGCCCGGAGCGTCAGCGTCGACGCGGGGGAGAGGGCCTGCAGGTAGTCGGGATCCACGGTGCACCGGTAGCGCTTGGCCAGGACGTGGAGGGCGATCGGCCGCGACACGGCCGGTCCGAAGCGCACGGCGGTCCAGCGCGCCCCGACGGCCTCGTGGTGGTCGTCGTCGAGCGACAGGTCGGCACCCGGCCTGTGGTCCGCATCGGACAGGAGGTGACCGACGTCGTGGAGGAGGGCGGCGACCACCAGGGCGTCCTCCGCCCCTGACACCCGGGCCAGGGCCGCGCACTGCAGGGCATGGCTGCGCTGGTCGACCACCTCGCCGTGGTGCTCGCCGCCCCGCACGGCCAACACCTCCAGCACGTCGTCGACCGCGCCCATCCGCTCCTCCGTCCCGGTCGCCCGCGTCGGGCCATCCAATGGGCCGGTTGGCGACCCGGTACCGGCGACACTAGCGCCGCGGCCGGGCGGCCCCGACGGCTCGACCGGGCCCGGTGACCGTGGATCCACCCTTGCGCAGTCCCTCCCCTGTGTCCGATGATGTCAGTAGGACTTCCAGGGGGGATAGGGAAATGCACATCGATCCGTACATCGTGTTGGGCAGCGCCATCGTCGGGTTCCTGGTCGGCCTCACCGGGGCGGGCGGCGGCGCCCTCATGACCCCGATGCTGATCCTCCTGTTCAACGTCAAACCCTCGACGGCGATCTCGAGCGACCTGGTCGCCGCGGTGTTCATGCGTCCCTTCGGCGCGGCGGTGCACATCAGCCAGCGAACCGTGAACTTCCGCCTGGTGGGCTGGATGGTCGTCGGCTCGGTGCCGATGGCCATCGTCGGCGCCTACCTCCTCCACCTGATGGGCCTCGCCACGGCGTCCGAGGCCAACATCGAAAAGGCGCTGGGCGCCGCGCTGCTCGTCGGCGCGGCGGCGATGGTGCTCCGCTACTTCCTCGATCGTCGAACGGGCCAGTCCCGGCAGGGGGTGGTCCACGAACTCACCGTCCGGCCGGTGCCCACCGTGGCCATCGGCATGGTGGGGGGCCTCATCGTCGGCATGACGTCGGTCGGCTCGGGGTCCCTGATGATCGTCCTCCTCCTGTTCCTCTACCCGATGCTCGGGGCCAACCAGCTGGTGGGGACCGACCTCACCCAGGCCGTCCCCCTGACCATGGCGGCGGCACTGGGTGCACTGGCCTTCGGTCACGTCGAGTTCGCCGTGTCCACGTCCATCGTCATCGGAAGCGTCCCGGCGGTCATCGTGGGTGCGTTCCTGTCGTCCCGGGCGCCGGACAAGTACATCCGACCGGCCATCACCTTCGTGATCTTCGCCTCGGGGCTCAAGTACGTGGGCATGGGGACGACCGCCCTCGGGTGGGTCCTGTGCGCCACGTTGCTGGGCGCCGGCGCCTTCTGGCTGGCCTACGTGCGCCCGTGGCGGGCCGGCGTGGGGTCGGAGACCGGATCAGGGCCCGGCGATGCGGAGGAACCCGAACGGTTCAGGAGCGGCTCCGTCACGGGGCCACGCGAGTAGACCCGGGAACTCAGTCGGCGATTTCGGCGACGTCGGCGGCGTCGGCGGCGTTCGCGTCCTCCCCGGTGGACTGACCGCGGGCCTCCTTGACCAGGCGGTTGGCCAGCTGGCGGGACACCCCGAAGATGTCGCCGATCTCGGTGATGGTCATCCCCTCGTGGAGTGCCGCGGCGGTCACCGACGTGCGCAGATCCCGACGGACGTGCTCGAATTCGTCGAGCAGCCGGGTCAGCTCGCGACTCCGGTCCGCCGAGCGGGTGGCGCGGACCGACTCGCCCAGGGTGGAGCCGGAGCGCAGCCGCTCGATGTCCTCCAGGTTCCACACGGACTGCCGGACCAACCGTTCGGCGAGCCTGTCGCCGACCTCGCTGTAGCGAAGGACGTCCCCGATCACCCGTTCGATCGCGTCGTCCACCCGGATGATCTTAGGGAGCCGGGGAGCCCGGTGCCGGGTCTGCACCGTCGGGAACAGAAGACGCCCTGACCTGCGGGAAAACAGGCCAGGGCGTCCGCGGGCGAGCGTAGCCCACCGGTGCCCACGGCGGACCGTGGGCGGTGGTGGAGGTGCCGAGAATCGAACTCGGGTCCTCCGGGTTCTCCATGGGTCTTCTCCGAGCGCAGCCGGCGGTGGATTGTCGGGACCGAACCCGCTACCGGCGGCAGGTTCGGTCCGTATCCGACTGAGTTTTCCCTGACCGCCCGTCGGCGCAGTGGTTCAGGTGAGTTCCACGAGATGGCGCCCGTCTCCGGCCCGTGGAACAGGGACCGGTCGGACGTCGCAGTTTCTAGGCTGCGAGCGCGAGCTGAGGCTCGGCGTTTGTTTTTGTTTCCGGCTCTTTTACGTGGCTCCGGAGACCACGGCTCGCTTCTCCCATTTCGACGACCGGAGTCGAAGCCTGTCACCCCCTGGGGTACTCCA
>JBEKRV010000061.1:0-22362 GCA_049517675.1 Acidimicrobiales bacterium
GGTGACCTGGGTCCCACCGCCGGCGGGACCGCCGGCCGGACTGGCAACCGTGGTGACGCCGGTGACGGTCGGGGTGGTGATGTAGGAGTAGGTGTCCGCCGACGAGGTGGCCGACGTCGCGTCCGGGGTGGTGACCGTGATGTCGACCGGACCGACGGAGCCTGCGGGCGCGACCGCGGTGATCTCGGTGGCCGACACGATGGTGAACGAGGTCGCGGCGGTCGAGCCGAAGTCGACGGCCGACGCCCCGGCGAGGTTGGTTCCGGCGATGACCACCGGGGTCGTGCCGGTGGTCGGGCCGATGGCGCCGGCCGCGGTCGGGGACACGACCCCTGTCCCGGGGTCGCTCGTGACGATGGCCCCGGCGAAGGAGATGGTGAACGACCCCGAGCCCCCGGCGAGGATCGTGTACACGGCGGGCGTCAGACCGTTCACGAAGCCGCCCAGGGTGACCTCCTGGCCGGTCGTCCAGGTACCGGCAGCGGTGACGGTGACGACGTTGCTGGTCTCACTGGTCGCCGTCACCGCGGTCTGGCCGACGGCCGTCACGGTCGGTGCCGCCGTCCAGGTGTAGGTGTACTCGTCGGCGGCCGTGATCGGGGAGGTCTCTGCGTTGGCGGTCACCTGCACGTCGACGACCGCTGTCGGCGACATGGCAGGAGGCACGACGGCGTCCACCTGTGTCCCGTGCACGAAGGTGTACGAGGTCGCGGGGACGCCACCGAACGTCACCGCGGTCACGCCGGATTGGCTGGTGTCGCCGGTCAGACCGAAGTTGGTGCCCTTGATCACGATCGCGGTTCCGCCACCGTTCGCCGTACCGGTGTCCGGGGTGACGGACGTGACCGTGGTCGAACTGGCGGCGTACGCCTGCCCCACTCCGACGACGGAGAGCCCGACCAGGCTCAACAGTGCGGCGAGGACGATCTTGGCGATCGCGTTCTTGCCGGACACACGCGTACGGGACTGCTCCATCGACTCGACCCCCAGGGATTCGTCATCTCCGTGCACGTCCCGCCGTCGAACTCCCCCGGCGTGGGACGCGCGCCCGCATCTGCGGACTTTCTGACGCTACGGGATGGCCGGTCCGATTGCAAAGGGCTGGCCGGAAAAGTTTGCTACGCGTCCTTGACGGCCGCCACCAGCTTGGTCAGCGTGTCCTTCGCGTCCCCGAACAGGAGCGTGGTCTTGTCGGCGAAGAGGAGGTCGTTGTCGATCCCGGCGAAGCCCGGCCGCATCGAGCGCTTGAGGAACACCACGTTGGCCGCCTCGTCGGCGTTGATGATCGGCATGCCGTAGATGGGACTGCCCGGCGTGTTCTTGGCGGCCGGGTTCACGGTGTCGTTGGCCCCGACGACGAGGGCGACATCGGCCGTCGCCATCTCGGCGTTGGCCTCGTCCATCTCCTTCAGCTGGTCGTAGGGCACGTTGGCCTCGGCGAGGAGGACGTTCATGTGGCCCGGCATCCGACCGGCGACCGGATGGATGGCGTAGAACACCTCGACGCCCCGCTCCATGAGCAGGTCGGCCAGTTCACGCGCCGTGTGCTGCGCCTGGGCGACGGCCAGACCGTAACCCGGGATGATGACCACCTTGTGGGCATAGGCGAGCAGGACGCCGACGTCCTCCGGGGTCCCCGTCTTCACCTGGCGGGTCTCCCCGGTGCCGTCGGCCCCCCCGCCGGCGGTGACCACCGAGCCGAAGGCGCTGAAGAGGATGTTGGGCAGCGAACGGCCCATGGCCTTGGACATCATCCGGGTGAGGAGGATGCCCGAGGCGCCGACGAGGGTGCCGGCGATGATCAGCAGGTTGTTGTTGAGGGTGAACCCGGACGCGGCCACGGCCAGGCCGGTAAACGAGTTCAGCAGCGAGATGAGCACCGGCACGTCGGCGCCGCCGATCGGCAGCACGAAGATGACGCCGAGCACCAATGACAGTACGGCGGTGATCACCATGAGCGTCACGCTGCCGGTGACCAGTGTGGCCACGGCCAGGCTCACGATCCCCACGCCGACCAGCCCGTTGATCACCTGCTGGGCCGGATACGTGACGGGCCGACCGGTCATCAGCTCCTGGAGCTTGGCGAACGCGATCGCGCTCCCGCTGAAGGACACACAACCGATGAGGAGGCCGAGCAGTCCCTCGGCGATGGTGTAGACCGCGGGCTTGGTCGCCAGCTCGGAGTGCTGCAGGAAGACCACGATCGAGATCAGGGCCGCCGCCCCGCCGCCGACACCGTTGAAGATGGCCACCAACTGGGGCATCGCGGTCATCTTGACCAGCCGGGCCACGGGGACGGCGACGATCGCGCCGATCACCATGGCCACGATGGTCAGGATCAGGTTTGTGGTGTGGTGCCCGAACCCGGCTTCGGGGTTGAAGAACGTGATCACCACGGCGACCGCGGCCGCGGCCGCGGCGAGCTGGTTCCCACGACGGGCGTGCTTGGGTGAGCTCAGGCCCTTCAGGGCGACGATGAACGCGACCGCGGCCAGCAGGTAGACCAGGTCGATCCAGGTGATGAGCTTCACTTGGCACCGTCCCCGGTGTCCGAGGGCTTCGATGCGGAGGCGTTGTCACCGGGCTTGGTCTTGAACATCTCCAGCATCCGGTCCGTCACCGTGAACCCGCCCACGATGTTGAGCGTGGCGAGCAGGACCGCGAAGAAGCCCAGCACGAGTTGGGTCGTTCCCGTGGCGGTTCCCATCACGATCATGGCGCCGACCAGCACGATGCCGTGGATGGCGTTGCTGCCCGACATCAGCGGGGTGTGGAGGATGCTCGGCACCCGCGAGACGACTTCGTTGCCGACGAAGATCGCCAGGATGAAGATCGTGAGGAACTCGAGGATCCCCGTGGTGTTGCCGCTCATGACTCCCCCTGGTCCTTGTCGGTGCCGCCCGCGGCGGTCGCGTCGCTCCCGCCGTCACCGGGTCCGGCCGTCGGAGCGTCTCCCGGTCGTTCCGCCGGCGCCTCGCTCGCCACCTCGAGTCCCAGCGCCTCGGCGGTCGGGCCGTGTACGACCCGCCCTGCCCGTACGACGCAGGTGCCGGACACGATCTCGTCGTCGAAGTCCGGGGCCAGCTCGCCGTCCGTGACCACGAGGCCGAGGAAGTTGGCGATGTTGCGGGAATAGAGGAAGCTGGCGTGGGTGGGCATGGTCGAGGGCGGATTGGCCATCCCGACGACGGTGACGCCGTCGACGACCACGTCCTCGCCAGCCACCGAGAGCTCGCAGTTGCCACCGGAGTCGGCCGCCATGTCGACGATCACCGCCCCCTCGGACATCCCGTGGACCATCGCCTCAGTCACGAGGACGGGTGCCTTGCGGCCGGGGATCTGCGCCGTCGTGATGACGACGTCCGAGGCAGCCACCTCGGCGGCCAGCAGCTCCTGCTGCTTCGCCAGGTACTCCGCCGACTGCTCCTTGGCGTAGCCGCCGGCCCCCTCCTGGGTCTCGAGGCCGAGCTCCACGAACTTGGCACCGAGGCTCTGCACCTCTTCCTTGGCCGCCGCCCGCACGTCGTAGGCACGTACCACGGCCCCGAGGCGACGCGCCGTGGCGATGGCCTGCAGGCCGGCGACGCCCGCCCCCATCACCAGCACCTTGGCCGGGGGGACCGTGCCGGCGGCCGTCATGAACATGGGGAAGAACTTGGCGAGGTGCTGGGCAGCGGACAGGCCCGCCCGGTAGCCGCTCACCGTCGCCTGCGACGACAGCGCGTCCATGGACTGCGCCCGGCTGATCCGGGGAAGGAGGTCGAGGCTGTAGACCGTGGCCCCCTTGTCGGCCAGAGCCCGGACCACATCGCTCGAGGCGACGGGCTGGAGGAAGCTGATCACCGAGATCCCTTGCGGCAGCAGCTCCACCTCGTCGACGGTCAGCGGCTGGACATGGGCCACGAACGCCGCGCTCGCCAGGGCGGACGGGGCATCGGGTACGACCGTCGCCCCCGAACGGGTGTACTCCTCGTCGCCGAACCGGGCGCGGGCCCCGGCACCGGACTGCACGACGACCTCGACGCCGGTCTTGGCCAGCCTTGCCGCCACCTCGGGGACGATCGCGACGCGATTCTCCCCCGGGCGCGACTCGTTGATGACAGCGAGTTTCACGGGCATGGGTATATCAGGCATTGAAGGAGCGCCGGCCACCCCTGCCTGGACGGGGAGCGGGACGAAGGGCGGACGCGACATCGTAGCCACCCGTCGGGGCGGGGGGCTCCGACCGTCCGGCGCCGGCCCGATCGGTCAGGTCACGCCGTGACCCGCGGTACGGCCCGCCGGAGCTTCGCGCCCGTCGACCGGGCGCGCTCCGGGCCAGGTCAGCTGCCCGGTTGGACCACCAGATCCGGCATCGACCGGGGGATCGGCGCAGGCTCTGCGTCCTTCGCCTCCGGCTCCGGCGCCTGTGCGGTGAGCAACGAGCTGACCGGGACGGTCGATCCGTCGGCCAGGAGGAACGTCTGCGCCTCGGTACGGGAGAAGACGGGGATCTCGGGGCCCTGGGCGAACCTCCTGGCATCGGCCTGGGGGATCGGGTGGGCGAAGAAGAAGCCCTGCGCTGCGTCGGCGCCGAACGATCCGGCGATCCTGAGCTGGTTCGCGTTCTCGACCTGCTCCACGATGGCCGACATCCCGAGGGAGTGGGCCATGTGGATGACGGTCTCGACGACCAGGCGGTTGATCCCCTGGTTCGACTCGAGGCCGGCGACGAACGACCCGTCGATCTTGACGGTGCTGATTGCATGTCGCTTGAACGGCTCGAAGGACGACCA
The DNA here is from genome assembly GCA_049517675.1 of Acidimicrobiales bacterium. GTDB lineage: Bacteria > Actinomycetota > Acidimicrobiia > Acidimicrobiales > RAAP-2 > Bog-756. Next base: position 4,776 of record JBEKRV010000061.1, read on the forward strand.
GTTGGTGCCGACATCGTCCACCGAGAGCTGGACGCCCATCTTCGACAGCGCCAGCAGGTCGGCGGACGCCGTGGGGTCGACCACGGCGTCCTCGGTCACTTCGATGTTGAGCTGGTCGCTCGGGAACCCGGTCCCGTCGAGCGCCTCGGCCACCGCCAGGGAGACTTCGCCGCGCTGGAGTTGCTCGACCGTGCAGTTGACCCCGAGCTGGATGCTCCGGGACCAGTGGCAGGCCTCCTCGCAGGCGGCGGCCACGATCCACCGGGTCAGGGGACCGATGTCGCCGCTGGCCTCGGCTGCCGGGATCAACAGATCGGGCGAGATGCGGCCACGGGTGGGGTGCCGCCACCGCACGAGGGCCTCCATCCCGAGCAGCCGCCCCGTGGAGACGTCCACCACCGGGAGATACTCCAGGTAGGGGGTACCTTGCAGGGTGAAGGTCGGTTCCGGGTAGGTCAACATGCTGCTCGCCGCTCCTGGATGCTGCACATCGTGGACACTTGGGGGCCGGACCACATCTCGGCCCTCAGCTCCAATCATCGGCCCCGATGGGCCCGGACTTGAGTGTTCCCGGCCGCCGGTCCCTCGTCCGCACCGTGGGTGCGACCCCGCCCCGACGACGGGGAGAGCCTCACGACGAGTCGCCCGTGACCCGCTCCACGGCGGTCAGGAATGCCGGACGCTCCCCTCCCCCGTGGGCCACCACGTTCGACCCGGTCACGTACCCGGCGAGCGGCGACGCCAGGAACAGGCAGATCCCGGCCACGTCCGCAGGCGTGCCGAACCGACCGAGCGGTACGGTACGGGCCACCTCGGCCATCCCTTCGGCCCCGCCGTAGAACTCGTCGGCGGCCTCGGTGGCCACCATGCCGGCACTGAGCGAGTTCACCCGGACCTTCGGCGCCCACTCGATGGCCAGGGACTGGGTGAGATTGATGAGCCCGGCCTTGGCCGCACCGTAGGCCGCCGAGCCCGGCGAGGGCCGGAGTCCGCTCACCGAGGCGATGTTCACGATGGATCCGCCCTCCTCCTGGCCCTGCATGACCGCGTTGGCCGCCTGCGCGCAATAAAGAGGCGCGAGGAGGTTCAATTGCACGATCGACGCAGTAAACCGCGGCGAGGCGGTGGCCGCGTCCGCTCCCGGCGCACCACCGGCGTTGTTGACGAGGACGTCGAGGCGACCGAGCCGCCCCACCGTGTCGGCCACGACGGCAGCGGCCTGGTCGGCGTCCCGTACGTCCGCCGGGACGAAGTGCGCCCGACGCATCGTGCCCGTCGCGTCCACGGCCGTGGGGAGGTCGTCTTCGTCCACCGCGGACCGACCGCAGATGGTGACCTCCGCTCCGGCGGCCAGGAAGCCCTCGGTGATCCCCCGCCCGATCCCCCGGGCACCCCCGGTCACGACGACCACCCGCCCGCCGAAATCGAGCGGGTCGTCCCGGTCGGTCCTGCCGCGTGCTGCCACTGCTGCCTCCCCGGTTCTGACTGGTACTGTCCAGACCACTATTACCTGACACTGCATCAGATCAGAAACCGTCTCACACCAGAATCCGCATCAGATCAGAAACTGCATCCGATTCGTCGGCGTCGGTCCACCGGCACCAACCGGGGCCGCCCACCGGTCGCACCGTCGCCCACCACGAGTCCCGAGCACGCCGACCGCGTGGCTGCGCACCTCCCCGACGGGCGGAGGCGGCCGGCCCCGCCGCAGACCTCCGGAGCACCACATGCCAATCGTCACCAACCAGACCCGGCCCGGCATCGCCGAGATCGTCATCGACCACCCGCCGGTCAACGCCCTCGACGTCGCCGGCTGGTTCGGGCTCGCCGAGGCCCTGCTGGCCGCCGGGCGCGTCGATGACAACCGGGTGGTGATCCTCCGTGCCGAGGGCCGCGGATTCTGCGCCGGCGTCGACATCAAGGAGATCCAGGCCGAGGGCGCTCAGGCGCTGATCGGCGCCAACCGCGGGTGCTTCGCCGCCTTCGCCGCCGTCTACGAGTGCGACGTACCGGTCATCGCCGCCGTCCACGGATTCTGTCTCGGCGGAGGGGTCGGCCTGGTCGGGAACGCCGACATCGTGGTCGCCTCCGACGATGCCACGTTCGGGCTCCCCGAGGTGGACCGGGGGGCCCTCGGTGCGGCCACCCACCTGTCGCGACTCGTGCCCCAGCACCGGATGCGCTCCATGGTCTATACGGCCAAGCCGGCGACGGCCGCCGAGCTCCACCACTACGGCTCGGTGCTCGAGGTCGTCCCGAAGGACCAGCTGGTCGCCACGGCCTATGCCGTGGCCGAGGACATCGCGGCGAAGAGCCCGACCATCATCCGGCGGGCCAAGGAGTCACTCAACGGGATCGACCCGGTGGACGTGAGGGCGAGCTACCGGCTCGAGCAGGGATTCACCTACGAGCTCCACGTGGCCGGGGTGGCCGACGAGCAGCGGGCGGCCTTCGTCGAGAAGCGCGACGCCGACACCTCCCGATGAGCGGGTCCCGAGCGACGCCGGGCCGGACCGACGCCGAGGTGGCGGGAGGCCGTCATGTCTGACAAGCGGATGACGCTCGACGACTTCGTGGGTGAGCTCTCCTCGGGGATGACGATCGGGTTCGGCGGCTGGGGCTCCCGGCGTAAGCCGATGGCCGCCGTCCGGGCCATCCTCCGCTCCGACCTCACCGACCTGACCGTCGTGTCCTACGGCGGGCCCGACGTCGGGCTCCTGTGTGCGGCGGGCAAGGTCGCCAAGGTCGTCTACGGGTTCGTCACCCTCGACTCGATCCCGACCGATCCCCACTTCAAGGTGGCCCGACAGTCGGGTGCCGTCGAGGCGATGGAGATCGACGAGGGCATGTTCTACCTCGGCCTCCTGGCGGCGTCGCAACGGGTGCCGTTCCTCCCCACCCGGTCGGGGCTGGGCTCCGACGTCATGGTGGTCAACCCGTCGCTGCGCACGGTGCGCTCCCCGTATGACGACGGCGAGGAGCTGGTCGCCATGCCTGCCCTCCGGCTCGATGCCGCGGTGGCCCACGTCAACCGTGCCGACCCGTCCGGGTCGGGGCAGATCCTCGGACCCGACCCCTTCTTCGACGAGCTCTTCCTCGGAGCGGCCGACCGCAGGTTCGTCACGACCGAGCGGCTGGTGCCGACGGACGGCCTGGCCGCCGAGGGCCCGATCCACACCATGTGCATCAGCCGCCTCCTGACCGACGGGGTGATCGAGACCCCGAACGGTGCCCACTTCTCGGCATGTGTACCCGACTACGGCCGCGACGAGGGCTTCCAGAGGGAGTACGTGGCCGCGGCCGGTGATGCCGACGCGTGGGCGGCCTTCACCGAGCGGTTCCTCGCCGTCGACGAGGAGGGCTATCAGGCCGCCGTCGTCGAGGCGGCCGGTGCGCGGGCCGCGGCCAAGGCAGCGAAGGAGGGCGCATGACCGACACCGCCGCCTCAGGGGTGACCCGGGCCGAGTTCTGCGCCATCGCCTGCGCGGAGGTGTTCCGCGGCGACGGCGAGGTGATGGCCAGCGCGTTCGGCACCGCCCCCGCGCTCGGCGCCCGACTGGCCCGACTCACCTTCGCCCCCGATCTCGTGCTGACCGACGGCGACGCCGCGCTCGTCGACGGGGCGCCCGCGCTCGGGGCCCCACCGTCGTCGCTGGTGTTCGAGTCCCACATGCCCTACCGCCGCGTCTTCGACGTGGTGTGGTCCGGACGACGCAACCTGATCATGATGGCCTCGCAGATCGACCGGACGGGCAACCAGAACATCAGCGCCATCGGACCGTGGGCACGTCCCAAGGCCCAGCTCGTCGGCGTTCGTGGAGCTCCGGGGAACACGGTCAACCACTCCACGAGCTACTGGGTGCCCAACCACTCGAAGCGGTCCTTCGTCGAGACGGTCGACGTCGTGTCGGGCGTCGGTTACGCGCGGGCGGCGGCGGCCGGCCCGTCGGCAACCCGGTTCCACGAGATCCGCCTCGTCGTCTCCGATCTCGGCGTGTTCGACTTCGGCACCCCTGAACGGGTGATGCGGCTGGTCTCGGTCCACCCGGGCGTGACCGTCGACGACGTGGTCGACGCCACCGGGTTCGACCTCGTCGTTCCCGACGACGTTCCGGACACCCGGCTTCCCACACCCGAAGAGCTCGATCTGATCCGCACCGTGCTCGATCCGGGGAACATGCGGGACCGCGAGGTGAAGCCGTGACCCGTGGGGCCCTGCACACCCCCTTCTGCGACCTCGTCGGCGTCCGCTACCCCATCGTGCAGACCGGCATGGGCTGGGTCGCCGGCCCCCGACTGGTGGCCGCCACCGCCGAGGCCGGAGCGCTCGGCATCCTGGCATCGGCCACCATGACATTCGACGAGTTGGTCGCGGCGATCGGCGAGGTCCGTTCGCGGACCGACAAGCCCTTCGGCGTCAACATGCGCACCGACGTCTCCGACGTCGGCGACCGGGTGTCCCTGATGATCGACAACGGCGTACGGGTGGCCAGCTTCGCCCAGGCTCCGAACCCGGCACTGGTCGACAGGTGCCGGACGGCGGGCCTCGTGGTGATGCCGACGATCGGTGCGCGCAGGCATGCCGAGAAGGTGGCGGAGTGGGGCGTCGACGCGGTCATCGCCCAGGGGGGTGAAGGCGGCGGGCACACCGGCGCCGTGCCCACATCGCTCCTCCTTCCCGCGGTCGTCGACGCGGTCGGTAACAAGGTGGCCGTCATCGCCGCCGGGGGGTTCTTCGACGGCCGGGGGCTCGTGGCCGCGCTCGCGTACGGCGCTTCGGGTATCGCCATGGGGACGAGGTTCCTCCTCACCAAGGAGAGCCGGGTGCCCGACGACGTGAAGCAGCTCTACCTGAAGACACCGGTGACCGGGACGGTCGTGTCCACCGCGGTCGACGGCGCGCCCCAGCGGGTGATCCGGACCGACCTCGTCGACCACCTCGAGCGGTCGGGTTGGCTGCGGGCCCTCCCGCGGGCGATGGCCAACGCCCACGCGTTCCGCAAGGAGACGGACACCACACTGCTGGCCCTGCTGAAGGAAGGCAGGGCCATGAAGCAGGGGAACGACCTGTCGTGGCCACAGGTCGTCATGGCGGCCAACGCGCCCATGATGACCAAGGCGGCACTGGTCGACGGGCGTACCGATGTCGGCGTGCTCCCCACCGGTCAGGTCGTCGGCGAGATCGACGAGCTGCCGACGGTGGAGGAGCTCGTCACGCGAATCGTCGACGACGCGACTCGCGTGCTGGAGCGCCTGGGCGCACACGACGCCACCCGGCGCGACACCTGAGCATCCACATGCCCTAGCGGCACAGCATGAATTCGCCCTCCGTCGCCCGACGGCGCGGTCCGCACGTGCACCGGATGCACGGAGAACGCGCGATCACGCGTAACGTCGCGTCGGCGACAGCTGCCGACAGCGCGTCGTCGGCGCGCGCGTACCCCCGTCACGCGCGCAGAGACCACGGACGCTCACACGGTCGCTGACACCGACACGTTCGGGCGCGTACCTTTCACCGTTGCGACACGCTGTCCACGGCGTTGACAGAACCCCCGGAGACCGACCCCGCGCGCGAGAAAAACGTGATTGCCCATTGTGTCGCCGCGCGCGGTGGGCCATACTCGGGACTCCACGGTCAGTCGATACGAAGTGGATCGAGCACGCCGTCTTCATCACATCCCTGAACAGCTAGCACCGATCGGCGCAGAACGAGGAGGCACGGGGGAGCATCCTCCCTGCGTTCCGGCGCGATCGATTTCGAGTGCCTGAGGAGGTCAGATGCCTGAAGCAGTCGACCCCCGGACGCCGTCGAGGCGGGCCGGCAGGGACACCCCGATGAGCATCGCCGGCGTGGGCGCGGTCACCGGGTACGGCTGGGGAGCGAAGCACGTGTGGGACGGCTTCATGCTGGGTGAGAGCGCCGTCCAACTCCACACCGGGCTCGACGGCTACGTCGACGGCGGCCAGGCATACGTAGCAACCATCAGTGGCGAAGGGGCGCGCCCCGGTGGACCGAGTCGTTTCATGCGGGCCCTCCGCTTCGCCGCGCGCGAGGCGATCTCCGACGCGGTCGAGCGCGGGTGGCGCCCCGGTCCGGTGGTCGGAGTCGTCCACTCGATGGTGCTCGGCGACGTCGAGCTGTGGCGCGACTACTACCGCTCGGAGACCGGCACCGTCGGCGGTCGACAGTGGGTCCAGATGATGCCGGGCACGGTCATCTCCATGATGATGAAGGAGAACGACTTCCACGGGCCGGCGATGTCGGTCACCGCGATGTGCGCTTCGGGCAACGCGGGCATCATCACGGCCAAGTCCTGGCTCGACTCCGGGGTCGCCACGGACGTGATCCTCCTCGCCACCGACCTGTCCGGCATCCCCGAGAACCTGCGACGCTTCCAGGACATCGGCGTGGCCGTTCTCGACATGCCCCCCTTCGACGGGTGCCGCCCCTTCCAGGAGGGCAGCCGCGGATTCGTCGGGGGGGAGGCCGCCGTGGCCCTGGTCCTCTCCAACCAGAACGTGGGCGCCTACGCGGACGTACTGGGCGGCGCGATGACCATGGACGCGTGGAGCGCGGTCTCCATCGCCCCCGACCTGGTGCAGATGAACCGCTGCTTCAACGAGGCCCTGACGGTGTCCGGGGTGGATGCCCGCGAGGTCGCCTACATCAACGCCCACGGTCCCGGGACCGCGCAGTGCGATGCCGCCGAGGCGAAGATCCTCGACGACCTGTTCCCCGACGCCCACGGGATCTTCTCGGTCAAGCCGTTGATCGGGCACTGCCAGGGCGCAGCCTCGGCGGTCGAGATGCTGGCCACCATCTACGCCTTCCAGACGGGCTACATCCCTGCGCCGCCCAAGGTCGCTCCCGGGCATCCCCGGCTCATCACCGGACGCACACCGCGTCGCCAGGGGATGATGGTCAAGTCCTCGATCGGCCTCGGCGGGTACAACTCCGCCGTCGTGGTGGCCGAACCCGCAGGCTGAGTCACCACACAGCTTCGCGATCCTCGATTGCAAGCAGGTCCACCGTTCGGCTAAAGGCATGGAAGCCTCGGGCCGATGACTAGGGCCTATGGTGATTTCGAGCAGGTACGAGGGTCGACGGCGGGCCGTCTCGTTCGGCCGAGTGGAACTCGAACGGGACGATCCATCCCTCCACCCCTTTGAACTCTCGCGCAAGATCGGCCTCGAGCACGACGGAATCACCACACTCACCTGGGTCTACGACATCATCGAGGACGCCATCCTCTGGTCGGCCCCGATCGAGGAATTCTTCGGTTTCACCGAGGGGGTTCGCGGATTCGCGATCAACGGCGCGCCGGATGCCGACGACGGGCTGTCGGACGACGAGTCCTTCATCGGCCCCGAACTGAACCTCGACTTCTCCGACCCGATGAACCTGGGGGAGGAACTCCTCGCGCCGATCCTCGCCCCCATCCGCGCCGGGGTGCCCGTCGGCACCTACGAGCTCTTCAGCCGGGTCACCTGCCCCGACGGGACCGAGCACCATCTGGTCATCCGGGCCTCGAACGTCGGCGACTACGGGATCCCGGTGTCGGCGCACCGCCTGGATCCGAACACCTACCTCGCCGGCGTCATCGTCGACATCACGGCACAGGAGGACTTCGAGAGGGAACTGGAAGGCCTGGTCGACCGCTACCGGCTGCTCACCGAGGTCTCCCCCGACCTGGTGATCGTCCACCAGAACGGACTCCTCGTCTACGGGAACCGCGCCGCCGTCATCAAGTGGGGCGCCGAGTCGATGGCCGAGTACTACGGGCATCCCATCACCGACTACATCCATCCGGGCGACCTCAACGAGACCGTCGAGCGCATCGCCGCGCTGACCGATGAGGGCCAGTTCGTCGAGCACGGCGAAGCGCGCATCGTGGCGCCGGACGGAACCGTCACGGTGATGGAGGCGACCAGCATCCGCACGACGTGGGGCGGCGAACCCGCGTTCCAGGTGATCCTCCGCGACGTGTCGGAGCGCCGTGCCGCCGAGGCCGCCGCCCGGTACCGTGCCAGCCTCGTCGCGCACGTGTCGGACGCCATCGTCGGGATCGACGCCGACGGCCGCATCGAGAGTTGGAACGAGGCCGCCCAGGCCATCTACGGCTGGTCGGAGGGTGAGGTGTCCGGGCTCTCCATCAGTTCGGTGGTCACCGCCAACCGGTCGGACAGCGCGGCCATCCTCGAGCGGGGACAGCACACCCACCACCGAAAAGACGGTTCGTCGGTCGACGTCCTCGTGTCGATCGACCCGCTGATCGACGACGACACCCAGCCGTCGGGCTGGGTGGTCGTGTGCACCGAGCTCACCGACGCGCGCCAGGCCGAGGCCGGCCGCCGCGCTGCCGAGGAGCGCTACGAAGCCGTGGTGGCGTCGCTCAGCGAGGGCATCGTCCTCTTCGACGACTCGGGCCACATGAGCGCCCACAACCAGGCGGCGGCCACCATCCTCGGCGACCGCCTCACCCAGGACACCGATCACCGGATGTTCACCGGGACGGCCATCGCCACCTCGGCCGACGGCCAGCCGCTCACACCGGCGATGTTCCCCCACGTCCGCACCCTGGCCACCGGCGAGTCCGAGGACGGTGTGGTCATCGGTGTCACCGACGAGCACGGCAAGCGCCAGTGGTTGTCGATGAGCTCGCGCCTCCTGTCGGGAGCGAGCCAGAGCGACGCCCCCATGGTGGTGTGCTCCTTCACCGATGTCACCGACCGCAAGGCCGCCGAGGCCCAGCTCCACTGGCTGGCCTATCACGACTCGCTCACCGGTCTGGGGAACCGATCGTTCTTCAACGACGAGCTCGAGCGCGAGCTGATGATCTCCATGCAACACGAGACCAACCTGGCCGTGCTGTTCATCGATCTGGACCGGTTCAAGCTGGTCAACGACTCCTTCGGCCACTCGAGCGGGGACGAGCTCCTCCTCGAGCTGGCCCGCCGGTTCAAGACCGCCGCCCGCAGGGGGGACGTGGTCAGCCGGTTCTCCGGGGACGAGTTCGTCGTGCTGTGCCCGAACATCCGCGACGTCGACCATGCGGTCCAGCTGGCCGCCGAGTACTCGAAGGTGACCGAGGCGCCCTTCCGGCTCTCCACCGGTCGGTCGGTGGTCGTGACCTGCAGCGTCGGCGTGGCCTACGTCGTCCAGGGCGACCAGACGGCCCAGGACATCCTGCAGCAGGCCGACACCGCCATGTTCAAGGCCAAGAACAGCGGTCGGTCGCGCATCGAGGTGTTCGACGAGTCGCTCCGGGTCAACTCGGTGGCCCGGCTCGAGATCTACGACGACCTCCGGCACTCGATCGAACACGACGAGCTGGTCGTCCACTACCAGCCCATCGCCTCGGTGGCCAACGGCAAGATCGTCGCCCTCGAGGCGCTGGTCCGCTGGAACCACCCGGCCCGGGGCCTGCTCGGCCCGATGGAGTTCATCCCCTTCGCCGAGGAGACCGACCTGATCTTCTCGCTCGGCCGCTGGGTGCTCCGCGAGGCCTGCCACACCATGGCCCGGTGGCGCAACGAGGTGCCCGGGGCCGAGGACGTCTACATCACCGTCAACCTCTCGGTCCACCAGCTGAGCGATGCCACGCTCCTCGACTCCATCGCCGAGGCACTGGCCGACTCGGGGCTCCCCCCCGAGGCCCTCGTGCTCGAGGTCACCGAGTCACTCCTGATGAGCGAGACGTCGGAGACCGTCGAGGCGCTCAGCGGCATCCACGCCATGGGCGTCGGCCTCGCCATCGACGACTTCGGCACCGGCGAGTCCTCCCTGGCCAGGCTCAAGCGGTTCCCGGTCAAGGTGCTCAAGATCGACAAGTCCTTCGTCGACGGTCTCGGCATCCTCGAGACCGACGAGGCCATCGTGGCCGCCATCGTCCAGCTGTCCAAGGCGCTGGGCCTGGTGGTCCTGGCCGAGGGGGTCGAGACCCCCGCCCAACTCGAGCGGGTGGCGGCGCTCGGCTGCGACCTCTACCAGGGCTACCTGATGTCGCGACCGATCAGCGCCGACCGCGTCGACTTCAACAAGCAGGCGGAGTCGACACCGCAGACAGACCTCCCCGCGTAGCGGTGTGCCCGGCACCCGCTACGCGGGGCGGGCCCGGAGGGACCGGCGCCGTGCGTCGATGGGTCGGTCAGGTGCTGAGGCGGTCGGGCGGTCCTAGCCCAGGCGCTCGATGATGGTGGCGTTGGCCTGACCGCCGCCCTCGCACATGGTCTGCAGCCCGTAGCGGGCCCCGGTCCGCTCCATCTCGTTGAGCAGCGTGGCCATCAGGCGGGCCCCCGACCCACCCGTCGGGTGTCCGATGGCGATCGCCCCACCGTTGACGTTGACCCGGTCCATGTCGGGATGGTGTTCCTTCTCCCACGCCAGTACCACCGAGGCGAACGCCTCGTTGATCTCCACGAGGTCGATGTCGTCGAGGGACAGCTTCGACTTCTCGAGGACCAGCGTGGTCGCCGGGATGGGTGCGGTCAGCATGATCACCGGGTCGTTGGCGGCCACCGCGAAGGTGTGGAAGCGGGCGCGGGGTGTCAGACCGAGCTGCGAGGCACGCTCCTCGGACATGATCAGCACGGCGGCGGCGCCGTCCGAGATCTGCGACGACGAGGCCGCCGTGACCAGCCCGTCCTCCACGAAGCACGGCGGCAGTGACGCCAGCTTCTCGTAGGTGGATCCGGCCCGGACGCCTTCGTCGAAGGTCAGTGGTCCCTCGCCCGCCGGGTCGCCCTCGTCGGTGCCGGCCACGGCCACCTTGTCCGCCACCGTGGCCCGGCGGGTGTCGAGGGGAACGATCTCGTTGTCGAAGCGACCCTCGGCGATGGCCCGGGCGGCGCGGTCGTGGGAGCGCAGCGCGAACCGGTCCATCTCCGCGCGGGAGACGTCCCACCTCCGGGCGATCTCCTCGGCGCACAGACCCTGGTGGATGAAGTCGAACCGACCGTGGACGGTGGGACCGTAGGCCTCTCCGGGCCCGTGGTCGGTGGTCGAGCCGATGGGCACACGGCTCATCGCCTCGACGCCGCCGCCGATCACGATGTCCATGGCCCCCGAGGCGACGGCCTGGGCCGCGAAATGGACCGCCTGCTGGGCCGAGCCGCACTGACGGTCGACAGTTGTCCCGGGGACCGTGTCCGGGAACCCGGCGGCCAACGCCGCGTTCCTGCCGATGTTCATGGCCTGTTCGCCGACGGTCATCGTGCACCCGAAGATCACGTCCTCGACCATCGCCGGGTCGAGGTCGTTGCGGGCGACCAGCGCGGCGAGCGGTTGGGCGGCCAGGTCCACCGCATGCCATCCGGACAGGCGTCCGTTCTTCCTTCCGACCGGGGTCCGGACGACGTCGACGATCACCGCGCTTGCCATACCGCCATTGTGGCCGATGGACCGTGGTTGCCGGAAATCTGGCGGTGTGTCAGATTTCCCCTCGACCGCGTCGGACGTGGTCGGAACCGGCCGAGCGAGGGACGCACCCGATGGAACGACCGATGGACCTGCACTACACCGATGCCCAGGAGTCGTTCCGGGCCGAGGCCAGGGCGTGGCTGGTCGACCATGCGCCGGCTCCCCGGTCGCTGCCCTCGCTCGACACGGTGGACGGGTTCGAGGCCCACCGGGCATGGGAGGCGGAGCTGGCCGCGGACCGCTGGTCGGTCGTGTCCTGGCCCGAGGAGTACGGCGGTCGCGGCGTGGGGATCGTCGAGTGGCTCGTCTTCGAGGAGGAGTACTGGCGGGCCCAGGCACCCCTGCGGGTCAGCCAGAACGGGATCTTCCTCCTCGCCCCCACCATGTTCGAGTTCGGCACCGACGAGCAGAAGGCGCGCTTCCTCCCCCCCATGGCCTCGGCCCGGGAGATCTGGTGCCAGGGCTGGTCGGAGCCGGACGCCGGCAGTGACCTGGCCGGAATCCGCAGCCGGGCCCGTCGGTCGGACGCCGAGGGCGGTTGGGTCCTGAGCGGCCAGAAGACGTGGGCGTCGCGGGGCGCTTTCGCCGAGTGGTGCTTCGGCCTGTTCCGCACCGACCCGGACGCCGAGCGCCACCGCGGGCTCACCTACTTCCTCGTCGACATGGCCACCCCCGGGGTGACCGTCCGCCCGATCCCCCAGATCGACGGCGAGACCGGGTTCGCCGAGCTGTTCTTCGAGGACGTCCTCGTGCCCGACGACCGGGTGCTCGGTGATGTGGGCAGGGGCTGGAACGTGGCCATGGCCACCGCCGGGTCGGAGCGTGGCCTCAGCCTGCGCAGCCCGGCCCGGTACAGCCGGGCCGCCGACCGCCTGGTCGACCTGTACGCCGAGCGCCTGGCGTCCGATCCGGTACGGGCGCAGCGGAGCGCCGACGCGGTGGCCCGTGCCTGGATGGACGCCGAGGCCTACCGTCTCAACACCCTGTGGACCGCCACCCGGGTGCTCGACGGGGGGTCGGTCGGGCCCGAGGCCAGCGCCAACAAGATCCACTGGTCCGAGACCGATCTCGCCATCCACCGGGCCGCCCTCGAGCTCCTCGGGCCCGAGGCCGAATTCCACGGGGACGGTGTGGACGCGCCGTGGCTCGACGGCTTCCTGTTCGCACTGGCCGGGCCCATCTACGCCGGCACCAACGAGATCCAACGGAACGTGGTGGCCGAGCGCATGCTCGGGCTGCCCCGGGGCTGAACAGGAGCGATCGACGTGCACTTCGCCTTCACCGATCAGCAGCTCGAGTTCCGTGACGCCGTGCGCCAGGTCCTGGCCAAGGAGTGCACGACCGCCGACCTGAGGGCCGCCTACGACGCACCGTCGGCCCGTACGCCCCGGTGGGCCACGCTCGCCGGGCTCGGCGTGACCGGCATCACCGTGCCCGAGGTCCGGGGAGGACTGGACCTGGGCCTGGTCGACCTGGTCCCCCTCCTGGAGGAGGCCGGGGCGGTCGCCCTCCCCGAGCCGCTGGCGGAGACCACCGGAGTGGCTGCACCGCTCCTCGCCGACCTGGAGTCGGCCGGCGCCGGGGGCGGGCGGATCGGCCCCTGGCTCGAGGGGATCGCCTCGGGGTCGCTCACGGTCGCCGTGGCCGACCCGCGCCGTCCCGGGATCCCCGTCGCCGGTGCCGACGGCGCCGACCTGTTGCTCGTGACGTCCGTCGGAGCGGACGGCCCCGAGATCCACGGGATCGACGCCACGGCGGTCGCCGTCACCCCGGTGCCATCGCTCGACCCCACCCGTCGACTGGGGACACCGGAGTGGGAGCCGTCGGCCGGCACGCTCCTCGCGTCCGGGCCGATCGCCGCCACCTCGATCGCCCGGACCGGGGACCGGGCCGCCGTCGTCGTGGGTGCCGAGCTCCTGGGACTGGCCGGGGCCATGATCGGCCTCGCCGCGGACTACGCCAGGGACCGCCACCAGTTCGGTCGCCCGATCGGGAGCTTCCAGGCGGTCAAGCACCTGCTGGCCGGAGCGCAGGTCCTCCTCGAGTTCGCCCGCCCGGTCGTCTACGGCGCCGCATGGGCGCTCGACGACGGTGCCACCGACGGGTCCCGTGCGGCGTCGGTGGCCAAGGCCTACGCATCGGATGCCGCCGTCGAGGCGGCCCGGGTGTCCCTCCAGGTCCACGGAGCCATCGGCTACACGTGGGAGTGCGACCTGCACCTGCTCCTCAAGCGGACCTGGGCGCTCGCCGAGGCATGGGGCTCGGCCGGCGACCACCGCGGCCGCCTCCTCGACTCGCTGCTCGCCGGACACTGACCGCGCTGGGCCGCGTCCGGGGTCAGCCGGATCCGGGCGGCCCCGCCGTCAGGGCTGGGCGAACGCGTAGATGGGCATCCCGTTGTACTCCATCGAGTCGCTCGGGAGGTACGGGCCGTTGATGATCACGGCGAGGTTGCCGACGATCCCCGGCCCGGCGTCCCCCTCGACGGTGACGATCGCCCCGTCCGGCCAGACCTGCGCCACCAGACCGGTGTGGACCGAGGTGTCGACCGACCAGGGGCCGGTGCCGTAGAGGACCGCGTCCCCCGGGAGCGGCGACGCGGTGGGCGGTAGCACCCCGGTGTTGTCCGCCGACCAGTTGTAGATGTCCCCGGTGAACGCGTACTGGGGAATGGGCACGCCGGACTCCTCCCACACCCAGGTGGCGAAGAGGGCACACCACGCCTCGCAGGGTCCGTAGGGGTTGCAGAAGTAGCCGGTGTCGGGATCGGCGTTCACCTGGCCGGTGGCGATCGAGACGATGGCCGAGGCCGTCGGCGACGGGTCCGGGTCCGGCGGGTTGGAGAAGGCGTAGTTGAAGCCGTCGGGGTCGAGCATCCAGTACCCGCCCGTGGCCCGGTCCACGGTGATGCCGACCACCGGGAGCATGACGTCCCGGTTCCCGCCGAGGCCGCCGCCGAGGGACCCCTGGAACGCGGCGTCCCCTTCGGTGTAGAGCCCGCCGTTCGAGGTGACCAGGTAGTACCCGCCGTCGTCGGGGGTGGCGGCCATGCCGATCACCGGGTCGGCCACGTCGCCGCCGCCCATCGACCCGTGGAAGGGGGCGTCGCCGAAGCTGAAGATGCCGCCGTCGCCGGCGACCATCCAGTAGCCGAGGCCGTCGTTCGTGGCGGCCATGCCGGTGACCGGGGCCACCAGCGGGGTGCCCCCCATCGACCCGAGGAACGGGGCGTCGCCGAAGGCGAACACGCCCCCGTCGGCGGCCACCAGCCAGTAGCCCCTGCCGTCCGGGGTGGCGGCCATGCCCACGATGGGCTGGTTCAACCTCGTGTTCCCCATCGACCCGTAGAAGCCGGCGTCGCCGAAGGCGAACACCCCGCCGTCGAGGGCGGCCAGCCAGTAGCCCCTGCCGTCCGGCATGGCCGCCATGGCCACGACCGGGCCGTTGAGTCGCAGCGAGCCGAGCGAGCCGTAGAAGCCTGCGCTCCCGAGGGCGTAGACCCCGCCGTCGGCCGACGCCAACCAGTAGCCGTCGCCGGACGGCGCGGCGGGATCGGCGGTCTGGGCCACCATCACCGAGTTGAGCGGGGCGGTCAGCGGCGGCCCGACCGAGGGCGCGTCGAACCCGATCACGCCGCCGCCGGCGTACACGTGGGGGGAGGCGAGCGCGGCGCCGACGGAGGTGGCCCCGGCGGTGGGCGCAGTCGTCACGGTCACGGTGAGCAGCAGGACGACGGCAGCCGCGCCAGCCGCTACGAGTCGAAACGGGCCTCGCATGGCCCCCATCGTAGG
Organism: Acidimicrobiales bacterium; assembly: GCA_049517675.1. Taxonomy (GTDB): domain Bacteria; phylum Actinomycetota; class Acidimicrobiia; order Acidimicrobiales; family RAAP-2; genus Bog-756. The sequence goes on from JBEKRV010000061.1 coordinate 19,986, forward strand.
CAACACCGCCTCCGGGGGGAAGCCCCGACCGGAACGCCCGGGCCGGGACGACGGGTCGGGCGCGCCTCGCCTACTGTTCCGTCTCGCCGAGGGCGGGAGCCCCGGCGCGCCGAGCCGAGGGGCCACCCTGTGCCGGCCCCCCGGGAACGGCCGCCACCACCACCCACAGAGACGAGGATCCGCCATGGAAGCCACCACACTCATCGACTCCTTCCGGGTCGACGGCAAGGTCGCCGTCGTCACCGGGGCGGGCAGCGGCATCGGGCGGGCCTCGGCCCTGGCGCTCGCCGGCGCAGGGGCCGTCGTGATCTGCGCGGACGTCAATGGCGACACCGCCGAGGAGGCCGCCGCCGAGATCGTCGGGGCCGGGGGCGTGGCCGAGGGGGTCGCCCTCGACGTGTCGAGGCGGCTCGACGTCGACGCCCTGGCCGAGCGGGTGGCCGCCGAGCGGGGCGGGATCCACGTCTGGTGCAACATCGCCGGCATCATGGTGGAGGGCCCGTTCCTCGACGCTCCCGAGGACGACCTCGACCGGATCCTCGCCGTCAACCTCAAGGGCGTGTTCTTCGGGTGCCAGGCGGCCGGCCGGGTGATGGTCGACCAGCCCGAGGGCGGCAGCATCATCAACGCCTCCTCGGCCGCGGCCGACGCGCCCAGCCCCAACATCGTGAGCTACGCCATCTGCAAGGCCGGGGTCGTCCAGATGACCAAGTCCATGGCCTTCGAGGTGGGACGCAAGCACGTACGGGTCAACGCCGTGGCCCCCGGGTTCGTGCTCACCGGCATGACCAGCCGCTACTTCGTGCGCCCCGACGGCACGGTCGACGAGGAGATGCAGGAGGCCGTGGTCGGCCCCATGCGCAAGTACACGCCGCTCCGGTCGATCGGCGAACCCGAGGACATCGCCGCCGCCGTCCTGTACCTCGCGTCCGACGCCTCCCGCTTCATGACCGGCCAGGTGCTCCGTCCCAACGGCGGCGTGGCCATGGTCTAGGGCGAGGGACCGGGTGGGCGGCGTCCGGGAGGGCGGGGTCCGGCCGCTCTACCGGGCCGGCACGGTCCCCCAGCTGACACACCGTCAGAACCGGGGATACACTCCCACCATGGCCGAACTGCCGATGATCATCTCCGTCGACGACCACATCGTCGAACCCGCGAACACCTGGACGGACCGGATTCCGGCCAAGTACCACGACGTCTGCCCGCGGATCGTGCGCGCACCGATGGGGGAGATCACCTTCGTCGGCGGCAAGCTGACGGTCACGCCCGGCTCCGAGGGGAACCCGACCGACTGGTGGTACTACGAGGACCTGAAGCGCCCGCTGCTCCGGGTCGACTCGGCGGTGGGCGTGCCCCGCGACGAGGTGACCATGAAGGGCATCACCTACGAGGACATGCGCCCCGGCTCCTACAGCCAGAAGGAGCGCCTCGAGGACATGGACGAGAACCACCTCGAGGCGTCGCTGTGCTTCCCGACCTTCCCCCGCTTCTGTGGTCAGACCTTCACCGAGGCCAAGGACAAGGAGCTCGCCCTCCTGTGCGTCCGGGCCTACAACGACTTCCAGGTCGAGGAGTGGTGCGCCGGCACCGGCGGCCGGCTCATCCCGCTGGTGATCGTGCCCCTGTGGGACGCCGAGCTGGCCGCGGAGGAGGTCCGCCGCAATGCCGACCGCGGCGTGCGCGCCGTGTGCTTCTCCGAGATCCCGGCCTATCTGGGCCTCCCGTCGATCCACGACCCGGACAACTACTGGGACCCGTTCTTCGCGGCGTGCGACGAGACGTCGATGGTCGTCAACATGCACATCGGCTCCAGCTCGAAGATGCCGTCGACTTCTGCCGACGCCCCGGCCGCCGTGGGCTCCTCGCTCACCCACATCAACGCCGAGCTGTCGATGACCGACTTCCTCCTGTCGGGGCTCTTCGAGCGTTTCTCGAACCTCAAGGTCGCCTACTCCGAGGGCCAGATCGGTTGGATCCCCCACCTGCTCCACCGCATGGACGTGGTGTGGGAGGACAACCGCGGCTGGGGTGGTGTGGGCGACAAGGTCCCGAACCCCCCGTCCAGCTACTTCAAGGATCACGTCTACGGATGCTTCTTCGACGATCCGAACGGCCTCGCGCTGATCGACGAGATCGGCGAGGACAACATCACCTACGAGTCGGACTACCCGCACTCGGACTCCACCTGGCCCCGCACCCGTCAGATCGCGGAGAAGCAGATGGCCGGGCTCACCGACGAGCAGCGCTACAAGGTGGTCCGGGGCAACGCCATCCGGCTGTTCGGCCTCGACTTCCAGTGATCCACGGGCGCTAGACCCACAGTGGACCTGCGCTACAGCGACGCCGAACAGGCGTTCCGCAACGAGCTGCGCGCCTG
>JBEKRV010000062.1:0-22352 GCA_049517675.1 Acidimicrobiales bacterium
GCCATGCCCGAATTCTTGCCGATCTGCCATGGGAACGCGAATCGAGACGGACGGTGTAGGCGCGTTGCCGCCCGAGATCCGGGCTACGTCAATTGTGGATACCGACCCACGCTCCTAGCGCCGCCGTGCCCCACCTACCCGGCGATAGGGGACATTGAAAGGAGGTCAGGCCTTTTGCCGCAATGCACCAATCGCTCGCAGGACACTCGCTCGATGATTGCGGCTTGCCATCCAGTGAGGGAGTTGCTCGCCGATTGCACTTCCGAATTGCGACAAGTTCGAGCGGTCTCGCAACCCGGATCCTACGAACTCCTCGATGTAGTCGAGGTGTCGCATGTTGACAGCCCACAGTACGTGACCTTTACAGGGGGATTGGAGCCACAGGGGTAGTCCGAAGCAGCGATCGGTCACGGGATCCGTAGTGGCAACTGGCCACCATTCGTCGAGTTTGTACCCCCGTGGCTGGGGATCTGGGCCGGGTCCGAGCCGGCTGTAGCCGCAAGTATTGCAAGTAAGGCGAGGTGTGGCGGTGCCTCCTCCTGCTGGACTTGTGAAGTCAGCAACTGCCCGACTCGTGCACTGCGGGCAATCCACCAGAATCTCCGTCGCTATGAATCCCTTCGCCGCCGCCCGAAGTTCCGCCCCCCAAACGTAACCTCGATGGGCTGTCGACCTTCGTGCCGGCTCAATGCTCATGGGCTCAAGCATTGCAGGCGACTTGTCCACACGCCCGTGTAAGTGCCGGTCGGGGGCAGTCAATAACTCCATGGCGATCGCCCCACGAATGGCGGCGGAGTCCAGTCAGATTGGTGACTCCGAAGGCCACCGCGGGCCGATGTCCGCCTCGTTCCATTGCGTTTTCATCGTGCGGCCCAGGTCGTTCAAGGCAGTTCGAGGCCATGTGCCCACATCCATTGACCAGGGCAGTCGCACAATTGCCCTGGTCAAGAATGGCCTCGGTTACCTTGCCAAGGTTGGGGTCGCGGGTTCGAATCCCGTCGTCCGCTCCAATTCGGCAGTGCTGCGGCACACGGCTGCCGTCGCCACCTGGCGGATGGCCACGGGAGCACACTGACGGGCCGACACCGTTCCGCTTTCCACCCGCACCGACGGCGACGGTCGTCGATCATGTCGCCCGATCGGCCCCGACGGACCCCGACCGGCGCATCGGCACCGACTCCCGGGGCGTTCCCGATGCTCCCGTCCCACCGGCAGGTCGGAGTTGGCTACCCTCGGACGACGCCGGATGCCGACGCGGCCGGACTCCGCGGAGCCCACGCGACGGGTACCCCACCATCCGGCACACGACCGTTCGACAGAGGAGTGAGCCATGAGTTTCGAGCCGAGTACCCGGGGCGTGGACCTCCGTCGACGAGTCACCGAGTTCGTCGACACGGTGGTGGTCCCGGCCGAGCCGGTCTACGAGGAGCAGATGCGGGCCTCGGGTGACCCGCACTCCCATCCCCCGGTGATCGAGGACCTGAAGACGGCGGCCCGGGAGCAGGGCTTGTGGAACCTGTTCATGCCCCACGTCACCCCGTGGACGCCCGACCCGGTGCCGAATCTCGACTATGCCTACATCGCCGAACTGGCCGGACGGAGCCATCTGGCCTCGGAGGCCATGAACTGCTCGGCCCCGGATACCGGGAACATGGAGGTCCTGGCCCTGTTCGGCACCGACGAGCAGAAGGAACGGTGGCTGGTTCCGTTGCTGGAGGGGACCATCCGATCGGCATTCGCCATGACCGAGCCCGACGTCGCGTCGTCCGATGCCACCAACATCCAGCTCTCGATCCGGCGCGACGGCGACGACTTCGTGCTCAACGGCCGCAAGTGGTGGATCTCGGGTGCGGCGTCCGAGCGCTGCCAGGTGTTCATCGTCATGGGCAAGACGGACCCCGAGGCCGCGCGCCACCAGCAGCAGTCGATGATCCTCGTCCAGCGGGGGACGCCCGGCCTCACCATCGTCCGCAACCTGCCCGTCTTCGGATACGTCGACCGGGAGGGGCACTGCGAGCTGAGGTTCGAGGACGTCCGGGTGCCCGCCACCAACCTGATCGCCGAGGAGGGGATGGGCTTCGCCATCGCCCAGGCCCGCCTCGGGCCCGGGCGCATCCACCACTGCATGCGCTGTATCGGCATGGCCGAACGGGCACTCGAGCTCATGTGCCGTCGCGTCCTCGGCCGCGAGGCGTTCGGGAAGCCGCTCGCCGCCCAGGGGGTCATCCGGGAGTGGATCGCCGACTCGCGGATCGAGATCGAGCAGGCACGCCTGCTGACGCTCAAGGCCGCCCACCTGATGGACACCGTCGGCCACAAGGGGGCGGCCACCGAGATCTCCGCCATCAAGGTGGTGGCCCCCAACATGGCGTTGCGGGTCGTGGACCGTGCCATCCAGGCGCACGGCGGGGGAGGGGTGTCCGACGACTTCCCCCTGGCCCGCATGTATGCCGGGCTGCGCACCCTCCGCTTCGCCGACGGTCCCGACGAGGTGCACCGCCGCCAATTGGCCAGGGCGGAGCTGGGGAAGTACGCGTCCTGACCCGACGGGACGGCGCCGATCGGTGCACCGCCCTCCGGAGGGCCCTCAGGCGGGCCTCGGGGGCGACGGATGCCTCGGTTGGTAGAGGCCGACCAGCCCGCCGCCGGGCAGGCGGATCGACGTGACCGATCCCCAGCGGGCCTCCTCCACCTGCGAGCACTGCACGCCGGCCGCGGCCAGCGCCGCCATGTCCGCCTCGAGGTCGTCGCACATGAGGAACAGCTCGTGGCCACCGTGGCCGGCCGGATGCACTGCCAGCTCCGCCGGGGGCAGCGCGAAGATCAGCCAGCCGCTGCCGGCGTCCACCGACGCGAAGCCGAGGAGGTCCCGGAAGAATGCCCGGTCGGCGTCGGCATCGGTGCTGTAGACGACCACGTGGGCGCCGTGGATCACCGGTTCGCCCCCGACCCGGCACCGGCGGCCGGTCCGGATGCGGGGTGGCGGTGCGACCGTAGGTGGTCGGCGCCGGACGGTGACACCGACACGAGCTGGCCGACACCGGGTACGTAACGCCGCTCGACGAGGCCCCGGTCGTTGGCGTCCTCCCAGACGGTCAGTCGCGGGCACGAGGTCCGCCACGCCTCCATGACCTCGGGGTACGGGCGTGAGCCTGTGCCCAGCCACTCGAGTAGGTCGAGGATCAGCGGGTCAACGGTGTCGGTCATCGTGCTCGTCCCGATCATTGCAGAACGCACCGTCCCGAGCGGCCGGACGTGGGTGGGCCCGTTCCGTGCGGACGGTTCCGAGAGGGCGATCCCCGCGCCGGCACGAGTGGCGCGGCATGCAAACTGAGCGTATAGTTTGAGCAAACGCTCAAAAGAGGTGGACGGTGGCCAAGGCAGGCGTGGCGAGCGGCGTCACGGCGGGGGGATCACAACGCTCGGCCGGTACCCGCCGCCAGCTGGTGCAAGCGGCGATCGAGACGCTGAGTTCCGAGGGCTTCGCCGGGGCCAGTGCCCGGACGATCGCCGATCGGGCCGGGCTGAACCAGGGGCTGATCTTCTACCACTTCGGCTCGGTCGCCAACCTGCTCCTCGCCGCGCTCGATGCGGTCAGCGAGGAGCGCCTCCAGCTCTACGGGGCCGAGGTGTCCACGGTGTCCGGTCCGAGGCAGCTGGTCGACGCGGCCGAGCGCATGTTCAGGAGCGACTTCGATGCGGGCTACGTCACGGTCCTGGTGGAGATGATCGCCGGAGCGTCCTCGACACCCGGTCTCGGGGCCGAAGTGGCATCGCGGATCGCGCCGTGGAAGGACTTCGCCCGATCGACGATCGAAGCCTCGTTGCGAGGAACACCGTTGGACGGGGTCCTCCCGATCGGGGACCTCGCCCATGCGGTGGTCGCCCTCTACCTCGGACTCGAGATGCTCGGCCACCTCGGCGGCGACCCCGGCCCCGCCTTCGACCTCTTCTCCCACGCGAAGCAACTCGCATCCCTCGTCGAGAACCTGATCCCCCCGAACGCACCGAAGGAGCCCGCATGACGACAACGGCAACGACCCGACAGCGCACCTCCCCCGGAACGGACACCGGCCTCGACGTGGTCACCGGGGCGTTCAGCTACTCGGGAGGGGCCATCGCCCGCGCGCTGATGGACAGCGGCCGCCGGGTCCGCACCGTGACGGGCCATCCGCAGCGGAGCGGCGATCATCCCGGCATCGAGACCCGACCGCTCGACTTCGACGACCAGCTCGGCCTGGTCGAGTCCCTCCGGGGTGCGACGACGCTCTACAACACCTACTGGGTGCGCTTCGCCCATCGACGCATCGACCACGAACTGGCGGTGGCGAACTGCCGCACGCTGTTCCAGGCCGCCAAACGTGCGGGGGTGCGCAGGATCGTCCACGTCAGCATCACGAACCCCGGCATCGGGTCCCCGTTCCCCTACTTCCGGGGAAAGGCTCTGGTGGAACGGGCCCTCGCCGAGTCGGAGATTCCCTATGCCGTGGTTCGTCCGGCGATCCTGTTCGGCGGCGACGGTGTGCTCGTCAACAACGTCGCGTGGCTGCTCCGGCACCTGCCGGTCTTCGGAGTGGGTGGCGACGGCGCCTACCGTGTCCGGGGCATCCACGTGGACGACCTCGCACAGCTGTGCGTGGCCAAGGGTGGGGAGACCGGTGACAGCGTGACCGATGCCGTCGGGCCCGAGCGCCCGACGTTCACCGAACTGGTGACCACCATCCGGGAAGCGGTGGGCGCACGGAGCCGTATCGTGCACGTTCCGGGCGCGACCCTGCCCGTGCTCTCGTCGGTTCTCGGACTCGCCCTCCACGACGTCCTGCTGACCCGTGACGAGTACCTGGCCATGGCCATGGGTCTGGCCGACACGGACGGGCCGTCCACCGGATCGACCTGCCTGTCCACGTGGCTCTCCGAGGCGGGTGACGGCCTGGGCATCCACTATGCGAACGAACTGAACCGCCATTTCGCCTGATCGGCGGACAAGGGGCCCGTACTCACCGGCGGCCGGCCCGCCGGTGTCACCAGAGGCCTCCACGGACACGAAGGTGCAGGTCCCGAACGTCCCGGTCCGACGTCGTGCACCACCCGGGCACGGCGGTATCGTTCGAAAGGTGGAGGGGACGGACGCCGTGGGCCAGCCGATCGGATTCACGCCGAGGCGTCCGATCCCCGGGCCGCCGCCACCCCGGGGTATGCCGGGCACACTCCGGGCTCCCTTCCATGTCCTGTCCAAGCCCACCGGCCCCATCTGCAACCTCGACTGCGAGTACTGCTTCTTCCTGTCCAAGGAGTCGCTCTACCCGGGCGACCGGTTCCGGATGTCCGACGACCTGTTGGCCGAGTACCTCGCGCAGTACATCGGGTCCCAGCCCGACGGTGACGTCACCGTGGCCTGGCAGGGAGGTGAGCCCACCCTCATGGGCGTCGAATTCTTCCGCCGCGCGGTGCGGGTCGCCGAGGAGGTCCGCCGGCCCGGTCAGCAGCTCCAGCACACCATCCAGACCAACGGCACCCTGCTCACCGACGAATGGTGCGACCTGCTCGCCGGCCACCGGTTCCTCGTCGGGATCAGCATCGACGGGCCGCCGGACCTGCACGACCGGTACCGGGTCGACAAGCGGGGTGGCCCGACGTCGGAGAGGGTGCTCCGCGGCCTGCACCTGCTCCGGTCCCACGGGGTGGACGTCAACGTCCTGTGCACCGTGCACCGAGCCAACCAGGACCGGCCGCTCGATGTGTACCGCTACTTCCGGGACGACCTCGGGATCACCTTCATCCAGCTCATCCCCATCGTCGAACGTGTCAACGACACCGGGTTCCAGGAAGGGGACACGGTGACCGACCGCTCCGTCGACCCGGTGGCATGGGGGACGTTCCTCGAGGCGGTGTTCGACGAGTGGGTGACCCGGGACGTGGGAACCGTGTTCGTGCAGCTGTTCGATGCCGCGCTCGCGTCGTGGTGCGAGCTTCCCTCGTCGCTGTGCATCTTCCGGGAGACCTGTGGGGACGCGCTGGCCCTCGAGCACAACGGCGACCTCTATTCGTGCGACCACTTCGTGGAGCCCGACCACTTCCTCGGGAACATCACGACCTCGACCATGGTGGAGCTGGTCACCTCGCCGAAGCAGCGGGCATTCGGTCGAGCCAAAGCGGACGACCTCCCCGGATACTGCCGGACGTGCGAGGTCCGCTTCGCCTGCAACGGCGAGTGCCCACGGAACCGGTTCGTCCTGACTCCCGACGGGGAGCCCGGGCTCAACTACCTGTGCGCCGGCTACAAGTCGTTCTTCACCCATGTCGACGGGCCGATGCGCCTGATGGCCCAGCTGCTGCGCAGCGGCCGCTACGCCGACGAGATCCGTGACGTCTTCGCCGCCGCCGGACGGAACGATCCGTGCCCGTGCGGGAGCGGCCGCAAGTCGAAGGTCTGCCACGGCCGCTGACGGTCGCACCGCGGTGGAGGACCAGGTGGCCCGCTCAGGATGTCGGGGGGACCGCCGTGTCCGGGGGACCGTCACCACTGCCGGTGTCCGCCGGCGCCCGCTCGCCGAGCGTGGCGGTGGTCCGGGTGGCCGCGCCGAGGATCAACCGGACGACCACAGCCACGACCACCAGGTCCGACAGCATCTGGAACGTCGTCACGAGTCGGGCCAGGTCGGTGTGGGGGGTGATGTCGCCGAAGCCGACGGTGGAGAAGATGGTGACGGTGAAGTAGAGGGCCGTCGTCCGGTCCATGGCCACTCCGAACGTGGCCGGGTCCGAGTTCGACATGGTCAGGTAGGTCCAGGCGAAGAACAGCAGGAACAGCGGGATGACGACGGCCATGGCCACACCGGCCCGCAGCATCGGGTGCTTCGCCCTGGTGATCCCGCGGATCTCGAGGGTCAGCACGACCACGAAGACGGCGATGGCCACGCCCAGTCGGGCCATGGCTCCCACGTCGTGGACGAGCCCGTGGTGGTGACGGAGGTCGATCGGGAACAGGTAGTACGCGGCGAGGAGTATCCCGGTGCTGAAGGCGGCGCGCACCCCGGACGCGACGAGATGGCGGCGCTCGACCTCACCGATGCCGGCGATGGTGGACGTGGCCATCGAACCAGCCTGTCAGGCGGCACGCCCCCCGGGGAGGATCCCGTCCCGCCGCCGACGGATTCAGCCCCGTAGCGGGTTGCCCAGGTACGCGACCAGCTTGTGGCGCCGCCGGGCGATGAGCCGGAGGGAGTACCGGTGCCCGAGGTAGACGGCCGCCACGGCGATGGCGCAGGCCAGGGCGATGCCCAGCCCGAGATCGTTGTCGGGGAGCTTCCCGCTGAGGCCGGACTTCGAGGTCAGGCCCCAGATCAGGAGTGACGGGGCCATGAGGGTCACCGTCAGCGCGGGGACGACGCCGTAGGGGACGAGCACCAGGACACCCCACCGGACGATCATGGGCCACCAGGCGGCCCGGTGACTCCAGCGGTAGCGGATGGGGATCGGGTGGTAGGGGAAGAGGATCCCGACCCACGCCGAGACGGAGAGCACCCCGAAGGGGATGACGCCGATGGCGATCGCCGAGTAGACGTCCACGAGACGGTCCGAGGACCGGTAGCCGTCGATGAAGGCGATGAGCAGGCACACGGGGGCGACGACGCACCAGAGCACGATGTTGCGGGCCACAAGGATCCGGCGGAGCGCCAGCGGCTGGTCGATGGCGGCCAGGACCCGGACCGCGTCCGGTGCCAGCACGTTGGTGGCCGGCACGTCCGAGTACATCCAACTGGACAGCACGAAGGCGAACGCCAGGCTCCCGTGGAGCTCGAAGAGTTGGTCCACCAGCCTCGGCGGGAGGAAGAACCACGCCGAGCTCATGATGGCCGCGTTGACGGCGACGGTCAGAAGCGTCTCGTACGGGGGGCGGAACACGCGTGCCACCTCGGCGCGCACGGCCTGGCGCATGTCGGAGGGGAGTGCAGGACCACCGGGGTCTTCGGCCCGCACCTCGGGATGCGGCAAGCTCGACGCCATCGCACCGACCCTACAAGCTGGTCCGCGCCCGGTGACGGGCCACGACCGATCCGGTCGGGGCGGTGGCGCCGGCCCGGGTCCGACGCGATGATGCGGTGGTGAGCTGCCAGCGACGGGGGAGGCCAGGGTCGTGAGTGCCTTCCCCGAGTTCTTCGACGGCGTGGGCCCCGTCCGCTACGCGGGTCCCGACAGCGACGACCCGCTCACCTTCCGCTGGTACGACGCCGACCGGGTCGTGGCCGGCAGGCGCATGGAGGACCACCTCCGCATGGCGGTCTGCTATTGGCACAGCTTCGTGTGGCCCGGCTCGGACGTCTTCGGCGACGGGACGCTCGACCGGCCCTGGATCTCCGCGGCGTGCGAGCCGATGGAGGCGGCGAGATGGAAGATGTCCGCCGCCTTCGAGTTCTTCGCCAAGCTCGGGACACCCTTCTTCTGCTTCCACGACCGCGACATCGCTCCTGCCGGGTCGACCTTCGCAGAGACGTGCGCCCGGCTCGACGCCATGGTCGACGAGGCGCTCGCCCACATGGAGCGGACCGGGGTGCGACTCCTGTGGGGTACGGCCAACCTGTTCAGCCACCCCCGCTACGCAGCGGGAGCGGCGACCAATCCCGATCCGGAGGTCTTCGCCCATGCCGCCGCCCAGGTGTGCCACGCCCTCGAGGCCACCCATCGGATGGAGGGCGCCAACTACGTGCTGTGGGGCGGGCGCGAGGGATACGACACCCTGCTCAACACCGACCTCGCCCGCGAAGAGGAGCAGCTCGCCCGCTTCCTCCACCTGGTGGTGGAGCACAAGCACCGGATCGGGTTCACCGGGCCGATCCTCGTCGAGCCCAAGCCGTCCGAGCCGGCCGAGCACCAGTACGACCGTGATGCCGCCACGGTCGGAGGGTTCCTGGCCCGCCACGGCCTGGAGGGCGAGGTGCTGGTCAACCTCGAGGCGAACCACGCCACGCTCGCCGGGCACAGCCTCCACCACGAGGTGGCCACGGCGTTGGCGGCGGGGATCTTCGGCTCGCTCGACGGCAACCGGGGCGATCCCCAGAACGGCTGGGACACCGACCAGTTCCCCACCTCGGTCGAGGAGTGCACCCTCGTCCTCTACGAGATCCTCGCCGCCGGTGGATTCGCCTCCGGGGGGATCAACTTCGACACCAAGCTCCGTCGCCAGTCGGTGTCCCGGGACGACCTGTTCCACGCGCACGTGGGCGCCGTCGACACCATGGCCCGGTCGCTGCTGGCCGCGGCTTCGCTCCTCGAGTCCGGCGAGCTGGCCGGCCACCGGGACAGCCGCTACGCCGGTTGGCGCGGGCCACTCGGGTCCGACATCCTCGGCGGCACCATGACACTCGACGAACTGCACCGGCTGGTCCTCGACGAGGACCTCGACCCCACCCCGGTCTCGGGCCGCCAGGAGCTGCTCGAGAACACCGTCAACCGCCACATCGGGCGGGTACGGTGACGACACCTGCGGACGCCACCCCGTTCGAACTCGCCGCCGGACGTGTCCGCGACGGTGGCGACCACCACGCCGAGGCCCGGGCCCTCGTGGCCTCGATGACCGTGGAGGAGAAGCTCGGCTGTCTCGACGGAGACACCGAGTTCTGGTCCGGGATCATCGACATGGTGGCCGGCGGCTACCACTCCCACCCCTGGCCCGCGGCTGCGGTCGGGCGGCTCGGCGTCCCCGGCATCCGGTTCTCCGACGGCCCGCGGGGATGCGTCATCGGCGCGGCCACGTGTTTCCCGGTCTCGATGGCGCGTGGAGCGACGTTCGACCCGGATCTGGAGGAGCTCATCGGCCGTGCCATCGGGACCGAGCTGCGCGCCATGGGTGCCACCTACACCGGGGCGGTCTGCATGAATCTGCTCCGCCATCCCGGATGGGGACGGGCACAGGAGACCTACGGTGAGGATCCGCACCACGTCGGCGAGATGGCCGCGGCCCTCACCCGTGGGCTGCAGACACGGGTGATGGCCTGCATGAAGCACTTCGCGTGCAACTCCATGGAGGAGGCCCGGTTCCGGGTCGACGTCACCGTGGACGACCGGGCCCTCCACGAGGTCTACCTGCCCCACTTCCGCAGGGTCGCCGGCGAAGGGGTTGCTTCGGTCATGTCTGCCTACAACTCGGTCAACGGGCACTGGTGCGGCGAGAACGCCGTCCTGCTCACCGACATCCTGCGCACCGAATGGGGATGGGACGGCTTCGTGACCTCCGACTTCATCGCCGGGTTGCACGACCCGGTGCTCTCGGTGACGGCCGGTCTCGAGATCGAGATGCCCTTCCGGCAGCAGCGGGCCCAGCACCTGCCGGCTGCGCTCGAGTCCGGCGGGCTGGCGATCGCCGATGTCGACGCCCGGGTCGAGGCCACCGTCGCCACCCTCCTCCGGTTCGCCGAGGTGGTCGCATCCGTGCCCGACCGGTCGGTGATGGCGTCGCCGGCCCACCGGGCACTCGCCCGTGAGGCGGCGGTGAGGTCGACCGTGCTCCTGCGCAACGAGGGGCGACTCCTGCCGGTGTCACCGGGCCTCGGACGGGTGGCCGTGCTCGGACGCCTGGCCGGGGTGGCCAACCTGGGCGACGGCGGGTCGAGCGACGTCTACCCGCCCGACGTGTCCACCCTGCTCGACGGGGTGCGGGGCGCGTTTCCCTCGGCTGACGTCGTGCACCACGACACCGACGCCTCGGTCGCCGACGGTGCCGACCTGGCGGTCGTGGTCGTGGGACTCACCAAGGACGACGAGGGCGAGTTCATCGACGTCGGGACGAGCGAGTCGATGATGACCATGTTCCCGGCCCCGCCCGAAGCGCCCCCGCCGGACGAGACGCCCACCGGGGCACCCGCGGGGGACGCACCCGGGCCCGCCACCTCCGAGACGCCGCCCGACGCGACCGGAACGACCGGAAGTGGTCCTGGCGGGCCGGCGACCGAGACGTTCGCCCCGGGGGGCGACCGCCGGTCGCTGCGGCTGGCATCCGACGACGAGGCACTGATCCGCCGGGCGGTCGCCGCCTGCGCCGACACGGTGGTGGTGGTCATGGGCGGGTCGGCCGTGGTCATGCCGTGGCTCGAGGAGGTGCCGGCCACCCTGGTCGTCTGGTATCCGGGGATGGAGGGTGGCGCCGCGCTGGGTGACGTCCTGACCGGCGTGCACGAGCCTGGTGGCCGGCTGCCGTTCGCCGTGCCATTCGACGAGGCCGATCTGGTCGACTTCGACCCGGACGCCGACACCGTCGTCTACGGCCTCTTCCACGGGCAGTGGAAGCTCGACCGCGACGGCGTTCCCGCCCACCGGCCGTTCGGCGCCGGTCTGGGGTACACCGACATCGCCGTCCAGCCCGGGTCGCTGCGGCTGGGGCGCGACGGTCCGGTCCCGACCACCGGGTGGGTCGAGGTCGACGCGGCCAACGTCGGCGACCGGGGTGGCTCGACGGTGCTGTTCCTCTTCGCCGGGCTGCCGGGCTCGGCGGTGGAGCGCCCCGTCCGGCGGCTGGTCGGGTTCTCGCGGGTGACGCTCGAGCCCGGCACCCGGACCGGTGTGCGCATCCCCTACGACCTGGCCGACCTGGCGGTGCGGCGTGACGGCGGGTGGTTCCAGGAGCCGGGCCGCTACGTGCTCGAGGTCGGTTCCGACGCCGCCACCGTGGTCGCGACCGTCGGGCTCGACGTGCCGGATCCCGGGTGAGCGGTCACCCGACCGACCGGCACGGTCGGTTCTGACCGTGCCCCTGGTGCTCGGGGTCGACAGCTCCACCCAGGCGACGAAGGTCGAGGTGCGCGACGCCGTGAGCGGTGCACTGGTGGCATCGGCCCGGGCCCCGCATCCGGCCGTGCACCCGCCGAGGTCGGAGCAGGACCCGACCGCCTGGTGGGAGGCGTTGTGCCTGGCCACGGCCGAGGCGACAGCCGACGGCTCGCGCGCCGTGGCCGCCGTGTCCGTCGCCGCACAGCAGCACGGGATGGTGGTCCTCGACGGCGACGGGAGGGTGCTGCGCCCGGCGAAGCTGTGGAACGACACCGAGTCGGCCCCCGAGGCGGCGGCCATGGTCGACGAGCTCGGGAGGGGCGGGTGGGTGTCGCGGACCGGCTCCGTCCCGGTCGCCGCCTTCACCGTGACCAAGTTGGCCTGGCTGGCCCGCCACGAGCCGGCCGCCGCCGCGACCGTGGCCTCGGTCCTCCTCCCGCACGACTACCTGACCTGCCGGCTCACCGGTCGGAGGGTGACCGACCGGGGCGACGCATCGGGGACCGGGTACTTCGACCCGGCCCCGGGGACCTGGGAGATCGACCTGCTGGAGCGCTTCGTGGGCCCCGGTGACTGGACCGCCCGCCTGCCGACCGTGCTCGGTCCGAACGAACCGGCCGGGCCCCTCGACCCGTCGGGATCGACCGGGCTCGACATCGGCCAGGGCGCGGTGGTCGGCCCCGGAACCGGCGACAACATGGCGGCCGCTCTCGGACTGGGTCTGGCGCCCGGGCGCGCCTGCGTCTCGATCGGGACGTCGGGAACCGTCTTCGCCCGCAGTCCGGTACCGGTCGCCGATCCCACCGGGGCCGTGGCCGGCTTCGCCGACGCCGACGGCGCCTTCCTCCCGTTGTCCTGCACGCTCAACGCCACCCGGGTGACCTCGGCGGTGGCACGACTGCTCGGCGTCACGGACCAGCAGCTCGACGCGCTCGCCCTCGCCGCCCCGTCCGGGGCGTCGGGGGTCACCGTCGTCCCCTTCTTCGACGGCGAGCGGACCCCGGACCGGCCGACCGCGACCGGGACCATCGCCGGGGTCCGCTCGGACGTCACCCGGGGGGACCTGGCACGCGCCGCCGTCGAGGGGGTCGTGTGCGGGCTCCTCGACGCACTCGACGCCCTGGCCTCGGTGGTGACACTGGACGGGGGACCGCTCGTCCTGGTGGGCGGTGGGGCCCGGTCGCCGGCCTTCCGACGGGTCCTCGCCGACCTGTCGGGCCGACCCCTGCTGGTGCCCGGTGCCGACGAGACGGTCGCCACCGGGGCCTGCGTGCAGGCGGCGGCCGTGCTGCTCGGTCGCCCCCTGGCCGAGGTGCAGGAGGACTGGGGTCTCGGGGCCGGCACCCTGGTCGAGCCGGACGACTCGGTCGATGCCGCCGTCGTGCGCGGAGCCTATGCCGAGGTGCGGGGTTGAGCCCCGCCGACCGGCCGTCCCCGGGGCCCGACCGGAGTCACGGTGGTCACCGACCGCCGGTGGTGGTCGTCGCCCCGGACAAGTTCCGGGGGACGGCCGATGCGATCGAGGTGGCCGCGGCCATGGCCGGCGCCGCCGCCACCGTCGGGTGGGAGGCCCTCCGGATGCCCCTCTCGGACGGGGGTGAGGGCCTCCTCGACGCCTGTGCCGGCATCTGCCCCGACGTGGTCTCCACCCGGGTCGCCGGTCCTGACGGCGCCCCGGTGGTGGCCGAGTGGCGGAGCGGGAACGGCATCGCCGTCGTGGAGATGGCACGGGCCTCGGGACTGACCCTGGCCGGCGGGCCGTCGGGCAACGACCCGTTGGGTGCGACATCCCGGGGGACCGGTGAGCTGCTCGTCGCCGCGGCCCGGTCGGTTGGGCCGGGAGGGACGGTCGTGGTGGGGCTCGGCGGGTCAGCGTGCACCGACGGCGGTCGGGGTGCGGTGGAGGCGGTCGAGGAAGCGGGCGGGCTGGGCGGAGCGACCGTGGTGGGGGCGTGCGACGTCGACGTGGGGTTCCTCGATGCGGCACCGATGTTCGCTCCCCAGAAGGGGGCCGGTCCCGGCCAGGTGGCGGAGCTGAGCAGGCGGCTGGAGCGGCTCGCCGAGACGTGGGTGGAGCGGTTCGGCATCGACGTCCGGGACCTGCCCGGTGCCGGAGCCGCCGGGGGCACCGGTGGCGCGCTGGTGGTGCTGGGCGGCCGACTCCAGTCGGGGTACCGGCTGGTGGCCGACCTGATCGGGCTGGCCGACGCCCTTTCCGGGGCGGACCGGGTGGTGACGGGCGAAGGGGCGCTGGACGCCTCCTCGTTCAACGGGAAGGTCGTCGGCGGTGTGGCCGGCGACGCCCGCCGGCTCGGCCTGGGCACCCTGGTCGTGGCCGGACGGTCCACCGTGGAAGGCGCCGCAGGCGCCGCCCGGGCCGGATGCGAGGTGGTGTCGCTGACCGATCGGTTCGGGACCGCCCGGGCCATGGGCGCGACGGTGGACTGCGTCGGCGAGGTCACCGCCGAGTGGCTGGCCGGCGGCCACGGCTGAGCGGCCACGGTGGAATCGGAGTACGGGGAACCGGACCACGCCTCCCCCGGGGAGCGTCCGGGCGCCGGCTGCTACAGTCGTGACCTGAAACATGAAGTCCCCGGGCGGGGAAGCCGGTCGGAATCCGGCGCTGGTCCGCAACCGTAGGCGGCAGTCGACACCGGTCAGGTGGCGACGCTGCGAGTCGGGGTACCGCCCTGGTGCTTGATGAGTCCCAACCCGTCGAGAACAGCGGCACGGACTCGGTCACCGGGAGCGGTCCGCCCTTCCGGTGCTTCCGGGTCGGAGCCCCGGAAGCGAGAAGGTCCCATGCCCGTCATCCGCCGCCGGTCACCGATCGCAGCCGATGGGGACACGACGCGTCCGGGCGGCCGCCGTCGAGCCGGGCAGGGCCGCACCATGGCGGCCTGGAGGCGACTGGGTCGCGGAGCACTCGTGGTCGCTGCCGGGACGGCCGCACTCGCACTGGCCGGTCCGTTCGCCCTTCGGCCGTTCGTCGACGTGGCCGGGGCGGCCGGTGACGTCACGATGGCGTTCGTCCTCGACTTCGGGGGCCCGCACTCCAACCAGGTGGCCGGGTGCGTGACGGTGCCGGGGTCCGACAACGGGTACGAAGCGCTCGCCGCGTTCGCCGGCCAGGAGCACCTGGCCCTGCCGACCTACAACGCGGTCAATCTCTTGTGCTCGATCAACGGCATTCCGGCCACCGGCTGCGGGCAGGCGCTTCCGCACGGCTTCATCTACTGGTCGTACTTCGTCACCGACAACGGCAGCTGGTCGTACGCGAATTCCGGCGCGTTCGCCAGCGTTTCCCAGGACGAAGAGCTAGGGGACGATGTCCAGGGTTGGCGGTTCCAAGATCCCGGCAAGGGGAATCCCGACGACCCGCCCCCGCGCACGGCCCCGATCTTCGCCGACCTGTGCCCGTCGTCGACGACCACGACCACGACCGCCACGACGACCACCGTGCCCTCACACGTCCATCCGGTCCCGTCCGCCGGGACGGCCCACCGGACGAAGGACACCGCATCGACCACGACGACCACGCCCGGTCTGTCCCTGGCCGCACCGTCTGGATCGACCGGCTCCGGGCCGACGGCGACGACCTCGACGGATCCGTCGGACACGTCCACGTCGCTGCCCCAGACCTCCATCCCTCCCGATCCCGAAGTGGGCGTGATCTCGGCGAACCGGTCCTCCGACCAGGGCGGGGCCGGTCCGGGACCGGACCCGCTGATCGTCGGGGGCCTGCTCGTGGCCGTGCTGGCCATCGCCGCCTACACCCGGTGGCGCAAGCGTCCCCGCACCCCGTGAGGCGCACCGCTCGATGAGGTGGGCGACCCGCCCGGCCCCGGGCCGCCGGGGGCTCCACCCCGGAGCCTGGTGGCTGTGGGCGGCCTGCCTCGCCGGGGCCGCGTCCCGGACGACCAACCCGATCCTCCTCCTGCTGATCGCCTGCGTGGCCGGCTACGTGGTGTCCGCCCGCCGGACGTCGGCACCATGGGCCCGTTCGATCGTGGTGTTCATCCGGCTGGGCATCGTGGTCATCGTGCTGCGGGTCGTTCTGGTGATCGTCTTCGGTGACCGGCTTCCCGGTCACGTCCTGTTCACCCTGCCCCATGTGCCGCTCCCGTCGTGGGCGGCCGGGGTCAGCATCGGGGGACCGGTCACCGCCGAGTCGGTGCTCGAGGCGGCCGTCCTCGGGCTGCGCCTTGCCGTGGTGCTGGTCTGTTTCGGTGCCGCCAACTCGCTGGCCAGCCCGTACCGGCTGCTCCGGTGCCTCCCGGCCGTGCTCTACGAGGCGGGGGTCGCCATCACCGTGTCCCTCTCGTTCGCTCCCGAGCTGGTGGTGGCGATCGGCGAGGTGCGCGACGCCCGTCGGCTGCGCGGTCGGCCGGTCCGGGGCCTGTCCGGGCTCCGGGGCATGGCCGTGCCGGTGCTCGAGAGCGCGTTCGACCGCTCGCTCCAACTGGCGTCGTCGATGGACGCCCGTGGCTATGGGCGGCGGGTCCCGGTCTCGAAGGGTGCCCGACGGTGGGCGACGGGGAGCACGGCCGCCGGTCTGCTCCTCATCGTGGGTGGCGTGTACGGCGTGCTCGTGGCCGGCTCGCTCCCCGGCGGGGGGATCCCGTTCGTCGCGGTGGGAGCCGTCCTGGTCGGCGTCGGTCTGGCCGCCGGTGGGCGGCGCACCAACCGGACCCGCTACCGCCCCGATCCGTGGCGGAACCCGGAGTGGCTGGTGTCCGGTTCCGGGGTCGCCGTCGTCGCCTGCATGGTGACCGCCGGCCTGCTCGGAGCCCCCGGGCTCCAGTTCTCCGTCTACCCGCTCGGGCCACCGACCCTCCCGATCCTGGCCGCCGCCGGGATCCTGATCGGATTGGCCCCGGCCTGGTTGGCCCCGGTGGAGCGCGGGAACCCGGCGGCGCCCAGGGCGAGGTCCGCCCGCCCCCCGGGCGGCGCGGTGTCCAGCACCGCCGCGACCGCCCCGGTCGTCCTTCCCGGGGGACGGGTCGCATGATCCGGTTCGACGAGGTGACCTTCACCTACGACGGCGCCGTCCGACCGACACTCGATCAGGTGAGCCTGGCGGTGGGTGAGGGCGAGCTCTGCGTCGTGGTGGGTCCGACCGGTTCGGGGAAGACGACGCTGCTGCGCGCGGTGAACGGCCTGGTGCCGCACTTCACCGGGGGCCGGCTGTCCGGCGAGGTGACCGTCGACGGCCGGTCGACGCGCGACTTCCCGCCCCGCGAGCTGGCCGACGTCGTGGGGATGGTGGGCCAGAACCCGGCGGCCAGCTTCGTCACCGACGCGGTCGAGGACGAACTGGCCTACACCATGGAGAATCTCGGACTCGCCCCCGAGGTGATGCGCCGACGGGTCGAGGACACGCTGGACCTGCTCGGACTCCATGACCTGCGCGACCGGCCGCTGGCCACACTGTCGGGCGGCCAGCAACAGCGGGTGGCCATCGGCGCCGTGCTCACCGCGTCGCCGCGGGTTCTGGTGCTCGACGAGCCGACCTCGGCGCTGGACCCCGCCGCGGCCGAGGAGGTCCTGGCATCGCTCACCCGCCTGGTCCACGACCTCGGGCTCACCGTGCTGCTGGCCGAGCACCGCCTCGAACGGGTCCTCCCCTTCGCCGACGCCATGGTGCTCGTCCCCGGGTCTGGCTCCCGCCTGGTCGAGGGCTCGGCCGCCGACGTGATGGCCCACTCACCGGTGGCTCCCCCGCTGGTCGACCTCGGACGGCTGGCCGGCTGGGACCCGCTCCCCCTGACGGTGCGCGATGCCCGACGGCTGGCCGGGCCGCTGAGGGACCGACTCCGGGGAACCCGTCCGCCCGAGTCCACCCAGCCTCCCCCCGGTGACCCGTTGGCGTCGCTGTCGCGCGTCTCGGTCCGCTACGGCGAGGTGACCGCCCTCGACGTCGTCGATCTGGAACTCCGGGCCGGCGAGGTCGTGGCCGTGATGGGCCGCAACGGCTCCGGCAAGTCCACACTCCTGGCCCAGTTGGCCGGGACCCGCCCCCCACAGTCGGGCAAGGTGGAGGTCGCCGGCGCCGACCCGTCGACCCTCGAACCCCGGGCGCTGGTGGCACGGGTCGGGCTGGTGCCCCAGGACGCAGGCCTCCTCCTCTATGGCGAGTCCGTGGGCGAGGAGTGTGCCAGCGCCGATCGCGACATGGGGCTGGCTCCCGGGACGACGGCCGCGGTGCTGGAGCGGGTCCTGCCCGGGCTCCCGCCCGGGCGTCACCCGCGGGACCTGTCCGAGGGGCAGCGCCTGGCCCTGGCCCTGGCCGTCGTCCTGGCCCCGGCGCCGCCGCTGCTCCTGCTCGACGAGCCGACCCGGGGCCTCGACTATCCGGGCAAGGCACGGCTGGTCCGGCTCCTGTCCGAGCTGGCGGCCGAGGGCCACGGGGTGGTCATGGCCACCCACGACGTCGAACTGGTGGCCCGGGTCGCCACCCGTGCCGTCGTCCTGGCCGAGGGCGAGGTGGTGGCCGACGGTCGGGCCCGTGACGTGGTCTGCCACTCGCCGGTCTTCGCCCCCCAGGTTGCCAAGGTCCTCGCCCCCGACCCCTGGCTCACGGTCGACGAGGTGAGGGACGCACTCCTCGGGGAGCCCGTCCGTGGGTGACCGGGTCCGGCGCACCGCGGCCATCCGGCTCCGCCCCCGGGCGTGGGTGCTGCTCGCCGTGACCTCGTTGGTGGGGATCGTGGGCTTCGCCTGGCCGCTGCTGCTCCACGGGACGTCGTCGGCCAACCTGGCCCACTCGACGGACGCCCCCTGGATCTTCCTCACCGTGCTGCCCCTCCTCCTCGCCGTCGTCCTCGGCGAGTTGGCGGAGGGCTCACTCGACGCCAAGGCCATCGCCCTGCTCGGCATCCTGGCCGCCTGTGGGGCCGCCCTCCGGGTCCCGAGTCCGGGGGTGGCCGGATTCGAGCCGGTGTTCTTCCTGCTCATCCCCGCGGGTCGTGTGCTCGGGCGCGGGTTCGGGTTTGTCCTCGGCGCGGTGACCATCGTGGTCTCGGCCCTCATCACCGGAGGTGTGGGGCCCTGGTTGCCCTTCCAGATGTTCGGGGCGGCCTGGATGGGCTTCGGCGCCGGCTGCCTGCCCCCGGCCAGGGGTAAGGCCGAGCTCGGGCTGCTCGCCGCCTACGCCGCCGTCGCCGGCATCGTCTACGGTGCCCTGCTCAACCTCTGGTTCTGGCCCTTCGGCGCGGGCACCACGACCAGCTTCTCGTTCGACCCGGCGGCCGGATTCGTCCACAACCTCCACAGCTTCCTGCTGTTCGATCTCACCACCTCGCTCGGGTTCGACATCCCCCGGGCCGTGACCAACGCCGTCCTGGTCCTGGTGCTCGGCCGTCCGGTGCTGGCTGCACTGCGCCGGGCCAGCCGCCGTGCCGCGTTCGACGTGCCGGTAGAGCTCGACGTACCGGGGGAACTCGACGTGCCGGTGGCCGCCGAACTCCCCTGACCGGCCGCCGGCGGCCCGTGGCGGGGTCCCGTACGGGTAGGGACCGTCTGGGACCTAAGCTCCTGTACTCGCTGGTGGCAACGATGCCGGCACGCACGGTAAGGCACGGTAAGGAGGTGGCGGCAGTGCCGCTCACGTACGAGGAGGCCCTGGAGAAGGTCACGGGCCCCGGACAGCTCTTCGAAGTGGTCGAGGCCACCGTCGACGGACGCAGTGTCCGGGTGTTCGCCAACGCCCCGGCCAACCTGGGCCAACTCTTCGCCGGATCCCGCGGGGACGACGCCGAGTTCCTCGTGTACGAAGACGAGCGCTGGACCTCGGACGAGACGATGCGCCATGTGGACGCCCTCGCCCACGCCCTGGTCCACACCTACGGCATCGGCAGGGGCGATCGGGTCGGGATCGCCATGCGCAACCTGCCCGAGTGGATCGTCTCGTTCGCAGCCATCCTGTCCATCGGCGCCGTGTCGGTCTCCCTCAACGCGTGGTGGACCGAATCCGAGCTCGACTACGCCATCGACGACTCGGGACTGTCGCTCCTGATCGCCGACCCCGAGCGCATCGAGCGTGGCCACGCTCCGGCCCATTCCCGCGGCATCCCGATGATCATGGTCCGGGGCGACCAGCTCGAGCCCAACCCGACAGGCGTGCGGCGGTACGACGAGGTCGTCACCCTCGGCGACCCGATGCCGGCGGTCGAGGTCGACCCGGACGACGACGCCACGATCCTGTACACCTCCGGCACGACCGGGTTTCCCAAGGGTGCCGTCTCGACCCATCGCGCGGTCCTGAACGGTCTGATGGCGTTCTGGTGCAACTCGACCATCCTGACCGAGATGAAGGGGGAGGACCCGCTCGGCGGAGGCGGGTTCCGACCGTGCTTCATCCTGATCGTGCCCCTGTTCCACGTCACCGGTTGCGTCCCGGTGATGCTCTCCTGCTTCGGGATGAAGTTCAAGCTGGTGATGATGCACCGGTGGGACCCGGACACCGCGCTGCGCCTCATCGAGTCCGAGCGGGTGACCGCCTTCGTCGGGGTCCCCACCCAGAGCTGGGACATGCTGGAGAGCCCGTCGTTCTCCAAGTACGACACCTCCTCGCTGGCCACCATCGGCGGGGGCGGGGCCCCGGCACCGGCCAAGCTGGTCGACCGGGTGGAGAAGGGATTCACCCGGGGCCGTCCCAACATCGGCTACGGCATGACCGAGACCAACGCCTTCGGTCCGGGCAACACCGGCGACGACTACGTGACCCACCCGACGTCCACCGGGCGGGCCCGCACCTCCATCATGGACATCGAGATCCGGGACGAGGAGGGCAACCCGGTCCCGACCGGCAGCCGGGGCGAGATCTGGATGCGGGGCCCCAACGTCATCCGTTGCTACTGGAACAAGCCCGAAGCCACGGCCGAGACGATCGTCGACGGCTGGCTCGCCTCGGGGGACCTCGGCCGGATCGACGAGGAGGGGTTCCTCTACATCGAGGACCGGGCGAAGGACATGGTGCTGCGGGCCGGCGAGAACGTGTACTGCGCCGAAGTGGAGAGTGCCATCTACGAGCACGGCGACATCTACGAGGTCGCCGTCTTCGGTGTCCCCCACGAGCGCCTGGGCGAGGAGGTGGCCTGTGTGATCCTCCGCCAGCCCGGCTCCGACCTCGACGCCGACGGGCTCAAGGACTTCCTGGCCGAGTCGATCGCACCGTTCAAGGTCCCGAGCCGGGTCGCCTTCGCCGACGAGCAGCTGCCGCGCAACGCGTCGGGCAAGATACTGAAGCGCGCCCTCCGCGAGGCCTACTTCAGCGCCGCTCCCGAAGCCTGACGGCGGAACCGGGGTCGCCGTCGCCCGGTCCCGGGCGGCTCGGCCGCTGCCGGCGCGGCACCGGCACCCGCAGGAGATCCTCGGCCGCCACGACGTCGGGGAAGACGGCGAGCGCCTCGTCGAGGAGCACCCGGACGTCGGGGTACCGCTGCGAGAAGTGGGTGATGACGAGGCGGCGTGCGCCCGCGTCCCGGGCGACCCTGGCCGCGTCGGAGGCGGTCAGGTGCCGGTAGCGACGGGCCAGCGCCGCATCCCGATCGGCAAACGTCGCCTCGCACACCACCAGGTCGGCCCCGTCGGCGAGGGACACGGCGGCGTCGCACATCCCGGTGTCCATGACGAAGGCCATCCGCTGTCCGGGACGGACCTCGGCGACCTCGGCGAGGGCGGTGCGCTCGCCGTCGCGGACGACCTCGCCCTCGTGCAGCAGCCGGCCGACGTCGGGGCCTTCGACCCCGTGTGCCTCGAGACGCTCCGGCACCATCCGTATCCCGTCGGGCTCGATCACCCGCCAGCCGAAGGTCTCGGGATCGTGATCGAGTCGGACCGCCTCGATGGTGAAGCGCGGACCCGCCGACACCGGACCTTCGCCGACCACCGGAACCGCGCGGACATCGAGGTGGTCCTGGTAGGCCGACGCGTGGCGCAAGCGGTCGAAGTAGACGCCACCACTGGCCGGGAACAGCACCTCGACCGTGTGGTCGACCCGGTCGAGGGAGAGGCGCTGGAGCATTCCCGGCAGTCCCAGGCAGTGATCGCCGTGGAAGTGGGTGATGCAGATGTGGTCGATCGACGTTGGCGAGGCGCCCGCCAACAGGAGCTGGCGCTGGGTGCCCTCACCCGGGTCGAACAGGATCGACCGGCCGTCCCACCGCAGCAGGTAGCCGTTGTGGTTGCGGTGGCGGGTGGGGGTCTGGCTCGCCGAGCCCAGGACCACCAACTCGCGCGAACTCATGCCCCCGTTCTACCGCGGTGCCGACCCGTGATCGATCGCCGCGACCGTCGAGCACCTCCGTCGGGTCGTCCGCTGGCTCGAGGCTCACCTCGCACCCCATCGCCGGCGGTCCGCCCGGGGGCTCACCCGTCCTCAGAACGGTGTCTCGGCGGTTCCGGGGGTCACCGGTGTGGTGGCCACCCGTGTCCCGGTGGCGCAGGTCGGGATCGAGACGGTGACGTCGAGCGCCTCCGACTGTCCGGGCGGGACCACCCGGAGACCGGTGGCCGTCGTCATCGGGCACGGTGGGTACACGACGCCCGGATTGTCGTACCACAGGGTCGAGCTGGCTCGGCCTCCC
>JBEKRV010000063.1:0-21997 GCA_049517675.1 Acidimicrobiales bacterium
TGGACGGTCACGACGCCAAAGACCGAGAATCGATCACCGAAGGCGGACGAGTCAATGGTCATCCAGCGCGCTGACAGTCCGAAACGCCCTTCTGGCCGATTCGGACCCACGCTCCTAGGACGAGTACGCACCGCTGCAGCACCAGGGCCATCAGCGACCAGTTGGCGGCCAGGTCCCCGAGGGGCCACCCCATGGCGACGACGGTGACGACCAGGGAGCCGACGAAACGGGTGATCCGGACCCGTTCCCACCTGCTCGGGGTGTCACTCGACCGCTGCAGGCGGCGGTGGAGGAGCGGGACCGAGACGCCGACCGCGACCACCGCGACCCACAGCACCGGGTGGGGATGCCACGCCCAGGGTCCCGTCCCGCTCACTGTGGGAATCCCCTCGCGGTGGCCGTAGATTGTCGTGAATGGCCCATCCCGACCGACTCGAACGCGTCACCGACCTCCTGCTCGTCCTGCTCGACACCACCCGTCCGCTCAGCCTGCGCGAGATCGCCGCGAGGGTCCCGGGCTACCCCGAGGGCCACGACGCCCGTCGCCAGGCCTTCGAGCGGGACAAGCGACTGCTGAGGGACGAGGGGGTCCCGGTGGTGACGGAGACCGTCGAGACGGAGGACCAGGTCGGGTACCGGGTCGACCCCGACGACTACTACCTCCCCGATCTGGGGCTCGAGCCCGACGAGCAGGCCGCCTTGAACCTCGCGGTGGCCGGTGTCCACCTCGGCGAGCCTATCGGGAGGGAAGCGCTGTCGAAGCTCGGAATGGGCGGGCAGTGGCCCCGTCGCGGGGCCCCGCTGCCCCTGGTCGACCTGCCCCCGGTCGACGGGCTCCCGGCCCTGCCGATCCTGTTCGATGCCGTACGAAAGGGTGCGGTCGTCGCCTTCACCTACCGGGGCGAGCCACGCTCGGTCGACGTCGCCGGCATCCGTTTCCGCGGGGGCAACTGGTACGTCGTCGGGTGGGATCGCGACCGGCAGGGGGCCCGGACGTTCCGGGTCGACCGCATCGACGGGCTCCCGGTCCCGGGGGAGGCCGGCTCGGCGGCGATCCCGGACGGGTTCGACGCGGACGGGGCCTTCGCCCGCGAGCCGTGGAACTTCGCCCCCGGCGACGCGGTGGAGGTCGACGTGGCGGTCGACGCCGCCGAGGCGTCACGGGTGGTGACGGCGCTCGGCCCCGACGCGGTGATCGAACGGAGCGACGACGGCGCGGTCGTGGTCCGGTTGGTGGTGACCGACGTCGACGCACTCGTCTCGTGGGTGCTGGACCTGCTCGACCACGCCGAGGTGCTCCGCCCGCCCGAGGTCAGGGATGCCGTGGTGGCCAGGCTGACAGCCTTCGTCGACGGGGGGGCGGCCCGATGAGCGCGGCGCCCGACACCGCGTCCCGGCTCCGCCGCCTCCTGGCCATCCTCACCTGGTTGGCCCAGGAGGGTGAGGCGCCCATCGACGAGGTGGCGGCCCGGTTCGATCTGACCCCCGGCGCGCTGGTGGCCGAGCTGGAGATGGCCGCCTGCTGCGGGGTGCCGCCCTATACCCCGGACCAGCTCCTCGAGATCGTCGTGACCGACGAGACGGTGTCCACCCGGGTCGGTACGACGCTCGCCCGTCCCCGTCGGCTCAGTCCGCGGGAGGGCCTGGCATTGGCCGCATCGGCCCGCGCGTTGCTGGCCGTCACCGGGAGCGACGAGGATGGCGCCCTGTCCCGCTCCCTGGCCAAGCTCGAGCGCGCCCTCGGGCAGACGGCCGTGGAGATCGAGCTCGACACACCCGAGCTCCTCGACACGGTGCGGGAAGCGCTCGGGTCGGGCGAGCGGCTCGCCATCACCTACTACTCGGCGTCGACCGACCAGACGACGGAGCGGACCATCACCCCCCGGAACCTCTTCGCGTCCGAGGGCCACTGGTACGTCGACGGGTGGTGCGAGTCCGCCGGTGGGGTGCGCCGGTTCCGGGTCGACCGCATCGCCACGGCCGCGCCCGCCGGGCCGGCGCCCGCCGACGTCCTGGCCGACGGGCTCCTGGTCGAGGCCGGCGTCGCGGCGCCCGCCGGTGACGGGGACGCTCCGGTGGCCGCGTCGCGCGGCGCGTTCGTCCCCGGCCCCGACAGCCGCCGGGTACGCATCGCCGCCGACCCGTCGATGGCGTGGCTCCTCGAGACGGTCCCGTCGGCCGGGATCGTGGGCGAGGAGGGTGGGCGGCCGGTGTGGGAGGTCTTCGTGGGCGGCGACGCCTGGCTCGAACGGCTGCTGCTCCGCCTGGGGCCGGACGCCGTGGTGGTCGACCCGGTCGAGGACCGGACGCTCGCCCCCGAGGCCGCTGCCAGGATCCTGGAGCGGTACCGCCCGTCGTCCTCCTGACCGTGCCGTGGCGCATCCCGACCGTGCCCGGACGTGCCTCCTGACCGTGCCGGGTTTCGTCATGGAAAATCATGAAATGACATGAAACGCTGTCATGCTGCTATCCTGGCGCCGGAGGGGACGCCATGGACGGAACCCGGTGTTGAGGATGCACGTGGTCCGCGGGACCGGCGTCGGCTACTACGTGCGCGACCTGGTGCCGGGGCGTGCGGAGGAGACGGCGGTGGCCGGCGAGTCCCCGGGGGTGTGGACCGGCGGGGGCAGCGGGGTGCTCGGACTGCGGGGCCGGGTGGGGCCCGACGAGTTCGTCGAGGTGCTCGCCGGTCGGGACCCGCTGGGTGACCGCCCGCTGCGCGACGGCCGGGTCCCCCGTGCCGTGTCCGGAGTGGACCTCACCTTCTGCGCACCCAAGTCGGTCAGCCTCCTGCACCTGCTCGCCCCCCGGGAGATCGGTGCGGCCGCCGGCGCCTCCCACGAGGCGGCGGTGGCCGATGCCCTCGGATACCTGGAGCGCACCGCGCTCGGGGTCCGTCGCACCCGGGCCGGGGTGACCCGGCGGGTCGCTGCCACCGGCGCGGTGGCCGCCGGTTTCGTCCACCGCACGAGCCGGGCCCTCGATCCGCACCTCCACACCCATCTGGTCACGGCCAACGTGGCCCAGGGAGCGGACGGCGTGTGGTCGTCGACGGACACCCGTCGGCTCTTCCTCCACCGCCGCGACCTGCAGGCCGTCTACGACTCCTCGCTCCGCCACGAACTCTCGAGTCGGGCCGGCGTGTCCTGGGAGCGCCGGCCGTCGGGGCGGTGGGATGTCGCCGGCATCGACCCGACCCTCGTGCGGCTCTTCTCCCGGCGGGCCGCCTCCATCGACGAGCAGGTGTTCCGGTCGGCCGGCGGTCGGACGTCACCGGGACGCCGACGGATCGCCTTCCACACCGACCGGCCGGCCAAGGAGGCGGGGCACACCGTGGAAGGACTGCGCGCCGACTGGCACCGTCGTGCGTCCGACCACGGCCTCGACCCCCACGACCTGGTCGACGTGGTGGGCCGCGCCCGGCCCGGCCCGGCCGTGGACGTCGTGGACCGCGAGTTCCTCGCGTCCAACATGGAGCGGGTGGCCGGGTCCCGCCCGACGCTGTCGGCGCGGGACCTGGTGACGATCGTCGCCGAGTCGGCGTCGAACGGCCTGTCCGCTGTCGGGGCGGAACGTGTCGCCGCCGCTCTGGGCGAGGCGTTGCCGGTTGGCCACGGTGCGGGCCGGGACGAGCTCCGGTGGTCCGCGTCCGACGTCGTCCGCACCCTCGGGTCCGGGGTCGACCGGTTGGACCGGGCGCTCGACGACGAGGTCCACCGCACGTCGCGCGACGGATGGGCGCGGCGGCAGGGGATCACGGCGGAACGCACCGACGCCGCACAGGTGCGGGACCTGTCGCCCGGCACCGGACGCGGTCTCGGGTCCTTCGACCGTCTGCGATGAGGGTTCGATCGGCGTCATCGACCGAGTTCCGGCGACCGGGTCCTCCCGACACCCAGGGTGGACCCCAGCGCGACCTGTCGGGACGGGGAGCACAGCGATCGCCACGGCTCGGTGGCGTGGGCCGCGGCCAGTGGCACCCAGCTCGGCTGGTTCCGGTGGTCGAAGGTGAGCGCGCCACCGACGATGCCGCGCGTGATCTGGTCGGGCGCGAGACGGCGACGCCACTGGGTGGCGAGCTGCTCGCCGATCTGAGGTCGACCACCCGACACCAGATCGCCGAGCGGGTGGTCCGACAGCATCCGGCCCCGGGTCACCGATCGGGTGAGGAGCTCGATGTCCCCGGACAGGACCGACAGGGATTCGAGCGTCCGCACGTCGCCGATGCCCGGGAGCACCACGGTCGTGCCGAACAGCGACGGGAAGCCCTCGGCCTGGGTCGGCCACCGGTGACGGGCCTGGGACAGGTCCTGGAAGCAGGCCAGTGTCACCAGTCCCTGGCCTCCGCCCTCGCTGACCATCGACGGGAGCTCGGGCAGCGGTGCGATGTTGGCCAGCTCGTCGAGCGCCAGCACCACCGGGGGGTCGTCGGGCGCCCGGCCGCCGGCCGCGCGTCCGTAGGCGGCGCGCCGGACGTCGTCGAGGAACCCGACCACCAGGGGCGCGGCCAGGGCCTGGTGGTGGGCGGGAGCGGCGATGTAGACGGTGTCGGTCGAGGAGGCGAACGCGACGGGGTCGAAGTCGGGATCGCACGTCGCCGCCAGCGCCTCCTCGGAGCGGAACCCGCCGAGCGCCCCCGACGCGGTGGACCAGATGCCGCTCAGCTCGCGATCGTCGGTGGTGATGATCCCGTCGAGCAGGTCGCGGGCGATCGACGTCGATCGGTCGGACAGGATCTGCTGTGCGGGAAGTGCCCGGTGGCGGTCGACCCATCCGAGGACGGTGCGCATGTCGGCTCCGTCGAGGGCCGCGGCGTGGAGCAGCGGGGCCAGCAGTGCCTGGGCACGTTCGGTCCAGTGGGAGCCGCCGGAGCGGGTGTCGCCGTCGCCCGCCGCCGGACCGACGGACACGAGCGCCCGTGCCGTCGACAGTGCCGTGCGCCACGAGCCGCACGCGGGCAGCGGCGACCACCGGAGCCGGTGCACGCCCTCCCGGTCGTCGATCGAACCCGTCGGATCGAAGAGGTGGCACGTCCCGATGCTCGAACGGGCCGCGACGGTTGCGTCGAGGACGTCCGGTTTCGTCGACGTGGTCACCACCGCGCCGTTGGCGCAGAGGACGTTCGGGATGATCAACGACGACGTCTTGCCCGAGCGCGGTGGCCCGAGCACGAGTACCGAATGTTGTGCTTCGGCCTGTCGCCAACCGCGCGCGTCGTGGCCGAGGTAGATGCCGTGGTCGCCCGCCGCGCTGGCGTCGCGCGCGTCGACAAGTGCCGCCGCGACGTGTTGAGCGTGTGTTCGCGAAGAAAAGTTTCTCACTGCCGTGTGCCTCGTCGTCGTCGTGATCCGAGCGGTGTCGGGGTGGCGGAGCACAGCGTCCGCGAAGGGAATCCATCCGAGAGTACGCCAGAAAACCGTTGCAAATAAACAAGTAATTCCGTCTCTGGTGAACGACACCGACGGTGGACACCGTCTCGCGTCGTCGCGTCCGGTCGGTGGTGCGACGCGCACGTGCGCGTCGTCGACGTGCACGTGCGCGCGTTGGTGCTTGACCTCCGATCAAAAAGCCATTTGGCTTGTGGTTGGTTACGTATCGCTGAGGAGATGAACGTGAACAGGTCTCAGCTAGTCAACGCGGTGACCGAGTCGACGCAAACGGCTCGGCGCACCGTCGAAGACATGGTCGAGGTCCTGTTCGAAACGATCATCTCCGAGGTTCGATCCGGGCGGAGGGTGACGGTGGTCGGATTCGGGACGTTCTCCCCGACCGACCGGGCCCCTCGTGTGGGTCGAAATCCCCGCACGGGTGCAGTGGTACCGATCCCAGCGTCGAGAGGAGTCCGGTTCGCCACCGGTTCGGCGTTCAAGTCGGCGTTGACCCCTAAGGAGGGAGTTTCCATGGCAGTGAAGAAAGCGGCAGCCAAGAAGGCGGTCCGGAAGGCACCGGCCAAGAAGACGGTAGCCAAGAGGACCACGGCGAAGAAGACCGTGGCCAAGAAGACGGCTGCGAAGAGGGCGGTGAAGAAGGCTCCGGCCAGGAAGGCTCCGGCTCGCAAGACCGCGGCGAAGAAGACCGTGGCTCGCAAGACGACTGCCAAGAAGGCACCGGCTCGCAAGACGACGGCCAAGAAGGCCCCGGCTCGCAAGACGACTGCCAAGAAGGCACCGGCTCGCAAGACGACGGCGAAGAAGGCCCCGGCTCGCAAGACGGTGGCCAAGAAGGCACCGGCTCGCAAGACGGTGGCCAAGAAGGCCCCGGCCCGCAAGGCCCCGGCCCGCAGGGTGGTCAAGCGGACGGTACGCAAGACCACCCGGTAGGTGGGCCTGGCGACGCTCGCGTCGCGGTCATCTCGTCGGTGGGGGCTTCCGGGCCCCCACCGACGCGTCCGGGCCCGGACCGACCGCCGGACGGGGAACGGGTTACAGGCCGTCCATGAGGTGGAAGGCCTCGCCCACCTGCAGTCCGGCCAGCGCTCCGTGCTGTGTCAGCTGCCACTCGATCTGCGCGCTGAACCTGTCCCGACCGGGAACCGCCCCCGTGCCGTCGTCGGACGGGGCGAGGCCCATGGTCGTCTCGAGTTGGCTGCCGTGGCAGAGCAGCGCCTCGACCTTCGCGGTCTCGAAACCCGCCGCCCCCTCGACGTGGTTGGGGAGGTCGGGCTCCCACAGCAGCAGGGCCGACGGTCGGTGCGGCTCGAGTCCCAGGTCCCGGACGAAGTGCGGGTCGCGGGCGGCGACGATCGCGTCCACGGTGAGGAACCCGGCGGCACGGTGGTCGGGGTGGAGACGGTAGCGACGCCACGGGTCGTGACCGAGGATCACGTCCGGACGGATCGAACGGATCACCCGGGCGACCTCCCGTCGCTCCGCCTCCCCGTTCGTCAGTTCGCCGTCGACCCGACCGAGGAAGCCGACCCGGTCCCCCCGGATGTCCCGTGCGACCCCACCGCCGATGCCACCGGCGTCGATGCGTGCGGCGGCCTCCCGGCATTCGCGTTGGCGTGCGGCCACCAAATGGTCGAGGTCCTCGTCCGGGTCCCAGCTCCCCTTGGAGCCGTCGGTGAGGATGAGATGGTGGACCCGGCAGCCCGACGCCGCCCACTTCGCCAGGGTCGCGCCGGCGCCGAACTCGATGTCGTCGGGGTGCGCGCCGATGGCCAGTGCACTGGACGGGGTGGCGAGGTCGATCGTCACGGACCCGGCGTCGAGGAGGTCGCCCACGGGCAGTCCGGACCCCCGCCGGCGGGGTGCGGCCGACCGATCCCGAGCGTCCGTCATGGGGCGGTGGTTCCACGGGCGGTCACCGGGACCACGTCGCCCGGCTCGTCCACGTCCCAGGCCAGGTCGGGAAGGTCGAGGATCCGGAGGGGGAGACCCAGGCGCTCGGACTCGGACCGGTGGCGCGCGAAGGAGCCCGGCCCGTAGGAGAACCGGAAGCCGGCGTCCGCGGGGACGGCGATCACGTTCGTCCCGTTGCCGTACCGGTCCGGGACCAGGGTGATGCCCGGAGCATCGCCGACCGCGGCGAGACCGCTGGCCCTCGGGAGGTCGGCGTGCGAGACGGTCACGTGGATCACCCCGGCGGCGCGCAGGTGGTCGACGCCGGCCTCGACCGCGCCGTTCAGCCCGCGGCCCGGTTCCCAGACGACGAGGGCGCCCCGGACGCGCGCCCATTCGGCGACGGTCGTGTCGTCGCACACGACGGCGACGGGAAGCGGCAGAGCGGCGTCGAGCACCCGCGCGGCCATGGCCCGGGCCAGGTCGGCCCGTTCGGTGCCGGACAGTGCGTGGTCCAGCCGCCCCTTCGCCTCGTGGAACGCCTTGATCGGCACGAGGACCGCCCGGGGACCCAGACCGAGGCTCCGGCTCGGTGGCTGCACTCCGGGTTCGACCACGGAGCCAGTGTAGGCACCCGTCGATACCGGCCTGCGAGGGCGTACCCGCCTAGGGTGGTCCTGTGGTGCGTCCTGAAAACTGGACCAGACCTGCGGGTGCAAGTCCCGCCTGGGTAATCGCCGGAGAGCCCAGTAGCAGGCCCCGGTCCGTCGGAGAGATCCGGCTGGCTGAGCGGGGTCTCAAGAGCCTCTTTGGAGGGAGCAAGCGTGTGGGCCGTAGTGCCACCAGGCACGAGTCCTGCAGCCTCGTCACATATACAGCGGAGGAGCCGAGCCGCTCATATCACGGCGAAGGCAGCATTCGACCACCTGGCGTTCCGGACATGCCCTTGGTCGAGTCCTTCCGGGGTAGGGGGAGCGGCACGTACGCACGGTCGGGTTCGGGACAGGAGAGACCCGTCTTTCCAGCCTCGTCAGCAAAGACCGTCCGTATGAGCCAATGGTGAGATCAGACGGAGGGAAGCGGGAGTCCGACGGGGTCGTAGTACTGATGATCGCCGGGAGGAACCCGACTGGAGGGAAGGGCCCCGACTTCGGTCACGCCGGGAACGAAGGAACGAGCAAGGGCATGGCCGGGACCGCCCAGCCCATCTCCCCCCTGGGATCACCATCCCTGGTCAACGTTCGACGCCTCCAGAACCGGCTATGGGTTGCGGCCAAGCAGTCTGAGGGTCGGCGTTTCCACGCCCTGTATGACCGCATCTACAGGAGTGACGTCCTGTGGGAGGCGTGGGAACGTGTCCGAGCCAATCGTGGGGCGGCGGGGGTCGATCATCTGACCATCGCTGCCGTGGAGGACGACTACGGGGTCGAGCGTCTTCTCACTGAACTCCAGGACGCACTCCGTGCAGGCAACTACCGCCCCGCACCTGTTCGCCGGGTGGAGATTCCAAAACCCGACGGCACGAAGCGGCCACTGGGTATCCCGACGGTCAAGGACCGGGTGGTCCAGCAGGCCACGAAGCTCGTCCTCGAACCCATTCTCGAGTCCGACTTCTTACCCTGCAGCTTCGGGTTCCGCCCGAAGCGTTCGGTCATCGACGCTCGAGAAGCCATCCGGGTGTCGTTCCCGAAGGGACGAACGTTCCTCTTCGAGGCCGACATCCAGAACTTCTTCGGCGAGATCGACCGTGAGAGGCTTCTCTCACTCGTCGGTCTCCGGGTCTCCGATCGACGGGTGCTCGAACTGCTTCGGCTGTGGTTGCGTGCAGGGGTACTGGCAGACGGGGTGGTGTCCGAGACGGTCGAGGGCACTCCCCGGGGCGGGGTGATCCCACCTCTGCTGGCCAACATCTATTTGCACGCCTTCGACCGGGCCTGGGCCGAGTCCGGCACCGGGGAGCTCATCCGCAACACGGACGACTTCGTGGTGCTGTGCACATCCCAGGTCCAAGCCGAGGAGGCCCACCGGCGCGCAACCGCCATCCTGGGCGACCTCGGTCTCAACCTCCATCCGGACAAGACCCGCGTGGTCGACCTCCGGGAGGGGAGAGAGGGCTTTGCCTTCCTCGGGTGCCACCTTCGTGCCCGCATGTCCGGCAAGCTCTGGGAGAGAAAGCGGATCATCCGCTACTACCCCCAACCGCTGGCCATCCGTGCGGTCCGTGAAGCGCGCCCGCCAGAGGGTCAAGGCCATGACCAGTCGAAGCCAGGTCGGCATGGAGTTGGACGCCCTCATCCAGAGGCTCAACCTGTTCCTTCGGGGATGGGGCAACTACTTCCGCAACGGGAATGCGGCTACCACGTTCAAATCCATGGACCGCCGTGTGGCATGGAGGTTGCATCGCTTGCTCGTCAAGAAGCGGGGCCGCAGTCTCCGAGCGGGCCAGGCGAGCACGTGGACCCGCACCTGGTTCCACGACCAGGGCCTGCACAAGCTCATGGGCACTATCCACTACCCGAAGGCAGCGTAACCATGTCCAGAAGACCGTCGGTGAGCTGTATGCGGGAAAACCGCACGTACAGATCGAAAGGGGGATGGGGATCCGGGCCTTCACAGGCAGCGCGCCCCTGACTGCCAATGCCGGACGACCTGTCGAATCCCGTCGAGCCGCTGATCGAACATGCCCGCGTCGATGCCCTGGCGCGGGTGAGGCTCCTGCTCCGCGAACTCGGCAGCACCGACGGGGAGATCGACCGGGCTGTCGAGGACGACGTGCTCGACCTCCTGGTGGTCGACCGCATCCTGGTGCCGAGCGGCCACCGGTTGACCGGGGACGACGTCACCCTCCGCACCGGGATCCCCATCGAGGTGACGAGGCGCTTCTGGCGTGCACTCGGGTTCCTCGACGTGGACGAGGCCGAACCGGCCTTCACCGAGATGGACATCGAAGCCGTCCAGATCTTCCAGGCCATGGTGGCCATGGGTCTGGTCGACCTGGAGACCGCGGTCCAGATGGCCCGGGTCATCGGCTCGTCCATGGCCAGGATCGCCGAAGCGGAGGCCGCCCCGGGGAACACGCCGATCCTCGTGGGCACGGGCGACAGCATCCTGGACGCCGACCAGTTCGCCCAGCAGGCCGAGGTGTCGATCCCGGCAATGGGCCGGCTGCTCGAGTACGTGTGGCGACGGCACCTCCAGGCGGCCACCCACCGGGCCATGCTGCACCGGTCCCGGGGAGCCGAGGAGGGGGTGCGCCCGGTCATGGCCATCGGCTTCGCCGACATGGTGGGGTTCACCATGCTGAGCCAGCACCTCGGTGACGAGGAGCTGGCCGCCGTGGTCGTCCGGTTCGAGGAGCTGGCCCACGACACGGTGGTCGCCCTCGGGGGCCGGGTGGTCAAGATGATCGGCGACGAGGTCATGTTCGTCGTACCGACCGCACTCGACGCGGCACAGATCGGGCTCAGCCTGGCTGAGGCCTACTCCGACGACGACCTGCTGTCCGACGTCCGGGTGGCCTTGGCCAGCGGACCGGTGCTCATGAAGGACGGCGACTTCTACGGCCCGGTCGTCAACCTGGCCAGCCGGTTGGTCGGCGTCGCCCACCCGGGCACGGTGCTCATCTCGGACGAATTCCGGGATGCACTGGCGGCCGAGGGCGCGACCGACATCGAGACGCGGCCGCTGCGGGCCCGCAACCTGAAGGACATCGGCAGGGTCCAGGTGTGGAAGCTGCTGCGGGCCGGGACCGAGCCCGGCGCCGACAGCCGCCGCACCATGCGGTGGGAGCGGTTGGGCGAGGTGCTCCGGGAGCTCGACGAGCTGCGCGAGCGGGGCGAGCAGGTGCGCCCCCGGGGGGCGGGCGCCTCAGGCGCCAAGCCGGGCGGTGGCGATGCCGTGGGGCCGAAGGGCGAAGGATCCCTCGAACGGGGCGACCGGGCGCCCACGTAGGTCGACCAGCCAGCCCGACCGGCCGGGGATGCGTACCTCTGCCTCCTCCGTCGTCGGATTGAACATCCGCACCTCGACGGCTCCGGCGTTGCGCCGCACCGACGACACCTTCGCACCTTCGACGGTCAGCTCGCTCCCGCGATCCGACCGGCTGCCACCGCCGAAGGACCCGGCCACCCGGAGCGGGACGAGCACGTCGTCGGCCAGGTCGTAGGGGTCGACTTCACCGACGCACAGCGCGTAGGCGACGTCGACCGGACCGAGCATCTGGGATCCGTCGAGCGGGTCCATGGGCCCGGCCGGCAGGGGACGCAGCGCCATGCCCATCCGGGACAGCATCCCGGTGGCCCGGAGCAAGGTGACTGCCAGGGTCGAGGCGACCGGGCCGGAGCCGTCCCGACCGTCGGCGATGTCGACCAGCTCGTACTCCATCACCCCCTCGTGGACGACGGTCAGCCCGCCGGCCCGGACGAAGCGGTGGGACGGGAAGGTCGGCAGGCCGAACTCCTCGGAGCGGCCCTCGGCGGTGAGTCCACGCTCGATCACGGTGAACGCGCACCCGGCCTGCGACGTGGCCGCGGGTGTCGGCAGGGGCAGGTGCACCCGCAGCCGGTGGTCGCGCGACGGGTTGTCGAACCGGGTGCGGACCCGGACCACGGGTTCGTCGGCCCGCAGCTCGAGGGTGGTGGTGACCTCCACCGGGCGGTTGCCCCGTCGGGCACGGGTGGCACCGTCCACGTGCTCGGGCCATTCGAAGGTGGCGACGATCTCCACGCGGGCCCGCACCGGCCCGCGCTCGACGACGGCGAGGGTCACCGTGACGGGGGAGTCGACGATCGAGTCGTGTGCGGGCGGCGAGTAGTTGTAGGTGTCGCCGAGGTCGCCCCCGTCGACGAGCCGGCCGTAGCCGGCGACGCCCCCGACGGAGAAGGTGCCCGTGACCGGGTCGACCTCCACGTCGACCAGGCCGTTGGACAGATCCAGCCCTCCCTCGGGCGGCTCGTCGACCACGGCCGGGTGGGCGAGGGGCGCGGGGGAGTACCGCGACCAGCCGAAGCCGGCCACCGCCTCCTGGCGGGCGAGCAGGCGTCGGACGGAGGGCTGGTCGATGATGAGGCGGACCTCGGTATCGGGGCGGGCGGTGAGGCGGGTGTACAGCTCCCGCTTGATCTCCTCGACCGGAACGCCGTCGCGCGGCTCGGGACCGACGACCACCGTCACGTCGAGCCCGGTCTCGTCCTCGGCCAGGGTGACCTCGGTCACGTAGCTGTTCTCGTCGATGCGGGCGCCCTGCAGGAGGCCCAGCATCGTGCGCACGGTCTCGCCGTCGAGGGTGACGGATCCGGGCAGGCCGCCCCGCTCGGACAGGACCTGCACGTCGGGCCCGGGTTCGCCGACGGCCGGGACGACCACCTCGACGAGCCCCGACCGGTCGTGCGCGGACGGGTTGACCACCACGGGACCGGGTACGGCCATCGACCGACCGATGGCGTGCAGGGCCTGCTCCGTCAGTCCCTCGCCGATGTCGCGGGCCTCGGCGTACCGGTGGAGGACGGCGTCCACGACGTCGTCGGCCGAGCACGCGCAGATCGAGTCATGGGCCGAGTTCCGGATGACCAGGGTCCAGGCGACGTCGAGGAAGGAGGCCGGCCAGGAACCTGCGGGGACGAACAGCGCCGACAGCGGCTCGGCCAGCTGCTCGAGCGACCGCTCGGCCCGGGCCGCGGCCTGCTTGACGTCCACCCGGTTGGAGGTGACCCCCATCAGCACGTTGGAGCGGAACCCGGACCGGAGCTCGCCCGCCCACTCGACCAGGCCGTCTCGGGTCGTCGACCCGAGGTACTCGGCCAACGAGGTGATGGCGAGGTCGAAGTCGTCCTGGAGCTCGTTGGCCTCGGCCACCACGCGGCCGAGCCAGGGCTGGGGACGGAGGTGGTCCGACCCGTTCATGAGGAGCATCGGCCCCCCGGGGGGAAGGAACGAGGCGAACTCCTCCTCGAGCGCGCCGAGCCGGCGCACGAGCTGCTTGGCGTCCTCGGGCAGGGCGGCTCCGTTCCCGTAGCCGGCCACCAGGTACTCGGCACGGACGCTCGAGCCGTCCGGGGACGTCCACACGAACGCGGTCTGCTCGACGGCCGAGGGGACGCCGCGCCACAGCACGGCATGGTCGAGGCCGGCCTGGGCGAGGATCTGCGGCATCTGGGCCACGTGTCCGAACATGTCGGGCAGGTACCCCACCTCCATGACCCCGTCGAAGGCGCTCCCCCGTTCGATGCCCTTCTGCAGGTTGCGGACGATCGTCTCACCGGACACCAGGAACTCGTCCATGAGGATGTACCACGGGCCGACGGTGAGCCTTCCCGCGGCGGCGAGGGCCCGCAGGCGGGACTCGTTCTCGGGCCGGATCTCCAGGTAGTCGTCGATGACGGCCAGCTGCCCGTCGAGGAGGTAGTGGCGGTAGGAGGGGTCCGACTCCATCAGGTCGAGCAGGTCGTCGACCAGTCGGACCAGGTTCAGCCGGAAGGTCTGGAACGAGTGGTACCACTCCCGGTCCCAGTGGGTGTGAGGGACGATGGCGACCCGGCGGCGCCCTCCGCCCGGCGTGGGCCGATCCCCGGGGGACGCGGGGTTCACGGCTCGAGGTCCCCGTACTCGGCCTCGTAGGCCGTGAGCTCGCCGACGAGGCGATCGATGTCCGCGGTCGTCTGTTCCGTGCCCCGTCCCTTCCGCTCGGCGTACACGGCCGCACCCAGGTCGTGGAGCAGTCCGTCGGCCTTGTGCTTGGCCGTGGCCTTGTCGAGCTTCTCCTGACCGGCCTTGGTCGCCTCGTTGGCCTTGGCCAGACCGATCTCGGCCTGGGCCTTGACCTTGTCCATGAGTCCCATGACGCCTCCTCCCGTGTCCGTCGACGACGTTGGACTAAGACTAGAGCGGGCGTGCACGGTGAGGTCGACCGGCCGCCCCACCCGGCCACCCGGCGGCCGGGGGCCTCACGGAACGACCCGGATCGACCCCCGACGACACGGACCCGAGGAGCCGAGACTGCGACCCTGGCGCGACCATCTCGACGTCGACGACCCCCTGGTGGTGGACGGCACCCCGGGCGCGCCCGGGCTGGTCGCCGGTGGGACGGTGCTCCGCGTGTGGACGCAGCGGTGGCGGTCCGCCCCGCGGGCGCTCCTGTGGAAGGAGGATGCCCGCTGGTGGTCGGCGGGGGAGTTCGAGGAGGCCACGTACCGGGCTGCGGGAAGGCTGCGGGGCGCGGGGCTCGAGCCGGGTCAGCGGGTGGTGTGGTCCACCGGATCGTCGGTGGACACACTCGCCGCCCACGTCGGCGCCCTGCGGGCCGGCCTGGTCGTGGTGCCGGCCAACACCGCCTACGGGAAGGGCGAACTCACCCATATCGTCCGCGACGTCCGTGCCTCGGGTGCGATCGTGGAGCGGGCGGACCAGGCGGAGTGGGTGCGGGCCGCGGTGGCGGGCCCGATGGTGGTCACCGGTCCGGGCCTCGATCTCCCCGACAGCGATCCCGGCGACCTCGACCTGGCCGGCCCCGACGATCCGGCGTTGATCTGCTTCACGTCCGGCACCACCGGCGCCCCGAAGGGTGCCGTGCTCCGCCACCGCAACCTGCTGGCCGGCGTGGAGTCGGTCACCAGGGCCTGGCGGATGACGAGCGAGGACCGGCTCGTCCACTGCCTGCCGGTGTTCCATGCCCACGGACTGGTGGTCGGCGCCTACGGCACCCTCACCACCGGAGGCTCCGCGGTGCTGCTGCCCGGGTTCGAGCCCGGTGCCGTGGCCGGTGCGGCCCGGGACGACCGGGCCACCCTCTTCTTCGGCGTCCCCACCATGTACCACCGGCTGGTGGCGTCGGGACGTGCCGGCGAGCTGTCCGCCCTCCGCCTGTGCGTGTCCGGTTCGGCGCCGCTGTCGACCGATCTCCACGCTGCGGCGACCGCAGCGATCGGCAGTGTCGTCCTCGAGCGGTTCGGCATGACCGAGACCCTCATGAACACGTCCAACCCCTACGAGGGCGAGCGCCGGGCCGGCACGGTCGGGTTCCCGCTCCCGGGGGTGGAGGTGTCCATCGACGACTCCGGGGAGGTGCTGGTCCGGGGCCCCAACGTCTTCGACGGCTACTTCGAGCGGGACTCGGCGAACGCGGAGGCGTTCCGCGACCTCGGGGACGGAGGCGGTCCGTGGTTCGCCACCGGCGACCTCGGTGTCGACGACGACGGCTACCTGGTGATCCGCGGCCGCTCCAAGGAGCTGATCATCTCGGGCGGGTTCAACGTCTACCCGAGCGAGGTGGAGGACGTCATCCGCCGCCATCCGGGTGTGACCGAGGTCGCGGTCACCGGGACGCCGTCCGACGAGTGGGGCGAGGTGGTGACCGCCTGGGTGGTCGTCGACGGGGAGGCGCCCACGGTGGACGGGCTCCGCGGGTTCTGCGACGGGCTGCTCGCACCCTACAAGCAGCCCCGCCTGGTCCGGGTGGTCGACGCCCTTCCCCGCAACGCTCTCGGCAAGGTGGTCCGCAGCCGGCTCGGGTGATGATGCCCACCGGCACCGGGAGGGGGCGGTAGGTTGCGCGGGTGACCTCGACCGAGCCTCCCCCCGGCGGGAACGCAGCGACGGTCGTTCCCGGTCGTCCGCGTCGCCGTGACGCGCCGTCCCTGCGCGTCGAGCGGCGCCTGCTGCGCGACGGTGTCCGGCGGCTCGGGTCCATGGACGAGGTCGGGCGGGGTGCGCCGGCCGGACCGGTGTACGTCGGGGTGGTGGTCATCGATGCCACCGTGTCCCGGCCGCTCGCCGGCGTACGGGACTCGAAGCTGCTGACGCCGGCGGTGCGGGAGTCCCTGGTGCCCGCCGTCCACCGGTGGGCCGTGGACTGGGCGGTCGGCGACGCCGGTGCGGCGGAGGTCGACCGCCACGGGCTCACGGGCGCGCTGCGCCTCGCCGGACACCGGGCGTTGGCCGGGCTGGTGGCGCCGCCGGACCTCGTGCTCCTCGACGGTGGTCACGACTGGCTGACACCGCCGGAAGGGACCGGTGGGCCGGACGCAGCTGCGGGTGCCCGGCCGGCGGTGACGGTGGTCACGCGGGTGAGGGCCGACCTGACCTGCGCGTCGGTGGCCGCCGCGAGCGTGCTGGCCAAGGTGGCCCGGGACTCGGTGATGGTCGAACTGGCCCGGTCCTTCCCCGGCTACGGGTGGGAGGAGAACAAGGGGTACGGGACGCCGACTCACCTCGACGCGCTCCGACGGCTCGGTCCGACACCCCACCACCGGGTGACCTGGCGGCTTCCCGCGGTCACCTGATCGTCCAGACGATGCCCGCGACCGGTCCGGTCACGTCCGCGGTGCCGCCGGATCGGCGGTGGGGTGGGGCGGGTCGACCAGGTCGAGCGCCCGGGACGTGGCGACGAGCTTGTCGAAGCGGTCGCGGATGTCGCCGAGGTCGAGCGGCTCCGGCACCTCCTCCTCGGCGCCCCGGAGGATCATCTCGCCCTGGCGGAGCAGGACGGCCCGCTGGTGGCTGTCCGTCGTGTTCTCGGTGATGTGCTCCAGCGCGTCGATCATCCGGATGATGACGGCGGGCATGGCCCGTCCGGCCTGGCGGATCTTGTCGAAGGAGCGGTTGACCATCCTGTCGTAGCTCGGATCGAATTCGATGAGCCGGACCCGGCCGCTCCGGTCGCGGTACACGCCTTCGTCGAGGATCCGGGACGAGATCTCGGACAGGCCGGCGGACAGCCAGTCGATGCAGGTGAGCGCGGTGAAGGTGTCGTTGACCGCCGGGGACAGCGCCCGGATGGCGATCTCGACCAGCTGGTCGATGGCGAACACCGGATCCTGGGTCAGGGTGCGGTGGGGTCCGGTCACGTGCCCCTTGTCCAACGCTGCGGCGACCTGGACCGACGCCCAGGCGGGCCAGACCGTGGCCAGCGGTCGGTGGGCGACCACGAAGTGCCCCGGGCGGTGGGCCAACCGGATGACCGCGCCGGAGGACTCGGCGATCTCGATGAGCTTCCCGTAGCCCACGAACTGGAGGTAGCCGCTGTGCTTGGCGGTGACCACCGCGCCCGGCTTGCTGAGTAGCTCCGCCAGCTCCTCGGCGTACCCGGGCACCTCGCCGGCGCGGTCCCCGGCCTCGGTCCGCTGCACCGGGAACTCGGCGTCGATGGCCCGGTTGAGATCGCGGGCGATCCCGGCGATGACCTCGGGGAGCTGGATGGACTTGGCGATGTGGTGGATGAAGTAGACGAGCACGGCGAGGTCGACCAGCAGGAAACCCTCGGCGACGGTGATCGACAGATGGGGGACGAAGTCCCCGGAGGGGAGCCCGGTGATCGACCCGAGGGCGAGGACCGAGTACACGAAGGTCGCCACGAAGACGCCCAGCGTCATCTGGTTGCCGGCGTCGCGGATGAAGTTCCGCATCATCCGGGGCCCGAACTGCTGGGACGCGAGGGTCAGCGCGAGGATCGTGATGGAGAAGACGACCCCGACGGTGGTGATGATGGCGGCAGCGATGGCGATCAGGACCTGGCGGCCGGCGTCGGCGCTACCGGTCCGCACCCACCAGGGCAGGTTCAGGTGGTGGTGGTAGGCGGCGAGATCGATCTCGTACGTCACCAGGAACAGCAGGGAGGCCGCGATGATGAGGACGGTCGGGACCACCCAGAACGTGGTGCGCAGGGCTTCACGCCGCCAGCTCGGCACGCGGAGCCGCCGGGGCCTCATGTGCTGCGACGCCAGGGGCGAGTCGCCGTTCGTCTCCAGGTCGGTCACCGCGCTCCTCTGCAAGGGCAGGTAGGACTATCTGCCCCGTGCCGACCAGTCTTCCCGGCGCTCCGCCCCCAGGCTACTTGACGGGCGCGTCACCCTCCGCACCCGGTGTGCCCTTCCCGCCCGGGGTTCAGGCGGCCGGGCCCGGCGGCGGCGGCTCCTTCGGCAGGCCGAGGACCCGCTCGCCGATGATGTTGCGCAGGACCTCGTCCGATCCTCCGGCGATCCGCATGCCGGGCACGCCCAGCAGGAAGTAGCTCCAGGCGTAGGTGCCCCAGGCGCCGGTGTCGACGACGAGCGACGGTCCGAGCATCGACGAGAGCGCTTCGTAGGTGCGGACCATGTTGGCCGTGAGCGACAGCTTGGCCAGTGACATCTCCGGCCCCGGCACCTGTCCCGCGGCGATCTTGGCCATGGCCCGCCTGTTCGTGTAGCCCGCCACCCGGTCGTTGATGATGATCCGTGCGAGCTGCTGGCGGACCAGGGGGTCGGTGTCCGTCCCGGTGGCCCGGGCGACCTCGATCAGCCGGGTGGAGGTCGGCAGGCCGACGCCCCCACCTCCGCCGCCGATGGACGCCCGCTCGTTCATCAGCGTGGTGAGGGCGACCGTCCATCCGCCGTTCACGTCGCCGAGCCGGTGCGAGTCGGGCACGCGTACGTCGGTGAAGAACACCTCGTTGAACGAGGCGCCCCCGGTCATCTGGCGCAACGGGCGCACGTCCACCCCGGGTGCGTGC
This sequence comes from Acidimicrobiales bacterium, assembly GCA_049517675.1. Taxonomy (GTDB): domain Bacteria; phylum Actinomycetota; class Acidimicrobiia; order Acidimicrobiales; family RAAP-2; genus Bog-756. The sequence goes on from JBEKRV010000063.1 coordinate 18,763, forward strand.
ATGTCGACGACGAACCCGGTGAGTCCCCGGTGCTTGGGCAGGTCGGGATCGGTGCGGCAGATGATCTCGCCGATGTCGGACACCTGGGCCCCCGAGGTCCACACCTTCTGGCCGTTGATGACCCACTCGTCGCCGTCCCGGACGGCCCGGGTCTGGAGTGACGCCAGGTCCGACCCCGAGGACGGCTCGCTGAACAGCTGGCAGGCCACGATGTCGCCCCGCCACAGGGAGCGCAGGTAGGCCTCCTTCACCCCGTCGGTGGCGTGGGCCAGGATGGTCGGAGCCACCATGCCGAGGCCGATGCCGTAGACCGCCTGTGACGGGGTCGCGTACTCCGATGCCACCCGTGCCCAGGTACGCTGGTACTCCGAGGGCAGGTTGCGCCCGCCGTACTCCGTCGGGCCGGTGATCCAGCCGAAGCCGGCGTCGAACACCCGCTGGGCCCATGCCCGGGAGACGGCCAGGTCGTGGGCCTGTTGCTCGGGCGTCCGTTCCGGGAACAGTCCGACGTGGTCCGATCCCTGGCCCCAGACGAAGGTGTCCGCCGACCGCCGTTCGGCGTTCGCGTCGAGGAAGGCCCGGGCCTCGGCCTCGAACCGGTCGAGTGAGGGCACGCCGGCGGCGGGCGGGGAGCCCTGATCGTCGGTCCGGGTGGTGTCGGTCATGGTGGGTTCCCCTCGTGTCGGAGCCTGGCCTCGTGGAGCGTGGGCCAGCGTAATCGTGGTCGGCCGTACGGAGAGGGGCGGGCGTACCTCATCCCCGGGGACGGCCGTCCCGCGCCCCAGGAGGCTGCCGTCAGCCCGCGAAGCGGAGGTCCACGTACCGTTCGATGAGGTAGTAGGCGGTCGGGAGGAAGAGGGCGAACAGCACCCGCTCCAGCCAGGGGTGGCGCTCGCACCACGTGGCCATCACCACGAAGAGCGGGAACGCGACCAGGGATTCGCGGGCGGTCCCCTCGAGGAGGGTCTCGCAGCCGTACACCGCGGTCAGGAGCGCCAGGAGCACGGCGTAGGAGCGGCGCAGGTGGCGGAAGGCCGACACCGTGGCGACGACCAGGACGACGATGGTCACCGCCGACACCAGTTCGTCGGTGCTGGCAACGGAGGTGTCGAGGAACCGCAGGTGCCAGAGGTCCCCGCCGGTGCGGGCGACCATGTGCCAGGGCCAGGCGAAGGAACGGTTCCATCCCTCTTCGGCGTGGGCGAATGCGAGGGGGTCGCCGAACCGGACCGCACAGAAGATCATCCACGCCCCGAAGGTGACGACCGGAGGTCCGACCAGGGCGGCGGCGCGCGCGTACCACGTCCCCGGATCCACCTCGGCCCCGCGGCGGGCGGTCCACCACTCGTAGGCGAGGGGCAGTACGGCCAGGATCAGGTAGTACTTGGACATGCAGGCGGCGGCGAGCAGGAGGCCGGCGACCGACCACCGCCCGGACCGGGCGGTGACGAAGGCCCAGACCAGCAGGGCCAGCGCGAGCGACTCGGGGTAGCCCGCCACCAGGAAGAAGGCGGCGGGCCACGCCACCGTGAGGACGACGGTCCGGTCGGCCGCGCCGTCGGGGTGGTCGAGCGTCACGAGACGGTGGAGGCCGACCAGCGCGACGACGAGCGCCACCAGGTCGATGGCCTGGCCGGCTTCCACGTAGCCGATCCCGGTGACGACGTGCAACACGCGCTCGAGGAAGGGCAGCATCGGGGGGAAGGCGATGACGTTCTGCGTCCCCGGACCGATCCGTCCCGGCGGGTAGCCGTGGATGGCGATGTAGACGTAGATGCCGGCGTCCCACTGATCGAGGACCGAGCTCATCGCACCGGGGGTCCGGGCGATCACGTGGGGGAAGTCGGAGCCGAACTTCGAGACCAACGCGACCAGTTCCACCATGAACCGCAGGAGGGCTGTGCACCCGAGCGCGATGGCGAGCGGCCGGCGGTAGCGGGCCCACAGGACGGCGGGGGCCGCGTCCCGTGGTGCGCCGGCCGCTGCCGGGCCGCCAGCCCCGGTCGGCGGGATCCCCCGGGGCCGTGCCGGCGTCACCGGATCCCCGTCGGTCCCGGGAGGAACCGGCTCGCCCGGCCCGGGGCGGGTGTCCGCCGTACTCACGGGGTGCAGGACGCCAGAGGGTCCGCCGTTGGGGCCGGAAGCACGCACGCAGTGTAGACCCCGCCCCCCGCCGGTCTGCGGTAGACCGTCGCCATGGCCTACGTCCTCGCCACCCTGGCATCACTGGCCAATGCCCTGAGTGCCATCTTCCAGCGCATCGGGGTGCAGAACGCCCCGGCCGACACGGTCATGAGCATCCGGCTCATCCGGCACGCCTTCTCCAACGCCATCTGGTTCGCCGGGTTGGGCATGATCGTCGTCGGGTTCCTGCTTCAGGCGCTGGCCCTGCGGTTCGGCCAGCTCAGCTCGGTCCAACCCATCGTCACCACGGAACTCCTCTTCCTGGTGCTGATCCTCGGCATCTGGTTCCGTTACCACCTGACCTGGCAGGAGTGGGGTGGCTCACTGGCTGCCGCCGGCGGACTGGCGACCTTCCTGATCGTGTCGGCCCCGGGTGGTGGGCATTTCGTGCCGGACCGCCACACCTGGATCGCGGCCACCGTGGTGGTGGCCACCGCGTCGGCGGCCTGCGTCGGGCTCGGATTCGTGGGCCCCCGATGGTTCCGGGCGGCGATGTTCGGCGCGTCGGGAGCGGTGGTGTTCGCACTGTCCGCCGCCCTGACCAAGCAGTTCACGATCCTGGTGACCGAGGGATGGGGCCACGTGTTCACCAATTGGGACCCCTACGCGGTGCTCGCCACCGGAGTGCTCGGCCTCTTCTTGATCCAGAGCTCGTTCCACGCCGGTCCCATCACCGCGTCCCAGGCGTCGATCACCATCGTCGACCCGGTGGTCAGCGTGGTCATCGGGATCTACCTGTTCCACGACCGCCTCGCCACGGCGGGGTGGCGACTGCCGGTCGAGCTGGTGGCCGTCGTCGTCGTGGTGGCCGGCGTGATCCTGCTGTCGCTGTCCCCGCTCGTCGCCGGTGCGAAGGACGATTCGGGCAAGGGGGACAAGCTGGTGCGCCAGGTGCGGCGCCGCGACGTGGTGGCCGGCGGGGTGGCCGAGGGCTAGAACTTCTTGGTCCACCGGTCTCTGGATCTTGTGACAAGTTTCAGGCTGCTGTCCCGAGACGCGCTCCCGTGATGTAGTCATCCAGTACGTGGTCGATGGTGCCGAGGGCGCGACG
>JBEKRV010000064.1:0-21120 GCA_049517675.1 Acidimicrobiales bacterium
CATGCCCGAATTCTTGCCGATCTGCCATGGGAACGCGAATCGAGACGGACGGTGTAGGCGCGTTGCCGCCCGAGATCCGGGCTACGTCAATTGTGGATACCGACCCACGCTCCTAGGGGCTCGACCAGGTTGACGTCGACGAGCTGGCCCGGCCCGCCACGCAGGTCGCGGTGGTACAGGGCCATCATCACCGCCCAGGTCGCCGCCTGGGCGGCGACCCCGTCGGCCAGCATGAACGGCGGGAGGGTCGGGGGTCCGTCGGGCTGCCCCACCACCTGGGCGAACCCGCTCATGGCCTCGGCCAGGGTGCCGAACCCCGGGCGGTCGCTGGCCGGCCCACCCCGGCCGTAGCCGCTGACGTGGAGCATCACCAGACGCGGGTGTCGGGCGTGGACCGACTCGTAGTCGAGGCCCCAGCGCTCCAGTGCGCTCGGGCGGTTGCCGACCACGAGCACATCGGTCACGTCGAGCAGCTCGTGGAGGACCTCCTGGCCCTCGGGTCGGCGGAGGTCGAGGGTGACGCAGCGCTTGTTGCGGCTGACGCTCTTCCACACGAGTCCGATGCCGCCCTTGGTCGGGCCCCAGGTCCGCAGGGGATCGCCGGCGCCGGGCTGCTCGACCTTGACGACCTCGGCCCCGAACTCGCCGAGCATGGTGGCCACCATCGGGCCGGCCACCAGGGTGGCGGCGTCGACGACGCGGAGCCCGGTCAGCGGGCCCGGCTGGTCAACCATGGGCGGCGCACTCGGGACGGACGAGCCCCATGGTCTCGCGCAGGGTGTCGCCGGTGTACCGGTCCCGGAACACGCCGCGGCGCCGGAGCTCGGGCACCACGAGCCGCACGACCTCCTCGTAGGCGCCGGGACTGTGGGTGGCCGCGATGACGAACCCGTCGCACGCGCCGGTGTCGAACCACTCCTCCATCTGGTCGGCCACCTCCGGACCGGTCCCGACGAAGCGCGGGCCCTGCAGCAGGGTGGCCCGGTGCCCGGCCAGGTCGCCCAGTGTGATCGTCCCCCCGATGTGGGCGCGGAGGTTCTGGACCAGTCCCCGGATGCCCGACACCGACTCGACGAGCTCGTCCGTGATCGGCGTGTCGAGCGCCAGTCCGCTGAAGTCGTAGTTCATGAGCTCGGACAGCAGGGTCAGCGAGGCCATCGGGTCCACGAAGTCGTCGAGGAACATCCGCTCGCGTTCGTGGGCCTGGGCCGTCGACTCCCCCAGAACCGTGTAGGCCATGGGCAGCATCTTGACCGAGTCCGGATCCCGTCCGCCCAGGGCGATCCGCTCCTTTTGGTCCGCGAAGTGGGCCCGTGCCACCTCGATGCTGGGATCGCCGGTGAAGATGACCTCGGCCCACCGTGCGGCGAACTCCCGCCCCCGGCCCGACGATCCGGCCTGCAGCAGGACGGGTCGCCCCTGCGGCGTCCGCGGCACGGTCAGGGGCCCGCGGACCTTCAACCACTTGCCGTCGTAGTCGAGCTCGTGGACCTTGTCCGGGTCGGCGAAGATGCCGGCGGCCCGGTCGAGGACCAGTGCGTCGTCCTCCCACGTGTCCCACAGCCCGGTGGTGGCCTCGAGGAACTCGTCGGCCCGGTCGTAGCGTTCATCGTGGGCCAGGACCTGGTCGACGCCGAAGTTCTGGGCTTCGCTGTCGTTCACCGAGGTCACCACGTTCCAGGCGGCCCGGCCACCGGTGAGGTGGTCCAGGGTGGCGAAGGTCCGGGCCACGTGGAACGGTGAGTAGTAGGTCGTCGAGTAGGTGGCGCCCAGGCCGATCGAACGGGTGGCGCCGGCGATGACGCCGAGCACGATGCTCAGGTCGAGCTTGACCGGCCGGGCGCCGTGGCGCACCGCCTCGACCACCGAACCCCCGTAGATGGAGGGCATGGCCAGGCGGTCGTCGAAGAACATCATGTCGAAACAGCCCTCTTCGAGGATGCGCCCGAGCTTCTGGTAGTAGCTGGCCTGCAGGAACCCGTGCTCGGTGGCCGGATGGCGCCACGATCCGGCGTAGACGGTGGCGTTCCCCGCCTGCATGAACCCCACGAGTGACATCTGCTTCATCGGAACCACCATTGCTCTCGTTGCCCGGTCGTGGACGGTGGACGGGTCGCCCGTCGCCCCGTGAACCCGGGGTGGCGGGGCGTGCCGGTCCGGATCAGCGGCCCTCGGCCGCCATGGCCCGCTCCGCCCGCCTGCGGAAGCCCTCGAGCTTCTCGTCCGGGGTCCGGACCCGGGTGCTGCGGGACATCACCGACACGTCGTGGCCCGCGGCCCGCTTCCGCAGGGCGCCCACCGTCGACTCGTCCTTGGGCATGTGGGTGAAGGGGTCGAAGGAGTACCACCGCATGGCGTTCTCGTGGGTCATCTTGGCGATCTCGGCATCGGGGACGTCGTTGGCCGCGAACACGGAATGCAGCTCCTCGGGCGCGGTGGGCCACATGGAGTCGCTGTGCGGGTAGTCCGCCTCCCACGCCATGTTGTCGACGCCGATCCGGTCCCGTAGCTCGACCCCCACCGGGTCGCTGATGAAGCAGGTGAGGAAGTGCTCCCGGAACACCTCCGACGGCAGGCGTCCGCCGAAGTCCTGCAGGGTCCAGGCGCGGTGCATCTCGAAGGTCCGGTCGATCCGGTCGAGGAAGTACGGGACCCATCCGGTGCCGCCCTCGGACAGGGCCACCCGGAGCGGGGGGAAGTTCTTCAGGACCCGCGACCACAGCAGGTCGGCTGCCGCCGACTGGATGTTCATGGGTTGGAGGGTGATCATCACGTCGGGCGGGGAGTCGATCGCCGGGATCGACAGGCGGCCCGAGGACCCGAGGTGGATGGAGAGGACGGTGCCGGTGTCACAGCACGCCCGCCACACCGGGTCCCAGTACCCGTCGTGGAAGCTGGGATAGCCGAGCGCGGCCGGGTTCTCGGTGAAGCTGAGCGAATGGCAGCCCTTCGCCGCCGTCCGCCGGACCTCCTCGGCCGTCAGCTCCGGGTCCCAGATGACCGGCACGGCCATCGGGATGAACCGGCCCGGATGGGCACCGCACCACTCGTCGATGTGCCAGTCGTTGTAGGCCCGTACCAGCGCCAGCGACAGGTCCGGGTCGTCCGAGGCGAACACGCGGGCGGTAAAGGTCGGGAACGACGGGAAGTTCATGGAAGCCAGCACACCGCCGGCGTCCATGTCCCGGACCCGCTCGTCGACGTCGTAGCAGCCGGGACGGACCTCGTCGAGGCTCTGGGGCTCGAGGCCGTACTCCTCCTTGGGGCGGCCGGCGACCGCATTGAGGGCGGCGGTCTCCATGACGACCTTCCCGAAGGTCCACACGTCGGATCCTTCGTCGTTGCGCACCAGCTTGGGTGCCCGGTCGAGGTACTTGGCGTCGAGATGGTGGACGAAGAGGTCCGGGGGCTCGATGATGTGGTCGTCGACGCTGATCAGGACGAGGTCGTTGATATCGAGCATGACATCCTCCGAGAACGTGGTTATTGCTGGTGTAGAACCTACTCTGCCCCGTCCGGCACCGTGACCCGGTCGGGGTCGCCCGGTCAGAGGTCCTCGTACTCGATCCGGAGCGAGGGACCGGTCGGCACCGACTGGCAGGTGAGGACCCAGCCCCCCGCCACCTCGTCCGGGGTCAGGGCATTGTTCGACCGCATGGTGACCGACCCCTCGTGGACCAGGGCCATGCAGGTGGCACAGTTGCCGGACTCGCACGAGTAGGGAGCGGCCAGGCCGGCCCGGCGGGCCGTCTCGAGGACGGTGTCCCCCGGGTGGTACGCGATCTCGTGGCGCCGCCCCTGGAGGTCCAGCACGATCGACCTCGGCGCCGTGCCGTCGGTGGCCACGACGGGGTCGGCGGAGCTGTCCGGGGTCTCGAAGCGCTCGATGCGGATGTCGCCGGGCGCCACCCCGGCTCCGAGCAGGACGCGCTCGACCAGATCCATGAAGGGTCCGGGCCCGCAGACGAGGAACTGGGCGTCGAGGTCGCCCCCGGCGAAACCCAGGAGGGACTCCGGCACCGGGTACCCGCTCTCCGAGTCGACGTGCCTGCGCACGGTGCACCGTCGCGGCGCCCGGGACTCGAGCTCGGCCAGCGCGTCGTCGAAGATGACCGAGCCCGGGTCCCGGTTGGCGTAGAAGAGCCGGAACTGCCGGTCGGTCGAGGACAGCGCACACTTGGCGATCGACAGCACCGGGGTGATCCCGCTGCCCCCGCAGAAGGCGACGACCGGGCGTTGGTCGTCCTCGTGCAGGCAGAACGCGCCCGAGGGTGGCGACGTGTCGACCAGGTCGCCGACCGACACCGTGTCGTTGAACCAGTTGGAAACGGCGCCCCGGGGTACCCGCTTGACCGTGACGACCAGGTCCGGGTCGGTGTCCGGGGCGCTCGACATCGAGTAGCAGCGGAACAGTTCGTCGTCGCCGATCCTCACCCGGAACGTGCAGAACTGCCCCGGTCGGTAGCGGTACGTCTCGACCAGGTCGGGCGGGACGTCCAGCACGAACGACCGGGTGTCGTCGGTCTCGCGGACGACCTGCTTGACGCGGAGCGGGCGGAAGGCGTGGCGGCGCGCCACCTCGTCGACGTCAGTCATGGAGCCCGCTCGGGCCCGGCTCGGGGGCAGGCGCGGCCGTCACCCGCACGACCCTACCAGTCGGCGTGAGAACTACGTTCTCAACTCCCGCCGCACGAGGGTCGATGCAACGCCCGCGGACGTGGTCGGGCACCCGCACCCCGGGGTGGACCTGCGGTAACGTCGGTCACGAATTCCGGATATCCCGTAATGCGACGGCGGGAAGGCACCGGACGCCCCGAAGGAGCAGCCATGGCCCGCAGCCGCACCCCCCAGCCGCCCGTCCACCTCACCGGTGCCCGGATGCTCGACTCGTCCGGCGACGCGCTGGTCGAGCCGGGCAGCCTGCTCGTCCACGAGGGACGCATCACCGAGGTCTCTCCCGCCTCGGTACCGGCGCACGCGTCGACGCTCGACCTCGGCGACGTCACCCTCCTCCCCGGCCTCATGGACATGGAGGTCAACCTGGCCATGGGAGGGTCCCACCACGCCAGCCCCCTCGTCCCGGTGCAGGAGGATCCGGCCCTGAAGACGCTGCGTGGGGCGGCCAACGCCAGGAGGACGCTGCGTGCCGGGTTCACGACCGTGCGGAACCTGGGGCTCTTCGTCCAGACGGGCGGCCTGCTCCTCGACGTGGCCCTGATGACGGCCATCGACCGCGGGTGGATCGACGGCCCCCGCATCGTCCCGGCCGGCCACGCCATCAGCCCCACCGGGGGGCATCTCGACCCGACCATGTTCCAGGCCTATGCCCCGCACGTGCTCCCGCTCACCGTGGAGGAGGGGATCGCCGACGGGGTCGCCGAGGTGCGCAAGGCGGTCCGCTACCAGATCAAGTACGGGGCCCGGGTCGTCAAGGTGAGCGCGTCGGGCGGGGTCATGTCCCACACCGGGCCCGCCGGCGCCCGCCAGTACTCCACCGAGGAGCTCGAGGCGATCGTCGACGAGGCCCACCGGGCCGGCCTGCGGGTGGCGGCGCACTGCCACGGCGACGAGGCCGTGCGGACCGCCGTCGAGTGCGGGATCGACTGCATCGAGCACGGGTCGCTGATGAGCGACGACACGGTCGACCTGATGGTCGGACGCGGGACGTTCCTCGTTGCCACCACCTACCTGGCCGACGGCATGGACACGTCCCACGCCGCGCCCGAGCTCCAGGCCAAGGCGGCCGAGGTCTTCCCCCGGGCGAGACAGACCATCTCGAACGCGATCCGCCGTGGCGCCCGGATCGCCTGCGGGTCCGACGCCCCCGCCATCCCACACGGGCGCAACGCCAAGGAGCTCGTGGCCCTGGTCGACCGGGGCATGACCCCGGCCCAGGCCATCCACGCCGCCACGACGGTGGCCGCCGAACTGATCCAGGTCGACGACAGGGGCCGCCTGGTCGAGGGGCTCCTGGCCGACGTCATCGCCGTCCCCGGCGATCCGCTGTCCGACATCACGATGACCGAATCGGTCTGCTTCGTGATGAAGGGCGGCGAGGTCTTCCGCAACGACACGTCCGGGTAGCGCTGCGTCGGGGGACGATCGAGGAGACTCCCCGGAGCGGTCCACCCTTGTGGGAACCGCGGGTCGGCGCGAACATGACGGCAGGTTCGGGCACTGGCCACCTGGGCGCTCGGCACCGATGCTGCACTCACGGGATCCGTGATCCGACCGGCATTGGCGCCCCGTGACCGTGGCGGGACGCCAGGGAGGCTGCAATGACGGATGGAACCCCGAAGCTCGCCGTACTCGGACTCGGCACGATGGGCAGGGCGATGGCCGCTTCGGCACTTCGGCACGGCATCCCGACCGTTGTCTGGAACCGGAATCCCGAAGCGGCCCGTGGTGTGGTCGAGGAGGGAGCGGAGTTCGCCTCGTCTGCAGCCGACGCGGTCAGGGGGGTGGACGTGGTCATCACCATGGTCACCGACACCGCGGCCGTGACCTCCGTCAGCGTCGACCTCGGCATGCTCGAGGCGCTTCCGGCGGGTGCTGTGTGGGCACAGATGAGCACCATCGGAGTCGTGGGAACCGCAGCCATCAGGTCGATCGCCGAGGGGCGGCGCCCTGACGTCCTCTTCCTCGATGCACCTGTCTCCGGAAGCAAGGTTCCCGCCGAGCAGGGGAATCTGGTCATCTTCGCCTCCGGGTCCGAGCAGGCTCGCCCCATGGCCGATCCGATCTTCGATGCCATCGGGAAGCGCACGGTGTGGCTCGGGCCGGTCGGTATGGGTTCGCGCATGAAGCTCGTGAACAACACGTTGCTCGCATTCAGGGCCGAAGGGGTGGCCAATTCGTTGGCCTTGGCCCATCGGCTCGGACTGGACGTCCACAGCGTGCGGGACGCCTTCGAGGGAGGTCCGCTCATCTCGACCTGGATGGCGGGCAAGCTGTCGCGCATCGAAGACGACGACTACTCGCCGGAGTTTCCTCTCGGCTTGGCACTGAAGGATGTCCGGCTCGCCCTCGAGGAGGCCGATCCGCAGCGTTTCCGTGCCCTGGATGCGCTCGCCCGCGAATGGGACGACATGGTGGAGCAGGGTCTCGGCGCACAAGACGTCACGGTGGTCACTCGGTCCCTCGAGGGCTGAGCAAGGTCGGAGCAGAGTCGGCAATCGGTGATCGGTCCCCGGAAGGCGCCACCCGCCGTTCTTCCTGTTCCCCCCCGGTAGCTGACCACCTGGGCGCGGCCCTCGGTGCGGTCGAGCGCCTGCCCGGACTCACCGGGACGGGTTCGTCGCCGCGCTCGACGGCGCGTCGGGAGGGCGTGCAGCAGTTGTCGCACCGCCCGAGGATCTCCACCCGGATCAGCCGCTCGAGGTTCCATCCTCGGCCGTCGAACGGAGTGCGGGCGCCGCACCGGACGGAGGGGAGGAGTCGTGCTCACCGAATCCTATTGGCCTGCGGATCAGTCGGGACGAGTACTCGACAGCACCGTCGGTGAGCCCTGTGCGCGGGGATACCTGGTGATGTCCGGATACCACGACATGCCCGAGGCGACCGCCCAGGCCATCGACGACGACGGCCGGTGCCACACGGGCGATCTCGCCTCGATGGACGGGCGCGGGTTCCTGCGGATCGAGGGCAGGGTCAAGGACATGATCATCCGAGGAGGCGAGTACATCTACCCCCGCGAGATCGAGGACGCGCTCTTCGCATCTCCCTCGGTGGCCGACGTGGCCGTGGTCGGCATGCCCGACGACCGGTGGGGTGAGGTGGTCGCCGCGTTCGTGCGACCTCCGACGGTGCGGTCCTCGACGGAGGCGTGCTCCGAGCGCACCGTCGGGAGCGGCTCGCACCGTACGAGACGCCTCAGCACTGGATCGAGCTGTCGGAGTACCTGCTGACCGCGTCCGGCAAGGTCCAGAAGTTCAAGCGCCGCGACGGGTTCCGGTCGCCCGGGTAGCCGCGGAATGAGTCAAGGGAGCGCCGTGACCAGCCGATCCGGTACCCATGGCAGCGGCATCGGGACGTGGCTTCGGCGACCCACCGGTTGTCGCGCGGCTGCGCACGTTGCACCGGTGCCGCATGTGCCACAAGCACTGCCTCATCCCGTGCAAATTCACGGCGCTCGAGTTCCAGCAGGTGCTGCGGCACGAACTCGACCGGCCGTGCCCTGATGCTTCGGACAACGGAGACGGGTCCACACCGGCGATGTGATGACGATCCCGTACGAAACGGCGCTGGCTCCGGCATCGGGGTGGCCCCGGCCACCGGTAACGGGCACCGCCTCAACTCTCGGTGCACTCCTCCAGGGTCACCTCGTGGCTGCCGTCACGGTGTTGGGCAAGATGCCTCGAGGAGTACGCATCCGCGTTTGCCCGTACCGAATCGCGACCGACCGCCCCTGGTCGGATCCGGGCAGGGACTCCGAGCGCCATCGCGCCGGCCGGGACCTCCGTCCCCGGTGTCACGACGGCGCCGGCCCCGACCAGCGAACCGGAGCGGCAGGTGACCGCTTCGAGGACGACCGCTCCCGAGCCGATGAGCACCAGGTCCTCGAGGATGCACCCCTCCAGGTGCGCGAGATGGCCGATGACGCAGTCGGACCCGATCCTCGTCCGATTGGTGGACTGGGTGTGGATGACGGCGCCGTCCTGTACGGACGTCCTTGCACCGATCACGACCGGACCGTTGTCGGCACGGATGATCGCGCCGGGCCAGATGCTCGAGTACGGCCCGATCCGCACCTCGCCGATCAGGACCGCCCGGGGGTGGATGTAGGCCTCGGGGTGGATCCGTGGCCGTTCTTCGCCCAACGCGTAGAGAGTCATGGCGTCCATTCAAACAGCGAGACGTCCGCCCCGGGCACGACGCCGTCCGTTCCGGCTCGTGCGACGCCATCGCCGGGCCGGTGGTGCCGGTCGCCGTCAGACCGAGCCCGCCAGCGAGGCGATGAACTCCCGGGTCCTCAGCGACGAGGCCAGCTTGTCGTCGCGGGTCTCGCCGATCGGCACGACCCGGAGGGAGACGTCCGTCGCCCCGGCGCCGGCGAACGAGCGGAGGCGCCGGAGGATCGCCTCCTCGCTCCCGGCGGCCAGGATGTCGCCGACCGTGCGGGCGTCGCCGCGGTCGAGCAGCTTCTGGTAGTTGGGCGACACCTCGGACTCGGACAGGACGCGGTTGGCCCGTGCCACCGCCATCTCGACCTCGTCGTCGCCGCACAGGCAGACGGGTACGCCGGCCACGATGCGCGGCGTGGCGCGACCTGCCGCCGCCGCTGCCCCCTGCAGGGTGGGGGCGATGTGCGATTCGATGGCCCGCTCGTCGGCCAGCCACAGGATGGTCCCGTCGGTCCGCTCGCCGGCGATCCCGAGCATGACGGGCCCGAGGGCGGCGATCATGACCGGCGTCGGGGTGATGTCGGTCACGTCCATCGGCTGGTGGACGCGGAAGTGCCCGTTCTCGACGTCGACCATCCCCGGACCGGCCAACGCCCGGTCCAGGACGTCGAGGTAGTCGCGCATGGTGGCGGCGGGGTGCTCGTAGGGCAGCCCCAACATCTCGTCGACGACCCAGTGGTGCGACACGCCGAGCCCCAGGGTCAGCCGACCGCCGCACACCGTCTGGGTGGACAGCGCCTGGTGGGCGAGGGCGATGGGGTGACGGGGCTGGATCGGGACCACCGCGGTCCCGATCTCGATCGTGGACGTCGCCGATCCGATGAGCGCCGCTGCGGTGAGGGCGTCGAAGTCGTCGGGGATCTGCGGGATCCACAGCGACGCCAATCCGGCCTCCTCGGCCCAGGCCGCATCGGCCAGCATGCGGTCGACCTTCGTGGAGTACCGGCCCCGTTCGGGGCCCACCATCACGCCGAGGCGCACGGGCACGTTCCTTTCGTCACGGGGCGGGCGGTCGGCGACCGCGTCCGGCCCGGGGAGTCGCGGTCCAGCGGCTCAGACGGCCGGCTCGACGACGGCGTCCACGCTGGCCGCGCCGCTGTCCGGCACGCGGGGCTGGCGCCACACCTCGACGGGGAACGACACGTTGACCAGTGAGTAGGACAGCTCGAGCAACCGGTGCGCGTCGTCGGGGAGCGCGTCGAGCGGGATGTCGTCGAGGTAGGCGAGGATCTGCTCGAGCCGGGGGAAGGCGGCGTCGTAGAACGACTGCATCTCCTCCATCGAGCTGGCCAGGCGCTTGGCGTACCGCTCGGCCTCGGTGGGGAGGCACCAGTCGGAGAAGGGCTCCAGGTCGGCGAAGTCGACGGGGAGGACGGGGGTCATCGGGGCTCCTGGCTCAGCGGGCGACCGGCAGGTCGACCGACGTCCCGGACTTCTCGTGGTCGGCGACGTACCCGCGGGCCGTCCGGTGCAGGTGGCGGAGGAGGATCTCCTGGTCGTTGAGGGGGAATTCGGTCACCGAACGCGACTCGATCATCGTCTGGGTCGCCTCGAGGGTGTTTCCGTCCTGGAGGGCGTACTCCTTGAACGTGACCGCGGCCAGCTCCTGGCGGAGTCGTTCGGTCGCGTTCTTCGGTGGGACGAAGTAGAGCGTCCCCTCGAAGATGTGCGTGTGGTAGGAGGTCGGCCAGTAGTGGTACGTGAGGTACCACCCCGGGGCCCAGACGAGCAGCATGAAGTTCGGGAACAGGACGAAGGAGTCCACGCCCCAATTGGGCGAGCGCGCCGGGTTGAGCGACGGCGGCAGCGGGTCGAGGCCGGCGATGTCGGGACGGTCCCAGGGTCCGAACAGGCCGCTCCGGAGCACGTTCTCGATCGGCTTCACCATCGAGGGGTCCCTGGGCGGCGACATGCCGCCCCAGGACGACACCATGCCGTGCGGTCCGTCGATCGCGTAGGACAGCGCCTCGAAGCCGTAGCCCTGGAGCTTCCGCGACTCCTCGTCGGTGGCCTGCTTCGCGTGCAGGACGGGTGCGTGGTAGAACTCGGCGAAGGCGTCGATGAAGAGCTTCCAGTTGCTGGCGACATCGGCCCGGTACTTGTAGACCTGGGTCATCTCCCCGAACGGATAGCCCTCGAGTCCGCCGCCCAGGGCACCGAGGTACTCCTTGACCGACGTGGTGTTGTCCGGGTCGAGGTTCACGAAGACGAACCCCTCCCACACCTCGGTCTGCACCGGCACCAGCCCGTAGTCGTCCTTGTCGAGGTCGAAGAACTCCGACTCCTGCTGGACGAACGTCAGGGATCCGTCGAGGTCGTAGCGCCACCCGTGGTACTTGCAGGTGAACTGCCGGCACGTCCCGGCCGTCTCCTCGTTGGGGAAGTCGGTCCAGACCAGCTTGTTGCCGCGATGCCGGCAGATGTTGTGGAAGCCGCGCACCCCGCCGTCCCTGTCACGGACGACGATCACCGAGGTGCCCGCGCACTGGAGCTCCTTGGTGAAGTAGCGCCCGGCCCGTGGGACCTGTTCCACCCGGCCCACGTTGAGCCAGGTCCGGCCGAAGATGGCCCTGCGCTCGAGCTCGTAGAACTCGGGGGAGATGGAGTCCTCGTAGTCCACCGGGCCCGTGCCCAGCTCCGGGTAGTGCTCCGTCCAGCTCCCCTCTGCTGGCTTGGGGAAGTGCGCCATGCGGTAATTCCTCCTGTCGGGCCCGGTCAGCCACGATATCATCCATCTCTGTAAAAGAGAAGCTCGTTATCAACCGGTCCGGTCAGGGCTGCGCCCGGCCAGTACCCCCTCCTCCAGCATGCGGCGGAGCACGAACTTCTGCACCTTTCCCGACGGCGTCCTCGGGAACTCGTCCACCGGGTAGACGGCCTCGGGCCACTTCTGTTGGGTGAGCCCGGCGCCGGCCAGATGGGCGCGCACCTCCTCCATGGTCGGCGCCTCCGCGCCGTCGCGCACCCGCAGGACGGCGGCGGCGTGCTCGCCCAGCCGCGCGTCGGGCTCGGCCACGACACAGACCTCGGCGATCTGGTCCATCCCCGTCAGCAGTTCCTCGATCTCGGCCGCGCTGATGTTCTCGCCGCCCCGGATGATGACGTCGGAGATGCGGTCGGTGATGGTCAGGTACCCGTCGTTGTCGAGCACCCCCACGTCACCCGTCCGGTACCAGCCGTCCTCGTCGAACACCTCGGCGGTCAGCGCCGGGTCGATGTAGCCGACGAAGCAGTCGGGGCCCCGGCTGGAGATCTCGCCGTCGTCGTCGAGCCGGAGCTCCACGCCGGGCAGGGCCCGTCCGTCGGTCGTGAGCCGCTTGACCTCCGGGTCCTCCAGGAGCGAGCCGGTGATCGAGGGGTGCTCGGTGCTGCCGTAGGAGCGGAACGCCTCGATCCCGAGGTCGGCGGCCCGTCGGGTCACGGCGGCAGGAACGGGCGAGCCGCCGAGGCCGGCGAAGGGCATGAGGGCGAGGTGCTCCGGGGTGAAGTCCGGGTGGTCGAGCAGGCTGGTCAGGAAGTAGGTGGCACCTCCCCCGACGCCCAGGCCCTCCTCGCGCATCAGTCGGAGCACCGTCGCCGGGTCCCAGACGTCGACCAGGTCGACCGACTGCTCGCGCAGCAGCGGGATGAGGAACGCGTTCAGCATCCCGATGAAGTGCCCGACGGGCGCCCCCGTGATCATGGGCGGCCCGCCCCGGGGGAACAGGTGGTCGAGCTGGCGGGCCTCGCACCCGATGGTTCGGTGCGAGTGGATGACGCCCTTCGGGTCGCGGGTGGTCCCCGAGGTGAACCCGACGATCGCCGGCCCGTCCGGGTCCACCGGCAACGGGCGGGCCAGCGGTTCGGCGTCGAGGAACGACTCGAAAGGCACCGCTCCCGGTGGCAGCGCCCCACCGGGTGTGCCCCGGACCACCAGCCACCGTGCCCCGGGACGACCGGCCAGGAGCGTCCCGTAGTTCGCCAGGTAGTCGTTGTGACCGAAGTGGTCGGCGGTGATCACGACCGAGGGCGCGGTCGTCCGGAGGATGTACTCGACCTCCTTCGCCCCGTAGAAGTGGACGACGGGGACGACCACCGCGCCGAGGTAGGCTGCCGCCCAGAAGGTGATGCCGGCCTCCACCCAGTTCGGGAGCTGGAACACCACGACGTCGCCCGTCCCGACCCCCTCGGCGGCCAGCGCGCCGGCGAGCGCCCGTGCCGACCGGTCCACCTCGGCGAAGGCGCCCCGCCACGGGTGGACGGCCGAGTGGACCCGGAAGGGAACCTCCCCCATCCGGCGGAGGCCGGCGTCGACCATCTCCCCGAGCGTCTGATCGGTCCACCAGCCCTCGTCCCGGTAGCGGCGCGCCCGCTCCTCGGGCACCGTCCGCAGCTGCCAGCGCGCACCCGGCTCGCCCTGCTCCCTCACGTCAGCCTCCTCCTCGATCGCCCGCCGGGTCACTCTCCCATGTCCTCCTGCGGCACGCCACCACCATTGCCGAGGCAAGAGAACTTCGTTATCGTCGGCCGCCGTGGCGGTAGGCCACGACGACCAGGAGGTTCCGTCATGGGTAGCCCGCCCGTCGCCGACGTCGTCGAGCTCGAGCAACTGCTGGCCCGGTACGCCGTGGGCATGACCAGGGACGACGTCGACGCGGTCGTCGAGGTGTTCACCCCCGACGGCACCTACAGCGCCTTCGGCGACACCTACCCCCTCGCCGACTTCCCGACCCTGGTGGCCGCCGCCCCGAAGGGCCTGTTCCTCGTGGGGCCGCCGGCGCTGACCGTCGACGGGGACACGGGATCGGGCGAGCAGCCGCTCTGCTTCGTGGAGCAGACCACCCACGAGATGCGCATCGGGTACTACACCGACACCTACCGCCGGACGGCCGACGGATGGCGCCTCCAGACCCGGGCCATGACGTTCCTCCGCAAGAGCGGGGCCCGTGACTCCGGTCGGGCCCACGACCCGACGCGCCCCCAACCCTCCGCACCGTGAACGACGGCCGCGGGGTGACCGGGGGCCTGGCGGCGTTCCGGCGGTCCCTGGACGCCTGGCTCGACGACCAGGCTCCCGCGCTGGCACCGGCGTTCGAGGGGGCGGGGACGCTCGACGACCAGATGGCCCAGCTGGCCAAGGTCAAGCGGCTGGCGTTCGACGCCGGGTGGATGCGCGCCGGGTGGCCCGAACGGGTCGGCGGCCTCGGCGGGTCCACGCTCACCCGGGCCTACCTGGGGGAGGCACTCACCGCCCGCGACCTGGTGGAGCCCGGGCTCTACTCCATGACCGAGGTGCTCGCCCCCACCATGATCGACTACGCCGCCCCCGACCTTGCCGCCGCCATGGTCCCGGCCCTGCTCCGCGGGGACGAGACGTGGTGCCAGGGGTTCTCCGAACCGGACACCGGCAGCAACCTGGCCGCGCTGACCTGCCGGGCCGAACGCGGCGACCGCGGCTGGCGGGTGACCGGACAGAAGGTGTGGACGAGCCTGGCCCAGTACGCCGACCGCTGCGTCCTGCTCGCCCGGACGGGCACGGTGGAGTCGGCCCACCGGGGGATCACCGCCCTCTTCGTGGACATGGACTCCCCCGGGATCACCGTGCGGCCGATCGGCACCATGCACGGCAGTCCCGAGTTCTCCGAGCTCTTCCTCGACGACGTCCCCGTCCCCTTCTCCCGCACCCTCGGCGAGGAGGGCGGCGGGTGGGCGGTGGCCATGGACCTCCTGCCCTACGAGCGGAGCACGTCGCTCTGGCACCGCGCCGCCTTCCTGCACCGGCGGCTCCAGGAGCTGGTCGACACCGCCCCGCCCGGCGCACTCGACCCGGCCCGGCTCGGCGAGGTGACCCAGCTGCTCTACGCCTTCCGGGCCCGCTCGCGGGCCACGCAGCACCGCATGGCCGACGGCGACCACCTCGGACCCGAGACGTCGATCGACAAGGTGCTGCTGGCCACCACGGAGCAGGCGGTGTTCGATCTGGTCGCCGACGCCCTGGCCCCCGAGGTGGCGATGGGCGACGACCCGGTGAGCGGACGGTGGCGTTCGGAGTACCTCTACTCCCGGGCCGCCTCCATCTACGGCGGCAGTGCCGAGATCCAGCGCAACATCATCGCCCGGCGCCTCCTCGACCTCGGGGATGACCGTTGATGGACGGCGACGACCTCGCCCTGTTCGAGCGCAGCGTGCGCGACGCCACGGGCCGGGCCACCGGCGCCGACCTCGACGCCGCGCTCGTCGACCTCGGGTGGGACGACGCACTGGCCGACGACGAGCGGTCCGCCGTCTCCCTGCTGTTCGGACTCCAGGGGGAGGCGGGCGCGACCTCCTCGGCGCTCTCCCGGGTCATGACCCGCGCCCTCGGGCAGCCGGACGGATCGGCAGCCGGGGTGCCGGTTGTGCTCCCCGTCGTCGGGGGCTGCGTACCGCCCGGGACCGTCGACGGCGACCGGCTGCGAGTCGACGGTCTCTCCGTTGCCGGCCTCGCCGACCGGACCTCGGTCCTGGTCGTGGCCTCGACCGGCTCCGTCGGCGCCGCGGCCCACACCGTGGCGACCGACTCCCTCGAGCTCGTACCCGTGGTCGGCCTCGATCCCGACCTCGGGATTCTGCGGGTGACCGGCCACGTCGACGGCACCGGTCCGCGTGTCGACCTCCCCCCCGGTGCGTGGGACGCGGCCGTCGCACTCGGGCGCCGGGCCGTCGCCCACGAACTGGTCGGCTGTGCGCGGGCCATGCTCGGACTGGCCTGCGTGCACGCCCGGGGGCGCGTCCAATTCGGCCGCCCGATCGCCTCCTTCCAGGCCGTCCGTCACCGGCTGGCCGAGACGCTGGTGGCGATAGCCATGGCCGAGGCGATGCTCGACGCGGCGTGGCTCGACCCGGGACCGGGGACTTCGGCCATGGCCAAGGCGATGGCCGGACGACAGGCGAAGACAGCGGCCCGGCACTGTCAGCAGGTCCTGGCCGGCATCGGTTTCACCGTCGAGCACCCGTTCCACCGCTACGTCCGCCGGACCCTGGTGCTCGACGCCCTGCTCGGCACGGCGGCGTCGCTCACCATGTCGCTCGGGTCCGAGCTGATCGAACTGCGCCAGCTACCACCCCTGCTCCCGCTCTGATCCGTGCTCTGGGGCGATCCGTGCGGACCACCACCCCGCGTGACGTAGGAGCCGACGGCAGGCGGACGTGCGGGTGACACACCTGTATAACCGGCGTTGGGGGCAAGGCGACCGAGTCGATCAGTATGGTTGGCCCAATGACTGACGGGGAGCTGAGCGACGAAAAGCGACGGCAGCTGAACGAGTACCTTTTCCCCATTCCGAAGCCATCGCTGCGTGAACGTCTGCGGGGACGAAAGCACGAAGACGCAGTTGCGATCCTCACCAGCTTCGACGATGCAGTGGCTTGGGCACGGAGTCACCAAGTTGGAGTTCCATCCGGCGGATCATGGCGCCAGAAGGTCGACCTGCGACTTTCGCCAGACTCCTTGCCCGTACTTGCCGAGCTACTTGGTAGCAGCGATTCGGCTCTCATGATGACGGCCTCACTTGCGCTGCAGTACAACGGCGTCCGTATCGACTCGGACGCCACTCCGTCATCCGATCCAACTTTCAACCGGCTCACCTTCCCCGACGGAAGCGAGCTGACTGTCAATCTAAATCTGTCCTGACCTCGCAGTCCCACCGACCCGGTGTTGTGTGGCACTCCGAGATCGGCCGGTTCCAGCCGTACACCAGTGGTTAGGCTGGGTCGGTGCGGTCCGATTGGCTCGTCGTAGCGGCATTGAGTCTCACCACGACCCTGACATCCTGTTCGACAGGCGCTTCGAGCACAGCGGCCACGGCGCAGACGACGACAACGACCCTGTCACGGGCGGCCACAGTTCAACGGGTCTCGGTACTCCTGGCGCCATTGGGTCCAAGTATCAAGTCCGCCGAAGGATCCACCAAACCGAATGAGTTCGAAAGTGCGGCTGTCGTTGCTCGTTCGGCGGGATTCGGGCTGCATGCCCTCTCGTACCGTCCCACGGCGAGCATTGATGCAGTGGCCCTCGTCGCAGCCTTGCAAACGCTTTCAAGCGATGCGGACCAGGCGGCCAGTCCCGAAGCCAACCTTGGTGCTATTGCCCAAATCATCCAGAATGACTATTCGGCTGTGATGCACGACGGTGCCAACTTGATCGGCGTCCTCAACAATCAGGCCGGTTAGAGGAAGTCGACGCTCCGAAGTCCAGCGGCCATCGGTGGAGGAAGCACCCTGCCATTAATACGCCGGGGTGCGTCACCCACCCGATCGGGGACACCCCTGATTCTGTCGACGTGGCAAACTCCCAGAGTGCGGTCCCGTACATTCAACGTTCGGCAGCGGGTCGTCTTCGTTGTCGGATTTGGTGCCGCCCTCTTTTTCTTCGGTAGTTGGCTGACGACGCGGTGGCAGGGCGGATCGGGTTGGGTCGCCTACGCCCCTCTCTCGAACACGATCAACGCTTCCGACCTTCCTGGATCGGGTCTCCACCCGTGGGTGCGGCTCCTGATCTGGCTGGTCCTGATCGCTATTTGGGTGGTGGTCGGAGTCGTACTACTGCGAACACGGACTCCGGTGGATTCGCCAGGAGCTGCCGACTGACGTACTGGCGGGCTATCCCACCGACCCGGCGTTTGGGGATAGCCCTCACGGCCCGGAGGATACGGAGAGATCAACGGACGCCCCAGTTGAAAGGGAGCTATTCGCTGCTGGGTTCTGGCTCACGACAGCACCGGCGCTGAAGGTCGTGCTCGGCACTTCAGTGATGTACCCCACGTTGAGACCCGCCTGACCCAGTTCGTTCGCAGCTGCCGCTTGAGTCAAGCCCACAACGTTCGGGGCATGCACAGTGGATGGACGACTGGAGGCGGAAGAACCACTCGAGACAGTTAGGTTCACGGTGGAGCCATTGGCCACATCAGTGCCTGCGCTCGGAGTCACGCCAATGACCGTGCCAGACGCTGACGTGTTCGAGACGTACTCCACGGAGACCTTCAGTCCATCTGAGGCCAATATCGCCATTGCATTCGCAAGAGTAGTGCCGACCGCACCAGTGGGCACAGTGACAGTTGCCGGAGTGGCCGTCGAGGTGGTCGTCGTCGGACCGTTGGCGAAGGTCTTGGGGGGGTTGTTAGCTCTGGCCACGCCAATGCCGACCACAATGAGCACCACTGCAGCCGCAGCCAAGATCATTACCTTGACGTCCGGGACTGGAACTCGGCGGCGGCCCCGATGACTCCGCACGTCTTCTGCGGTGAGTTGCCAATCGGTGGACTCCGCAGTTGTGTACATCTCTCGGACGAGGTCCTGGATCTGTTCGTCAGTATGGGTCATGCCCCTCCTTCGGAGTGGAATCGGTCGAGTTCATCGACTTGGCGGCCGCAGCTCTTCCCCGGCTCAACCAAGACTTGACGGTGCCCTCTGGCACCTTCATGGCGAGCGCAACTTCGGCTACCGATAAGCCAGCCCCGTCATGCAGCACCAGTGCGTGAACTTGGTTCTCGGGTAACGAGTGCAAGGCCGCCGCAAGAAAGAGGTGTGTGTCGCTGGGGGCCGGGGTCGACCTGGCACGCTCTACCATGGACTCCCGCCGGACTCGATCGTGCCGCTTGTGGCTCATGGCGAGGTTGAAGAGAACCCGACGGGTCCACGCCTGGGGATCGTCATAGGACGCAACTCGTGCCCATCGAGCCCACGTGCGCATCAGTGCCTCTTGCGTCAGGTCCTGTGCGGTGGAGAGATCGCCAGTCAGCACGAACGCCATTGCCAGCAGAGGTTGTTTCGCAGACTTGAAGTAGTCGTCAAATGTGTTGGCAAGGTTCTGATCCCGGCTGCTCACTGCCACCCTTCCACCTGACGATCGAGGACCCCTTACCGATACACACGCCTGGGCCATGGGAATGGTTGCAGATGAATCCTCTGATGAGGCATGAGGGCACCGCCCGTTGACGAAGAGACCGGCGGCGGGGGCGTGGGTCCGACTAGTACCCAGACCACGCTGGGCCTGTCACCGGCGCCATGGGCCTTGGCGAAGGGGCCGAGAAGCGGTACCCACCCGATCTGGGACAGGGCTCAGAGTCCGAGGATGGCTTGTTCAAGGTCTTCTCCAACGGTTCCCCAGCATGAAATCGATGAATCAGAGGGATCGAACATGCCCATCATCCATTCCTCTTCACCGACGGGCAGAACCAGGGCGTAGGTGCCGAAGACCAGCACGAGTTGAGGCATGACGCGTTCGTAGTCGTTGGAGGTGTCAGCGCCCGAGCCGACCTGGACTATGACGAACGCAGTGTCCCCAGGAATCTCTTCAGCGTCCCCCTGGGCGACTGCCCTTACCCGTTCGATCGACCATCCATCCGGCCACGCGCTCACACATCGAGTCTGCCTTGGAATGCGCTGGACGTGCGCCACCAACCGGCATTACGGGGCAGGCAGGCTGCGCTGGCCCCCATGTCGCTCTGATCAGGATCAGCCCTTGACCAGTACGACCGAACCGGCGGCCTTGTCCTGGAGCGTTTGGTTCGAGGGGCTCCCCAGCGGCCAAAGATACGTGACCAGGGCAAGGGCAACTCCGATGAACGACAATGCCGATCCGGGCCTGTGCCCTCTAGACGCTTTCCCATAGGCGTCGATGATGAAGCCCATCTGGGTCCAGAGGGACACAAGGAGGAAGAGCGTCACTGCTCTGATCCAGACCTGTCGACCCGAAAGCGGTTGTCCAGTACCGGCACGTACCGCAATCACGCCCATGGCCTTCATCCCGACCGTCTGGCCTCGGTAGCCGATCAGCCACACGGCATACAGAAGGCCGAGGATGGAGAACGACACGCCGATGATCACTCGCACCGTTGCGCTCATGTCAGGGGTGTGACCTGTCATCCCGAATGCAAGGGGTCCCGAGTAGAAGAGGCTGCCGACCAACATCTCGATCGTCACCGCTGGCACTCCGATGATCAGGCTGTCGAGGATCGCCCCAACAGCCCTTCGCCCCCAAGTCGCAAGGACAAGCCGATCGCCAGTCTCCGAAGTCAACCAGTGATGGTTCACCTGTGTCACCGGTCGGTCGTAATGCTCAGTCCACCTCGCACCATCCCACCACCGCTTTGCAGGGTGTCCCTCTGGGTCCGCATACCAACCGGCGGGCGCCCGATCTGACTGCGTGGAGTCGCTCACGGCCACAAGTGTGCAGGGCGCTGCTGCCGTCAGCAAGCAGGTCTACTGACCACTGCCCAGGAGGGGTGGCAAAAGCGCCGCAGCATGATTCGCTCCCGGCGTTTAGGGTCACCTGTTGCTGATCCGGAGTAGCTTCATCGAGTGGTCTCCACTCCAGCTTCGGTGATCGACAGCGATACGCCGAATACCTCGCCGAACCGTCATCGCTGGCTTTGGCCAGGCGTTGTCGTGATCGTCCTTCTGACAGCAGGCGGGTGGTGGTTGTTCAATCGGACTCAGGCCTCCGGCGACCCCGGAGGCAAGGTATTGAACCAGTTAGTTCCCGCTGCTTCGGCACTCCCTGGCTACGGAACCTCCAGCCTGCCGTGGGTCAGCAATCCAAGCCTTACACAGGCCTATCTGATCAAGAGCGAACCCAAGCAGGACAGTTGTGACGGGCGTCCGGGGACCGAGGGCTGGGGGCAGGCCGTCGTACAGGCAGGGATTGCGTGGGCGGGCACAACGGTTGAACTCATTTCTCAGGTGGGTGACCGTCTCGCCGCCCTCGGATGGCACCGGCTCTCGACAAGTACTACCGGCTCCGGCGGCGTCTCGTGGGCGAAACAACTCAGCAACGGTTCAACCGCATCCGCGAGCCTCGATCCAGAGCAAGGCACCGATTGGGAGTTCGTGGCCATTGCCCCTCCCGTCGGCAAGGCCGCCTCGGGATGTTGACGTAGCAATCCAATGTGTCGGAGCGTGACGCTCTCCCGGCGATCCCCAGGGTCAAAAGAACGTTGCCGTTTGCGAGCGTTTCGTCGTATCGCTCACGCTCGTTCCTGTAACGCCTCTTTTCAGCCTCTGATCCTCGGCGGTTCCACGGTGTGTCACCGGATGGCAGCCAGATCGCCTGGCGCCCAAACGTCGCTGGAAATCGAATTGTGTCGTTTGCCAGTCACATGGGACCAGCTAGCCGCTGGTTTTGCCAGTGACATGGGACCACCCCCGTTGCCAGTTATGGGACCACCCTGAGGATCCACCAATGCCGGCCGAAGAGACA
>JBEKRV010000065.1:0-19635 GCA_049517675.1 Acidimicrobiales bacterium
AATCCTGCAGCGGCTACTGGCGTTGACCGCGGCCATCTGGCACAACGATCACATCGGTGCCCGACCACACCGTTCGTTGCTGGCCTATGACCACTGACCCCTTGGAATTGATCATCTAGACGAAGACGACGACGCCGCGGATGTTGACCCCGTCGAGCATGTCCTGGTACCCCTGGTTGATCCGGTCGAGCGGGTAGGTGCGGGTGACCAGCTCGTCCAGTTTGAGCCGTCCGGCCTGGTAGAGCGCCAGCAGGTTGGGGATGTCGAAGCGCGGATTGGCGGCACCGAAGACGACCCCCCGTACCTCCTTCTGCCACATGGCCAGCTCGAAGAGGTTGATCCGGCACTCCGCCTGCATCTGGGGGGCGACGCCGGTCACCACGCACGTGCCGTTCTTGCCGGTGAGGGCGAGCGCGGGTCCCATCAGGTCGCCGTACATCACGCTCGGCACGAGGATCACGGCATCGGCCAGCTGGCCGCGGGTCAGCTCGACGACGAGGGGCAGCGCCTCCTCCATCGACCCTGCGGTGTGGGTGGCGCCGAATTCGAATGCCGCCTTCTGCTTGAACTCCACCGGATCGACGGCGACGACGTGCTTCGCCCCGGCCATGTGGGCGCCCTGGACGGCGTTCATGCCGACCCCTCCCACGCCGACGACGACGACGACGTCCCCCGGTGCGACCTCGGCCCGGTACACGGCGGATCCCCAGCCGGTGGTGACGCCGCACGACACGAGGGCCACCGCCGGCAGGGGGAACTCCCGACCCACCTCGACGAGCGACGCCTCGTGGACCACGCCGTACTCGGAGAAGGTCCCCAACTTGGACATCACGTTGAGCGGCTTGCCGTCGTAGTGGTAGCGGGGCGTCCCGTCGGAGATCTGGCCGGGGGAGAAGGTCTCGGCCCCGAGGTCGCACAGGTTCGTGTGCCCGGTGATGCACATCGTGCACCGGCCGCAGATGGGGAAGAAGCTGGCGGCCACGTGGTCGCCCGGCTCGAGCCCGACCACGCCCGGGCCGACCGCTTCGACGATCCCGGCCCCCTCGTGACCGCCGACGAGCGGGAACAGCCGCGGGTCGGGCCCCTCGTCCGGGTCCCTCGGCGCGCCGATGTCATTGGTCCGGAGGTGCTGGTCGGAGTGGCACAGGCCGGCCGCCGCCCACCTGACCAGCACCTCGTGGTCCTTCGGCGGGTCGAGGTCGATCTCCAGGATCTCCCAGTCCTGCTCCCGGCCCCAGAGCACTGCCGCGCGCGATTTCACGCTCTCGGGCTCCCCGCCCCTACGAGCTCGACGCCGTGTCCGTGTGCGGCAGGTCGGTGCCGCAGGTCGGCGTGGGGGAGGTCACGTTGAAGCCGGACCGTGCCGCCTGGAGGATCCACGCGCACTCCTCGGGCGGGTTCTTCCCGAAGTTGGTGGCGTAGTCGAGGTTCTGGGGCAGCAGGCCGTCGGCGTCGTAGGAGGTCACGCCGCGCAGCTTGGCGATCACGCCGGCCCGGGTGGGGTCGGGCCCGTCGAGCAGGAGGCCCTTGATCATGAGGTCGGCCCCGGCCCACGCCTCGTACTGGGAGAAGGTGGGGAAGTCGCCCGAGGTGAACCCGGCGTATTTCTCCATGGCCGCCTGCATCTGCTCGGTGCCGGCGTCGGGCAGCGAGAAGGGCCGGAACAGCGACATGAAGTAGTCCCCCTGGAGGTCGCTCCACACCGGGGAGCCGATGGTGTCGGTCTGGTAGCCGGTGGCGAACAGCACGGCCTTCAGCTTGACCCCGGCCTGGGCCAGCGAGGTGGCCAGCGCGTAGTTGGAGTCGTTGTCCAGGGCCGGCACCAGGGAGTTGATGCCGTCCTGCTTGGCCACGAGCGCCGTCGAGGTGAAGTCCACGCTGCCGAAGGGGACGGTCGTGTCGAGGACCCCGACCTTGCCCCCGGCGTGCTGGAAGGACTGGGCCGTGCCGATGGCCGCCCGGGACGAGGACGGCGAGATGGAGTAGCCGTAGGAGCCGAGGACGGTGCCGCCGTGGCTCTTCAGGAAGTCCCCGATCTGGGTGTTGACCGGGTAGCTCGGGTTCACGCTGCCGTTGTCGGAGGCGAACATGTTGGTGTAGGGCTGGGTGCCCCACTCCGGGCCGTCGTCGTAGGAGCCGGTCACCGGCACCCCGGCCGCCTGGGGGTACTTGGCGGCCAGGAAGAACAGCGGGGACTGGGACACGATCCCGAAGGCGTTGGCCACCGCCGTCTGGACGGCCGTGGCGATCTCGGACGGGCTGGTCTGGTCGTCGATGACCTCGGGGACGAGCCGGTGGCCGTCGATGCCGCCCTCGGCGTTCTGCAGGTCGATGCGGGCCGTGAAGCCGGCCGGGGACGAGCCGTCCTGGGAGGCGCCCTCACCGGTCAGGGAGGAGATGTAGGCGATGGTGATGGGCGAGCCGGTCGCCGCCTTGGTCCCCGACCCGGTGGTCGTCGGCGGGGAGGTCGACCCCGTCGTCGCCGATCCCGTGGTCGCCGTGGTCGAGCTGGACGAACCCCCGCTCGAGCACCCGGCGGCCAGCAACGGCAACGCCACCACGGCGGCCAGGAGCACCCCGGTCTTGGTCCGGCCTCTGATCATTCTTCCTCCCTGGTGACGACGGAACACGTCTGACAGCCGAAGCGGCATCGGAGGGACCGGCCCGGGGATCCGTGTCGGACGAGCAGGCGGCGTGGGTGGGCAGGCACATGTCTGCCGCACCCCTTCTCCTGATCCCCCAACCGCGTTCCCCTGAGCGGCCATTCCCCTTCTCCCTCACGGGTGCGAGTCACTCTAGCCATCCCCGGGGGCGGATGCGGGACCGAGCGGGGGCCGGCACCGGACGCGTCGGTGCGGTCGTCCCGGGGACGACGGCACCGACGGGGTCGATCCGGTGGCCGGGAGGCGGCCGGAGGCCGCCGCAGGGCCGTGCGGGCTCAGCCGCCGGCGACCGGTCCCTCCACCTGGTCCTTCACGGAGAGCAGGACCGGAGGCGCCACCCGCCAACTCGGAACGCCGTCCTGCTCCTCGGCCACCGGGTACTTGGACTCGTGGATCTCGGCCCAGTGCGAGTGGTTGAGCTGGTGGAGGGTGAAGCAGGCCTGCAGCGCGTTGTAGAAGCCCATGTTGTCCACCGTCTGGTTGACCGACTCCTTGATGAGGAGGGCGGACATGGTGGGCAGCTGGGCGATCCGCCGCGCGTAGTCGAGGGTGCGCTCGGACAGGTCGTCCACCGGGAAGACCTTGCTCACCATGCCGAGACGGTGCGCCTCGTGGACGTCGATCGCGTCGCCGGTGAGCATGAGCTCCTTGGTCCGGCGGGGTCCGAACTCCCAGGGATGGCCGAAGTACTCGACGCCGCACATGCCGAGCCGCGTTCCCACGACGTCGGCGAAGTACACGTCGTCGGCGGCGACGATCAGGTCGCAGGCCCACATCAGCATGAGGCCGGCGGCGTACACGGTCCCCTGCACCTGGGCCACCGTGATCTTTCGGAGGTTGCGCCAGCGCAGCGTGTTCTGGAAGTAGTAGTGCCACTCCTGGAGCATCCGGTTCTCGGCGCCGATGCGGGTGGCTCCGTTCACGGTCATCGAGGGGTGCTGGTCGGGACCGGGCGCGCGCTCGGCCTGGGACTCCTTCGACCCCATGTCGTGGCCGGAGGAGAACAGCGGGCCCACGCCTCCGAGGATCACCACCCGGACCTCGTCGTCCTGCTCGGCGCGGTGGAAGGCCTCGTCGAGCTCGACCAGGAGACCCCGGTTCTGGGCGTTGCGGGTCCTCGGACGGTTCAACAGGATCCGCACGATGGCGCCGTCGTCCAGCTCCTCGTAGGTGGTGTACTTGCCGTTCTCTGAGGTGTCGGGCATGCCCGGATCACTCCCTTTCTGGGTGTTCGCCGATCGGTCCGACCGTGTCGTGCGGCCGGCGCTGTCGGGTCCGTACCCGGGCCTGCCCGAGGGACGGACCACGCTATACCGGGCGGCAGTCGCCGTCCTGTGGCCCCTCGCGCTCGGCCCGCTCACCCCAGTCGGAGGGAGCGCCCGATGATCTCCTTCATGATCTCGGTGGTCCCGCCGTAGATCGTGGTGACCCGGGCGTCGACGAAGGCCTTGGCGATCGGGTACTCGGACATGTATCCGTAGCCGCCGTGGAGCTGGAGGCAGCGGTCGACCACCCGGCCCTGCATCTCGGTGCACCACCACTTGGCCATGGCCGCGTCCTCGGCCGTGAGCTCCCCGGCGTTGAGCGCCTCCACGCAGCGGTCGATGAAGACCTGTCCCATCTCCACCTCGGTGGCCACCTCCGCCAGGGTGAACCGGGTGTTCTGGAACGAGCCGACGGGCACGCCGAAGGCGGTGCGCTCGCGCACGTAGGCGGTCGTCCAGTCGAGGGCGGCCCGGGCGCCGGCCAGGCCGCCCGCGGCCAGGGACAGCCGCTCCTGGGGCAGGTTGGACACCAGGTGGGCGAAGCCCTGCCCCGCGGTCCCGAGCAGGTTGTCGACGGGGATGCGGCAGTCGGTGAAGAACAGCTCGGCCGTGTCCTGGGCGTGGAGTCCCAGCTTGTCGAGATTGCGTCCGCGGGCGAACCCGGGCGCGCCGCGCTCGACGACCACCAGGCTGATGCCCTTGTGGGCGAGCGTGGGGTCGGTCTTGACCGCCACCACCACCAGGTCGGCGTTGATCCCGTTGGTGATGAACGTCTTCGAACCGTTGAGCACGAACTCGTCGCCGTCGCGGATCGCCGAGGTGGCGATGGACGCCAGATCGGAGCCGGTGCCGGGCTCGGTCATGGCGATGGCCAGGATCTGGTCGCCCCGGGCGATGCCGGGGAGCCACCGGGTGCGCTGTCCGGGTGTGGCGTAGTGGAGGAAGTAGGGGAGGCAGATGTCGTTGTGGAGGGCGAACCCGAGGGCGGCTCCGTTCATCCCCACCCGGTGGAGCTCCTCGGCCACGATCAGGTTGAAGCGGAAGTCGTCGCTGCCTCCCCCGCCGTACTCGGCGGGGATGGCCATGCCGAGGAAGCCGTGCTTCCCGGCCTGCTCGAACGCCTCGCGGTCGACGATCCCGGCTTCGTCCCACCCGGCGGACCGGGGGACCATGTCGGCCTCGACGAAGCGCCGGAAGCTCGACCGGAACTCGTCGTGCTCGTCGTGGAACAGCTGCCGTCGCATGGCCCTCCTCGGATGCGGCCCCCACCTCCGGGGCCCCTGCGTCCGGTGCCGGGACGCGGGTGGTGCCGGAGCGCTCAGTGTAGGTTCCCGATGCCACCAGTATGCTCTTCTCCGTGATCGAGAACACACGTCCGCGCCGGATCGGACGAGGTCGGCACCGATGACCTCCGGCATCGTCTCGTGGGGTGTGTACCTCCCGTACTGGCGCCTCCAGCGCAGCGCCATCGGCGCCAGTCTCGGGGGGCCGTCCGGACGGGGCAGCCGCTCGGTCGCCTCCTACGACGAGGACACGACGACCATGGGCGTGGAGGCGTCACGTCGGGCGCTCCGCGCCCTCGACGGTCCCCTGCCCGAGGACCTCTTCTTCTCGACCCCCGCGCCGGCCTACCTCGACAAGACGAACGCCACGGCCATCCACGGTGCGCTCGAACTACCCGGCTGGGCCGGTGCGTACGACATGGTCGGCTCCGTGCGGTCCTCGGTCGGGGCCCTCCGGGCCGCCAGCGCCGTCGCCGGCGACCACCGGTCCGTGGCCGTGCTGTCCGACCTGCGGACCGGGCTGGCCGGGGGGCCCGAGGAGCGCGACAGCGGTG
The DNA here is from genome assembly GCA_049517675.1 of Acidimicrobiales bacterium. Lineage (GTDB taxonomy): Bacteria > Actinomycetota > Acidimicrobiia > Acidimicrobiales > RAAP-2 > Bog-756. The sequence continues at coordinate 5,766 of JBEKRV010000065.1, forward strand.
ACGGGGCCGTGGCGATCGTCTTCGGGGGTCCGGACGACGCCGTCGTGGCCCGGTGGGTGGCCCACGCCGGGACGACGACCGAGTTCCTCGATCGGTGGCGGACGCCGGGGGAGACCGACTCCAAGGTGTGGGAGGAGCGCTTCGGCCAGGAGGTCTACGTCCCCCTGGGCAACCAGGCCTGGGCCGATGCCCTCAAGTCGGCGGGCATGGTCGCCACCGACGTCGACCACGTCGCCGTGGTCGGCCTGCACACCCGGGCCGTGGCCGCCGTCCGCAGCTCGCTCGGCGTCCGGCCCGAGGCGCTCGCCGCCGACCGGGCGGCGACGGTCGGGAACCTGGGTGCGGCGGAGCCCGGGGCGGCCCTGGCCGATCTGTTGGAACGGGCCGAGCCCGGCGCACTCCTCGCCCTGGTGGTCGTGGCCGACGGTGCCGACGTGGTCCTCCTGCGCACGACCGACGCCATCAGTGCCGCCCGGGAGTCCCGGCGCGCCGCCGGACTGGCCGGTGTGGCCGAGCTGGCGGCACCTGGCGGGGGCGACCTGCCCTATACCCGGTTCCTCACCTGGCGGGGCGAGCTCCTCCGGGAGCCACCCCGCCGTCCCGACCCCGAACGCCCCGGTGCTCCGGCCACCTGGCGCTCGACGCCGTGGAAGGGCGGGTTCGAGGCCAGCGACTGCCGGGCCTGCGGCTTCCGTCACCTCCCCCCGGCCCGGGTGTGCCTGCGGTGCCGCACCATCGACGAGATGGACCGGGTCCGCCTGGCCGACGTGGGGGGTCGGGTGGCCACGTTCACCATCGACCGCCTGGCCTTCTCCCTGTCGCCGCCGGTGATCGGGGCCGTGGTCGACTTCGACGGGGGCGGCCGCTACCGCTGCGAGATGACCGACGCCGACCCGGCCGCGGTGGCCATCGGCACCCGGGTGGAGATGAGCTTCCGCCGCCTCAACACGGCCAAGGGTGTGCACAATTATTTCTGGAAGGCGCGTCCGGTGGCCGTGCCCGGCGGTGCCGACGACGAAGGAGGGGGCGCATGAGCTCGAACGGGATCCGTGACCGGGTGGCCATCGTCGGGATGGGGTGCACACCGTTCGGCGAACTGTGGGACAAGGGTGTCGACGACCTCCTGATCGACGCGGCCAAGGACGCCATCGCCTCGGCGGGCGTGACCCTGGACGACATCGACGCGTTCTGGCTCGGGACCATGACCTCGGGCACGTCGGGCGTCACTCTCGCCAAGCCGCTCAAGATCGACTACAAGCCCGTCACCCGGGTGGAGAACTTCTGTGCCACCGGCTCCGAGGCGTTCCGCAACGCCTGCTACGCCGTGGCCTCGGGCGCCTACGACCTGGCCATGGCCATCGGTGTGGAGAAGCTGAAGGACACCGGCTACTCCGGTCTCACCGGCATCCGCCCGGTGGGTGACGGCACCGACGCCGCCCTGTCGTCCCCGGCCGCGTTCTCCTTCCTGGCCCCCTCCTACGCCGAACGGTACGGGGTCGATCCCGAGGAGATGAAGGAGGTGATGAGCCGGATCGCCTGGAAGAACCACCGCAACGGGGCGGTCAACCCCCGGGCGCAGTTCCGCAAGGAGATCTCCATGGAGACCATCACGAAGTCCCCACTGGTGGCCGGGGACCTCGGGGTCTACGACTGCAGCGGGGTGAGCGACGGCTCGGCGGCGGCGATCGTCTGCCGGGCCGAGGACGCCCACCGCTACACCGACCACCCGCTCTACGTGAAGGCGCTGAGCTTCGTGGCCGGACCGGGTGGCGGCCCCATCGATCCCGACTACGACTACACCACCTTCCCCGAGGTGGTCCGCTCGGCCGAGGACGCCTACCGGCAGGCGGGGATCACCGACCCGCGTGCGTCCCTGGCCATGGCCGAGGTGCACGACTGCTTCACCCCGACCGAGCTGGTGCTCATGGAGGACATGGGGTTCTCGGAGCGGGGCCTCGGCTGGAAGGACGTGCTCGCCGGCACCTTCGACCGTGACGGTGCGCTGCCGGTCAACCCGGACGGGGGGCTCAAGAGCTTCGGGCACCCGATCGGGGCGTCGGGGCTCCGGATGCTGTTCGAGTGCTGGCTGCAGCTCCGCCAGGAAGCCCCGCCCGAGCGCCAGATCGCCACGGTGGCCGAGGGACGCACCCTGGGCTTGACCCACAACCTCGGCGGCGCCCCCGGCGAGTGCGTGAGCTTCGTGGCCATCGTGGGCCCCGAGCTGTCGGACTGAGGCCCGCCCGGCGGCACCTCGGCCGACGGCGCGGTCAGGCAGGCACGCCCACGCCCATCAGGCCGGCGAGGTTGCCTCCCATGATCTTCGCCACCGTCTCGTGGTCCATTCCCTCGAGTTCGTCGACGTAGGTGATCGGGTCGGCCAGACCCTCGGGGTGGGGATAGTCGCTGCCGAAGAGCACGTGGTCGGCGCCGACGAGGTCCACCAGCGCCTGGAGGTCGTCCTCCCAGAACGGGTTGACGTAGACGTTGCGCAGGAACGCCTCGGTCGGGTCCTCGCCGAACTGGTGGGGCATCTTGGAGTAGAGGTCGGCGAGGTCGTAGAGCAGGTGGCGGACCCAGTTGGCCCCGTTCTCCACCGCCGCCACCTTGAGGTCGGGGAACCGGGTGAAGGCGCCGTGGCACACCATGGCGGCCATGGTGTCGGCGATCGGCCGCTTGCCCTGGGAGATGGCGCGGAAGGCCGACGGCTGGAACGGGAGGAACTCCGACGAGCCCTCCCACCAGTTGGCGATCTCGCTGTAGCCGGAGTCGGAGGCGTGCATGCCCACGAGGAGCCCGGCGTCCTGGATGCGCTCCCAGATGGGGTCGAACATGGGCAGGCCGGGGGAGCGGGTGCCGCGCAGCCCGGGCACCGGTGCCGGACGGATGAGCACGCAGCGTGCGCCCCGCTCGATGACCAGGTCCAGTTCGGCCAGGGCCTCGTCGATCATCCCCATGGCGATCACCGGCGTGGCGAAGATCCGGCCCTCGTAGTCGAACTGCCAGGTCTCGTACATCCACTCGTTGAGCCCGTGCAGCAGGGCCTGGATCAGTTCCGGGTCGTCCTTCAGGCGCTCCTCGATGAGGCTGGCGAGCGTCGGGAACATCAGGGCCCTGTCGATGCCGAGCTCGTCCATGAGCTGGATGCGCGGCTCGGGGGCGCGGAAGCCCGGGAGGCACCGGATGGGGTCGCCGATCAGCTCCCGGTAGGACTTCCCCTCGGGGTTCCCGTGCCGGTAGAACTCCTCCTGGGCGCCGGGTGCGGCCACCACGTCGAAGGTCGGGTTGGGGATGTACTCGCTGATCGTCCCGCGCACGACGATCTTGGTCCGGCCCCGGACCTCGATGTAGTCGATGGCCCTGGCGTACTTCTCGGGGAGGAACTTGGTCAACGCCTCCTTCGTCTCGTACATGTGGTTGTCGGCGTCGAAGACCGATACGTCGAGCGTGCGGGATGGCATCGGTGGTTCCCCCATTTCTGGTGCCGGAGAGGTGCGGGGCGCGTGCCCCCGTGACCTCCACCTGAACGAGGTCGAGCGGGCCGGGTACCGTCCCGCCGGACGATCACGACGCTACCACCGCCCGTTCGGGCGCTCCCGACCACACCGGGCCGACCCGCCCGGTCCGGTGTCACGGGCCCGACGGCACCCAGGACGGGGGACGCTTCTCCATGAAGGCCCGCATGCCCTCACGTGGCTCGTCGGAGTGGGCCAGGGCCCAGAACATCGTCTGGTAGTCGATGAGCCCGTAGCGCTCGTTCAGCATGCGCTTGACCTGCGCCCGGGCCATCGGCGCCGTCCGCATCACCTGTCGGGCGGCCTCGACGGCCGCCCCCTCCAGATCGCCGTGGGGCACGACGCGGGACAGCAGGCCCATCCGGAGCGCCTCGTCCGCGCCGAAGGGTCGCGCCGAGAGCAGGAGGTCACGGGCCATGGCCAGGCCGACGTGGGCGGGCAGGGCGGCGGCAAAGGTGGCGTCGGGTATCCCGCGCAGCAGCTCCGGCACCCGGAACGTGGCCCGGTCGCTCGCCACCGCGATGTCGGCCATCATGGCGACCAGGAGCCCGCCGGCCTGGCAGATGCCGTTGACCGCGGCGACGACCGGCGCCTGGCTGTCCCGGATGGCGAGGAACGGGAGGACGTCCTGGCCCAGGGCGTCGGGAGCCGACTCACCCTCCTCGCTCCGGCCACCCAGATCCCCGCCAGGGGCGAAGACGTCGCCGACGCCGGTGACGATCAGCGCCCCGAGTGCGGGGTCGGTGTTGACGAGCTGCACGGCGCGCTTGAGCCCGTAGTACATGGCCGGGGTGAAGGCGTTCCTGGCCGCCGGCCGATCGATGACGCACCAGGCGATCGGTCCGTCACGCTCCAGCCGGAGGTGCGGCGTGCCCAGGTCGTCACTCACGTGGGGTCGCCCGCCCGCGCCCGTCCGGCCGGGGCCGGTGACACCGAGAAGGCCACCGTGGCCACCGCGCACAGGGCGCCGGAGCCCGCGTCGACCACGTCGACGGTCACCACGGCCGTGTGCCTCCCCCGTCGGACCACGGTGGCGCTGGCCCGGGCCGGTCCCTCGGTCAGACCGCGGAGGAAGTGGATCGAGAGATCGGCCGTGGCGACCCCGTCACGTGGGCCACCGAGGAGCACGGCCCGGCCGGCCACGACGTCGACCAGGGTGGCCAGGAGGCCACCCTGGAGCGCCCCCCGTGGGTTCCGCACCCGGTCGTCCACCTCGAGCTCGACGGCGAGGTCGGACCCCTCGACCTCGACGTCCCGGAACGCCAGCTGCTGCAGCAGGTGCCCGCCGGCGTCGAGCACCCGGTCGTGGTCGTCCCGGGCCCGGGCCCACCTGGCGTGGCGGTCGGCAGCCGGTGGGGTGCCGTCGCTCACCGACCGCCGGCGATGGTCTTGGTCTCGAGGTGCTGTTCGAACCCCTCGCGGCCGTTCTGGCGGCCCACGCCACTGCCCTTGTAGCCGCCGAACGGCGATCCGGCGTGGTAGTACACACCGCCGTTGACGCTGACGGTGCCCGACCGGATCCTGCGTGCCACGGCCAGTGCCCGCTCCTCGGACGCGGAGGTGACCCCCCCGGACAGCCCGTACTCGCTGTCGTTGGCGATCCGCACCGCGTCGTCGTCGTCGTGGAACGGGATCATCACCAGCACCGGGCCGAAGATCTCCTCCCGGGCGATCCGCATGGAGTTGTCCACGTCGGCGAAGAGGGTGGGCTCGACGAACCAGCCCTTGTCCAGGTGGGCGGGCCGGCTGCCGCCGGTGACCAGCCGGGCCCCCTCGGCCACCCCGGTCTCCACGTAGCCGAGCACCCGGTCGCGCTGTCGGGCGTTGATGAGCGGCCCCATGATGTTCCCCTCGTCGCGCGGGTCGCCGTAGGTGACGCTCTCGACGGCGGCCTTGGCCAGCTCCACCGCCTCGTCGTAGCGCGACTCGTGGACGAGGGTGCGGGTCAGCATGGCGCACCCCTGGCCGGCGTGCATGCACATGAAGCCGAGGAAGGCCATCTTGGTCTCGACGTCGCCGTCCTCCAGGATGATGTCGGCCGACTTCCCACCGAGCTCGAGGAAGAGGCGCTTGAGGGTCGGGGCCCCGGCGGCCATGATCCGCCGGCCCGTGGCCGTGGACCCGGTGAAGGAGACCAGGTCGACCCGGGGGTCGGTCACCAGCTGCTCGCCGACCAGATGGTCGGACGACGCCACCACGTTGACCACCCCCGGCGGGATGTCGGTGTGCTCGGCGACGAGGCGGCCGATCCGGGTGGCGTTCCACGGCGTGTCGGGGGCCGGCTTGACGATGATGGCGTTGCCGGTGGCGAGCGCCTGGCCGAGCTTGCCGATGGTGATCTCGAACGGGTAGTTCCAGGGGATGATGGCGCCCACGACGCCCACCGGCTCCTTGACCACCCGCTGCCAGCTCGGTACGCCGAAGTTCTGGTTGTCGGGGAGCTCGCGCTCCCACTCGAACGAGTCGATGTACCCGGCCGGCCACAGGAGGCCCTCGGCCAGGGGCGCGTCGAGCTGTGCCAGGTAGGTCGTCATCACGGGGCAGCCCACCTCGGCCACCAGCTCGGCCCGCAGGAGCTCCTGCTCGCCGACGATGGCGTCGTGGAGCTGGCGGAGGCACCGCTGGCGGAAGGCCCGGTCGGTGGACCAGTCGGTCTCGTCGAAGGCGGCGCGGGCGGCGGCGATGGCCCGGTCCATGTCCACCGCGGTGGCGTCGGCGGTCTGGCCCAGCACCTCCTCGGTGGTCGGGTCGACGTTGTCGAAGGCGCCGCCCTCGGCGGCCTCGACGAGTGCGCCGTCGATGAGGAGGCGGAACTCCCCGGTCGGTGCGGTGGCGGGCATTGGGACGCTCCTGTCGTGAGGGTTGGGGGGATGGTGGTCCGGCGGGGTCGGGTGCGGTTCAGGCCGGGTGGCGTACGGTCCGGGCGGCGGGTTCGGCCTCTTCGTCGACGAGGTGGCCGGTCACCGCTCGCGGGCGGACCGTCGGCGTGGCGGATCGGAACAACGCCCCGGTGACGTCGTCGTTCCCGACCGTCGTGGACGTAGCCATCGCCGACTCCCTCCCCCCCCGGTCCGGTCCTGCCCCCGACCGGAGATTGTTCGGGCGAGTATGGCACGAAGCACCCTGATCCGTCGGCGCACCGGTCCGGATTGCACTACAACTTGTGGCGATGAACCTCTCCCTGTCCGAGGAGTCGGCCCGGTTCCGCGACGAATTGCGCGACTGGCTCGAGGCGAACGTCGAGCCGACCCCCGTGTTCGCCTCCTTCGACGAGGAGTTCCAGTGGGGCCGGCGCTGGCAGTCCCGGCTGGCCGCGGACCGGTGGGTGGGCATCCACTGGCCGGTCGAGTTCGGGGGACGCGGCGCGTCGCCGGTCGAGGTGGCCCTGTTCAACATCGAGTACGCCCGGTCACGCGCGCCCCAGCCGGTCAACCGGACCGGGGTCAACCTGGTCGGCCCCACGCTGCTGGCCCACGGGGACGACGTCCAGCGCCACCGGTGGCTGCCGGCCATCCTCGACGCCGGGGAGATCTGGTGCCAGCTGTTCAGCGAACCGGGTGCCGGGTCGGACCTGGCGTCGCTGACCACCCGGGCCGTCGCCACCGAGGGCGGGTGGGTCCTCGAGGGCCAGAAGGTGTGGACGAGCTACGCCCAGTACGCCCGGTGGGGGATCGCCCTGGTGCGCACCGACCCCGACGCGCCGCGCCACCGGGGGATCTCCTGCGTCGTGGTCGACATGACCGCTCCGGGGGTCGAGGTGCGGCCACTGGTGACCATGACGGGTGAGGCCGAGTTCAACGAGGTCTTCTTCGACGAGGTGTTCGTCCCCGCCGATCACGTGGTCGGCGGGGTCCACCGGGGCTGGCAGGTGGCGAACACCACCCTGGCCCACGAGCGGGGCACCACCTTCCCGTTCAAGGAGCAGGTGGTCCACGAGGTCTACCTCGGTCGGTTGCTCGACCTGGCCGTCGCACGCGGCGCGCTCGACGACCCGTTGGTCGCCGACCAGCTGGTCGACGCCTACGTCAGGCTCCGCGTGCTGCGGCTGCACAACTGGAGGACGATGACCCGGCTCGACCGGGGTGAGGAGCCCGGCCCGGAGTCGTCGGTGGTGAAGTTGGCGTGGACCGACATGACCCAGTCGCTGTCCGACGCGGCCCTGGCCGTGGTGGGCGACGCCGCACCGCTGTGGGGGACGGCCGAGGGCAACCCGGACGGCGGGGCATGGCAGCGGCAGTGGCTGTGGAGCAAGGCCGCCTCGATCGCCGGCGGCACCTCGGAGATCCAGAGGACCATCATCGGCGAGCGGATCCTCGGGCTCCCCCGCTGAACACCGGAGCCGGGACGAGCCGCGGCACCTACCAGGGCCCGAGCACGTACTCGTCGGTCCCGGGGTCGTGGCACCACCCGCCGGCGGCCTGGGTGCCGCCGTCCACGTGGATGGTCTGGCCGGTCACGTAGCTCGACAAGGTGCCGGCCAGGAACACGGCGGCGCCGGCCATCTCGTCGACACGGCCGACCCGGCCCATCGGCACGACGACGCGTCCGAACTGCTCCTCCGCCCCCGGCGGGGCGACGGCGAGCAGACCCTCGGTCACGGTGAAGTCGGGGGCCAGCGCGTTGACCCGGATCCCGTAGGGGGCCAGCTCCAGTGCGGCGGTCCTGGTCAGGCTGATCACCCCGGCCTTGGCCGCGGCGTAGGCGGCGAACCCGGGAGCGGCCCGCACGCCCTCGATGGAGGTGATGTTGACGATGCTGCCCCCGGTCCCCTCCGCCACCATCGAGCGGGCCACCCGCTGGGTGCACAGGAGGACGCTGCGCAGGTTGGCGCGGTAGAGGGCGTCCCAGCCGTTCTCCGTGGTGTCCACCAGCGCCGACTTGAACACACCGCCGGCGTTGTTGACCAGGATCGAGACGGGACCCAGCCCGGCCACCGTGCGCGCCAGGGCGGCATCGACCTCGGCGGGCTCCCTGACGTCGGTGGTGACCGCCAGTCCGCCGACCTCGTCGGCGGCCGACGCGGCCGTTCCGGGGTCACGCTCCCAGATGGCCACCGAGGCGCCGAACGCGGCCAGGCCGCGGGCGATGCCTCGGCCGATGCCGGCGCCGCCGCCGGTCACGACGGCGACCCGGTCGGTCAGCAGTACCGAGGAGGGATCCATGGGAGCCAACGTAACCGGCTCGCCTGATCGGGGCCGGGTCCGGGCGGTCCGGCCGGACGTCGGGAGCAGCCCGGACGGCCGGCGAGCGCCCGGACGGGCCCCCGGCTCAGCCCTTCTTGGGTGGGTACACCGCCACCGCGTCGGCGGTCAGCGTCCCCGACGAGGAGGTCCCGATGGCGAGGGCGCGACCGCCCACGCACAGGTTGGCGAACGATGCCGACGGGACGTTGGCCTCGGCGAACGCGGTCGACGTGGTCACGGCGACCGAGTAGATGAGGGTGACCCCGTGGTTGGTCGACTGGACGGTGAAGCCACCGGCCGTGCCGGCGGTCCCGCAGGCTGCCGGCGTCGAGTCGCCGTTGACGCTGGCCACGACGCCGCGGACCCGGATGGACTTCGGCGGGTGGATGGTCACCGAGGTGGCCACGACCGCGCCGTCCGCGGTCGGGCCCACGGCTTCGGCCTGGGTGCCGACGCAGATGTCGGCGAACGAGGCGCCGGGGACCTTCCTCTCGGTGAAGACGGTCGAATCGCTCACGTACACGGTGGACACCGTGGAGACCGAGTCGACGATGGTCACCAGGGTGAAGTTGCCGCTGGCGCCCGCGGTGCCACAGGTGCCCTGGGTCGAGTCCCCGTTGACCGCGGTGACCGAGCCGAGCACGTGGGTGGACTTGGGGACGTGGATGGCCACGGCCAGCGCGGTCATGGCATTGTCGACGTTGTCGCCGATGATCTGGGTGACGTCACCCACGCACACGTTGGCGAAGGTCGGACTCGCCACCATGTGCTCGACGAAGGCGGTCGACGGCGTGACGGTCACCGTGGTGGCGGAGACGGTGAAGACGCCGTTGTTGTCGGAGGTCCCGCAGGTCCCCGGGGTCGTCACGCCGTCGACCGAGCTCACGGTTCCCGAGACCGACGGCTTGGACCCCTTGGTGCCGTTGCTCGCCGAGGCCGCGGAGGCGACCCCGCAGGTGAGGGCCAGAGCCACCACGGTGAGTGCGGCGATCCGCGCTGCCCTGCCTACGTTCGTCATGGTGCTGCCTCCTGTGTCGGTGCCGGTCGCCGCCGGGTTCACCCGGGACGTGCGTCGATGCGTTCAGCGGCAGACCCCCCCAACTGCAGCGGCAGCCACACTGACAAGAACGCCGGGCAGGCCGGTCGCGTTACACGACCGGGGCCGGGTCGGCACCGGGGGGACCGGGCGGTTCAGACGATCCGGGAGTCGCGCCCCTCCCAGAACGGCTCCTTCAGGAGGCGCTTGAACAGCTTTCCGCTGGGATCGCGGGGCAGCGCGTCGGCGACATCGATCGAACGCGGGCACTTGTAGGCGGCCAGGTGTCCTCGGCACCAGTCGAGCAACTCCCCCTCGGAGGCCGGTCCGGCCAGCTGGACCACGCCCTTGACCGACTCGCCGAACTCGTCGTCGGGGATGCCGAACACGGCGGCGTCGAGCACGGCCGGATGGGCCAGGAGTACCTGCTCGGCCTCGCGCGGGTAGATGTTGACCCCTCCGGACACGATCATGTCGGCCGAGCGGTCGGTCAGGTAGAGGTACCCGTCCTCGTCCACGTAGCCGACGTCCCCGAGCGTCCGCCACCCGTGGCGGTCGTGGACCGCCGCCGTCCTGCCCGGGTCGTTGTGGTACTCGAATTCGCGACCGCCGGCGAAGTAGACCGTGCCGGCCTGTCCGGTCGGCACCTCCTCGCCGTCGTCCCCCACGATGTGCATCTCGTCCCTCGGCCGGCCCACCGATCCGGGGTGGGTGAGCCACTCGCCCGGCGTGATGAAGGAGGAGCCGAGGTCTTCGGTCCCGGCGTAGTACTCGTAGACGATCGGTCCCCACCAGTCGAGCATCCGGCGCTTGACCGGGATCGGGCACGGGGCCGCGGCGTGGACGACGTAGCGGAGGCTGGAGACGTCGTAGGCCAGCCGTTGTTCCTCGGGCAGGCGGAGCATCCGGGTGAACATGGTGGGCACGAACTGGGCGTGGGTCACCCGGTGGCGGCCGATGGCCTCCAGACAGCCGGCTGCGTCGAACGACTCCATGACGACGGCCGTGGCGCCGAGGCGGTGCATGGCCATCGTGTAGACGAGGGGCGCGGAGTGGTAGAGGGGCGCGGGGGAGAGGTACACCGAGTCCGCGGTCACCCCCATGGCGCCGATGCCCTGGGCGATCGCCACCGACGGGGCACGGGGGTCCCCGGGGACGGTGACCCCCAACGGCTTCCGCACCCCCTTGGGCACGCCGGTCGTGCCCGAGGAGTAGAGCATCTCCCGTCCCTCGGCCTCGTCGTCGATCGGCGTCGGGCGTCCGGTGGACAGGACCTCGTCGTACGGTGCGAACCCGGGGACGCTCCCTCCGGCGGCGATCAGCAGGGGGACCGCACCCAGGTCGAGCACGGCTGCCACCCCGGCCAGCCCGGCGGTGATCACCAGGGCGCGGGCGCCGCAGTCGTCGAGGATGTACTGGGCCTCGTCGCGGCGGAGGTGGGAGTTGAGCGCCGTGTAGTAGAGCCCGGCGCGCTGTGCGGCCCAGGCCGCCTCGAGGAACGGGGACCCGTTCTGCATCATGAGGGCGATGTGGTCGCCTACCCGGAGGCCGGCCCGTCGGAAGGCGTGGGCCAACCGGTTCGAGCGTTCGTCGAGCTCGCCGTAGGTGGTCACCTCCCCCGAACCCGAGATGACGACCGCCGCCTGGTCGGGGCGTAGCCTGGCCTGGGCGCCCAGGTGCATCGGGTGGGGGGCGGTCTCGGAGTCCATCGTGGCCGGATTGTAAGCCAATCGGTCGCGGACCGACCGGGTCGGCGGTGGCCGTCGGGCGGTCCCGGTGATCAGGGGGCGAGCAGGTGGTCCCGCCCGTGGTGCACGAACTCGGCTCGGAGCGCGGCGATGTCGTCGGAGGTCATCGGGACGTACCCTTCCCGACCGGCGATCCGGTGCCAGTAGGGATCGGGGGCGGACCACTGCTCGGCCCGCAGGGGCGCCTTGTCGATCTTGTCCGTGCCGGTGACCGGCAGCGACGCGACCAGCCGCACGTAGCGTGGCGCCCACTTGGTACCCAGATCGGGCTGTCCGGCGAGGAACGCAGCGAAGGCCCGGGGATCGAACCGGACCGGGTCGTCGAGTTCCAGGGCGGCCATGACCTGGTCGCCGGTGCGGCTGTCGGGCACGCCGTAGACGGCCACGCCCCGCAGGCCGGGGAGCCGGCCGAGGATCCGTTCGATCGGGGCGGCGGTGAAGTTCTCGCTGTCCACCCGGAGCCAGTCGCCCGACCGGCCGGCGAAGTAGAAGATCCCGTCGCCGTCCCGGTAGGCCAGGTCGCCCGACCAGTACCAGCCGTCGCGGAGCCGCTCGGCCTCCGCCTCGGGGTTCTTGTAGTAGCCCTCGAAGGCCGAGTGGGGCGAGCGCCCGATGAGCTCGCCGATGGCCTGTCCGGGGTTGGTGAGGCGACCGCGGTCGTCGAACACGGCGGCGGGCCGCTCCTCGCCGGTGGCCGGGTCGACCACCTTCGCCTCTGCTCCCCTCGGCAGCCGTCCGAGCGCCCCGGGATGGTCGTCGCCCACCGGGTTGAGGACGATGGCCCCCTCGCTCGACCCGTACCCCTCGAACAGGGGGACGCCGAATCGACGGGTGAACTCGGCCTTGTCCGGCCCCGACGTCTCGGGACCGAGGACGTAGCGGAGTCGATGGTCGCGGTCGTGCCCGGTCGGCTCGGTGGCCAGGATGTGGGCGACGGCCCGGCCCACGGTGTTGACGAAGGTGGCCCCGTGCTCGCGGACGTCGGGGAGGAACCCCGACGCCGAGAACCGCCGCCGGAGCACCAGGGTCGCTCCGCTCGCCATCCACGGGAAGACCGAGGACGAGAGGGCGTTGCCGTGGAACAGGGGCATGGCCGAGTAGAGGATGTCGTCCGGGGTGAACGGCATGCGCAGGGCGGCCCTGGCGGCACGTCCCTGGCTCATCCGCACCGCCTTCGGCGTGCCGGTCGACCCGGAGGTGAACACCAGGAGGTAGAGGTCGTCCGGAGCCGGCGGCGGACCGGACCACCCGGAAGGCATGCCGGCGAGGAGTTCCCGGTGCTCGTCGGTGTCGGTGGTCAGCACCCGGTCGGGCCCCACTCCCAGATCGAGTCCCCGGACCAGGTCGAGGTGGTCCGTGTCGGTCACGAGGAGCACGCAGTCGGTGGCCCGGAAGTCGCGGGCCAGCTCCTCGCCCCGACGGGTGGGGTTCAGTCCGACCACCACGGCCCCGGCCAGCGCGGCGCCGGCCAGGAAGAAGAGGTAGTCGGCCGTGTTGTCGAGCAGGGCGCCGACGTGGACCGGGCCGTCGCTGCGGTGGCCATCGAGCAGTGCGGCCCTGACCCGCGCCTCGGCGACCACCTGGCGCCAGGACCACGTCGCCCCCTCGAAGCGCAACGAGGCACCGTCGTCGTCGGCTCGCCGCTCGAGGAGCCCGGCCACGGTCGCGGCCGCCCGGTCGTCGCGTTCGGATGCCATGGCGCTCAGGACCTCCGGAACTCTGGCAGCTCGACCGGCGGCTCGTCGCCGTCCCGGGCCGTCACCCCCGCGCCGGGGCCGGCGTGGTCGTCCATGATCGCGGGCAACGGGCCGACGCTACCGGACGTGACCGGTCACTTCCGGGCCGAGTCCTGGGACAGGCCCGAGGGCATGACCATGCCCACGGTCTGGAGGTGCTGGCCCAGCATCAGGTCGAACTGCTCGGACACCGAGTCGGCGTCCCAGCCCCCGTCCCTGTGCATCCAGGCGATCTGCTTCGGGTGCTGGAAGAGGGTGTAGCTGAAGTCGGTGCGCCCGAAGAGCTGCCCGTTGACGTGGCCGGCCCGGTCCGAGGCCAGGAATGCCACGAGCGGCGCGTTCATGGCCGGATCGAGTCGCGGGTCGACCTCGTCGTCGTCCCCGGCCAGCGCCGCGGTCATCCGGGTGGCGCCTGCGGGGGCGATGGCGTTGACGGTGATGCCCGACTTGGCCAGCTCCAGCGCCCACACGAAGGTCATGCCCATGATGCCGGCCTTGGCCGCACCGTAGTTGGTCTGGCCGAAGTTGCCCCGCAACCCGGCGGACGAGGTGACGTTGACGATGCGCCCGTACCCGGCCTCCTTCATGATCGGCGCGGCGTGGCGGGTGCAGTTGAACGCGCCCTTCAGATGGGTGGCGATCACCGCGTCGAAGT
>JBEKRV010000066.1:0-17969 GCA_049517675.1 Acidimicrobiales bacterium
ATGGCCTGCTCGGCGGCCGACAGGATGTTCGACTGGGGGGCGTTGACCACCATGACGCCCCGCTCGGTGGCCGCGGCGACGTCGACGTTGTCGAGGCCGATGCCGGCCCGGCCGACCACCACCAGGTCGGTGCCGGCGGCCAGTACCTCGGCGGTGACGGTCGTCGCCGATCGGATCACCAGCGCGTTGGCCCCGACGACCGCCTCGACCAGCTCCTCGGGGGATAGTCCGAGACGGACGTCCACCTCGTGACCGGCTCCGGCCATGAGATCGAGGCCCGGCTGGGCCAGCTTTTCGGTGACGAGGACCCTACCCATGGTGTTCCTTTCGGTTGCAGATCGATGTCGGCACGGTGATCGATGCCGGTACCGGGGACAACCGACGGGCGTCCCGGTGCCGGTTGCCGGTTGCCGGTGACTACAGCATGACCGTCCGGGTGCCCGGTCGGCCAACCGGGGTCCCACCACCGGATCCGCGGTCGGTCCCGGTGGCGCCCGTCAGTCGCCGGAGAAGAGCGCGGCCAGCCGGGAGACGCCCTCGACCAGGTCGTCGTCGCCGAGTGCGTACGACATCCGGAAGTACCCGGGCGATCCGAACGCCTCGCCCTGGACCACCGCCACCTTGGCCTCCTCGATGGCGAGCTCCGCCAGTTCGGCGCTCGTGGAGCAGGTCCGGCCCCGGAAGGTGCGGCCGTAGAGCCCCGACACCGACGGGAACGCGTAGAACGCACCTTCGGGGAGCAGGCACTCGACCCCGTCGATCTCGTTGAGCATCCGGTGCATGGTGAGCCGGCGCCGGTCGAATGCCGCCCGCATCATCGCCACCGCGGCCAGGTCGCCGGACACGGCGGCGAGCGCCGCCCGCTGCGACACGTTGGCCACGTTGGAGGTCTCGTGCGACTGGAGGTTGGTGGCCGCGGTGATCACGTCGGACGGTCCGATCATCCAGCCCACCCGCCAGCCGGTCATGGCGTACGTCTTGGCCACCCCGTTGACCACCACGCAGGTGTCGGCCAGCTCGGGCACGAGGACCGGCATCGAGTGGTGCTCGGCCCCCCCGTAGACGAGGTGCTCGTAGATCTCGTCGGTGACGACCCAGATGCCGCGCTCGACCGCCCACCGACCGAGAGCCTCGACCTCCTCCTTCGGGTAGACCGCACCGGTCGGGTTCGAGGGGGAGACGAACAGGAGGATCTTGGTGCGCGGCGTCCGGGCCGCCTCGAGTTGGTCGACGGTGACCCGGAACCCGCTGGACGCGTCGGTCGGGACGAACACCGGCACACCCCCGGCCAGAGCGATGGACTCGGGGTAGGTGGTCCAGTAGGGGGCGAGCACCAGGACCTCGTCGCCCGGGTCGCACAACGCGGCGAAGGTGTTGGCCACCGCCTGCTTGCCCCCGTTGGTCACGAGCACCTGGGAGGGGGCCACCACGAACCCCGAGTCGCGCCGGGTCTTCCCGGCGATCGCCTCCCGGAGCTCGGGCAGTCCGGCCGTGGGCGTGTACCGGTGGTTCCTCGGATCGCGGCAGGCCGCCTCGGCGGCCGCCACCACGGCGTCCGGCGTGGGGAAGTCGGGCTCGCCCGCCCCGAAGCCGATGACGCTCTCCCCCTGGGCCTGCAGCGCCTTCGCCTTGGCGTCGACGGCCAGGGTCGCCGACGGCGAGACGGCGGCGATCCGGGCGGAGACCCGCTTGCCGGTGACACCCGACGCGGTCGCCGCTGCCGGGCCGTTTTCAGTCTGCTGGGCCATGGGTGCCATGATTCCATACGTGACCGACACCCCTGACATCCGGATCCCCGCCAACCTGCTCCCCGCCGACGGCCGCTTCGGCGCCGGGCCGTCCAAGGTGCGCCCCGAGGCCGTCGAGGCTTTGGCCGCCGTCTCCGGTTCCTACCTCGGCACCAGCCACCGCCAGAAGACGGTGAAGTCGGTGGTCGCCAGCCTCCGCTCCGGCCTCGACACCCTCTTCGACCTCCCCGACGGCTACGAGGTGGTCCTCGGCAACGGGGGGACCACCTGCTTCTGGGACGCGGCCACGTTCGGGCTCATCGAGCACACCAGCCAGCACCTCAGCTTCGGCGAGTTCTCCTCCAAGTTCGCCACGGCGGCCGCGCAGGCCCCGCACCTCGGCGACCCCGAGGTCATCACCTCCGAAGTGGGCACCCATCCCCTGCCGGTGGCCCGGGACGGCGTCGACCTCTACGCCCTGACCCACAACGAGACCTCGACCGGCGTGATGATGCCGATCCTCCGCCCCGAGGGCGCCGCGCTGCCGGCCGACGGCGGCGGCCTGGTCGCCGTCGACGCCACGTCCGGCGCCGGCGGGCTCCCGGTCGACCCGGCCGAGTTCGACGCGTACTACTTCGCACCACAGAAGTGCTTCGGCTCCGACGGGGGGCTGTGGGTGGCCCTGCTCTCGCCCGCCGCGGTCGACCGCATCGGAGCCATCGCCGCCACCGGACGGTGGGTCCCGGCGTCGATGGACCTGACCATCGCGCTCGACAACTCGAGGCTCGACCAGACGTACAACACCCCGGCCCTGGCCACCCTGTTCCTCTTCGACGACCAGGTCCGGTGGTTCAACGACAACGGCGGGCTCGGGTTCTCCGTCGGCCGCTGCGACCGCTCCGCCGAGATCCTCTACACGTGGGCCGACAACGCCGAGTTCGCCACGCCGTTCGTCTCCCGGGAGCAGGACCGCAGCCACGTGATCGGGACCATCGACTTCGTCGACGCCGTCGACGCCACCGTCGTGGCCAAGGTGCTGCGGGCCAACGGCATCGTCGACACCGAGCCCTACCGCAAGCTCGGTCGGAACCAGCTCCGCATCGCCATGTTCCCGGCCATCGACCCCGAGGACGTCGCCGCGCTGTGCGCCTGCATCACCCACGTGGTCGGGGCGCTGTCCCAGTAGCCGGGTACAGGGGCGGCCCACCCGGTCGGACGGGGTGAACCGTCCGGATCGAGTTCGCTAGGAGATCCGCCGCACCCATGGCAACATGCGGGGTATGAGCCAACGGAAGTTGAGTCGGAGGCAGGTGCTCGCCGGGGGTCTGGCCGGGGCCGCCACCGTAGGCGTGGGCCTGGCAGCCAGCCGCTTGGCGTCCGGGGCCGCATCGGTGGAGCGGGCGGCATCCACCAAGGCCGCGGGCTCCGACATCGGCGCCGTCAAGCACGTCGTCTTCCTCATGCAGGAGAACCGGTCGTTCGACCACTACTTCGGCACCATGGTCGGGGTGAAGGGCTTCGCCGACACCGTCAATCGCAGTGCGTTCACCCAGGCCTGGCCCGGCGGCGCCCAGTCCGAGCTCCTCCCCTTCCACATGAGCACGGCCACCCAGCAGGCCGAGTGCACCTACGACCTCTCCCACAGCTGGGCTGCCGAACACCAGTCGTGGAACGGCGGCGCCATGGACAGCTTCGTGTCGACCCACACGTCGGCCGCCTACGAGGGCGCGCTCGGCGTCAACACCATGGGCTACTACAAGAAGGCGGACATCCCCTTCTACTACGAGCTGGCCAGCAAGTTCACCATCTGCGACCGGTACCACTGCTCGATCCTCGGGCCGACCCACCCCAACCGGCTGATGGCCATCTCCGGCAGCGTGGACCCCGCCGGGGTCGCCGGTGGGCCGGTGCTCACGACCAACGACCTGCTGTCCGAGTTCCAGGGGACCTGCTCGTGGGCCACGATGCCCGAGGTGCTCACCGACGCCGGCGTCACCTGGAAGACCTACAACCCGTACGGTCCCAACTACCAGCCGGGCGCGGTGGGCTTCATCAGCAAGAACATGCTGCTCTACTTCCAGCAGTACCAGGACGCCGGCTCCGCGCTCCACCAGAACGCCTTCAGCTACTGCGGGCCCAACGTCGTCGGCGGGCTCACCGCCGGTGTCGGCCCGAACGACTTCGCCAGCGACGTGGCGAACGGCACCCTGCCCCAGGTGTCGTGGATCATCTCGCCGGACTCCTACGACGAGCACCCGCCGGCGCCCGCGGCACTGGGCGAGTGGTACACCCAACAGGTTCTCGACACCCTGGTGTCCAACCCCGAGGTCTGGGCCAGCACCGTCCTGTTCGTGATGTACGACGAGAACGACGGCTTCTTCGACCACGTGCCGCCCCCCACGCCCCCCGCCGGGACGGCCGGCGAGTACGTGACGGTCTCGCCGCAGCCCGCGGCCATGGGCGGCGTAGGCGGACCGCTCGGGCTCGGCGTCCGGGTGCCCATGATCGTGGTGTCGCCGTTCTCGGCCGGGGGCCACATCGTGTCCGACGTCTTCGACCACACCTCACAGCTGCGGTTCCTCGAATCGCTGTTCGGGGTGACGGCGCCGAACATCTCGGACTGGCGCCGGTCGGTCACCGGCGACCTGACGACGACGCTCACCTCGCTGACTTCCCCGGTCACCAGGGCGCCGAAGCTGCCGGCCACCTCGGCGAGCCTGGCCGCTCCACCCGTGGGCGGCGAGTGCACGACGGAGCAGATCCTCGAGATCAATACGACCCTCCCGCCGTTCCCGGTGCCGAAGAGGCAGAAGATCCCTGTCCAGAACCAGAGGTAGCCGGCCCGCGGGCGGCGGGGCGCCTGCTCCCGTGTATCGTGCCCCCGTGCGCTCAACCCCCCGCCGCAACCTCCTCGGCCTGGTGGCCGTCGCCGTCGCCCTCCCCCTCGGCGTCAGCGCGTGCTCGTCCTCCACGACGACCGACGAGTCGACGACCACGACCCGGCCGTCCGGCGTCGTCGGTGCCGATTCGGCCTGCGCCATCGTCAGCCCTGCCCAGATACTGGCCGTCCTGCACCACGACGTGGGCGAGCCCCACGTGAAGAACTCGACGGCCACCACCATCTGCACCTACCCGTCGAAGGACGACTCCGCACCGCAGGACGAGGTCATCATCGGCTACCGGGGCGGGGTGACCACCGCGGAAGCGGCCACCGAGCAGGCAGCGGTGGCCAAGCTGCACGCCACCTCGACCGACCTGACCGGCACCGGCGGACAGACCTACTACTACACCGTCGGCACGGGAGCCCACGCCGCGACCACCCTGGTGTCGCTGGTGGGCGAGACCCAGGTGACGGTGACCTCGACGGCGTCGGCGGAAGATGCCGGGTCGCTCGCCACACTCATCTTCAACACGTTCGCCGCCGACGCCACCACGACGACGACGGCGCCGACCACCTCGAGCACCGCGGCCGGCTGACCCGGGGGCTCCCGGGCGCCGGGGATCAGCCGCCCGAGATGTCCTGGACCTTCTGCTTGCCGGCGGTCACGAAGGGCATCATGGCCCGCAGCTCGGCTCCGACCTTCTCGATCTGGTGCTCCTGGCCCGCCTTCTTGAGGGCCAGGTAGTTGGGCCGGCCGTTGGCGTTCTCGGCCACCCACTCGGCGGCAAACCGTCCGTCCTGGATCTCGTCGAGGATGCTGCGCATCTCGTCCTTGACCGCCTGGCTGATGACCCGGGGACCCCGGGTCAGGTCGCCGTACTCGGCCGTGTCGGAGATGGAGTAGCGCATGCCGGCGATGCCCTGCTCGTACATGAGGTCCACGATGAGCTTGAGCTCGTGCAGGCACTCGAAGTACGCCGACTCGGGCTGGTAGCCGGCATCCACCAGCGTCTCGAACCCGGCCTGGACCAGCGCGGTCATGCCGCCGCACAGGACGACCTGCTCACCGAACAGGTCGGTCTCGGTCTCCTCGGCGAACGTGGTGTCGAGCACACCGGCCCGGGTACCACCGATGCCGTGGGCATAGGAGAGGGCCAGGGCATGGGCGTTGCCGGTGGCGTCCTGGGCCACGGCCACCAGGCACGGAACGCCGCCGCCCTCGGTATAGGTGCGCCGGACCAGGTGGCCCGGACCCTTCGGAGCGACCATGGCCACGTCCACGTCGGCCGGGGGCTTGATCAGGTCGAAGCGGATGTTGAATCCGTGGGCGAAGAAGACGGCGTCCCCGGACTCGAGGTACGGGGCGATCTCGGCCTCGTAGACCGAGGCCTGCTCGGTGTCGGGGAGCAGGATCATGATGAGGTCGGCCTCGGCGGCGGCGTCGGCCACCGACAGGACCCGGAGGCCGGCCTCGGCGGCCTTGGCCCGCGACGACGAACCCTCCCGCAGGCCCACCCGCACGTCCACCCCGGACTCGGACAGGTTGAGCGCGTGGGCGTGGCCCTGGGAGCCGTAGCCGATGACGGCAACCTTGCGGTTCCCGATCAGGCCGGCGTCGGCATCCTTCTCGTAGTACAGCGTGGCCATCTTCAGTCAACCTGCCTTTTCTGTGGTGTCTGCCGTTCCGGTGGCCGGTTGGCCCCGGTGATCGGCTCGGTCAAGCATAGGCAACGCCACCCGGCCGCTCCGCTGCATCTCGACGATGCCGTAGCCCCGGATGAGGTCCTCGAAGTCGTCGAGCTTGGTGGGGGCGCCGGCCAGCATCACGGTGAGGCGGTCCGGGCCCACGTCGACGATCTTCCCCTCGAACACCCCGACCAGCTGGATGATCTGTCCCCGCGAGTCGGGACCGGCCTCGACGGTGGCGAGCAGGAGCTCGCGCTCGCGGGCATGTGCCGGGTCGAGCTCGCGGATCGACACCACCGGGATCAGCTTGTCGAGCTGCTTCATGATCTGGTCGAGGGGGGCCGACTCCACGTCGACGACGATGGTGATCCGGCTGAACCTCGGGTTGTCCGACGGAGCCACCGCCAGGCTGAAGATGTTGTAGCCGCGCCGTGAGAACAGGCTCGCCACCCGGGCGAGGACGCCGGACTTGTTCTCGACCAGCACGGTCAGGGTGTGGTGGCGCTTGTCGGTCCCGTACATGCTCATGAGCGGTCGTCCCCGATCAGCGACGGGTCGACCATGATGTCGTCGTTGGACGCCCCGGCCGCCACCATCGGGAACACCTTCTCGAAGGCGTCGGTGCGGAAGTCGACGACCACGGGACGGTCGTCGACGGCGTTGGCCTTGTCGATGGCGTTGGCCACGTCGTCGGGGGACTCGACACGGATGCCCACACAGCCCATGGCCTCGGCCCAGCCCACGTAGTCGGGCAGGTCGGGGGAGAGGTAGACCTCCGAGTACCGCTCCTCGTAGAACATCTCCTGCCACTGGCGGACCATGCCGAGGTAGGCGTTGTTGAGGATGGCGATCTTGACCGGAATCCGCTCGGAGCTGGCCGTCACCAGCTCCTGGGCGGTCATCTGGAAGCATCCGTCGCCGTCGACCGCCCACACCATCTTGTCCGGCCGTCCCACCTTGGCGCCGATGGCCGACGGGACGGCGAAGCCCATGGTCCCGAGCCCGCCCGAGTTCACCCACGTGTACGGGTGGTCGAACTGCCACCACTGCGAGGCGAACATCTGGTGCTGGCCCACGCCGGAGGCGACGATGGTGTCCTCCGGCGTGTTGTCGCGCAGGGTCTCGATCACGAACTGCGGCTTGAGCGGGCCGCTCCCGGGCTGCTGGTCGTAGACGAGCGGGTACCGCACCTGCCACTCCCCCAGCTGCGCACGCCACGGGGCCAGCGCCTCGCGGGGGAAGCGCTCCGCCAGCGATCCCGGAGCGGCGGGAGCTCCGGCGACGGCGTCGGAGGGTGAGCCGCCCCTGCCGCCCCGGGTCGTCTCGGAGTGGGCCAGGCCGATGGCCTCGAGGGCGAGGAGCAGCTCCTCGATCACCAGGCGGCAGTCGCCGGCGATGGCCACGTCGGCATGTCGGACCTTGTGGTGCTCGGCCGGGTCGATGTCCACGTGGATGACCTTGGCCCCGGGGGCGAATGCGCTCACCCGACCGGTGACCCGGTCGTCGAACCGGCTCCCGAGGGCGATCAGCAGATCCGACTGCTGCATGGCGGTGACGGCCGTGTAGTTGCCGTGCATGCCGGGCATGCCCAGGCACAGCGGATGGGAGTCGGGGAAGCAGCCGCGGGCCATCAGCGTCGTCACGACCGGGATCCCGGTGCGCTCGGCCAGCTCCCGCAGGGCGTCGGCCGCACGGGCCTTCAGGATGCCCCCTCCCGCGTAGATCACCGGGCGTTCCGCGGCCAGGAGCATCGTGGCGGCCTCGGCGACGAGCGCGGGGTCACCCTCGACGACCGGATGGTACCCGGGGAGGTCGAGGTCCCCCGGTGCCGGCCAGTACCACTCCATCGTCGTCTGGGCGATGTCCTTCGGGACGTCGATCAGGACCGGGCCCGGCCGGCCGGTGGTGGCCACGTGGAAGGCCTCCGCGACGATCCGGGGGATGTCGTTGACGTCGGTGATCAGCCAGTTGTGCTTGGTGATCCCCATGGTGATGCCGGTGATGTCGCTCTCCTGGAAGGCGTCGGTGCCGATGGCGGTGGTGGCCACCTGACCGGTCACCACGACCAGGGGCGTGGAGTCCATGTAGGCGTCGGCCAGCGGCGTGACCACGTTGGTGGCGCCCGGTCCCGAGGTGGCCATGGCCACGCCCGGACGACCGGTGACCTGGGCGTAGCCCTGGGCCATGTGGCCGGCACCCTGCTCGTGCCGCACGAGGATGTGGCGGATCGACGAGTCGAGGATCGGGTCGTAGACGGGCAGGATCGCCCCTCCGGGGAGGCCGAACATGACCTCCACGTGCTGCATCTCGAGGCTCTTGATCAGTGCCTGTGCTCCGGTGAGTTCCATCGGGTGCTCCCTTGTCGGCGATGGTCGATGTGGTCGGGTCTGGTCGGTGGTCCCCGGCGGGCGGACATGAAAACGACCTCCCGTCTGGGAGGTCGGAAAGCGCACACGGCGAAGAAACGTCGCGTGCGCTACGAGACGAGTACCGGGGTGAAGAGGGATCGGGTGGTGGCACGCATTATGCGGACATTCTGCCATGCACCGACCGCTTCGACAAGTGCCCCGTTGAAGACGGGACCCGGTGCCACGGGCGGGGCGGGCCTCAGGCCTCGGTGATCGCGCCGCGCTCGGCCCCGGTCACCAGGCGGGCGAACTTGGCCAGGACCCCCGTCGTGTACCGCGGCGCGGGGTGCTTGAGGCCGGCACGCCGCCGGTCGAGCTCCTCGTCGTCGACCAGCAGGTCGATGCTCAGCCGGTCGACGTCCACCACGATGCGGTCGCCGTCGGCCACGAGGGCGATCGGTCCACCGTCCACCGCTTCGGGTGCGACGTGCCCGATGCAGAACCCGTGGGTGCCACCGGAGAAGCGGCCGTCGGTGACCAGCGCACAGTCGGCGCCACGGCCCACGCCCTTCATGGCGCCGGTGATGGCCAGCATCTCCCGCATGCCCGGACCGCCCCTCGGGCCCTCGTAGCGGATCACCACCACCGTGTTCGGCTCGATGGAGCCGGCCAGGATGGCCTCCATGGCCTTGTCCTCGCCGTCGAACACGCGGGCGGTGCCGTCGAAGGTGAGACGGTCGATGCCGGCGACCTTCACCACCGCCCCCTTCGGTGCCAGCGAGCCGGTGAGCACGGCGATGCCGCCCTGGCTGTGGATCGGGTCGGACAGGACGTGGACGACATCGCCGTCGGGAGCGGGCGGGTCCAGCGCGGCCAGGTTTTCGGCCATGGTCCTGCCGGTCACCGTCATGCAGTCACCGTGGAGGAGACCCGCCTCGAGGAGCTGGGCCAGAACGACCGGGACCCCACCGATCCGGTCGAGGTCGGACATGTGGTACTTCCCGTGCGGCTTGGTGTCGGCGAGGTGCGGGACGCGTGCGGCCACCTTGTTGAAGTCGTCCAGTGCCAGGTCGACCCGGGCCTCGTTGGCGATGGCCAGGAGGTGGAGCACCGCGTTGGTCGACCCTCCGAGCGCCATGACCACCGAGATCGCGTTCTCGAAGGCCTCCTTGGTCATGATCTGGCGTGGCCGGATCCCGGCCCGCAGCAGCTCCACCACCGCGCGGCCCGACGCCAGGGCGAGATCGTCGCGGCGGCGGTCGACGGCCGGGGCCGACGAGCTCCCGGGCAGGGACATCCCGAGGGCCTCGGCGACCGAGGCCATGGTGTTCGCCGTGAACATCCCGGCGCACGAGCCCTCGGTCGGGCAGGCATTGTGCTCGATGAGGGACAGCTCCTCGTCGCTCAGCGCGTCGACGGCGTTGGCGCCCACCGCCTCGAACACCGAGGTGATGTCGATGGCCCGGTCGCGCACCCGTCCGGGGAGGATCGACCCGCCGTAGAGGAAGACGCTCGGGAGGTTGAGGCGGGCCGCGGCCATGAGCATGCCCGGCAGCGACTTGTCGCAGCCGGCCAGGGTCACCATCCCGTCGAAGCGCTCCGCGTGCATGACCGTCTCGACCGAGTCGGCGATGACCTCGCGACTGACCAGCGACGCCCGCATGCCCTCGTGCCCCATGGAGATGCCGTCGGACACGGCGATGGTCACGAACTCGAGCGGGAACCCTCCGGCCTCGTGCACCCCGTGCTTGGCCTTCTGGGCCAGGCGGCCGAGGGGCAGGTTGCACGGCGTCACCTCGTTCCACGACGAGGCCACGCCGATCTGCGGCTTGTCCCAATCGTCGTCGCCCATGCCCACCGCCCGCAGCATGGCCCGGGCCGGAGCGCGGGTCGGGCCCTCGGTGACCGCGAAGCTGCGGGGCTTGACCCCCTCCAGGGGCTGTTCGGTGAGGTCGCCTGGTGCCGTGCTGTCGTCCATACGACCATGGTACGGCCACTCGGACGGATCGTGTACCGGGTCGGGACCGCACGGTGGTGGCGGTCACGGCCCGATCACGCGGACGAACCGGGGGCCGAGGCCCCCGGTTCGTCGGGCACTGCAGGACTGCAGGACGGTCAGGCGGTCAACTGTGTCGTCGACTGGACCGGGGCGAAGCCCACGATTGGACCGTTCAGCTTGATGCCGGCCATCTCACCGTAGAAGCCGGCGTCCCCGAGGTTGAAGACACCGCCACCCGTGGCGGTCAGCCAGTAGCCGCCGCCGTCGGTGGTCCCCGCGATGCCCGAGATGGGGGCGGCCAGCGGGGTGCCGGCGAGGGAACCGTGGAACTGGGCGTCGCCGTAGGCGAACACGCCGCCGTCGGCGCCGACCAGCCAGTAGCCGCCGCTACCGGGGGTGGAGGCGATCCCGACGATCGGGGCGGCCAGCGGGGTGCCCCCCAGCGAGCCGTGGAACTGGGCGTCGCCGTAGGCGAACACGCCGCCGTCGGCGCCGACCAGCCAGTAGCCGCCACCGTCGGCGGTACGGGCCATGCCGACGATGGGAGCGGCGATGGTCTGTCCACCCGTCGAGCCGTAGAACAGGGCGTCGCCGTAGGCGAACACGCCGCCGTCGGAGGCGACCAGCCAGTATCCGGCCCCGTCCGAGGTGACGGCCATGCCGACGATGGGCGCGTTGAGGGTGAGATTGCCGGCCGAGCCGTGGAACTGGGCGTCGCCGTAGGCGAACACGCCGCCGTCGGAGGCCACCAGGTAGTAGCCGCCGCCGTCAGGTGTGGTCGCCATCCCGACGACCGGCTTGTTCAATGTGAGGTTGCCGGCCGAGCCGTAGTAGCCGGCGTTGCCCGGGACCTGCCCGAAGGAGAACACGCCACCGTCGGAGCCCGCCTGGAAGTAGCCGGGGTCGTAGTTGTAGCGGTCGGCCGGGCTGATCGGCGATGGGGTCGACTCGTCGTTGCCGACCACCGTCACGTCCACCACGCCGGTGCCCGGGGGCGCGGTCGTCGTGATCTCGGTGTTGGACACCACGGTGAAGTTCGGCTGGTTGACCGATCCGAAGTCGACGGCGAACGCGGGACCGCCCCCGTCAGCGACGTCGTCGAATCCGAGCCCGGTGATGGTCACCTGGTTGCCACCTGCAGCCTGGCCCACGTTCGGGGTGACGCTGCTCACGATGGCTCCGAGCGAGGGATCCACGTAGGTGAACTGGTCCAGTGGTTGGACCTTCGATTTTCCGGCGGCATTGGTGACGGTGATGTCCTCGACCACCTGGGTGTTCGGGGTGGAGCCGTAGGGGAAGTTCGGCCCCTGCGGCACCGTGACCGTGATGACGTTGGGGCTGAGGATCCGGAGGTTGGTCGCCAGGGAGCTGCCGAAGTGGACGGCGGTGGCGCTGCCGAAGCTGGTGCCCACCAGCTTGACCGTCGAGCCACCGGCGCTCAGCGCGGCGTTCGGGATGACGTTCGTGATGAACCCGGCTGCCGGGATGATGCTGGCGCTGGCCACCTCGACCGGCGGGGGTCCGGTGCACGCACCGGAGAACGACAGTGACCCGAGCGTCACGTTGAGCTCACCCGACGGGTTGAAGAAGACCTGGGTCGACGTCGCACCGGTGGTCGCCGCCGTGAACTGCCCGACGCTACCGGGGAGCGAGATCGGGGCCGAAGCGCCGATGGGGAACGGCTTCGGGAGCGTCACGCTGGTGGAGAACGTCGCCTGCTGGCTCGACGGCGAGGCGTTTGTGGCCGTCATCTGGGTCGTGAAGGTGACCGCAAGTGTCTCACCGGCGGCGAGCGTCGTCGTGGCGTTGGAGACCAGGGTCGACGAGAGCGACAACCCGCTGACGGAGAAGGTGTTTCCCTCGTTGACCGGCGACGGGCTGATCGTGGCGCTGACCGATGCCGCGATCGGGGTCTCGCCCGCCGGCGCCGCCAGGTCGCAGTTGGTGGTCCCGACCGGCGTGCTGGCCCCGGCGGTGCCTGCGCTGGCGACGAGGCCGGCCGCCCCTACCAGGCCCGCCCCCATGATCGCCGCCACGGTGGCAAGTGTGGCCATGCGGGCGGACAGTGATCGTGATGCTCTCATCTACGTCTCTCCTGACGTGTCATGTCGGTGCGACCCCTCGGGTCACCCCTCCCGTAACCGAAATGCAAGCAGCCTGCGCAGCCCCCCGAATGTTCCCCCGAAGACAGGCCGGTGATCCCCTCGCAACCTAGGGGAACCCCACGAGTATTGCAATCAACCCCCGCGGACGGCGCCACGGCGGGAGCTTCCCCGTCGGGTGGCCGCACACGATGCGCCGAAGGGAGGACGGCACGTCCGGCGTACAGTCGTGGGATGCTCTTGGCGTGCGAACCCCGTTCCGGGCCGGCCCGGTGCTGACCGCCGTCGGTGACGGTGTCTTCGGGACCGCGGACCTGGACGAACTGTGCGCGTTCTTCCAGCTCAACGGCTTCGCGACCCTGCGTGGCCTCTTCGACGAGGCGGAGCTGGCGGCCACCGGCGACGAGTTGGTCCGCGCCCAGCGACGCCTGGTCGCCGGGGAGTCGGATGCCAGGCACCGGACGGACATCCTCGACGCACCCGACGCCGTGATCGACGGTCGTCCGTTCGCCCACTACGTCTGCTTCGCCACCCGGGCCTCGGGTCTGGCGGACCGGATGGTCCACCACCCGGCGCTGATCGACGTGAACCGACGACTGCTCGGCCCGGGCGCATGGCTCCTCGACTACGAGCAGTTCGGCGTCGTGTACCAGGACGCCCGACCCGGGCCCGGGTCGGGCTACTCGCGCATCGGCTGGCACACCGACCACCAGTCGGGGCCACACCTCGACATCTGGCCCGGCGTGGCCTTCACCATCCACTTCGACCCGACCTCACCGGCCAACGGCTTCCTGCGGGTGCTGCCCGGCAGCCACCGGGGCGGAACCGACGGGATCCCCCCCGGGTTCGAGCGGGTGCCGGGTGAGATCGCCGTCTACCAGGAGCGGGGGGACGTCCTGTTCCACCACGCCGATCTGTGGCACGGCGCGGCCAGGGGCACGGCCGACGGGTCTCCGGCCGTGCGGCGCCATCTCCGCGGCAGCTGGCACGGCGGGACCCGGCTGCCGCTCGGCCACGGGACCGACGACTTCGTCAAGAATGCGCTCCGATGACCGAGCGGAACGTCCTGGGCGGCGACCTCGAGCCCTGCGGCACCGACCCGGTCACCGGCTTCTACCGGGACGGCTGCTGCTCGACCGGGCCGGAGGACCTCGGGAGCCACACCATCTGTGCGGTGGTCACCGCGGAGTTCCTCGAACACCAGCGCTCGATCGGGAACGACCTGTCCACGGCGAAGCCGCAGTTCCACTTCCCCGGTCTGGTGCCCGGTGACAGGTGGTGCGTCACCGCCGCCAATTGGCTGCGGGCGCACCAGGTAGGGGCCGCCGCCTTCGTCGTGCTGGCGTCGACCCACGAGCGGGCCCTCGAGATCGTCCCGATCGAGGCGCTCCGCCAGCACGCGGTCGACGTGCCGCCGACTCCCGGCGACCTCTGACGGACGGTCCCCGGATCCCACGGGCGTCCGGTCCCTTCCCTAGGATGGGCAGCCGACAGGGGGCCGCCAGGTGCCGTGCACCGGCTGGACCGTCTTCCTGCCCACCGGAAAGGGACATCCGACATGCAGACGCGACTGACCGAGCTCCTGGAGATCGAGCACCCGGTGATGCTGGCCGGTATGGGCGGTGTGAGCTACCACAGGCTCGCCGCCGCCGTGTCCGAGGCGGGTGGGATCGGGACGCTGGGGGCCGCATCGATGAGCAGCGAGGTCATGGACGCCGAGATGGCCGCCATGGCGGAGCTCACCGAGAAGCCTTGGGGCGTCGACCTCCTCACGGCGATGCCCGGTGACATGGCCGCCCAGGTCCAGAGGATCATCGACTCCGGGGCGAGGATCTTCGTCGGGGCCCTCGGCGTCCCCCGCGAGGTCATCGCCATGTGCCACGACGCCGGCGTGCTGGTCGTGAACATGTGCGGACGGGTCCACCACGCCGTCCTGGCCGTCGAAGCCGGGTGCGACCTCGTGGTCGCCCAGGGGACCGAGGCGGGGGGGCACACCGGACGCGTGGCCACCATGCCCCTCGTCCCCCAGATCGTGGACGCCGTCGGTGACAGGGTGCCGGTGGTGGCGGCCGGCGGCATCGTCGACGGCCGGGGACTGGCTGCAGCCCTGGCTCTGGGTGCCGACGGCGTGTGGCTGGGCACGCGGTTCATCGCCACCCCCGAGGCACGGGTCTCCCTCGGCTACCACGACGCCCTGCTGGCGGCCGACGAGAACCGCACCACGGTGAGCCGTGCGTACAGCGGCAAGCCCATGCGGGTGCTCGCCAACTCCTACACGGAGTACTACGACCACCATCCCGACGAGCTGTCGCCGTTTCCGGAGCAGATGATCCGGTCGATCACCGGCGGCGTGCTCCATCTCCCCACCGGCCCCGACGATCCCGACGTCGACCCGGCCCGGGAGTGCTACCCGAGCGGCCAGGGGGTCGGCGCCATCGACGCGCTGGTGCCCGCGGGCGAGCTCGTCGGTCGCCTGGTGGCCGAGGCCGAGGAGAGCCTCCGCCGGGTCGACCGCCTGCGGTAGCGCCAGGGGCGACCCGTGGGCCCCTCGGCGCGGGGCTCAGCCCTGGTTCCCCTCCGCCTGGTACGCCCGGCACGGCTCGCCCCGCAGCGAGCCGCAGGCGGGCAGCGTCGGTGTGTCCTGCACGCCGTGGACCGCGTCGACCACCAGCGCCGATGCCGCCACCCCGCCGAAGCCGACCGAGGCGGACTGGCCGTCGTCGACCGTGTCGAACTCCCATGAGGGGCGGTCGCCGCCGGGTGCCGACAGCACCACCCGCAACTCCGTGCCGGCCCGGAACGTGTGGGCGATCGGGTCGATCGGAATGGCGACCTCGGTGTACGACGTCGGGTCCAGCGTGCCGGCATCGGAGGCGAGGTAGCTCGGGACGGTGAACAGCGGCGTGGACGTGCTGAGGTCGACCTGGTCGGAGCTGCGCAGGAAGCCCGAGGTCACGTACTCCTCCTGGCCCGCTGATGGCCGGACCTCGGTGACGCTGGCCTGGAAGTCGAGGACCGGGGTGGACGACGCCACCCACAGGTCGAGGGTCGCCGGCCCGACGATCGTGGTGTCCGTGGTGAACGGAGGCGTCTGGAAGGCGAGCCCGTCCGCCGCCGGGACGGTGGTCCAGTCCCATCCGGGGTCGGCCGCCCACGGGTTACCGCCAGCAGGCAGGCTGGTCGCCGGCCGGACGCTCGGGTCGAGGGTGAGGGAGGCGCTGCCCGTGGTCTTGGGCTTCCTGGTGGCGAGCGTCCCGCCCGTGCCGAAGTAGTAGGTCGTGGTCCTGCCCTTCGGCGGCCATTCCTTGAATCCGGCGGAGTAGGTCGCCTCCGGATCCCCGGCCCCGACCGTGCCGGCACCGCTGTCGAAGAGCACCTCGACCCGGGGAGTCTGCTTGGCGAAGTCGGCCTGCGCCTTGGCCGCGGTCTTCGCGGTGGTGAACCGGATGGCCGGGAGCGGGGCCTGCGCCGTCGTGCCCGACGCGAAGCTCGTGAACCCGTCGAGCACCAGGTTCTCGAGGGCGTTCGGCGTCGTGGGCACCCGGTCGGCGACGTACACGTCCAGGAACTCGAGCCACCGGCTGATGATCTGCGGATCGGTGGAGTCGATGTGACCGCCGTTCACCAGGTTGGCGAAGACCGGGGTGGTGGTCGGGAGGGCCGAAAGCAGCGCGGTCCACTGCGGGCCGGTCTCGTCGTCCTCCATGGCCCCGGCGATGAACACCGGCACGGTGATGTGGGTCGCCCACTCCGACATCGATCGGACGTCGAACAGCGACGGGTCACGGCCCGGTCCGGTGCCCGGTGCCACCATCTGGGGGCCGACCAGCGACTCGAGGCTCTCGGACTGGCCGTGGAGTGCCTGGTCGGCCAGGCAGGTCGACGACGTCCCGCCGTCGGCCGCCAGCTCGGCGTCGATCTCGTAGTAGACCCAGGGCTGCCCGACACCGGAGACCGGCGTGCTCGACAGCGGCGCCAGCTGCCCGCCGCTGAGCGTCGCGGCCGGCATGGCGTCGTCGATCCGGGCGTCGATCCACGACTCGGCGAAACCGTCGTTGTAGATGCCACCGGGGTAGCCGGTGGAGAACAGGTCGTCGGTCGGGCTCATCGGGGCGATGGCCGCCAGGTCGGGCGGGTCGGTACCGGCGGCGGGCAGCTGGGACAGGCCCGAGTAGCTGATGCCCACCATGCCGACCTTGTGGTCGGCCACCCAGTCCTGGTGGGCGACGATCTCCACCGCGTCGTAGGCGTCGTAGTCGGACGGGTAGCCGAACAGGTCGTAGGCGCCGCCCGAGCAGCCGGTCCCCCGCATCTGCAGGCTGACCGTGGCGAACCCGGCGAACCGGGCCAGCACGGCGCCGACGTCGGTCGACGAGTCGGGGAGCAGGTTCGGGTCACCGCAGTCGGTGCAGGTGGTGCCGGTGGCCTCGGCCAGGAGCGAGGGGATGGGGTCGGTCGGTCCGGCCACGTCGTACCCCGAGTACTCGATGACCGTGGGACAGGGGGCGGTGGCACTGCAGGTGCTGCCGTAGGGATAGCGGACCGTGGCGGCGAGCTGGATGCCGTCCCGCATGGTGATGTAGTTGAGGCCGTCGTGCATCGGCTGGTCGGTGTACAGGGCCGAGCCCGTGGACGGATTGGCGCCGGGGGCGAGCACCGAGAACGACGGTGTCAGCACCCCGGTGGTGGTGTCGTCCCACGCATAGCCCGATCCGGGGGTCAGATCGCGGATGATCAGCGACCCGAGCGCGTCCGCCGTTCCCGGATTGGCGGGGTTGGCCACCGCCGAGCCGTTCTGCAGCAGCGTGACGGCATCCCCCGGTCCTGCGCCGGTGAGCCATGCCTCGTCCACCGATCCGTTGCCCACGAGGCCCGTGCCGGCATCGGCTCCGGCCGTGGGCACGGTGGTCACCAGCGTGGGGACGAGTCCCACGCAGACGACCAGGACGGCCCCGGCGGCACGACACCAGGACGTACCGCGATGACGACTGCGCATGACGCTCCCCCTCTTGCCCCTCACCTGTCGCGGCATCCCCCGGGGTGGTGTCCCCACATGCCGCTCACCCGATCATGCCACCGCCGGGCGGCGAGCAGCCACTTCCGCGCCCGGCGCCGCCCGGGACGCGACGATCCCCCGGGGCCCGACGAACGGGCTCCAGGGGATCGCACGCACCGATCAGGGCAGGGTCAGTTGATGGTCACCGAAACCAGCTGGCTGGTGCTGAC
>JBEKRV010000067.1:0-17841 GCA_049517675.1 Acidimicrobiales bacterium
GGAGGGCCATCCTGAGGACGGATGGCCGGGGATTGTACGGGAGTGATCCCGGCAGGCGCAGATCGAACCAAGGCAAGCAGCTCGAAGTGGGAGCGTTGCAACGGTACGGGCAAGGAAGCCCCACTGGACGCCATTTCCCCGACCGGTCCCGTCCCGGAGTACAACTGAAGTAGAGCGCCCGATCCCCGTCAGTTCGTGGGACGGGCGCTTTCGCGTGGGGGGAATCGTGCCGCCTGCGCCCGTGTGC
This sequence comes from Acidimicrobiales bacterium, assembly GCA_049517675.1. Taxonomy (GTDB): domain Bacteria; phylum Actinomycetota; class Acidimicrobiia; order Acidimicrobiales; family RAAP-2; genus Bog-756. The sequence goes on from JBEKRV010000067.1 coordinate 248, forward strand.
ATGCCACCACGGACTGTGTGACCCGGGAGCCGACTCCTCGGGTAGGGCGATGCCCTACGATCGGGCGGTCGTGGTATCCCCTTTCGACCAGGCCGTGGCCGTGGATGCACCACCCGACGCCTCCCGCCACCGCCACAGCACCCGCATGTCCGCCCCGACGTGGCGGTCCGCTCCTTCGGGCGGATGGCTCACCGCCCTCGCCTATGCCGTCGTGGTCGTGCCCTTCGCCTACGCGCTGGTGCGACTGGCCACCGCCCCCACCGCCCGTCTGACCCTGGCCGACGACCTGTCCCTCATCGACCTGCACGTCCGGCGGGCCCTCGCGTGGAGGCAGCAGCTCGGCGTCTTCGACCACAACAACTGGAACCACCCGGGACCGACCTACTTCTACCTGGTGTCCCTCGTCTACCGGGTGCTGGGGTCGAACGCCCGCTCGCTGTTCGTCGGGGCCACACTGCTCAACGCTCTCGCCGCCGTGGGCTGCGTGGCCGTGGTGCGTCGCCGGACCACCCCGGCACGGGCGCTGTGGGCCGCCGTCTGGGTGGGCGTGCTGGCCGCGGTGCTGGCCGCGGCGGGCACGTCGGCCACCACGTATTCGGAGTCGGTCCTCGGAGCGCTGGTCAGCCCGTGGAACCCGACGGTGGTGCTCTTCCCCCTCCTCCTGCTGATCCTCCTGTGCGCCGGGACGATCGACCGGTCGGGGGCGTCCTTGGTCGGTTCCCTCCTGGTCGGGTCCTACGTGGTCCAGACCGACATCTCGACCCTGCCGTTGGCCGCGGTGGTGATCGTGGTGGCCGGAGCGGTCTGGCTGGTGACCTTCTACCGCGACCGAGCGGAGCCGCCGTCGACGGGTCCCGTGGCGCGGCGGCGGGCGCGTGTCCTGGTGGTGGTCGGGCTCGCCGCCCTCGCGCTGATGTGGCTGCCTCCGATCGTCCAGCAGGTCACCAACGATCCCGGCAACCTCACCCTCCTCTACCGGTTCTTCACCGCCGGCCACCCGGGTCAGACCCTGACGGCCTCGCTGTGGGCGGTCGCCGCCGCGTTCGCCGTCCTGGTCGCCGGCCCCGGCGAGGTGATGGGCTCGATCCTCGGCGGGACCCCGATGCACGCCGCTTGGGCCGTGGCCGTGTGCGTCGTGACCGTCGCGCTGGGGGCGGCCGTCGTCGTGGCGGGCGCCCGGCGACGGTCGCGCTTCGCCGTCGGCATGGGTGCGCTGACGCTGGTCGGATGTGTGGCCGCAGTCGTCGCCGTCCTCCATGTCGTCGGGTTCGTCTTCGGGTACCTGGCCCTGTGGGCCGTCGTCCTTCCCGTCGCGTCGTTGATCGGTGCGGGCACGGTGCCGGTCCCGGCGTGGGTCGGGCAGGGTCGGACCGGCTCCGGCCTCCGCCTGGCGATGTGCGCCGTCGCCGTCGCGGTCGGCGTCGTCACCTGCGTCCGGGTGGCTGCCATCCCGCCGCTGAGCCGGGCCGGCGACCCTCACGTCGGGCAGCTCGTCGACCTGGTCACACCCAGGCTGCCGGCCGGGGGACTGGTGGCCGTCGGGGACGCCGGTGCCGGGACGGTCCGGACCGAGCTCCTCGACACCGAGGAGTTCATCGGGTTGGTCGACCAGCTCGACCGGGACGGGTACCGACCGGAGGTGAGCCCGTTCTGGAAGGCCGAGTTCGGTCCGGGCTACGAGTCCGTGGGTGCCGAACCGCGGATGGTCGGACTGTCCACCTGGACGACGGCGTCCCCGGGCCTGCCCGGCTACGTGGGCCGCGTGGGCGACATGGCGGTGACGGTCACCGGGGCGTCCGGCCGTCCCGCACCGCCGACGCGCTGATCCCCGCTCAGGCCGGGGTCGTGGTCGTCGTCGTGGCGGTGGCCGCGGCGCGGTCGGCCGTCCCGAGCCGGACGGCCAGGGTCAGGAGCCACGGCGAGACCAGCTTGGCCCCGGCCGGGGTCACGTGGATGCCGTCCGAGAACCGCACGTCGATCCCGTCGAGCGTCGACGTGAAATGGCCGTCGGGGTCGAGCTTGGCCCCCAGGTCGGCCACGACCACCCGCCCCCCGGACCGGGACGCCACCTGGGCCAACAGGTCGTTGTAGCGATCGACCCGGGACCGTGCGTCCTCGGGCCAGGGCTCGCCGTCCGCCTGCTCGAGCTGCTGGTAGTAGGGCGCGGTGAGGAAGACGACGGTGGCCCCGTCGGACCCGAGGACCGAAGCGGCCCGGGTGAGGGCGGACACCTCCTGGTCGTCGACGGCCGGGGTGCCGATGTGCCGCCAGGTGCCGTCGATGCGCTGGTCGCGCACCTCGTACTCGCCGTCGGCCAGCAGGACCACATCGGGGTGGAACGTGTCGACGTCGGCCTTCCACCGGGTGAGCTGGGTCCCACAGGGCACCGGGAGGTGGCCGCCGCGCTCACCGACGGCGCCGTCGACCAGCGTCCCGTGGAAGAGCGTCTCGTAGGTGAGGAGCCCGCAGCCGAACACCCCGTCCCCCTGGTAGTCCACGCCGTAGTCGGTCGAGTCGGGTCCGAGCCCGAACCCGAGGAAGCTGGCCTCGGAGTCGCCGACCAGCAGGACGCGGATCGGGCCCCCGGTTCCGGCCGGCACGGCGGCCACCGCCGCCGCGGTGCCGGCGTTGCCCCCGGGGGGGATGGCGTCGAGGGGCCTGCTGGCGGCTTCGGCCGGAAGGGCGTTGACCGCGGCGGTGGCGCCGGCCGTGGCCGACACGAGGAGCACGGCGGTGGCGCCGACGGCGAGCGGGGTCGCCACCCAACCGCGCCATCCCCGCAGGGCCCCGTTGCGGACGGGCATCTCGAGGAAGTGGAACGAGGCGACGGCCACCGCGAACGAGAGTGCCACCCGCACCACGAAGAGCGGCCAGCCGACCAGGCCGGTCCGGGCGTGGTCGACGACGACGAAGATGGGCCAGTGGTAGAGGTAGAGGCCGTACGAGATGGCGCCGACGTAGCGCACCGGGCGGAGCGACAGGGCCCGGGACAGCGACCCGTCCGGCACCAGGGCCACGCAGGCGATGATCGCGGCCGTGGCGAGGGCCACCAGGGTGAAGCCGCCGCGGTAGATCCAGGCGGTGGTGCTGTCGTCGGCCGTCGACAGCACGAGTACGGCGGCCAGACCGACGACGCCGACGCCGGCCAACCCGAGCCGGGCCGTCCGGGAGAGGGCGAAGGACCGGATGAGCGAGGTGGTCGGCACCGGTCCCGTCCGGCGCCGCGGGAGGGGGTGGGCCAGCACGATGGCCAGCGCGGCGCCGATCAACAGGGCCTGGGCCCGGGTGTCGGTGCCGTAGTAGGCCCGGCTCTCGCCGGACCCGTTGCCGTACACGACGGCCATGGCCACCGCGCTCGCCACCGCGCCGGCCACGGTCACGACCAGCAGGGTGCGGAGCGACCGGCTCCAGCGCAGGATGCCGAGGACGAGGAGCGGCCAGACCAGGTAGAACTGCTCCTCGATCGACAGCGACCAGGTGTGGAGCAGCGGACGCGGCGTGTTCAGTGCGGCGAAGTACCCCTGGCTGCCCGAGATCTGGTGCCAGTTGTTGACGTAGAAGAGGGTGGCCAGCGCGTCACCGCGCAGTTGGCCGAGGGTGTCGGAGGGGGCGAGGAAGTAGCCGTACAGGGCGATCCCGACCAGCATGACCAGGAGTGCGGGCACGAGGCGGCGGACCCGGTGCCCCCAGAAGCGGGCGAGCCCGATGCCGGCGTTCTGGCGGTACTCGGACACCAGCAGACCGGTGATGAGGAACCCGGACAGCACGAAGAACACGTCGACGCCAAAGAACCCGCCGCCGGCCCACGAGAAGCCGCCGTGGAAGAAGAGGACGAGCACGATGCCGAGGGCGCGGACACCGTCCAGGGCGGGGATCCGGCCGAGTCGGGGCTCGGGTGCCTCCGGGTGAGCCGCGGCTACCGGCAGGTGCCCGTCTCCGGCCGTCGACCCGGCTGTGGCCTGACCCTCCACAGCTGTTCCCACCCCCGGATCGTAGCCCCGGAGGCCTGTCGGGCCGGTGTCGGGACGGGTCCGGGTGAGCCTTCGGCGGCCGTGTCTACGCCGTGGGTGTCCCCTGCGGGGCGCGCGGTCGGGCCGTCATCGGCAGAGCTGCCGCTCGGCGGCGACCGGGTCGGCGCCGAAGGTCATGGTGGTGAAGGCGAAGGAGTGCGTCAGGTCCGACAGCGCCCGGGAGAAGGTCAGCGGGGAGGTGATCGCGTGGAGGTAGGACGCCAGGTTGCCGCAGTGCAGCGCGGTCCGCGCCGCGTCGATCGAGGCGAGGGTGGCCACGGACGCGGGGACGTGGACGGAGGGTGTGCCGAAGCGGGCGATCATCCAGGCCGGCCCGATGCGCTTGCCACCCGGGACGGTCCCCCGGGGCACGATCATGTGGGCGCCGATCGGGTTCGCCAGTGAGTTGCTGTCGAACACGTAGACGTCGGGTCCGGCCACCAGGCCCCGCGAGCCGATCTCGCGGAGGCCGACGACGAGGTTGACGGGCAGCGGGCTCGAGGCGGGCACCACGATCTGGCCGCTCAACAGGAAATACGGATCGGTCGAGATGATCATCTCCTGGCGTCCTGCGTGCTTGTCGTCCGCAGCCACGTCCCGGTAGTAACGGGCCGGACTGGTGAACGCGCCGTACGAGGAGAGGGCCACCGGATGAAGGCCGTCCTGACCTCCGATCCACGTGTCGCGTTCGTTGGAGATCCCGTGGATCTCGCCGAAGAAGGCGTGGTGCGGGTCGTACCGCAGCCACCCGAGGCATACGACGGACCAGACGGCGATCCCGACGACGGGGATCACCGCCAGCGTCCGGAGCTGATCGACCTCGAGGCACAGCGGGACGCAGATGGCGAAGAAAGCGGGGAGCAGAAGGCGGGCGTGCTGATAGTCGCCGCCGATGGCGACCACGTAGAGCACGTCGACCAGACCAGCGGCGATCGGCGTCATGAGCACCACGACGCCGGTGCGGTCGCCGGAGCGCCGCCACCGGACGACGCGCGGCACCATGAGCGGCACGACGAGGAGGAAGGGGAGCCACAGGGTGTAGGGGGCGACGAAATTCCACAGGTAGGTGAAGCCCTGGCTCCACCACGTCGAGCCCGCGGACTTGGCCAGGGCGGTGTTCGCCACCACCAGGGCGAAGTAGGCCATCCGGAACAGTTCGTAGACGAGCGGGAGGGCCGCGGCGGCCACGACGGGCAGTCCGTACCGCCGGAAGCGTGCCGTCGGACCGAGCCAGCCGGGCGAGGCGACGACGAGGATCAGCGCGCACATGAAGACGACCGACTCGAGGACGAGCTCGGGCCGGATGAGGGTGCCGAGACCCAGGAGGACGGCTGTCGGCACGGCGGCACGGCGGCGCCGCTCGACCCGGACGAGGAGCCAGAAGGAGAGCCCGATCCACCCGAAGACCATGCCCATCTCCAGCCCGCCGGTCACGAACTCCCACACGCCGGCGACCACCGAGAACAGGTACAGACCGATCGGGACGACGAGCTGATCGCCACGGGCGCCCACCAGGCGCTGGACGGCCCGACCGCCGAGCAGGACTCCGGCGACGGTGAACGCCAGTCCGAGCACCACTGATGTCCACTCCAAGGACGCGAACGGCAGGACCTCGTGGACCAGCGCCACGAGGAAGAGCCACAGAGGGTCCGAGTAGGCCTCGACCCGTTCCCCGACGTTGTAGACCGGACCGTGGCCGGCCAGCAGATTGCCGATGATCCGGAAGTTGATGAAGGCATCCTCCTGGACCCACCGGTAGTTCCACGAAGCGACGAGGAGCACGAGCACGGGCACGACCAGCACGATCCACGATCCGACCAGCCGGTGCGAGGAGGGGGATCGGCCGGTCCCGTCCCCGCCGACCGGCACGACGGGTGGACCGGCCTCGTCGAGGGCCACGTGCATCAGGTGGCGCACCCCCTTGCGTCGACCGCCTTCGCCAGACCTGCGGAAAGGGACAGCATGGCATTGATGTCGCAGCCCGTGCGGCATCGTGGCGACCGGCCGCCGGCCCGGGCGGCCGGTCGGTCAGCTGGCCGAACCGTCGCGGGCGGCCGAACGCTTCCGCCACCGCATCAGGGGCCGCTCGACGAGGAACCAGCTGGCGATGGCGATGGCGAAGATGATGACGAGCCGGAACGCCTCGTTGGGCCAGTACGCCCACCCGGTCTGGTTCTGCTGGACGGCCAGGTACACCGGGAAGTGCACGAGGTAGACCGTGTACGAGAGGTCGCCGATGAACACCAGGATGCCGATGCCGACGAACCGGGATCCGAGGCTCCTCGGGCAGATCACGAAGTAGGTGATGATGACCGCCGCGGCGACCGTCGTGGAGGGCAGCCACCACACGGCCAGGTTTTCGGTGAACAGCGGGGCGTAGAGCAGGATCCAGCAGAGGAAGACCGCCGACCCGGCGGCCGCCAGCGTGAGCAGTCCGCGGGCCCAGCGGGCCCACCCGTTGAGGAAGCCGTCGGCGGCCAGCAGACCGAGCAGGCACCCGAGGAACAGTGCGTCGGCCCGGGTGTCGAAGGCGTAGTACACGCGGGAGAACACCGCGTTGTCGAAGTGGGGCGCGTGGTAGACGAGGTAGAGGCGGTCGGCCGTCGACGCCAGCATGCCCACCACGGCGAACGCGTAGGCCAGACGGCGCCGGTGGGTGGCCACCGCGACCACCATGGCGATGGACCAGATGATGTAGAACTGCTCCTCCACCGAGAGCGACCAGGTCTGGGCCAGGTAGCCGAAGAAGGGCGCGTGGCCGAAGGCCTGGCGGTAGTCGGCGTAGTAGAACATCGCCGCCAGGCTGTCCCCCCACACCCGCTGGGCGGCATCGGCGACGTGGACGAAGTGGGCGTAGATCCCGAGCAGGGCCACGGTCAACAGCAGCGGCGGCACCAGTCGCACCCCGCGGCGGGCGTAGAAGCTGCCCAGGCTGATCCTGCCGGTGCGTATGCCCTCGCCGGCCAGCATGGCCGTGATCAGGAACCCGCTGAGGACGAAGAACACCTGGAGTGCCACCCACGTCCCCGGGAGGGTCTCGAAGTTGGAGTGGTAGGTCAGCACGGTAAACAGGGCGAGGGCCCGGATGCCGGTCAGCGGCGGGCGGTTGCCGAGCCGGAAGCGCGAAGGGGCTGTCGTCCCGCCCGGTGCCGCGGACGGGACGACGGCCTCGACGGTCGGGGTGACGGCCGGCCCGGCCCCGACCGCCGTCGGAACGGTGCCGACGGCCCCCATGCCGAGCGTCGCAGGCGGTGCGGCCCCGTCCCCGTCGACCACCGCCGGGCTACCGGGTCCGAGCGGACGCAGCGACTGTCATCCGGGGTGCTGACCCGACTCGTCGACCACGTGCGCGCATCGCCAGGATGGTACCCCAGGGCCCTCCGCCGACCCGTGGGTGTCCCGGGCGGTGATGCGTCCGTCCCGCCAGTGTCTGTACAACGTGTGTGTATCGGAAAAGTGACCCACACCTCGCCGCTTCGGACCCACACCTCGCCGCCCCGGTGGCCCGCCGGGTGCAGCCGCCGGCCGCGCCCACCGGACACCGGCCACCGGACACCGGCCACTCGGCCTGCTCCACTACCATCACGGCCATCGCACACCGGGGGAACACCGTGGTCACGACCGGGGGGCACCCGGGCGGCGCCGATACCGCCCCGGTCCCCGGGCGCGGTGTGGCCGCCTGGTGGCCGGTCCTGGTCCCGCTGGTCATCGTCCTGGTCGGCGCCTGGATGTACCGGTGGGTCGACGAGGACGCCTTCATCGACTTCCGGATCGTCCACAACCTGCTCAGCGGGTACGGGCCGGTGTTCAACGTGGGGGAGCGGGTCGAAGTGGACTCGGACCCGCTGTGGATGTTCACCCTGGTGCTGATCCACGGGGTGACCCCCGGGGTCTCCCTCGAGTGGACGTCGGTGGTGCTCGGCCTGGTGTGCACGGCCGGAGGGTTCGTCGCCGGGGGATCGGCCGTCGTGCGGCTCGGCCGGCGCCACGACGAGGGGACCGTGCTGCCGGTCGGCCTGCTCATGGTGTCGGTGGTGGCGGGCGTGTGGGAGTTCGCCACCTCGGGCCTCGAGATGTCGATGGTCTTCCTCTGGCTCGGCGCCTCCTTCCTCCTGCTCGTCCGGGTGGAGTCGCGTCACCAGGGAGCGGTGCCCGCCGCGGTGGTGTTCGGGCTCGGCACCCTGGTCCGTCCCGAACTGGTGCTCGGCTCCGCCGTCTTCGTGGTCGCCCTGGTCGTGGTGGTGGCCTCGCCGGGCTGGCCGTCGACGCGCGGGAGGGTGCGGCGGTGCATCGCCCCGGTGCTGGCCGCCGTGGCCCTTCCCGTCGCCTACGAAGTGTTCCGGATGGCGTACTACGCGTTGGTGGTCCCGACGACGGCGCTGGCCAAGGCGGCCGACTCGTCGTGGTGGTCCCAGGGCGCCACCTACCTGTGGAACTTCGTGGCCCCGTACACCCTGTGGCTGCCCTTCGCCCTGGCCGTGCCGCTGGTGGCCGTGCGGGTGGCCGGGTGGTGGCGGGCGGGTGACCGGTCCGGGGTGCTGGTGCTGTGCACCCCGCTGGCCGTCGGACTGGTCGACCTGGTCTACGTGGTCGACGTGGGCGGCGACTACATGCACGCCCGCCTCCTCCTCCCCGCGTTCTTCGCCCTCTGCCTGCCCGTCTACGTAGGGGTGCGGTCGTTGCGCGGGTTCCTGGTGGTGCCGGTGGCGGGGATCGCCGTCTGGTCGGTGGTATGCCTCGGGTGGCTGCGGTTCGTGCCGCCCACCATCCACGACCTCGATCCCCAGACCGTGTTCATCTCCAACGAGCGCAACAGCTGGATCACCGCCACCGGGAACCCGCACCCGGTGACCACCGCCGACTACGGGCGGGCGCTGTCGGGCGAGGCCGGCGCCATCCTGGCCCGGGCCGCCCGCCGGGTGCCCCCCGGACACCAGGAGGTCCTGGTCGTCACCGACCCGTTCGCCCCGGTCGACCCGGCCGCCGCCCTGCCCGCCCGATCGCCGCTGCCGTTCTCCCTGGCCGTGAACCTGCCGGCCATCGGCGTCATCGGCTACCTGGTCGGCCCCCGCGTCTACGTCTACGACTCCTACTCGCTGGCCAACCCGATCGGCAGCCACACCACGATCGTGCACCACGCCCGTCCCGGCCACGAGAAGTACATCGGGCCGTCGTGGATGCTGGCCCGCTTCGGCGTCCCCGGCTCGACGTCCACGCCCGGCGGGCCGTCGGCCGCCTCGATCGCCGACGCCCGGGAGGCCCTGGGCTGCGACCCGCTGCGCTCGTACCTGGCCGCCATCACCGCGCCGCTGACCTTCTCCCGGGCGCTGTCGGACATGGCGCACAGCCTCTCGTTCACCACCATGCACTTCAGTGCCGACCCGGCCCTGGCGGCCGGCCAGCTGTGCCGGACCGCAGACGGTGGGAGCCGGTGACGGCCCCGTCGACGACCGTCCCGGCCCCGTCGGAGGCGGACCGGGCCGACCCGGCCGCCGGTCCGGGTCACGGGGTCCGCGCGATGGTCCTGGCCGGCGTCGGCTACCTGGCCCTGGCCGTGGGTCTGTGGTGGAACGTCTGGTCCTCCCATCCCACGTCCACCACCACCTGCGGCTGCGGCGACGCCGCCCGTTTCCTGTGGTTCTTCGAGTGGCCCGCGTACGCGCTGGCCCACGGGCACGACGTCCTGTACTCGACGTGGCTGTTCCACCCGGGGGGGATCAACCTGCTCGACGACACCAGCGTGGTGGCCCTCGGCACCGTCCTCGCCCCGGTGACCTGGGCGTTCGGACCGGTGGCGTCGATGGACGTGGCCCTCACCCTGGCACCGGCGCTGTCCGCCCTGGCCATGTTCGCGCTGCTGCGGCGCTGGGTGCGGTGGACGCCGGCCGCGCTCCTCGGTGGACTGGCCTACGGGTTCTCTCCCTTCGTCGTCACCGAGCTCGCCCTCGGCCAGCTCAACATCGCCTTCCTCGCCGTCCCTCCGCTGATCGTCCTCGTCCTCGCCGACCTCCTGGTCACCCAGCGGCGACCGCCGTGGCGCAACGGGACCGCGCTGGCCGGGTTGGTGGTGGTGCAGTTCTTCGTCAGCACCGAGGTGCTGGTGATCACCGTGCTGGCCTCCATCGTCGGGACGGCGCTGGTCGTCGGGTGGGCCGCGGTGGCCCGTCCGGCGTCCGTCGGCCCCCGGGTGCGGGGGGCGGCCCGGGGGGCGGGCGTCGCCCTCGGTGCGTCGGCGGTGCTGCTCGCCTACCCGATGTGGTTCCTCCTCGACGGACCGACGCACCTGGTCGGTCCCATCTGGTCCTACGGGGCGACCTCCCGGTACGGGACGACCTGGTCGAGCTTCGTGAGCACCGGGGGCCTCTCCTACCTGCGGCCGTCGATGCTCCGGCTGGGCGGCTACCAGGGCCCGGTCCTGGTGGGCCTCGGCTACCTGGGGCTGGGTGTGGTGGTGGCGGCCGTGGCCGGCGCGGTGGTGTTCCGCGGCGACCGGCGGCTGCTTCTCTTCGGCGGTGTGGGACTGGTCGCGGCCGTGCTGTCCCTCGGTCCCGGCCACGGCTACCGGGTGCCGTGGGACGCGCTCCAGCACCTTCCGTGGGTCGGCGACATCGTCGAGGTCCGCTTCACCCTGGTGGTCACCTTGTGCGTCGCCGTCATGGCCGGACTGGCCGTCGACCACGCCCACGCCCGGCTCGTGGAGCGGGCGCCGTCGTGGGCCCTGCCCGCGTCGTGGACGGTCGCCGCCGTCGTGCTCGCCCCCACCGTCGTGGCACTGGCGCCGGGCGTGCCGCTGACCGCCCGGGCGGTCGTGCTGCCCGAGTGGTTCGCCCGCCGCGGGTCGACCCTTCCGCCGCAGCGGGTGGTGCTGGCCTACCCGGTGCCGTTCTCCGGTCTCCAGTCGTCCCAGGCCTGGCAGGCGGTGAACACCATGGCCTGGTCGCAGGCCGGCGGCGGCGGACCCCAGGGTCAGCCGTGGCGGGCGGGCGCCGCCCGCCCCGGGTTCGACGTGCTGGCCGCCGCGTCGCTGCCGCTCGGACCGGCCCCCGGGCCGACCGCGGCGAACCTGGCCGCGGTCCGGGAGGCGCTCGCCCTGTGGAGGGTGACCACCGTGGTCGTCCCCGACCAGCCCGACCTCCCCGTCTACGAACAGGGGAGGAGCCCCGCGTACGCGGCCGGCCTGCTGACCGCCGCCCTCGGCACGGCCCCGGCGTACGTCGACCGGGCCTGGGTCTGGAGCTCGGTGGGCAGCGCTCCGGCACCGACGCCCGTGCCCGCGGCCGCGTTCGACCGGTGCACCACCGGACCGGCCGCCGCGTCCGGCCCCGACCTGTCCGTCCCCGAGTGCGTCCTCGGCGCCGGTGCCGCCGCGTCCGGTGGCTGACGTCCGGGTCGACCGACCCGGACGGACCGACCCGGACGACCCGACCCGACCCGGGCCACGTCCGGGGCGACGTCCCGCCGGCCCCGGCGACCGGAGGCGGCGGCCGGTGGCGGCGGCCGGTGGCACCTACCTGCTCCTCGCCCTGGTGGTGTGGTGGGGTGTGTGGTCGTCCCACCCGACCGCCACCACCACCTGCGGTTGCGGCGACAGCGCGCTGTTCCTCTGGTTCTTCGCCTGGCCGGCCCACGCCCTGGCCCACGGCCTCGACCCCCTGTACTCGTCGGCCATGTCCCATCCGGGCGGGGTCGACCTCTTGGCCAACACGTCCGAGCTGGCCCTCGGCGTCGTGCTCGCCCCGGTCACCTGGGTCTTCGGTCCGGTGGCGTCGATGAACGTGGCCCTGACCCTGGCCCCGGCCCTGTCGGCGCTGGCCATGTTCGTCCTGGTGCGCCGCTGGGTGGACTGGGCCCCGGCCGCGTTCGCCGCCGGCCTCCTCTACGGGTTCTCGCCGTTGGTCCTGGTGAGCCTGTCCGACGCCCACCTGATGCTGGGCTGGGCCGTGGTCCCACCGCTGGTGGTGGCCTGCGTCGACGAGCTGGTCTTCACCCGCCGCCGCTCCCCGGTGGCGACCGGCCTGGTCCTCGGCCTGCTGCTCTTGGTCCAGTTCTTCGTCGGCACCGAGGTCCTGCTCCTGATCGGGATCGCCGGCGCGGCCGCCGCCGTGCTCCTCCTCGCCTACGGGCTCCGGCACCTCGACGCGGTGGCGGCCCACGCCCGACGGGTGGTCGTGGGCCTGCTCACCGCGGCCGGGACGGCCGCCGTGCTGCTGGCCTACCCGGCGTGGTTCGCCCTGGCCGGCCCGGCCCACACCTCGGGCCGGGTGTGGCCCACCCTCGACCTCGGCGTCGAGGGGACCAGGCTCGGCGCCTACCTGTGGCCGACTCCGGTGTCGGCCGGGTTCACCCTGTTCGCCCACCGGGTCGGCGGCTACCAGGGCCCGACCCTCTCGGGGCAGTACGTCGGGATCGGCATGGCCGCCGTCGCCGTCGTCGGGCTCCTTGTCTGGCGGAGCGATCGCCGCCTGTGGTTCTTCGGGGCGATGACCGGGGTCTCGGTCCTCCTGTCGCTCGGGGTCAGCGGGTCGGTGTGGCTCCCGTGGCAGGCGTTCGCCGGCCAGCCGCTGCTGCAGAACATCATCCCGAGCCGGTTCCTGGTGGTCACCTACCTGTCGCTGGCCGTCATGCTCGGCATCGTGGTCGACCGCACCCGCCGGACGGTGGGGGAACGGTCGACCGGGGATGCGACGGGTGGCCCCGGTCGCCGGGCGTCCTCGCTGGCCGGCGTGGCCGTGGCCGCGATCGCCCTCGGGCCGGTCGCCGCCTACCTGGCGCCGACGGTGCCCATGACCACCCGACCGGTCCGTCCGCCGACCTGGTTCACCACCGTGGCGCCCCGGCTGCCGGCCCACCAGGTCCTGTTGGTGTTCCCGGTGCCCTACCAGGTGATCGAGAGCGCGATGGCCTGGCAGGCGGTGGTCGACTTCCCCTACGCGATGGCGGGCGGTGGCGGTCCCGGCGGGGTCATCCAGCGGGCCGGCCCCGAGGAGCCCGGCGCCGCGGCGATCGCCCGCGCGTCCTTCTCGTTCACCGGGCAGGTGCTGCGTCCCGGTGACCTGGTCGCCGCCAGGCGGGCGCTGGCCGGTTGGGGGGTGACCATGGCCGTCCTGCCCGACGAGCCCGGGCTGCCCCCCTACGACCGGGTCACCTCGGTGCCGTACACGGTCGCCTTCATGACCGCGGTCACCGGGCGGGCCCCGGTGAGGCAGCAGGGTTCGTGGGTGTGGCCGGGCATCGCTGCGGGGACGCCCACCGCGCCGGGACCGACCCCGTCGGCCCTCGGGGCCTGCACGACCCTCGGGACGGCCGGAACGCCGGTGGCCGTCCGACGGGTCGCGGCATGCGTCCTGGCAGCGGCCTGACCGGGGGCGACTGGTAGCGTCGGCGCCCGTGACGGCAGTCGGAACTCCCGAAGGGACGCACCGACGGCGCCCGGTGCAGACGGTGCTGCTGACCGCGGCGAGCTGCCTCGTCGTCCTGGTGGCCCTGGTGACGCTGGTCGGCCAGGCCGTCCGCGGCAACCGCACGGTGGGCGTGCAACTGGCCGCCCACGCCGTCCACGACGCCCGGTTGGACGACGCGTTCTACCGCTGCCTCGACATCCAGGCCCACAGCCTGGTCGCCCCCGGCCGGACCGTGACCCTCAGCACCGACAACCTGGCCGACCTGGTCACCATGGTCAAGGGGTTCGGGAGCTGGGTGACGGTGGCCGACCCGGTGTCGAGCGCCGACGTCGTCCTGACCCTGCGCGACGACGTGTCCGGTCCGGGCACCTGCCTCGGCACCCAGGTGGTGGCCAGCTACCGCGGGCCGGATGGACGCACGACCGTGCGCATCGGCACCGGTGCCCAGGTGGCCGGCCACGGCCCGCCGCCGGCCCCGCCGCTGTGACCGCCCGGCCCCGGGGCGCCGACGGCCGGGAGGCGGGCCGATGAGCACGGTCTCCGCCACCGCCGTGGGCATCGCCGTCCTGGCCGCGGCCGGCCTGCTGCCGGTGCTCGCCACCGTCGGCCTGCGCTGGTTCGCCGTGCCTCTCGTCCCGCTGGCCGGCGCGGTGGTCTCCGGTGTGGCGGCCACCGCCTACCTGTCGGTCGGGGGGTCGTTCATGGCCTGGTTCCTCGTCCTGGCCGCAGCCGGCGCCGCCGCGGTGGCGGCGGTGTGGGCGTCGCGCCCGGCGACGCGTCCGTGGGCACGGCGTTCGGCGCCCGCCGGGAGCGGAGGACGCAGGTGGTCACGGCCACGGATGGTCGGGGCCGTCGGTTTCGTCGCCGTCGTGGCCTCGTGCGCCTTCTGCCTGCGGGGACTGCACACGCCGACGGTGGGTTTCGACGCCCGGGCCCTGTGGGTGATGCGTCCGGGATGGTTCCTCGAGGGCCACGCCCAGCTGCTGATCGACATGAAGGTGCGGGGACTCGTCCTCACCCAGTCCGCCTACCCACCCCTGGTGAGCTCGTCGGCCGCCGTGGCCTGGCGGGTCACCGGGATCCACACGGCGCGCCTCGGGGTCACCACCGTGGCCGTCCTCGACGCCTGCGCCCTGGCCGCCGCCGCCCTCGCCCTCGTCGAGTGCGGGCGGGGAGTGGCCGCCCGCCTGGCGGGTGGAGGGGTGGTCGGGACCGGCACCGAGCCGGGGTCACCGCCGTGGGCGCCGATGGTGGCCGCGGTGGTCGGCGCCGTGGCCCTCGTGTTCGTGGCCGCCGGGATCACCGAGCCGTTCCTCACCAACGGGTACGCCGACCCGATCTGGTCGCTGGCCGCGGTCGGGGCCGTCGCCTTCGGCCTCCAGACCCAGTGCGACCGCTCGACCCGGGCGGCCACCGTCGTGCTGATCCTGGTGGCCGGCCTGGCGAAGGACGAGGGGTATGCGACCGCCGTGGCCCTGGTGGCCCTGGTCGCCGCACGGTCGATCGGCACGGCCGGCCTGCGGGACGGTCGGCGCTGGGTGGCTCCGGTGGCGCTCGCCGCCGGGGAGCTGGCCGTCCTGGCCTGGTGGCCGATCCTGATGCACGCCATCGGGGCCCGGGGGGCGACCACGAGCTTCACCCTCTCCGACGACATCGCCTCACGCACCTCGGCCGTCGCCCGCGGCATGAGCCCGTACCTGCACGTGCTGGTGGTGGCCCTGCCGTTGTCGGTGGTGGGTGGGGCGGTGCTGTCGGCGCTGCGCAGGGCAGGGGGCGTGGGCAACGACCTGTGGGCGTGGCTGGCCCTCGCCCTGGGGCTCACCGCGCTGGGCGGCGCCCTCGTGACCGGATCGGGGGCCATCGAGCCGTGGATCCTCTCCACCGTGCACCGCATCACCGAGTACCCGGCCCTCGAGGGCTGGTGGATCGTCGCCTTCTGGGCGGTGGTGGCCGCTTCGGGGGTCCGGCGACCGGGGCCGGCCCGATGACCGCCGACACCGACCGGTCGGGCCGGCACGGCTGGCGCTCGCTGGTGGTCGGCGGGGCGGCCTACCTGGCCCTCGCCGTCGCCCTGTGGTGGAACGTGTGGTCCGACCACCCGACCTCGACCACCACCTGCGGTTGCGGCGACACCTCGCTGTTCACCTGGTTCGTGGAGTGGCCGGCGTACGCACTGGCCCACGGGATGGACCCCCTCTACTCGACCTACCTGTTCCACCCGACGGGGATCAACCTCCTGGCCAACACCGGGGTCGTCGGCATCGGCATCGTGCTCGCCCCGGTGACCTGGGCCTTCGGTCCGATCGCCACCATCAACGTCGCCGTGACCTTCGCACCGTTCCTGTCGGCGCTGGCCATGTACGTGCTGCTCCGACGGTGGGTGTCCTGGTCGCCGGCGGCGTTCGCGGGCGGGCTGCTCTACGGGTTCTCGCCCTTCCTGGTGGTCAGCATCACCGACGCCCACCTGATGCTGGGCATGGCGCCGGTGCCGCCGCTGCTCGTCCTCTGCCTCGACGAGCTGTTCGTCCGCCAGCGGTGGCGGCCGTGGGTGACCGGGGTCGCCATCGGCGGCCTGGCCCTCGTGCAGTTCATGGTCGGGACCGAGGTCTTGGTCCTCACCGCCATCGCCGCCGCGGCCGGCACGGTCCTCGTGGTGCTGCGGGGACTGTGCCACCGGGAGCTCCTGGCCGCACGCGCCCCCTACGCCGTGCGGGGAGCCGCCGCCGCCGTGGTGAGCGGTGCGGTCCTGCTCGCCTACCCGGCGTGGTTCGCGCTGGCCGGGCCGGCCCACCTGTCCGGCGGCGTCTGGGGGAGCGGGGGACTGCTGAGCTACGGGGGGAACACCCTCGGGCTCTTCGTCCACCCGATGGTCCCCTCGGCCCGGATCACCGCGTTGACCCACGAGCTCGGCGGCTACCAGGCGCCGACCCTGTCCGACCAGTACCTCGGCTTCGGCCTGGTCGGCGTCCTGGTCGTCGGCCTCGTGCTCTGGCGCCGCGACCTGCGGCTGTGGCTCTTCGGGGCGGTCGGGATCCTCGCCGCGTTCCTGTCGGTCGGGCTCTCGTTCCGCGGGTGGACGCTGTGGCGCCTGTTCGTCCGGGCCCCGCTGCTGGGCAACGTGATCCCGAGCCGATTCGGCCTGGTCGTCTACCTGTGTGCCGCGGTCATGCTCGGGGTCGTCTGCGACCACACCTTCCGATCGGTGGCCGCGCTGACGGGCCGGGCCGTGGTGGGCGGGGCGGCGACAGTGGCGGTGGCGGCGGTTGCCCTCGTCCCCATCGTCTCGTACTTCGCCGACGGTCTCCCGCTGACGGCCACGCCGGTGCGGCTGCCGGCATGGTTCGAGACGGTCGCCCCGCGCCTCCCCGAACACCAGGTCCTCCTGGTGTTCCCGTTCGCCTTCCGCCAGAGCAACATGACCTGGCAGGCGGTCGACCGGATGAGCTTCGCCATGGTCGGGGGCGGTGGGCCCGACTCGATCGCCGCGAGGGCCGGCACCGAACGGGCGGGTCAGACCTACCTGTCCAACGTCTCACTGGCCGGCGGGCCCCAGCCGATCGTCCCCGGGGAGATCGCCGCCGTGCGCCATGCCCTCGACGGGTGGGGGGTGACCGGCGTGGTCCTCCCCGACCCGCGCCCCCTGCCGGAGTACGAGCGGGTGTTCCTGGTGCGGACCATCGTCGTGCTCATGACCGCGGCCACCGGCCAGGAGCCGATCCGCCAGGCCGGCGCCTGGGTGTGGACGGGCGTCGACCACGCCGGGCCCGCGGCCGAGCCGTCGGCCGCCCAACTGGTCCGGTGCACGGCAGGGTCGGCGGACGGCACGGTGGGCTCGATCCGGGCCTCGGCGGCGTGCGTCCTCGCCCCCGCACCGACGTCGTGACGTCCCGGCCCCGACACCGGTGGTCCGGGCCCCCCGTCGAGGTGGCGTCGGGGAGTCACGGTACGTTGTGGGGTCGGAGTTCCGGGGTGCGGGAGGGGGAGCAGCGGGAAGTGTCGGGGGAACGGCGTCCAGACGAACGTGGCGCCACCCGTCGGCGGTGGCGACCGTGACCGACCCGACGGGTACGGCCACCCCGGAGCGGGCCCACGTCCGCACCTCGGCCACCGGCCGGGAGCGGGTGGTGGCCCTCGACGGCCTGCGGGCCGTGGCCCTCTGCATCATCATGGGCTACCACTTCGG
>JBEKRV010000068.1:0-17592 GCA_049517675.1 Acidimicrobiales bacterium
TGGACGGTCACGACGCCAAAGACCGAGAATCGATCACCGAAGGCGGACGAGTCAATGGTCATCCAGCGCGCTGACAGTCCGAAACGCCCTTCTGGCCGATTCGGACCCACGCTCCTAGGCTGCCGGGCGGTGCGAGTGGGGGGGAGGAACATGAACGTCGGTCACCTCACCGACGGTGCGTCACGGGTCGTGCCCGACCGGGCGGCCCTGGTCGTCGGCGGTCGAACGACGACGTACCGCGAGCTCGAGACCGCGATCCGGCGCACGGCCGCGACGCTGGCCGCTGCCGGTGTCGGCCCGGGCGATCGGGTGGCCCTGGTCGACGTGGCCGGTCCCCTCTCGGTCGCCACCATCCTGGCGGCCGCACGGCTGGGGGCGGCCACCGCCCAGATGAACGCCTACCTGACCCCGGGCGAGCTCGGCCGCCTGGCGGAGTCGGTCGGGGCACGGGTCGGTGTGGCAGGGGCGCCCTTCGCCGCCGGCCTCGATTCGGTGATCGAGGGCCCGGTACTGGGTGAACCCGAGATCGATGATGCCGGGCCCGAGTACCGGGATCCGAGCGTCGGCGGGGCGGAGGACATCGCCCTGGTGCTGTTCACGAGCGGCACCACGGGCCTCCCGAAGCCGGTGGCGATCAGCCACGGGGTCGTGGCCGACCGCCTCGCGTACTGGACGAAGCCCATCGACCCCGACGCGGACCCGGCGGTCGACATGATGTCGGTGCCCATCTTCCATATCGGGGGCACCCTCGGACTCTTCGTCTCGCTCCACCAGGGCAAGGTGCTCGTCCTGCTCCCCAAGTTCGACGCCGGCACCTGGCTGGAGCTGGTCGAGCGCCACCGGGTGACCCAGACGTTCGTGGTACCCACCATGCTGTCCCGGATCCTGGATCACCCCCTGTTCCCCTCGACCGACCTGAGCTCGCTCCGCTCCCTCAGCTACGGCGCGGCCGCCGCGCCCGTCGACCTGGTCCGCCGGGCGATCGACGCACTTCCCGGCGTGGACTTCTCGAACACGTTCGGGCAGACGGAGACCCTCGGCGCCTATGCCGCCCTGACCCCGGACGATCACCGCCGGGGCGACCGGTTCGGCTCGGTGGGCCGGCCGCTCGCCGGCGTGCAGCTCCGGATCGTCGACCCGGTGTCGGGCAGGGAGGTGGAACCGGGTGAGCCCGGCGAGTTCCAGGTCCGCGCCGACCAGAACACCACTTCCGACTGGCTCCCGACGGGGGACACCGGATGGCAGGACGACGAGGGGTACCTGTTCCTCGACGGTCGCCTCTCGGACGTGATCAACCGGGGTGGCGAGAAGCTGGGACCGATCGAGGTGGAAGAGGCGCTCCGGTCCCACCCGGCCGTGCGCGATGCCGGCGTGGTGGGGGTGAGCGACCCCGAGCTCGGTGAACGGGTCGGGGCGGTCGTCGTCGTCGACCGACCGGTGTCGGCCGAGGAGCTGGCCGCCCACTGCGCCACGGTGCTCGCCACCTACAAGGTGCCGGAGTACTTCGGGTTCACCGACGAATTGCCCGTCACCGTGCTGGGCAAGCTCGACCGGCGCTCGCTCCCGCCGCTGCTGGCGACCGACGCGCCGGTCGACCGTCCCTCCAGGTGAACGGCCGACAGGGTGGAGCCCGGCCGGGGACACGAACGGGTGGCGCGCTAATCTCCCGTGCGGTCGTCATCGACGGCGACCGGGGACAGCGGAGGAGCACCAGGTGGCAGACGACGACCTCAGCACCATCATCGGCACGCCGACGGGTACCACCGTGGTCACGGTGGAACGCGGCCAATTGGCCGAATTCGCCTCCGCCGTCAAGGACGACAGCCCGATCTACCGGGACTCGCGGGCCGCGACGGCCGCCGGGCTGGCGGGCATCCCTGCACCCCCGACCTACCCCTTCGTGATGGCGAACTTCGGTGCCTACCCCGAGCTCCAGACCGAGGAGGTGCCGAAGGGCAACCCGATGGGAGCGGTCCTCGGGCCCCTCATGGCCAAGGGTGGCCTCATCCTCCACGGCGAGCAGGAGTTCACCTACCACCGGCCGGTGTTCGCCGGCGATGTGCTCGAGGGGAGGGGCACCGTCGTCGACGCCTACCGCAAGGAGTCGAAGGGGAAGACGATGACGTTTGTTGTGGTGGAGACGGCGTGGAGCGACCGGTCCACCGGCGAGCCGGTGTGCACGTCGAGGATGAACATCATCCACCGCATCTGATGGCCGCCGATCCTTCGCCGGCTGCAACCGACGACCCGGTCGTGCGGCGTGTCGAGGACGGGGTCGCCTGGATCACCCTCAACCGACCCGAGGCCGGCAACGCCATCACCGCGGCGATGCGGGACCAGGTCGTCGCGTGGCTGGAGGAGGCGTCGGCGGACCTGGTCGTGCGGGCCGTGGTGCTCACCGGTGCCGGTGAGAAGGGCTTCTGCACCGGGGCCGACCTGCGATCGTCGGGGCCCGGACCGATCCGGCCCGAGGGTGCGCCCGACCGGGCGATGGGTGACAACGCCCGGATGATCCGCACCGGTTGGCAGCGGTTGGTGAGCGCGGTGCTCGACTGCGAGAAGCCGGTGATCGCCGCGGTCAACGCCACCGCGGCGGGCGGTGGGATGCATCTGGCGCTCGCCTGCGACCTGGTGGTGGCGGCGGAGGAGGCCACGTTCATCGAGGTGTTCGTCCGGCGGGGCATCGCGCCCGATGCCGGGGGGGCGTACCTGCTGGCCCGGCTGATCGGTCCGCAGAAGGCCAAGGAGCTGTTCTTCTTCGGCGACGACGTGCCGGCCCGGGAAGCCGAGCGCCTCGGCCTGGTCAACAAGGTCGTCCCCCGCGAGCGGCTGATGGAAGAGGTGGCGGTCTGGGCGGCCCGCCTGGCCGCCGGCCCCACCAAGGCCATCGGTGTGGCCAAGTACCTGACCAATCGGGCGCTCGACACCGATCGGGCCACCGCCCTGTGGGACGAGGCCGTCGGCCAGGAGCTGATCACCGGCACCGCGGACTGTCGAGAGGGCCTGGCCGCCTTCGCCGAGCGCCGTCCGCCGGTGTTCCGGGGCTGGTAGCCGGCACCGGCGGGTGGACCCGTTCAGTAGAACGGGTTCTTGTTCGGCAGGCCGAGATGCTAGAAACGACCTGTGCAGATCGCCGCCACCGCCTCCGACCGGCCGACCGACCCAACGCAAGCGGCGAGGTCGGCCGCGCCTGCCCCCGGCCGGCGTGCCCGGGCGTGGGACGTCTGCCCGATCGACGGCAGCCTCCCCCTGCTCGGAGCCTGATCCGATGGGCATCGGCATCCAGGACGAGCACGAGGAGCTGCGGGCGGCCGTACGGGGGTGGGCGGAGGCCCGTGGGGTCGTGGCCTGTGTGCGCGCGGCCCTCGACGCCGACGAGGACGCCGTCCCCCGGTACTGGGCGGACCTGGCGGCCCAGGGCCTGCTGGCCGTCCACGTCCCCGAGGAGCACGGGGGCCAGGGAGCAGGCCTGATCGAGTTGGCGGTCGTGGCCGAGGAGCTCGGTCGTGTCGCCGCGGTCGGGCCGTGGGACACGACTGCCGTGGTCGCCGGTGTGATCTCGGTCGCCGGTGGTGCCGGCCTGGTCAAGGGCGTCCTCCCCGGCCTGGCCGACGGTTCGCTCACCGCGACGCTGGCCGTACCGATCGCCACCCCCGACGGGAGGCCGGTGGCGCCTGCCGGATTGACCGGTTCCGTCGGGTCCGACGGTTCCGTCGTCGTCCACGGCGTCCTGCGACCCCTGGTCCACGGTGGCATCGTCTCCCATGCGCTCGCCCCGGTGCAGCTCGGAGCGGACACCCGGTGGGTGCTGCTCGAGCGCGGGGACGCCGCGGCGGTCACCGGACTGGCGAGCTTCGACCTGACCCGTCCGTGCGCGGCGTGGCAGGTGGACGGGGCGGTGGTGGGTCCGGAGCGGATCCTCGACGCGGCGACCACCGGCCTGGTACGGGATCTGACCCTGGTCGTGCTCTCGGCCGAGGCGACCGGGGGTGCCCGGTGGTGCCTCGACACCGCCGCCGAGCACGCCCGGACCCGTGAGCAGTTCGGTCGCCCGATCGGCCAGTTCCAAGGGGTCAAGCACCGTCTGGCCAACATGCTGGTCTCGGTCGAGCAGGCGGTGGCCGCCACGTGGGACGCCGCCGTGGTCCTCGGCGCCGAGTCGGGCCCGTCGATGGGCGACGAGGCCGCACAGGGGAGCCTGTCCGTGCAGCTGGCGGCGGCACTCGCGCTCGACGGCTACGTGGAGGCGGCCACGGGTGCCATCCAGGTCCTCGGCGGCATGGGCTTCACGTGGGAGCACGACGCCCACGTCCACCTTCGTCGGGCCACGACCCTGCGCCAGCTGGCCGGAGGCACCGCGCCGCTGCGGGCCGAATCGGCCCGACTGGCGCTGGCCGGCTGGCGGCGACGCCTGAGTATCGAGCTCCCGCCCGAAGCGGAGGCGCTGCGTACCGAACTCGGCGCCCTCGTGGCCGAGATCGCCGCCATCGAGGACCCGGTGGACCGCCACCGCGCGCTTGCCGACAACGGGCTGCTCGCCCCCCACTGGCCCGTCCCGTGGGGTCGGGACGCCGGCGCCGTGGAGCAGCTGGTGATCGACCAGGTCTGCGCCGAGGCCGGGCTCAAGCGGCCGAACCTCTCCGTGGCCGCCTGGGCCCTTCCCACCATCATGGCGCACGGGACCCCCGAGCAGACGGAGCGCTGGGTCGGGCCGACGCTGCGCGGCGAGTACATCTGGTGCCAGCTGTTCAGTGAGCCCGGGGCCGGCTCCGACCTGGCCGCACTGAGCACCCGGGCCACCCGGGTCGACGGCGGTTGGTCGCTCACCGGACAGAAGGTGTGGACCTCGGTGGCGGCCCGGGCCCACTGGGGCATCTGCCTGGCCCGGACCGATCCCGATGTGCCCAAGCACCGCGGCATCACCTACTTCCTGGTGGACATGACCTCGCCCGGGATCGAGGTCCGCCCGTTGCGCGAGATCACCGGCCACGCCCTGTTCAACGAGGTCTTCTTCGACGACTGCTTCGTCCCCGACGACTGCGTCGTCGGGGAGATCGACGGCGGTTGGAAGCTGGCGCGGACGACGTTGGCCAACGAACGGGTCTCGCTCTCCTCGGACTCGGCGTTCGGAGGCTCGCTCGAGGGCGTCCTGGAGCGGGTGGCCGGCGATGGAGCGCTCCAGGACCCGGTCACCCTCGACCGGTTGGGGCACCTCCTGGCCGAGGCGCAGTCCCTCGCCCAGCTCGGCATGCGGGCGACGCTGCGTTCGGTCGGCGGGTTGCAGCCCGGACCGGAGTCGAGCGTGCGCAAGCTGCTCGGTGCCGAATTCGACCAGCGGGTCCACGAGTTCGGCCTCGACATCTGCGGGCCCGAGGGCGCGGTGACCGAGGGCGTGGCGGCGGTGTCCGCCCACGGCGTCCTGCAGTCCAGATGCATGACGATCGCCGGGGGGACGAGCGAGGTGCAGCGCAACGTGATCGGCGAGCGACTGCTCGGCCTGCCCCGTGACCCGGAGCCCGGCCGGTGACCGAACGGCGCTGCGGCCCCGGAGATCCGTCGGCGGCGGGTCCGGCCCATCGGGGCCGGTCGCGTGCCGTCCGATCCGGTGGGTGCCGCGCCTGGGGTCGCGGCGTGCGTGTGGCAATGTCGGGCCAGGACCGGTGCAGCCGGTGGTGGCCGCAACGGTACGTCGAGTGGCCGTACGAGGAGGAATCAGACCATGACTGATGCAGTGCTGTACTTCGAGGACGTGTCGGAGGGCGACCGTGCTCCCGAGCTCACCCACGTCCTCACCCGGACCGACCTGGTGGCCTACGCCGGGGCGTCCGGCGACTTCAACCCGATGCACCACGACGAGGTCAAGGCGAAGGCGGCGGGGCAGCCCAGTGTCTTCGGGCACGGGATGTTCTCGATGGGCCTGCTCGGCACGGCCATCACCGACTATGTGGGCGTGGGCAACGTGACCCGCTTCACGGTCCGGTTCGCCCGGCAGACCTGGCCGGACGAGGAGCTCCATTCAGCCGTCGTGGTCACCGGTAAGCGCACCGACGGCAACGACCACCTGGTCGACCTCGACGTCCGGCTCACCAATGCCGACGGCGAGGAGAAGGTGGTCGGCGAGGCGACGGCCAGAGTCCCGTCGAGGGCCTGAGCACCCTCCGGGGACCGAGCCCGGGGAGCCCCGGACCCGACCATCGCCATCACCGGTTCCGCACAGATTCCTGCACGGGTCCGGCGTCGCCGCCACCGGGACGGCCCCGCCACGATCGGCGGGACCGTCCGGACCGATCAGGCGAGGCTGAAGGGTGGAACGCCCGACGAGACGTTCTTGAACAGCTCGCCCTTGGCGGCGGCCAGATCGGCGGGGGTCCACATCGAGTCGCGGTGCACTTCGCCGACCGGGTGGAATCCGCCCATGGCCCAGATGTCGCCTCCGTAGACGACGAAGTTCTGGCCGCTGATGTCGGCCGCCTCGTCGGTGGCGAGGAACGTGACCAACTGGGCGACGTTGCGGGGGTCGAACTTGTCGAAGCCCTCCTCGGCCTTGGCCATCTCGCCGAACAGGTTCTCGGTCATCCGGGTGCGGGCCCGGGGTGAGATCGAGTTGCACGTGATGCCGTAGCGGCCCAACTCACGGGCGAGCACCCAGGTCATCGAGGCGATGCCGGCCTTGGCGGCGGAGTAGTTGGCCTGACCGGCGTTCCCGAAGAGGCCGGCCTCCGAGGAGGTGTTGATGATGCGCCCGGTGACGTCCTCGCCGGCCTTCGCCCTACCCCGCCAGTAGACGGCTGCGTGGTGGGAGGGGGCGAAGTGGCCCTTCAGGTGGACGCGGATGACGTCGTCCCAGTCGGACTCCTCCATGTTGAAGCACATCTTGTCGCGCAGGATCCCCGCGTTGTTGACCAGGATGTCGAGCTGGCCGAAGGTGTCGACGGCCTGCTCGACGAGGGCCTTGGCCCCCTCCCAGGAGCTGACGTCGGAGGAGTTGACCGCGCCGTCGCTGCCACCGGCCTTGATCAGCTCGACGACCTCCTCGGCCGGATGCTTGTCGCCTCCCTCGCCCTGCAGCGAGGCGCCGACGTCGTTGACGACGACCTTGGCACCCTCGGAGGCCAGCAACAGGGCCTCCTCGCGTCCGATACCCCGGCCTGCGCCGGTGACGATGGCAACCTTGCCGTCGAGCATTCCCATGGTGTCCTCCTGAGGTGGATCGGTAGCTGTCGTCGATCTGCGATCGATGATCGGCCGCGCACGGAGACGTCGTGGCGGAACCGGGGAAGCATGGCCGAATCCCACTCCCGCCGCAAGACAGGAGGTGTTCCCGGCTCCGGGCGCGGCGGACCCGTGCCGTGTCGACGTCGCTGCCCCGGACGACCGGGTGACTGCCCGACCGACCGGTGGCCGTCGGCTCCGGTCAGGCCGGTCGGGGCTCCAGAACGAGCACCGGGATGATCCGTTCCGTTCTCGTCTGGTAGTCGGCGTAGGGGGGGGTAGGCGGCGACGGCCCGCTCCCACCAGATCCGACGCTCGTCACCTTCGACCTGGCGCGCCACCCGATCCGATCGTTCCGGCCCGTCCTGGAGCTCGACGTTCGGATCGGCGAGCAGGTTGGCGTACCAACGGGGATGGGTGGGCGCTCCTCCCTGGGAGGCCACCAGGGCGTAGATCCCATCGTGCTCGACCCGCATCAGCGGGGTCTTGCGGATCTTCCCGGAGACGACCCCACGGTGGGTGAGGATCACGACGGGCATGCCGGTGTCGAGGAGCGTGGTCGCCCGGGTCCCGCCGGAGGACTCGTACAGCTCCACCTGGTCCCGGACCCACTGGGCCGGGCTCGGTTCGTACTCACCGGTGAGTGGCATGGGACCAGTGAACACCCATCGGCAGAGCCGTGCCAATGGGTGGCTCGACCACGGCGCGGCCACGGCCGTCGGATGGTGGCCGAGCGGCCGTGGCCGCATCCGGCGAATTCGTGCGGCCGTGCCCGTATCCGGCGAATTCGTGCGGGCGAGAGGATTCGAACCTCCACCCCCGAAGGGACCGGGACCTAAACCCGGCGCGTCTGCCGATTCCGCCACACCCGCGTGGTGCCAGCCTATCGGCGGGACGTGATGGTCCCGGTGGTGGCTCCCG
Source organism: Acidimicrobiales bacterium (assembly GCA_049517675.1). Taxonomy (GTDB): domain Bacteria; phylum Actinomycetota; class Acidimicrobiia; order Acidimicrobiales; family RAAP-2; genus Bog-756. The sequence continues at coordinate 8,134 of JBEKRV010000068.1, forward strand.
GGGAGCCGGAGGACCCCTGGCTATAGTCGCCGTGTGCCGCACACGCCTTCTGTCCCGTCGCCCGTGACCTCCGAACCCCCGGCCCCGGCCGAGGATTCGGCCACGGAAACGTCGGAACGGATCCGCTACCTCGACGAGGTGATGGCCGAGATCGACGCCGAGGTGCGCCGCCGACGGGCCTCCGGTGACCTGCCCGCCGGGCTCGAGCGCGAGCTCGACGAGCTCTTCCTCGAGTTCTCGCCGGTCGGCCTGCAAGGCCGCGCCCGCCTCCGCGAGACACTGTCGCTCGTCGACGGGTCGGCCTACGTCGACATCGCCGTGCCGACCGCGTCGAACAAGGCCGTGGGCAGCTACATCAAACGGGTCATCCGCAAGGGCCTCGGCTGGTACATGAACTTCATCGTCACTCAGATCGTCAAGTTCGCCTGGTCGGTGTCCCGCATGTTCCACGTGGTCGTCGACCACATCGAGGATCTCGAAGCCGTGGTGGAGGCCCACAAGTCGCCCGATCTCCCCGTCGACGTGCTGCCTGTCGCCCACCCCGGGGACACGTGGTGGTCCGCCGCCGCCGTCGATGCGTTGCGTGGCGTGACGGACCGCGTACTGGTCGGGGACTGTGGCGACGGCTCCCTCGTCGAGGCACTCGTGTCCGCCGGCGTGGATGCGTACGGGGTCGATCCTTCCGACCTCGTGCTGGAGCCGGCACTCGACCGGGGTGTGGACGTTCGGGCCGAACGGGTCGTCGAACATCTCGACGTCGTGGCGGGGGAGGCGCTCGGTGGGATCCTCCTCACCGGAACGGTCCAGTGGCTCCGCCCGAACGAGCGCGAGCACCTGCTCGGACTGGTGTCCACCCGCCTCGATGTCGACGGGATCCTCGTCATCCACTCGACGACGCCCGAGGGTTGGGCCGCATCCGTCCCGCCCGTCGTGCGCGACCTGGCTCCCGGGCGCCCGCTCCACGCCGAGACCTGGGCCCACCTGCTCGAGTCGAGGGGCTTCGTCGTCGCCCGCACCGTCCCGGGTGGGGACGACCGGCGCCTCGCGCACGCGGGAGCGGGCGCGCCCGACGCCGACACGGTCAACGCCGCCATCGACGTCATCAACGATCTGCTGCTCGGGCCGACGGAATACCTCGTGGTCGCCACGCGGGTGCGGTGACCGCCGTCCACCAGTTCGTGCCGGCGCTGCTGCCCCGCGACGCGACGGGGGACCACACCCGGGCCCTGCGCGACACGTTCCGCTCAGCCGGATGGGAGTCCGAGATCTACGTCGAGGCAGCTCACGACGAGCTGCTCGACGAGGCCGTCTACTTCGAGGAGTACCCGGCGAGGTCACGCCCGGGCGACGTGCTGCTCTACCAGCTGGGCACCTCGTCACCGGTCGCCGAATTCCTCCTCGGCCGGAGTGAGCCGCTCGTCCTCGACTACCACAACGTGACGCCCGAATCGTTCTACGAGGGGTGGGAGGCCCACACCGCGGCCAAGGTGGCCCTCGCCCGCGAGCAAGTTGCCGCGCTGGCCCCCCGTGCCGTCCTCGGGATCGCCGACTCGGGATTCAACGCACGGGAGCTCGCCGCGCTGGGCTGCCCGTCGACGGTGGTCGTCCCCATCCTGGTGGACCTGGACGCCGGAGGGGCCCGGGTGGACGAGCGGGAGCGCTCACGCCTGGCGGCCCGGCACGGGAGCGCCACCGTCCTCCTCTTCGTCGGACGCATCTCGCCCAACAAGGCCCACCAGCACCTGGTCGAATCATTGTGGATGTACCGACGCCTCTACGACCCCGCAGCCCGGCTCCACCTGGTCGGACCGGCCGTCACCCCCGACTACGCCGAAGCCGTCTTCGCCTTCGCCGCCGAGCTCGGACTGGCTGACGCCGTCGTGCACGGCGAAGGCCTGACCGCGGGGGAGCTGTCCGCCTGGTACGAGGATGCCGACGTGTTCGTCTGCCTCTCCCAGCACGAGGGCTTCTGCATCCCGCTCCTCGAGGCCATGCGGGCCGGGACGCCGATCGTCGCCCTCGACGCGGGGGCGGTGGCCGAGACGATCGCCGATGCCGGGATCCTCCTCCCGACGGCCCGACCGGCCACGGTGGCGGCCGCCGTGGCGCGTGTCCGCCAGGACCGGGTACTCGCCGACAGCCTGGTGGAGGCCGGCCGGATCCGCCTCGGCGACTTTGCCGCGCCGGTCGTCGCCCAGAGGTTCGTGGACGTCCTCGGACGGGTGGCCGACCGCCGACGGGTGGTCGCGTGAAGCTCACGTTCGTGACCCCCAGGTACGGATCGGAGGTCATCGGCGGTGCCGAAACGGCCGCCCGGATGCTCGCCGAGCGCCTGTGCCTGCGTGCCGGTTGGGAGGTGGAGGTCGTGACCAGCTGCGCTCTCGACCACCTGACGTGGGAGAACACCGAGCCGGAGGGCACGACCGTCATCGACGGGGTCACCGTCCGTCGGTTCCCCACGGCCTCGCCGCGGACCCTCGACTACTTCGCCCTCGACGGCGAACTGCGGGTGGCACCCGAGACGGCATCCCTCTCGCAGACCCGGCGATGGGTGTCCCTCAACGGCCCGATGTGCCCCGGGCTGGTGGACGCCGTGGCGGGCTCCGACGCCGACGTGATCGCCTGCTACCCCTACCTCTTCGCCACCACGGTGGACGCCATCGCCGTGGCCGACGCCCCGGTCGTGCTCCACCCGGCGGCCCACGACGAGCCGGCGCTCTACTTCTCGGCGTTCCGGCGGAGCTTCCGGGACATCGACGGGCTCGTGTACCACACGCGGGCGGAGCGGGCCCTGATGGAGGACGTGTTCAAGGTCGGCGCCCGGCCCCAGGTGGTCCTCGGGCTCGGCGTCAACGACCCGGCCGGGACCGGCCGCCGCGGGGGGGAGATCCTCGGCCTCGGGGACCGCCCCTACCTCTGCTATCTCGGTCGGGTGGACGAGCACAAGGGGTGCGGGATGCTGGCGGACTACTTCGCCGAGTTCAAGCAGCGTCATCCGGGCGACCTGGCCATGGCGTTCGTCGGCCCGGTGTCGGCCAAGGCGCCGGAGCATCCGGACATCGTGGTGACGGGGACCGTGTCCGAAGCCGACAAGTGGGACATCCTGGCCGGCGCGCAGGTCATGGTCACCCCGTCGGCGTACGAGTCGTTCTCCCTCGTCGTCCTCGAAGCGTGGACCCTCGGCGTGCCGGTGCTCGTCAACGGCGCGTGCGCCGCCACCATGGAGCACTGCCGTCACTCGGGAGGAGGACTGTGGTTCGACTCCTACCGGAGCTTCGAGGCGACGGTCGAGCGGCTCTCGGGGGAACCCGGGCTACGGACCGCCCTCGGTGAAGCCGGCCGGCGCTACACCGCCCGGAACTACTCGTGGCCGTCCATCATCGACCGGTACACCTCGTTCCTCGAGGGAGTGGTGGCCAGAGGGAGGCGTGCGCCGCTCCGCACCCCCCGGCTCGAGCTCGTGAGCGGCGGCACCGCCTACGTTCGGGAGGGAGGTGGATCGGGTGGCTGAGTCCGCGGAACCGGAGAGGGAGGAGACGGGAGCCGGCGATCGCGCGGCCGAGCTGCCGGCCGACGAGCGGGAGCTCCTCGCCGCGTTCGCGCGGCTCGCGCCCCAGGAGTCGGTGCAGTGGAACTTCGAGGACGCCATGCGCAGGCTCTCGTCGTCGGACGGGCGGTCGACCTGGATCGAGCCGTGGCTCGGACTGCCGACCGATCTGTGGGAGCGCGGACGCGGGGCCAAGGCCAGCGAGCGGGTACTGGGCGACGTGGTCCGCGTCGTCGCCCAGGAGCTCACCGAGTACACGCAGCGGCTGGTCGCCGACGCCAGACAGAACTCGGCGGAGACCTCGGCGGTGTCCGATGCCCTCCGCTACCTCGCCGCCCGGGTCGAGCAGCTCGAGGCGGCGGCCGACCCGCTCGGGATGCGGCCGGCCGAACTCGCCCTGCCGATCCCCGACACATCGGAGTGGGCCGGCTCGGTACCGTCGTGGATCGGAGAACGGGCGGAGCACCCGGTGGTCGTGGGCGAGCTCGCCGACCTGTCGGTCCTGGAGGCCGTGGCCGGTACCGGCGCGGCCGTCACCGGAGTCGATCCGCGGGGTGCGACCGTCTGGGCCGCCGATTCGGTGCCCGGGCTCGGCGGAACGAATGGAACGGTCCTGGCCGACGTGGCGACCCACCTCCGAGGCCTTCCCGCCGACAGTCTGTCCGGCGCCGTCCTGTCCGGTTGCATCGACCGCGTCTCGCTCGGGGCCAAGGTCGACCTGGTGGACGCCGCGCTCCGGGCACTGGCTCCGGGCGGGACCCTCGTCCTCCTGATCTGCGACCAGGTGGCGTGGGATGCACGCCTGTCGCCGCCCGTGCGAGACCTGCTCCCGGGCCGGCCACTCCATCCGGAGACGTGGTCGGCGATCCTCGCCCACCGCGGCGTCCAGGACGCGACCTGGCACCGGGCCGAGCGCGGGACGGTCCACGCCGTCGTCGCCGACGTGGACCGGTCACAGGTGGGCGGATGAAGGGAATCCACCAGTTCGTGCCGCTGCTCCACCGCCGGGACGCGGTGGGGGAGCACACCCGGACACTGCGGGATCTGCTTCGGGCCGCCGGCGTGCCGTCGAGGATCTACACAGAGCTGGCGGACCCCGAGACGGTCGGTGAGACCCGGCCCTACCTCGACTACGAGGAGGACGCGGAGCCGGGCGACGTCCTCGTCTACCAGGTCGCCACCTGTTCGGAGATGGCCGGTTGGCTCGGGCGCCGAGCCGAGCCGCTCGTGCTCAACTACCACAGCATCACCCCGCCGGCGTTCTTCGCTGCGTGGAACAACGGGATCGCCCGCCTCCAGACGTCGGCGCTCCTCGAACTGGCCGACCTCGCCCCGCGGGCGACCCTCGGCATCGGGGTGTCGGCGTTCGACGTGGCCGAGCTCCGCGCGGCGGGCTGCCCGGTGACCAGGGTCATCCCGGTGGTGAACGTCGAGCTCCCACCGGTGCCTCCCGACCCCGGGGCCTCGGCGCGGCTCGCCCGGCGGGCCGAGGGCCGGGGACCGTGGTGGCTGTCCGTCGGACGCCTGGCCCCGAACAAGGCCCATCAGGACACCATCGCCGCGCTGTTCGTGGCCCGGAGCACGACGTCGCCCGGTGCCCACCTGACGATCGTCGGCGCCCCCACCGAACCGCACTACGCCGCCGCCCTGCAGCGGTACGCACGGGACCTGGGCCTGTCCGGCGACGTGGAGATCGTGTCCCACCTCAGCCCCGGCGAACTGTCCGCCCGGTACGCCGCGGCCGACGTGCTGGTGATGCTCTCCGAGCACGAAGGGTTCGGGGTCCCGCTGCTGGAGGCGATGACCAGAGGACTGCCGGTCGTGGCGTACGACGCCGGGGCGGTCGCGGAGATCCTGGGAGGAGCCGGCGTGCTCCTGGAGGACAAGCGGCCCCGTCGGGTGGCGGCCGAGGTGGCCGCACTGCTTGCCGACCAGGATCGGAGAGACGCCGTCCTGGCCGCCGGAGCGGGCCGTCCGGCCGCCCTCGGCCTCGATCGGGCCGGATCGGACCTGGTGCGGGCGCTGCGGGAGGTGGCGGAGGGTGCACCGTCCGTGGCGGTCGCTCCCGCGTCGGTCCCCCCCGTGCGTCCCGGCGGACCCTCCAGCCACTAGGCTCATTCCTCATGGAATCCCCTTTCAGCACGTCGCCTTTCGCCATGCCCGCAGTTGCTGCCGGGTCCACCGAGATGAAGGCAGCAGCCGACGTCGGGCCGGGTTCGGACATCTTCCAGCGCCTGTTGAAGGAGCGCATCGTGTTCATCGGGTCGGCCATCGACCAGAACACGGCCAACCTGGTCTGCTCGCAGCTGATCCTGCTCGAGGCGGAGAACCAGGAGCGGGACATCTCCGTGTACATCAACTCGCCGGGCGGTTCGGTCACCGACGGTCTGGCCATCTACGACACCATGCAGTACGTGCGCTGTGACGTCCGGACCATCTGTGTCGGCCTGGCCGCGTCGATGGGACAGTTCCTCCTGTGCGCCGGCACGCCGGGCAAGCGGTTCGCCCTTCCCCACAGCCGGATCCTCATGCACCAGCCCTCGGGCGGCATGCAGGGCCAGGCCTCGGACATCGCCATCCAGGCCGAGCAGATCATCTACCTGAAGCGCATGCTCGCCGAGCGGATCTCCTTCCACACCGGCCAGCCGGTTGACCGGATCGAGGCCGACTCCGACCGTGACCGCTGGTTCACCGCTGACGAGGCTCGCGAGTACGGGTTCATCGACGAGGTCATCCAGAAGGATGCCGCGCCGGCCCAGGCCGGCGGTGCGGAGTCAACCGCCTGATGAGTCTGGGCATCGACCAGCCGGCGTCATCCGACTCCGACTCCGACCCGGAGCGACCGACCATCATCGGGGGGAGCACGCGCTTCGTCCCCGGTCAGAGCCACGACCGCATCACCATCGTCAACGGCAAGGTCCAGCTGGGTCAGCGCCTCGTCGATCTGTGGCGCAACCGTGACCTCCTGATCCTGCTCACCCGGACGGAGCTCAAGGTCAAGTACAAGGAGTCGGTCCTCGGCTACGCGTGGTCGATGCTGAACCCGGCGCTCGTCCTGGCCATCTACTACATGATCTTCAAGGTCATCTCCCGCACCCCGCAGCCCCACTTCGCCATCTGGCTGTTCTGCGGACTCATCGTGTGGAACCTCTTCAACAACTCGGCCATGGGCTCGACCACGGTGGTGGTGGGCAAGGCCGGCATCATCAAGAAGGTGGCCTTCCCCCGTGAGCTCCTGGCCATGTCGACGGTCGGCGTGGCCATCGTCCTGTTCACCATCCAGCTCGTCGTGCTGGTCATCTTCCTGGTCGGTTTCCAACTGGTGCCCGACCTGAGCTGGTTGTGGTTGCTGCCGCCGGCCTTCATCACCTTGCTGGTGTTCACCGCCGCGGTGTCGGTCTTCCTGTCGGCGGTCAACGTCTATCTACGAGACACCCAGCACCTCACGGAAGTGGCCCTCATGGCCTGGTTCTGGCTCACCCCGATCGTGTACCCGTTCGGGAAGCTCGAGGCGCCTCTGGCCCGGTACCACTTGACGTGGGCGTACCTGGCCAATCCGATCGCCCCCATCGCCATGACCTTCCAGCGGGTCATCTATGCCAAGACGTCCTACGTCGCTACGGTCGCCCAAGGGAACACACACCACCTGTCGACGCCTCTCCTCCCGACGTACGGGCCGGGCTGGTATCTCATGATGCTCGGGATCGTGTTCGTGGTCAGCATCGGACTCTTCCTCCTCTCCCTGATCGTCTTCGGCCGGCTCGAGGGCAACTTCGCCGAGGAGCTCTGAGCCGTGCAGAGTGCCATCGAGGTCAAGGACATCTCCAAGCAGTTCCGGCTCTACACCGAGAAGCAGACGTCGCTGAAGGAGCGGGTCATCCGCGGCGGCAAGATGCCCTTCACGCCGTTCTGGGCGCTGAGGGACGTCAACGTGACCATCAACCAGGGTGAGACGTTCGGCATCCTCGGGCGCAACGGCTGCGGCAAGTCGACCCTGCTCAAGTGCATCGCCGGCATCCTCAAGCCGACGTCGGGCGAGATCCGGGTGCGGGGGAGCCTGGCCGCCATGCTCGAGCTCGGGGCCGGCTTCCAACCCGACCTGTCCGGTCGCGACAACATCTTCCTCAACGGCTCGCTGCTCGGGCTCTCCCACGCGGAGATCGAGAAGCGCTACGACGCCATCGTGGCCTTCGCCGAGCTCGAGGAGTTCATCGACAACCAGGTCAAGTTCTACTCCTCGGGCATGTACGTGCGGCTCGGATTCGCCGTGGCCGTCAACGTCGAGCCCGACGTCCTCCTGGTCGACGAGGTACTGGCGGTGGGCGACGCGTCGTTCCAACGCAAGTGCCTCGATCACGTGAAACGGTTCCAGCGCGAGGGCAGGACGATCGTGGTCGTGAGCCACGCCACCGACGTGATCCGCCAGAACTGCTCCCGGGCCATGGTGATGAACCACGGAAACGTGATCACCGTCGACGAACCGGGCGAGGCCGTCCGGGTCTTCCTGGCCGACCTCCTCGGGGTCGGCACCCTGGAGGGGTCCGAGTCGGGAGGCATCGAGGGCAACGTCCTCCACATCGGCTCGGTGTACGTCGAACACGGAGGAAGCGGCGAGCGCCTCCACCTGTACCCGCGGGAGTCGCTCACCGTCACCGCGGACGTCGAGAGCCTCGCGCGGGTGCCCAACGGACTGGCCACCATCGCCATCCACGACGACAAGAACGAGCTGGTCTTCGCCTCCGATCCCAACGATCCGAGGTACGCCGTCGACATCCCCGAAGGCGGCGGCGTCGTGCGCTTCCACTTCGCCGAGGTTCCGTTGCTGGACGGTACGTACTCGGTGAGCCTCGGGGTGCGCAGCGACTCCGACACCGCCATCTTCGACTGGAAGGACCAGGTGACCAAGTTCGAGGTCGCCAACCCGGGCCGGTCCACGGGTCGGGTGGACCTGCCCCTCGACGTCAGCTTCCGCCTGCGTTCCTTCGGTCACACCGGGGAGGTCCCGGCGGTGGGTGCCGAGTTCACCCCACTCGCCCTGCCCGGCTGGGAGGAGTCGACGGCGTGAGTGTCACGAGGATCGACCAGGTCATCCCGACACTGGCCAGTCGGGATGCCATCGGCGGCCACGTGATGCAGCTACGGGATCTGCTCCGGACGCGCGGGTACCAGTCCGACATCTTCTACGGCAACGCCTCGGCCGACCGCACGGACGAGGGGTTCCCGATCACCCGGATCGGCGATCCCTCGGGTAGCGGGCGGGTCCTGCTGTACCAGCTGTCGATCGGGAGCGGCGTGGCCGATGTCTTCCGGGAGCGGCCCGAGCGGAAGTTCGTGAACTACCACAACATCACCCCTGCCGGGCTGCTCGAGGCGTGGATGCCCGCCGTCGGCGAAGAGGTGCGGTGGGGGAGGGCGCAGCTGCGGGACCTGGCCCCGGTGACCGAGTTCGCCATCGCCGACTCCGGTTTCAACGAGCGCGAACTGCGCGACGCCGGCTACCGCTCGACCACCACGGTGCCGCTGCTGATCGATCCCGAGGACTTCACCGGGTCGCCCGACCCGCGCCTTGCCGCCCGGCTCGATCGCCAGCGATCGGCCGGTGGGGCCGACCTGCTCTTCGTGGGGAAGGTCTCGCCCCACAAGGGACAGCACGACCTGGTCAAGGCGCTGGCCGCGTACCGACGCCTCTACGATCCCCTCGCACGACTGCACATCGTGGGCGGTGCCATCAGCGAGGACTACCGGGAGGCGGTCCTGCGGTTCGCCGACGAGCTGGGCCTGGCCGACGCGGTCGAGATGGCCGGCTCGGTCACCCACGAGGAGCTCATCGCCTACTACTCGGGATGCGACGCCTTCGTGTGCCTCTCGAATCACGAGGGCTTCTGCGTCCCGTTGCTCGAATCGATGTACCA
>JBEKRV010000069.1:0-17317 GCA_049517675.1 Acidimicrobiales bacterium
CGGCCACCAGCGGGGCCAGGGCCTCGGCCACCTCGGACACCCGGGCCGACAGGCCGGGGCCGCCCGCACCGGAGGACCCACGGCGACCGGTGGACCCGGTGGCCCCGCCACCGGGACCGCAGAGGGCCCCGCCACCGGGACCGGGAAGGGCGTCGGCAAGGCGACCGGTGGACCCGGTGGCACCGCGCCGGGGACCGCAGAGGGCGTCGGAACGGCTGTCGGGGAGGCTGTCGGAACAGGTGGCGAGCGCCATGGGGCCATGGTTGCCGAGGGGTGTATCAGGGGGACCCGGGGACGGACAGGAGGGGGTGGACGGACGCGCGGTTGCACGTGGACAGGACAGGTGGCAGGCGGACGGGACGGGTGGCACGGGGAGAGAGCACGGGGAGAGAGCACGTGGAGAGAGCACGGGGAGAGAGCACGTGGAGAGAGCACGTGGAGAGGGGTGGGGCGGGGAGCCGTATCCTTGGTGGTGTGACGACCGAAGCGGGAGCCGAAGTGGGCGGACGCGCCACCTCCGGCGGAGCCGACCCCGAGGAGCCGCGCCAGCGGACATTCCACATCCGCACGTTCGGGTGCCAGATGAACGAGCACGACTCCGAGCGTCTGGCCGGCGTCCTCGTGGCGGACGGTCTCGTCTCCACTCCGGACATGGAGTCGGCCGACGTGGTGGTGTTCAACACGTGCTGCATCCGGGAGAACGCAGACAACAAGTTCTACGGCCACCTCGGGAATCTCAAGGCGTTGCGGGAGAGCCGACCTGACATGCAGATCGCGGTAGGCGGCTGTCTGGCCCAGATGGACAAGGAGAAGATCCGCCAGCGGGCCGGACACGTCGACGTCGTCTTCGGCACCCACAACCTGACCTCGGCCCCCGAACTGCTGCGACGGTCCTCGACCGAGGGCCCGATCGTCGAGATCCTCGACGAGCCGGTGCCCGTCGGCGATCCGGCGGCGGCAGACCAGCACACCACTGCGCTGGCCGCGGTAAGGGACCTCCCGTACGCGGCGTGGGTGACCATCCAGACGGGGTGCGACAACTCGTGCGCGTACTGCATCGTTCCGGCGGTGCGGGGGCCAGAGGTGTCGAGGACCATGGAGGATCTCGTCGGAGAGGTGGAGGAACTGGCCCGCCGAGGGGTGACCGAGGTCACCCTGCTCGGCCAGAACGTCAACTCGTACGGCAGGGACCTGACCCGGCGGAGCCCACTGTTCGGTGACCTCCTCCGGGCCGTCGGCCGCGTGGAGGGAATCCGACGCGTCCGGTTCACCAGCCCCCACCCGAAGGATCTGCGACCCGAGGTCATCGCGGCGATGGGCGAGACGGAGGCGGTCTGCAACCACCTGCACCTGCCGCTCCAGTCGGGGAGCGATACCGTCCTGTCGGCGATGCGTCGGGGCTACACCGCCGAGCGCTACCTGGATCGGCTGGCCGCGGCCCGGGCCGGAGTCCCCGACCTGGCCGTCACCACCGACCTCATCGTCGGGTTCCCCGGCGAGACCGAGGACGACTTCGAGCGCACCCTCGAGGTATCCGCGGAAGCGGAGTTCGACAGCGCCTACACGTTCGTGTTCTCCCCCCGGCCGGGGACCCGGGCCGCGTCGATGCAGGACCGTTTCATCCCCAGCGAGGTGACCGCCGATCGGATGGAACGCCTGCGGGCCGTCGTCGAACGGTCCGCACTGGTCAAGCACTCGGGCCGTGTGGGCAGGACCGAGGAGGTCGTCGTCGAGGGACCGTCCAAGCGCGACCCGGCGATCACCACGGGGCGCACCGGTCAGAACAAGCTGGTCCACTTCGTCGCCCTGGACGGGCGGGAGGTCCCGAGCGGCTCGTTCGCGACCGTGCGGATCACCGATGCGGCCAGGCACCACCTGACGGGCGACCTGGTGGAGGTGACGGCCCGGCCGTCCCACCGGGTGCGCATTCCCGTGACCGCCGGCTGAGGCGTGGCCGTCGCCCTGGTCGGGCCCACTGCGTCCGGAAAGTCGCAGACCGCCCTCGACGTCGTGAGGACCGTCCGTGCGTCGCGGGTGGCGGTGGGGACGATCGTCGGCGCCGCTGGCGACGGCGCGACCGTCGGAGGCGACGTTGAATTGGTCTCGGTCGACTCGATGTCCGTCTACCGGGGCATGGACATCGGGACGGCCAAGCCGCGCCCGGAAGTGCGGGCCGAGGTGCGCTACCACCTGGTCGACCTCGTCGATCCGGACGAGGAGTTCACCGTGACCCAGTTCCAGGCCGCCGCCGCGGACGTCCTCGCCGGGATCGCCGAACGGGGAAACCGGGCCGTCCTGGTCGGGGGCACCGGGCTCTACCTCCGGTCGGTCATCGACGATCTCGAGTTCCCCGGGCGGTTCCCCGGGGTCGCCGCGGGCCTGACCGCCGAACTGGACCGGAGCGGTCCGGTCGGAAGTGCGGCCCGGGAGGCGGGTCTCGCCGGGCTGCACGCCCGCCTCGGACTCCTCGACCCGGTGGCGGCCGCCCGGATCGAACCGGGCAACGAGCGACGGCTCGTGCGGGCGCTGGAGGTGACCATCGGTGCCGGACGGCCGTTCTCGGGCTTCGGCCCGGGACTCGAGCGCTATCCCCCGACACGGTTCGCCCTGGTGGGTATCGGGCCGGATCCCGACGCAGACGGTCGCCGCATCGCGGACCGCCGCATCGCCGACCGCTTCGCCCGGATGATGGACGAGGGCCTCCTCGACGAGGTCCGTAGGCTCGCGGCGCGGCCCGGCGGCCTGTCGCGCACGGCCCGTCAGGCACTGGGTTACCGGGAACTGCTGACCCACGTCGAGGCGGGTGTGCCTCTCGACGAGGCGGTGGACGAGGCGGTGCGCCGCACCAAGCAGTTCGCCAGGCGCCAATGGGCGTGGTTCCGCCGTGATCCGAGGATCGAGTGGGTCGGGGCGGACGGGGACCCGGTGGCCGCGGTCGTCTCGCGTCTCGACGGGCACGCGGACGGGGTATACCGGTGAGAGACTGTACGAGAACACCATGACCCCGCCCGCACCCGAATTCTCCCTCCTCCGGTTCACCAAGCACCACGGGGCCGGCAACGACTTCCTGGTCCTGATCGATCCCGGTTCGACCGGGCCGCTGCCGGCCGACCTCGTGCGTGCCCTGTGCGACCGGCGATTCGGAGTCGGCGCCGACGGTGTGATCCAGATCGTGGACGGGAAGGGCACCGCCGACCTGGGGATGATCCTCCAGAACGCGGACGGCCGGGAAGCGGAGATGAGCGGCAACGGGATGCGCTGCCTGGCCCAGGCCGCCGTCCTGAGCGCGTTGGTCACGCCGCCCGAGTTCACCGTGGCCACGGCGGCCGGGATCAAGACGGTGGAGTACATCGAGGGCGTCCACGTCCACGTCGCCGAAGCCTCGGTCGACCTCGGGACCGTGGTCCTCGGACCCGACCAGCCCCAGAAGTTCATCGACCGCAAGGTCCGGACCGTCGACATGGGCAATCCCCACATCGTCATGTTCGGCCCCGAATTGGGCAGCGTGGACGTCGCCGGGATCGGTGCACACCTCCAGACGGTCTACGAGGACGGCATCAACGTGGAGTTCATCGCCTCGGGCGAGGAACCCGACAACCTCCTGCTCCGTGTCTACGAGCGGGGGGTGGGGGAGACCCAGGCGTGTGGAACCGGGAGCGCGGCCGCGGCCGCGGCGGCCAGGAGTTGGGGCCTGGTCGGGAGCAGGGTCGCCGTCCACAACCCCGGCGGCACCCTGTACGTGACCCTGGACGGCGACCAGGTCCGACTACGGGGGCCGGTCCACCGCGTCGCCTCGGTGGTCGTCGACCCGCTGGCCGTTCTCGACGCGGCCCGTCCCCGTCCGGTGCCCGCCGCCCGATGAGCCCCACCGGTTGATGGGCCCCGCCACCTGATGAACCTCGGCAACCGATGAGTCCCAACGAGTCGGCCTTCACCGATACCCTGATCTCCCGCGAGGTCAGGGAGCGCATCGTGATCGTCGGGGTCACGTTTCCGGGGGGGACCCAGGCCGCGACCGAGGCCGGGCTCGACGAGCTGGCCCTCCTGGTCGACACGGCCGGCGCCGACGTGGCCGGTCGGATCGTGCAGCGTCGGGTCAGTCCCGACCCGGCCACCTACCTGGGGAAGGGCAAGGCCGAGGAGCTCCTGGCCATGTGCCTCGACGTCGACGCCGACACGGTCGTCTTCGACGACGACCTGTCGCCGGCCCAGCAGCGGAACCTGGAACGGATCCTCGGGCGGACCGCCATCGACCGCACCGCCGTGATCCTCGACATCTTCGCCCAGAATGCCCGTACACCCGAGGGCCGAGCCCAGGTCGAGCTGGCCCTCCTCCGCTACCGGCTGCCCCGCCTGCGCGGCCGCGGCCACTCCCTCAGCCAGCAGGCCGGTGGGATCGGGACGAGGGGACCGGGCGAGACGCAGCTCGAGGTGGACCGGCGGCGTCTCGTCCAGCGGATGGCCCGCCTCGAGGCCGACCTGCGCCAGTTGGACCGGACCCGGCACGTGCAGCGCCGGGGTCGCCAGCGGGGGAGGCAGCGGACGGTGTCGCTCGTCGGCTACACCAACGCCGGGAAGTCGACCCTCCTGAACCGGCTGTGCGAGTCCGACGTGCTGGTCGAGAACCGACTGTTCTCGACCCTCGACCCGCGGACCCGGAAGTTCGATCTCCCCGGCGGCGAGACGGTCCTGCTGACCGACACCGTCGGCTTCGTGCGCAAGCTGCCCCACCAAGTGGTCGAGGCGTTCCGGTCGACGCTCGAGGTCGTGCTCGAGTCCGACCTCATCGTCCACGTGGTCGACGGGTCGGCGCCGGACCTGCAGGGCCAGATCGACGCCGTCCACACCGTGCTCACCGAGATCGGTGCGGACGGCCTGCCCGAGCTCCTGGTGATCAACAAGGCCGACGCCCTCGGCGGCGGGGACGACGACACCGGGGAGGAGGCCCGGCGACTGATGGCGGCGCATCCGGGCTCGGTCCTCATCTCCGCCCGGACCGGCATCGGCATCGACGATCTGCTGGTCACCATCGGCGACCGGTTGCGGGTCGGCGACCGGGTGGTCGAGCTCGAGATCCCGTGGGCCCGGGGCGACGTGTTGGCCGCGGTCCACCGTGAAGGGGAGATCGTCGCCGAGGAGGCCGGCGACACCGCCACCCGCATCCAGGTCGTGCTCGACGCGGCGGGAAAGGCCCGGTTCGCGGAGTTCCTCGCCTCGTGAGCGGAGCGACCGACGCCCCCGCGGGCTTCGCACCGCCGCCGTATCCCTACGAGCGTCTGAACGGCGCGAAGGCGCGGGCGAGCGAACTGTTCGCCGACCGGGGAGGACTGGTCGACTGTTCGATCGGCACGCCGTGTGACCCTCCCCCCGGGGACGCCCTGGTGGCGATGGCCACGTCGAATGCGGAGCGGGGCTACCCGACGTCGCCGGGCTCGCCCGCGTACCGGAGGGCGGCCGCCGATTGGCTCCGACGGCGGTTCGGGGTCGGGGTCGACCCGGACAGCCAGGTGGCCGCCTGCGTGGGAACGAAGGAGTTCGTGGCCACGACCGCGCAGTTCCTCCGGTTGCGCACGCCGCACCGTGACACGGTGCTCTACCCGGCGATCTCCTATCCCACGTACGCCATGGGTGCGACCCTGTCCGGGACGCGGGCGGTGCCGGTACCCGAGCATCGCGACGGCGGACCCGATCTCGCCGCCGTCGACCCGTCCGACGCGGCTCGGGCGTTGCTCCTGTGGGTCAACTCGCCGGCGAACCCGACCGGCCACCTCACCGACCTGCGACTGGCGGCGGAGTGGGGGAGGGAACGGGACGTCCCGGTGCTGTCGGACGAGTGCTATGCCGAGTTCACGTGGGACGGTCCGCCGAGGTCCGTCCTCGAGGCGGGCGCCGAAGGCGTCGTGGCCGTCCACTCGCTGTCCAAGCGGTCCAATCTGGCCGGGGTGCGGGCCGGCTTCTATGCCGGCGACACCGCGCTGGTGAGCTACCTGCTCGACGTCCGGCGCCATGCCGGGCTGATGGTCCCGGGTCCGGTGCAGGCCGGGGCCGTGGTCGCCCTCGATGACGACGTCCACGTGGACGTCCAGCGGGAGCGGTACCGCGAGCGGCTCGATTTCCTGGCCACGGTCTTCGCCGACGCGGGGCTGCCGGTCGAGCTGCCCGCCGGAGGCTTCTACCTGTGGGTGCCCGTTCCGGCCGGATTCGCCGACGGCTGGGCCCTGTGCGAATGGCTCGTCGATCGGGCCGGCCTGTTGGTGAGTCCGGGGGAGCTCTACGGCGAGCACGGGCGCGGCCACGTGCGGGTGGCCGTGGTCCAACCGATGGAACGGCTCGAGCTGGTGGGCGACCGGCTGGCCTCCGCCGGTTGATCGGGTGGAGGAGCAGGCGTCGGGACCGCGGGGGACGGGCGGTAACGTCTCCCCCCATGGCAGACCTCGCGCACCAGATCGAAGCACTGTGGGACCGCGCTCCGGATCTCTCCCCCTCGGACACCGAGGCGCTCGGGGTGGTGTCCCGTGCCATCGACCTCCTCGACTCGGGCGAGGCGCGGGTGGCCGAGATCGATCCGACGACCGACCAGGTGGTCGTCCACCAGTGGCTCAAGCACGCCATCCTCATGCTGTTCCGCCTGCGGGCGATGGAGACCATCGAGGCCGGCCCGTTCGAATTCGCCGACAAGCTGCCCCTGAAGCGGCAGTATGCCGCGGCCGGCGTGCGGGTCGTGCCCGGTGCGTCGGCCCGGTGGGGCTCGTACCTCGCCCCCGGAGTCATCTGCATGCCCAGCTACGTGAACATCGGCGCCCGGGTCGGCGCCGGCACGATGGTGGACACGTGGGCCACGGTGGGATCGTGCGCGCAGATCGGTGAGCAGGTCCACCTGTCGGGCGGGGTGGGCATCGGTGGGGTCCTGGAGCCCGCCCAGGCCGCGCCGGTCATCATCGAGGACGAGGTCATGATCGGGAGCCGTTGCATGATCACCCAGGGGGCCCGGGTCGGCAGGGGATCGGTGATCGGCGAGGGGACCATCCTCAACCCCTCGATCCCGGTCATCGACGCCGAGACGGGGGACGAACTGGGCCGGGGCCACGTGCCACCGTGGTCGGTGGCCGTGCAGGCGTCACGCCGACGTGACTTCCCGGGTGGGGAGTTCTACCTCCCCTGTGTCCTGGTCCTGAGGCGCCTGACCGAGGGCCAGCGGCACGACAAGGCACTGCTGAACGACATCCTCCGCTCGCACGGGGTGTCGACGTGACCCGGACGGTGCCGGCGCAGGCGATCCGGTGAGCGATCTCCTGGGGCTGGCCACCGCCCTGGTCGGGATCCCGTCGGTGAGCCACGACGAAGGTGCGATGGCCGACGCCGTCCAGGTGGCACTCGAGCTCTGCCCGTGGCTCGAGGTCGAGCGTGTGGGCGACAACGTGGTGGCCCGGACTGCGTTCGGACGTTCCCGGAGGGTCATCCTCGCCGGTCACCTGGACACGGTGCCCGCGACCGGGGGCAACGACGAACCCCGGGTGGAGGGCTCGACCCTCTACGGGCTCGGTGCTGTCGACATGAAGGGCGGACTGGCGGTCTTCCTCCATCTCGCGGGCAGCACCAGTGAGCCGGCGGTCGATGTGACGTGGTGCTTCTACGCCGGCGAGGAGGTGGCGAGGGAGTTCAACGGGCTGGCGCGGATCTGGTCGGAGCGCCCCGATCTCCTCGCCGCCGACGCCGCCATCCTGGGTGAGCCCACCGGGGGCGTCGTCGAGGCCGGGTGCCAGGGGACGCTCCGGGTGCGGATCACCCTGGCCGGCATGCGGGCCCACCCCGCCCGGCCGCACACCGGTCGCAATGCGATCCACCGGCTGGCCCCGCTCCTCGAGGCGGTGGCCGGGTTCGAGGTCCGCCGACCCGTGATCGACGGCTGCGAGTACGCCGAGCAGCTGCAGGTGGTATCGGTCGAAGGAGGGGTGGCCGGCAACGTCGTCCCCGATCGGGCCGTCGTGGTCGTGAACCACCGGTTCGCCCCCGACCGCTCGGTGGCCCAGGCCGAGTCCTCGGTCCGGGAGCTCCTGGCTCCGCACCTCGAGTCGGGGGACCACTGGGAGTTGATCGACGCCGCGCCGGGCGCGCCGCCGTCGCTGGACCACCCGCTGCTGGCCGCGCTGGTGTCCGCCACGGGCGGCGAGCCGCGAGCGAAGGTCGGTTGGACGGACGTGGCCTTCTTTTGGGAGCACGGGGTGCCGGCGGCGAACTTCGGGCCGGGTGACCCCCTGTTGGCGCACACGCCCGGCGAGCACGTGAGCACCGAGGAGCTGAGCCGTGCGTTGGAGGTCCTCGACATCGTGCTCCGCTCCGGTGGGTAGGGTCGGGGCATGACCGTCTCCACCCGCACACTCGGCGGCTCCGGCCTGGTCGTGTCCGCCGAGGGACTCGGCTGCATGGGGATGAGTGAGTTCTACGGGCCGGGCGACGAGACCGAGTCCATCGCCACCATCCACCGGGCCCTCGACCTCGGCGTCGACTTCCTGGACACGGCCGACATGTACGGCCCGTATCTCAACGAGGAGCTCGTCGGCCGGGCCATCGCCGGCCGTCGGGACGAGGTCGTGCTGGCCACGAAATTCGGGATCGTGCGGGCAGGCGACCCGCCTGTGCGGTCGGTCCGGGGCGACGCCGCCTACGTGCGCCAGGCCTGCGAGGCTTCGCTCCGGCGGCTCGGGGTCGACCACATCGACCTGTACTACCAGCACCGCAGCGACCCCGGCGTCCCCATCGAGGAGTCCGTCGGTGCCATGGCGGAACTGGTGGGGGAGGGCAAGGTCCGCTATCTCGGCCTGTCCGAGGCGGCGCCCGACACCCTGCGCCGTGCCTGTGCCGTGCACCCGATCGCCGCCCTGCAGAGCGAGTGGTCCCTGTGGAGTCGTGACATCGAGACCGAGGTCGTCCCCACGGCAAGGGAGCTCGGCATCGGGATCGTGGCCTACAGTCCGCTCGGCCGCGGCTTCCTCACCGGGGACATCACCTCGCCCGAGGACTTCCCCGAGGGGGACTTCCGCAAGTTCCAGCCGAGGTTCTCCGGCGAGAACTTCGCCCACAACCTGGAGCTGGTGGACCGGGTGCGCGATCTGGCCGTCGCGAAGGGCTGCACGCCAGGCCAGTTGGCCCTGGCGTGGGTGCTCGCCCGAGGGGACGATGTGGTCCCCATCCCCGGCACCAAGCGCCGGACCTACCTCGAACAGAACGTCGCCGCCGCCGACATCGTGCTGGACGCCGCCGACCTGGCGGCCATCGACGAGGTCTTCGCCCCCGGCGTCACCGCCGGGAGTCGCTACCCGGACATGAGCTCGATCGGCGCCACCACTCCGACGGCCTGACGGCGGTGCCCGGAACGGTCCGGGAGGGGGCGTGACGATCGCCCCGGCTTCCGACGGTCCGTTCAGAGGCGGCGGAGGACGGTGACGACCTTGCCGAACACGGTCACCTCGGACGGATCGAACACCATGGGCGACAGCCGTGGGTTGGCCGGGGTGAGCACCACCTGGCCGTCCTTGGTGGAGAAGGTCTTCACCGTCGCCTCCTCGTCGGGGATCCCGGCCACCACGATGTCGCCCTGCTGTGCGTCGGGCTGCTGACGCACGACGACGAAGTCACCCTCGACGATGCCGGCGTCGACCATCGAGTCGCCCTTGACCCGCAGCATGAACAGGGTGCCCGTGCCGGTGAAGTCCTCGGGGAGGGGGTAGAGCTCCTCGATGTTCTCCTGGGCCAGGACGCCGGTGCCGGCGGCCACGTCGCCGACCAGCGGGACGTGGCGGATGGGTCGGGCCTCGACGATGACCTTCGACGACGGGTCGTAGCAGACCTCGATGGCGCGCGGCTTGGTCGGGTCCCGACGCAGGTAGCCCTCGCGTTGGAGGACGGCGAGGTGGGCATGGACGGTCGACGACGAGGTGAGTCCGACCGCTTCCCCGATCTCGCGGACCGACGGTGGATACCCGCGGTCGCGGACCGCCTCGGAGATGCAGTCGAGGATCTGCTTCCTCTTGGGGCTGAGTACCTGGGCCATGGGTTCCCTTCGCTGTCCGGTTCGCCGCCGTGTCACACCCTCGTGCGAACGTCTGTTTGCATGAAGGTAGCCCTGGTCCACGCCGAAAGCAAACATCTGTTCGAAAAGATCGTTGACACCGAACACGTGTTCGTGATGGGATGGCGTCATGACGAACACAGGTTCGACGCCCGGTCCCGGACGGGGACCGTCCGGACGGATGTCACACCCGGCCGGTACAACGAGATCGACGGCGGCGACGGAAAGGACCTCCCGATGACTGCGCTTCTCACAGCACCCCTCCATGAGGAACCCGGGTACGAGCCGGTCCGCCCGGGTCGTCCCGAGCTCCGACTGCTCCAAGCTCCCGAGTACCGCTCCCCCCGGCTCCGCCCCGTCGGGGGACCGGAGTCCCGGGTCGTCGTTCCCCGGGAGCGGGCACCGCGCCGTCGGGTCTCGACAGAAGTGCGACGGCGCCGCACCCTCCTCGCGATGATGGGCCTGGCGCTGGCTCTCCTCGCGCTTCCGCTGAGTGGATCCGGTGGCACCTCCCACACCACCGGGTCCACTCTGGCGGCCAGCGGACCGGTCCTCTACACGGTGCGCGCCGGTGACTCCCTCTGGTCGATCGCCGAGCGGATGGACCCGTCGGGCGATCCCCGTCCCATCGTCACCCAGCTGGAATCCGAGATCGGCTCCGACGCCGTCGTCCCGGGCGAGCAGATCACCCTTCCCTGAGGCCGTGTCGCCGGCGCCGGTAGCGACCGGACAGGCGCCCACTGAGGTGGAGTCGATGGGCACTAGCCTCCATTCCGTGCGTTGTCCCTGGTGCCTGGCTGACGACGATCGGGTGGTGGATTCGAGGGTGGCCGAGGACGGGGCGGCCATCCGGCGCCGCCGTGAGTGCTCCGGCTGCGGGCACCGGTATACGACCTTCGAGCGGATCGACGAGATCCCGCTGATCGTGGTCAAGCGGTCCGGCGCCCGCCAGCCCTTCGATCGGGGAAAACTGATCGACGGCCTACGGGCCGCCACCAAGAACCGTCCGGTCACCGACGACCAACTCGAGGTGGTGGCACGCGAGGTGGAGGACGAGCTCCGTGAGGAGGGGTGGGAGGCGACGTCCGAGCAGGTCGGCCTGGCCGTGCTCGAGCACCTCCGCGTGGTCGACGAGGTGGCGTATCTCCGTTTTGCGAGCGTCTACAAGGGATTCGAGGGTGTCGACGACTTCCGCCGTGAAGTGGGGCTGCTGACCAAGACCACTGCGCCGAAGCGCCCCGAGGGCTGACCGGTGGCCGAGCTCCTGGTGGAGGTCCCCCGTCGGGCGCTCGCCATCTACGCCCATCCCGACGATCCCGACGTCTCGTGCGGCGGGACCCTCGCCTCGTGGGCAACGGCCGGCTGCGAGGTGCACACGCTGATCTGCACGGACGGCGGCAAGGGCACCTCCGATGCCGACCTGGACCCGTCGACCCTGGTCGGCATCCGCTCGGCCGAGGCCGCCTCCGCCGCGGCCGTGCTCGGGTTGGCCGGGCAGGACTTCCTGGGTGTCCCGGACGGCGAGCTGGACGACGGGGCGTGGTTCCGGGAGGTGCTGGTGTCGTGGGTGCGGAGGATCCGGCCCGAGGTGGTCCTGTGCCCGGACCCGACAGCGGTCTTCTTCGGCCAGGACTACTTCAACCACCGGGACCACCGCATCACCGGGTTCGCCGCGCTCGACGCCGTTGCGCCGGCAGCCGCCATGCCCCACTACTTCCCCGATGCCGGACCCGCACACCAGGTGACCACGGTCCTGCTGTCGGGGACCCTGGAGCCCGACGTGTGGGTGGACATCACGGCAACCGTCGACGTGAAGGGGGAGGCGGTCGGCTGCCACCGGAGCCAGTTCCCCGAAGGGGGGGAGTGGGCGGCCACGGCGATGCGCCTGGCTGCCGAGGACGCCGGTCGGCGTGCCGGTGTCGGTTGCGCCGAAGGCTTCCGGAGACTGCGCCTCGGCGGGTGAGTCGGCTGTCGGAGTCCCCCGGAACCGTCTCGGGCCCGCGACCGGTGGGGCCCACGCCCGCCGATCGGGTGATCCTCCACGTGGACATGGACTCGTTCTTCGCATCGGTCGAGGTCCACGACGACCCGTCCCTCGCCGGCAGACCGGTGATCGTCGGCGGGAGTGGCCCGAGGGGGGTGGTGGCGGCATGCACCTACGAGGCTCGGATGTTCGGGGTGCACTCGGCCATGCCGTCGTCGGTGGCACGGCGACGGTGCCCGGACGCGGTGTTCCTCGACGGCCGGTTCCACCGCTACGCGGAGGAGAGCAGCCGGCTTCATGCGATCCTCTCCTCGTACACGCCGCTCGTCGAAGGGATCTCGTTGGACGAGGCCTTCCTCGACGTGACCGGCACCGCCCACCTGTTCGGCGACGGGACGGCCATGGGCCGGGAGATCCGGACGCGTGTCCACCACGAGATGGGCCTCCCGTGCTCGGTCGGGGTGGGGCGGTCCAAGCTGATGGCCAAGTTGGCGTCGAAGGCGGCGAAGCCCCGGGCCTCCCGGTCGGGCATCGAACCGGGTCCCGGCGTCGTCCACGTGGCGGGCGCCGACGAGTCGGACTTCCTCCACCCCATGCCCGTGCGGGCACTGTGGGGCATCGGTCCCGTGACCGAGAAGCGCCTGCTCGCTCTCGGCGTGACCACCGTCGGCGAGCTGGCCGCGGTCCCACCCGATGCGCTCGAGCGCTACCTGGGGGCCGCGGCGGGCCGTCATCTGTCCGAGTTGGCGAGGGGGGTGGACGACCGCCCGGTGGTGCCGGTGCAGGAGGCCAAGTCGATCGGCCACGAGGAGACGTTCTCGACCGATCTCTGGGGGATGGAGGACCTGCAGCGACGCCTCCACCGCATGGTGGACGCCTCGGCCACCGCGCTCCGCAGGGCCGACCGTGCCGCCCGCACCGTCACCGTGAAGCTCCGGTTCGGCGACTTCAGCCAGATCACCCGATCCCACACCCTCGACCGACCGGTCGACGCCACCCCGGCCATCGCCGCGGTGGCCGCCGCCCTGCTGGACGGTGTGGACCTGGCGAAGGGGGTCCGGCTCCTCGGGGTGAGCCTGTCGGGTCTGGGCGACCCGGGCGGCGGCATGCAGCTACGGCTCGACCTCGACCCGGGTGACCCCACCGGAGACCCGCCCCACGGCCCGGCCGCCGACCGGGGTGCACGCCCGGACGGGCTGGAGGACGCCGGTCAGGAGGCGGTGCGGCTCCAGGACACCTGGGGATCGGTGACCGGGGCCATCGACGCGATCCGGGCTCGCTACGGCGGGGAGGCGGTCGGACCGGCCTCGCTGGTGACCCCGGACGGACTGCGTGTCCGTCGCCGGGGAGAGGCCCAGTGGGGGCCGGGCCTCCCGGTGGAGCCGGCCGCGGGAGCCGGTAGTGACGAAGGGCTCTAGAACTCCGGGAAACGAGCCGACAACCTGTACCATGTACCTGGTGGTCGAGCGAGCCGAATTCCCGTCGGTCCGGGCACGGCGGGGCGCCGTGCGTTCGAAGGCAGGTTGCGCGAGGATGGAAGCAGTGGTCACCGCCGAGGCAGAAGACAGGTGGAGGGGACGAGACAGTGCCGCTCTCTGAGCACGAACAACGGATACTGCACGAGCTTGAGCAGTCCCTGTACCAGGAGGATCCGGACTTCGCGGAGCGGGTCCGGTCGGAGACGGTCTACCGCCACGCCGGTCGCTACTGCATCTGGTCGGCTCTCGTGTTCGTGGCCGCGCTGGTCTTCATGTTCTTCACCTTTGCCTCGAGCCTGGCACTCGGGTTCGTAGGCGTCGTGGCCATGTTCCTCTCCGGAGTGGTCTTCGCCAACAACGCCCGCCGCATGGGAAAGGCCGGGATCGACGACATCTCGCGGTCCCTGCACACCCGCAGCATCAACAATCCGGTCCACGATCCCCGTGACTGGATCCGTGGGCGCTTCCACCGAGACGACTGATCCCCCGGCAGGCGACGTCGGCCCGATGGTGGCAGACGGTCTGCTGACCCGTGGTATGGCGCCGGCCGAGCCCGATCCGTCACCTCGCGGTGTCCACCCGTTCCTCGCCGTCGACATCGGCGGGACCAAGATGGAGGCCGGGATCGTCGACCGCGACGGCCGGATCCTGGTGCGGGCCCGGACCCCCACCCCGACAGCGGACGAGCCCGAGGAGCTGTTCGACGCGCTGGTCCGGATCGTCGGTGACGTGCTCGACCGGTCGCCCTCGTCCCCTGACCGCTGTGGTGTGGGATGCGGAGGGCCGATGGAGTCCGGCGGCGAGACCGTCTCCCCGCTCAACATCCCCGGATGGCGTCGCTTCCCCCTCCGGTCCCGACTGTCCGGTCTCACCGACCTGCCGGTCGCCGTCGACAACGATGCCAAGGCGCTGGCCCTGGGCGAGGGTTGGCGGGGTGCGGCCCAGGGTCACTCCGACTACCTGGCGATGGTGGTGTCGACGGGAATCGGTGGCGGGGTCGTGCTCGACGGGCGCCTCCTCGACGGGACCGGGGGGAACGCCGGTCACATCGGTCACGTGGTCGTCGAGCCTGACGGTCGGCCCTGTGTCTGTGGTGGCCGCGGCTGCCTGGAGGCGGAGGTCTCGGGCACGGCGATCGCCGCCGTCACCGGTGGTCCGGCCGCCGAGGCCGATGTCGCAACCCGCCGTCGGTGCGGGACGCTGGTGGGTCGTGCGGTCGCATCGGTGGCCAACCTGCTGGACCTCCAACTGGCCGTGGTGGCCGGCTCGGTGGCCCTCGGGTTCGGGGACGAGTTCTTCGGTGCCGCCCAGGACGAGATCGGGCTGCGCTGCGGTCTCGCGTTCGCCCGCCCCACCCGGATCCGCCCGGGCGGACTCGGTGCGGACGGTCCGCTGGTGGGTGCGGCCGCCGTGGCGCGCCACCGCCTGGCCGTGGTGGAAGATGGTGGGCGATGAGCACGCCGGCACCTGCGCACTACACGTCCCGCGAGGTCGTCCCGCTCGTGCGGGCCGTCCTGGTGCGCCCCGATCTGTGGTGGACGGCCATCGGTGAGCTCCGGCGCCTGGCGCCCCACCTGTGGTGGCGGTCGTCGCCCCACTTACCGTTGCCGGACAGGCGCTTGTGGGAGTTCCGGATGGTCACGGCCTACGGACGACCCGACGCCGTGCCCGGGCGCGCCGACGTCGTCTCCTTCCTCGAATGGTGCCGGGCGACCGGGGCGGCGACCTCGCCGCACCCTGGCGGGCGCGGGTAGCCCGGTCGGCGTGGAAGTCAGCTCCCGGCTCGGTCGCTCGACGACTCCCGTGGGCGGCGCGTCGGGTGGGGTCACGCCGGTGCGGTCGCCGATGTCGCCCACCCGTCGGGCCCTCGTGCTGAACGCCACGTTCGAACCCCTCGGGATCGTCTCGTCGCGGCGCGCCGTCCTCCTCGTGCTCGACACCAAGGCCGAGCTCATCCACGCCACCGAGCGGGTGTTCCGGGCGGAGCGGGTCAGCGTCCCCGAACCGTCGGTGGTCCGGCTCGTCCGCTACGTCAAGGTGCCCTACAACTACCGGGTGGCGGTGAACCGGCGCACCGTCTTCGCCCGGGACGGTGGGAAGTGTCAGTACTGCGGGGCGTCGGCCGAGAACCTCGACCACGTGATCCCCCGCAGCAAGGGCGGCCCCCACACGTGGGAGAACGTCGTCGCCGCATGCCGGCCGTGCAATACGCGTAAGGAGGACCGGCTGCCCCACGAGGCCGGCATGGTGTTGCGGACGACGCCGATCGCGCCGCGACACCGGGTCCAGCTGCTGGCGCTGTGCGGGAGCACCAGCGAGGACTGGGTCGACTACCTCGGGTCCGACATCGGGGGAAGCGGCCAGAAGAGCGCCTGACCGCGCCCGGAGCGGTACCGGCGGCACGGATCGGAGGGGAAGGGGCCGCGGACGCCGGACCGGCCGGTGTGGTGGGTGCCAGACTGGTCCCGTGCCGGCAGGGTGGCGGATCGAGGAACGGGTCGCCACCGCGGCCCGGCTGCACGGCTCCTGGCCGGAGGTCGAACGGCACCCGGCCGATCGGGCGGTGGCGTTCTGCCGGCCGACCGGACCGGCCGTGGTGCTCGGGTCCACCCAGTCGCCCGCCGTCGTGGACGCCGCCGCTGCCGCGGCCCGGGGCCTCGAGGTCGTCCGCCGGCGGTCGGGCGGGGGAGCGGTCCTGGTGACCCCCGGAGACCCCGTGTGGATCGACGTGTGGGTGCCCGCGACCGATCCGTTGTGGAGCGCCGACGTGACCGGTGCCTTCGGGTGGCTAGGGCAGGTCTGGGGCTCGGGCCTCGGACGACTCGGCCTGACCGGGGTCGAGGTGCAGGGGGCCGGGCCGGGGGCGTGCACCCGGTGGTCGTCGCTCGTCTGCTTCGGCGGGGTGGGGGCGGGCGAGGTCACGGTCGGTGGCCGCAAGCTGGTGGGCCTCTCGCAACGTCGGAACCGTTCCGGGGCCTGGTTCCACAGCGCCTGCATCCTCCGTTGGGATCCGGACGCCCTGCTGTCGGTGCTGGCCCTCGCCGATGACGAGCGGGCTGCGGCGGCCGCCGGACTGGCCGCCGCCGCGGCCGGAGTGGCCGATTTGGCCGATTTGGCCGGGGTGGACGATTTGGCCGGGGTGGACGGGGTGGCCGGGGTGGACGGGGTGGCCGGGGTGGCCGGCACGGCCGGCATGGCCGAGGTGGCCGATACGGTCGCCGCGACGCCCGACAGTCGGGCCGCGGCCCGATGGGGCGACCCGGTCGCCGCCGCCTTCCTCGCCTCGCTTCCCTGACGTCCCCGACCCCGACGGGCCAACCCGGGCGACCCCGACGGGCCGGGTGGGGTGTCCCGAGCCCGGCCCCTCCATTCCGCTCCACCCGGTTGCGGGGTAGCTGCCGTCCGTCTGGTCGCAGGCGTGCGTGGCGCCTGCAGCCACGGATGGTGCTTCAGAAAGGCCGACCGACGGCCTGCCCGGTGAGGCGGTCCGCCACTGCGCCACCGCGCCACCGCGTCGTCCCACGTCGGCCGTCGGGGTCGGCGCGCCCGCCCGACGAGCGTGGGAGGGAAGCCGGCGACGACTGGTCCGTACCCGGGGCGGGAAGCCGGCGACGACTGGTCCGTGCCCGGGGGAGAGATGGTGTCGAATGGTTGACGAGTGGAGGTGAGGGGTTTATGGTGGAGCGAAGTGGTGTGAAAGGGAGGGGCCCGAATCAGTCGGGTACCGGGCACTGCGGGGAGCGTTGTGGGAGCAAGGTCCAGTGGCACGGTTCTTCGGCAGACACG
>JBEKRV010000070.1:0-17313 GCA_049517675.1 Acidimicrobiales bacterium
CGGGCGACCCACCAAGTGGGACAAGCGGGACATCGTGAACGCCATCCTCTACGTGGCGGCCACGGGGTGCCAGTGGCGGGCGTTGCCTCCGAACTACCCCTACTGGAACACCGTTCACCGCTACCACACGCGCTGGTCGGAGAACGGCACGTGGCAGCGGGTCTGTGCTCGCCTGGTGGAGTTGGTCCGGGAACGAGAGGGTCGGGAGGCTGAGCCGTCGGCGAGACGAATGGCTCCCCAGTTGGCTCCCGAGGGTCCGAATTGCCCTTGGTCCGACGGCGCCGCGGAATCAAACTCCCTGGTCAACAATGGTGGGCCGTGCGGGACTTGAACCCACGACCCCTTGCGTGTCATGCAAGTGCGCTACCAACTGCGCCAACGGCCCGTGAGGGACGACGATACCACCCGATCCCGCCGGGACCGCATGTCACGGGTGTCGCCGCGACCGTCGCCTTCCCGGGCGAGCACCCTCACCACCACTGTCCTCACCGCTGCCCTACCCGGTTTGGATCCCTTCGGCCGTCGGCATCGATCCCTCGAGTGCCTGCCAGCCCCCGAGCGCACGTCGACGTTCCAACTCGGCGGCATGCCCCCCTCGCAGGCCGAACAGGCGCTTGGCATACAACAGATAGCCGGCCACCAGGACGTTGACCGCAAAGGCGACGAGCTTGAGCACGCTCACCTTCAGGACCAGCTCGTAGATCTCGAACGGGATCAGGATCGACGTGGCGACGAACGTCAGGTATTCGGCCCACCGACGACCGAACCACAGGCCCACCGCCTCCACCCCCTCGAGGCAGGCGTAGCCGACGAAGATCGCCGCCAGGACGAACAGATGGGTCGGGCTGTAGTTGAACGCCTTGCGCAGATAGCCGAGTATGCCGCGCACCCGGGTCGCCGCCGCCCCCCCGCCGTTCAATGCGTTCATGAGATTCTGGTAGTCCACGTGCAGTGCCTTGCTGTGGCTCGCGAACGTGACGAACGCGACGGCCAGGAACACGAAGACGACCACGTGCAGCACCCGTTCGAGCGCGATGAGCCGGAGGATGTACCGGTCGCGCAGTGCGGGTCCCCGCAGCGGCACCTCGATCTCGTCGCGCGACGGCACGGCCTCGGTGGTCGGGTGCTCGGGGATCGGCACCGCGATCCAGGCGTCGCACCGCAGACACCGGCACAACCGGGTCCCCCCGACCTCGCGGACCACGACGGCATCCCCCGGGGTGACCGTGGCGGCCCCATCCCCCACCAGCTCGTGGCCGCGCCAGGCGCAGGTGACCAGTTCGTACCGGTTGTCCGGGCGCTTCGTTCGAGCCACACGGTCACCATAGGCTCACCTGTGGAGCGGACAAGGGGAGTGGGGACACATGAGCGCTACCACCGGGGACCACCTGCAGCAGATCGACGAGCAGGGGTACACGATCGTCGAGGATGCCATCGACCTCGACCTCGTCGACACCCTGGTCGAGGAGATCGACCGGCTCGAACGCGACCTCGCCGTCGTGCCCGCCACCAACGCCTTCGAGGGCACCAGGACCACCCGGGTCTACAACCTCCTCGCCCACGGCCCGAGCTTCGAGCAGATCCCCGTGCACCCGTCGATCCTCCCCATCTGCGAGGGAGTGCTGGACGTGGGTCTCCTCGTCTCGTCCCTCTCGTCCATCGCCATCGGTCCCGGCGAGTCCCCGCAACCGATCCACGCCGACGACCAGGTCATCCCCCTCCCGAAGCCCCACCCGGCCACCGTGTGCAACACCATGTGGGCCCTGACCGACTTCACCGAGGCGAACGGGGCCACCCGCCTGGTCCCCGGATCGCACACGGCCGACCACTCCCCCGACCTCACCCGGTCCTACCCCACGATCCCGGCGGAGATGGGCAGGGGGAGCGTCCTCGTCTGGCACGGCAGCCTGTGGCACGGGGGCGGTGCCAACACCACCTCCGAGCGACGTGTCGGCATCGCCATGAACTACTGCGCCGGGTACATCCGTCAGCAGGAGAACCAGCAGCTCGGGCTCCCGCCCGACACCGTGCGCCGCTTCCCCCGACGCCTCCAGGAGCTCGCCGGCTTCGGCATCTACCGCGGCCTCATCGGTCACATCGACAAGCAGGTCCCGGCGAACCTGCTCCTCGGCTCGGACGGCGACGCCCACCTCCTGTGGGACTACGCCACCCCGACCGACGGCTGAGGCGACCGGACGGGAGCGTTCAACCCGAAGGCCAGAGGTCCTCGGGCTCCCGGCCCATCGTCTCGGGCACGCACCAGAACAGCGCGGCCGCCAGGGCCGTCGGCAGGAATGTGACCACCGCAGCCGTGCCGAACCGGTCGCCGACATCGGCCACCGCCCCGAAGGCGACCAGCCCTCCGGCCGCCCCCAGCACCCCGGCCACCAGCCACCAGCCGGCCACCGAGGCGCGGACCGATGTCGGGAACAGCTCGTTGACGAGTGCACCCCCGGCCGGGGCGAACACCGATCCCGACAGCACCCCCAGGATGTACCCGCACACCAGGGCTACCGAGCCCCCGCTGTAGGCGAGGGTGGCGAACACGGCGATACCCACCATGCCGAGGGCACCGGTCGGCCGGCGACCGATCCGGTCGGCCAGCCAGCGCCCGACCAGCAGGCCGGCGAGCCCGGCCGCACCGGCCCCCACCACCATGGCCGCGGTGATCGCACCGGCCAGGTGGCGGACGTTCTGGGCATACAGGAACACGAAGGTGTTGGCCGGCCCGGTGATCACCGACACGGTGAAGGCCAGCACGACCACGACGACCAGTCGGCGCCGGAACTTCGGACCGACGGCCCCCAGTACCGGCATCGGATGGTCGCGAGCGGCCTCGGCCACCGCGAACCGGTCGGGCTCGGTGACCCACCGGGCGACCAGCGGCACCAGGGCCATGGGGACGATCGCCAGAGCGACCACGCCGCGGAAGCCCAGGACGGACGAGGCCAGGCTGTGGATGATGGCGGTCAGCCCCACGCCGACGCCGTAGCCGGCGGCCACCATGGCCACCGCCTTGGCCCGGTCCGCCGACGAGGTCTGCTCGGCCGCCACCACCTGGGCCAGGGCGTTGGTGGCGCTCAGGAACGGCCTCCCCAGGGCGAAGATGATGATGAACCACCAGTAGCTCGGACTGACGGCCGAGGCCACGGTGACGGCCAGGCCGACCACCACGGTGAACAGGAGCATCGTCCGGCGGCCGAGACGATCGGCCAGGCCGGCGAGGGGGAGAGCCAGCAGCGACGAGAGGCGGATCACGGCCAGCCCGACCCCGAGGACGGTGCCCGAAAGGCCGGCCTGATCGGCCAGGGTGGTCCCATGGGTGATCCGGCCGAAGTCCCGGGCGACGTCGCCCAGGGCCGAGACGACCCCGGACTGCCCGAATCCGGCGGCGAAGGCGGCGAGCACCACGCCGAGCACCACCCGGTCGCGCCAGGAGTGGAGGTGGAGCGCCGGGTCACCTGGTTCCGCCGTGGGGCGGGCCGGATCCGTGCTCACCGCTCCAGTGTGCCCCAGCCGGCACCCGATGTGTTCGCTTCGGGGCATGCCCACCGGGCGGCCCTGCGGGCATCTGCACCGTGCCGGGCGGCCCGGTTGGAAACACGGGGCGCGCACGGGCGAAAGTTCATGCCCACCTGCCCTTGTACCACCGCCTCCGATCCGTCAAGATGGCGCTCCAGGGAGTTGGCGACGCGAGGCTCGACCGGCGAGACCTGGCGGTGCGGAAGGAGTGTCGGATGGTGGACATCGCAGGCAGGACCGGGGCCCCGGATTCGGGGGTGGAGTGGACGATGCGCTCGGCCGAGGCCGTCGACGACCCGAAGCGCCAACTCGACCGTCTGGTACCCCTGTTGCACGAGCTGGTGGCGTGGGATCTCGTCCGTCGGGCCGAGGACGGCAGCTTCGTACTCCGGGAGGACGTCCAGGAGCGCCTGACCGTGCTCACCGCCGACCGTCCCGTCCGCTCCGCCCAGGTCTACGTGGGCCGCAAGTGCGAGCACTGCGGCCTGGTCCGGCTCACCCGCATGGTCAACGGGGTCCGGATCTGCTCGACCTGCTCCACGACCGCTCTGACCGCGGACGTCGCACCGGCGGTCGCCGTACCGGTGCCGCTGAAAGGCCAGCGCGGGCTTTTCCACCGTCACCACAAGGCCAGTTGAGAGCCTGACGGCTGGGCGGCCCGGGGCGCGTCCGCGGGTCCATCTGGAGGCGGCGGGCGGAATCGAACCGCCGTACGGGGCTTTGCAGGCCCCTGCCTAAACCACTCGGCCACGCCGCCAAGAGCGCCCGGTGATCCTACCCTCCTGATCGGGATGCTTAGATCTGTCCATGCGGATCGGACTCATCGCCCCACCTTGGACCCCCATCCCCCCCGTGCTGTACGGAGGGATCGAGCTCGTCGTGGACCAGCTCGCCCGAGGCCTGCAGGAGGCCGGGCACGACGTCCTGCTCTACACGACGGGCGACTCGACCTGCCCGGTCCCCCGCCAGTGGGTGCTGCCCGAGGCCGAGGGCCAGCGGATCGGCATGGCCGTCCCCGAGCTGCGCCACGTGATCCACGCCTACGAGGCGGTCCGCGAGTGTGACGTGGTCCACGATCACACGGTCATGGGGCCGTTCCACTCGGAGCACTACCCGGACCTCCCCGTGGCCACCACCATCCACGGCCCGTTCAACGTCGAGCTCACCGATCTCTACCGGGTGACCGCCGAACGGGTGCCGCTCATCGCCATCTCCCACGCCCAGCACCGGGCCGCTCCGCAGATCCCGGTGGCCCGGGTCATCCACCACGGTGTCGACGCCACCCAGTTCCCGGTGGGCGACGGCTCGGGGGACGCGGACGGTCCCTACGTCGTGTTCCTCGGTCGGATGGCCGACGACAAGGGGTGCCATCGGGCCATCGAGGTCGCCCGCAAGGCCGGCATGCGGATCCTCATGGCCGCCAAGATGCGCGAGGCATGGGAGCGCCGGTACTTCACCGAGATGGTGGAGCCGCTGCTCGGACCGGACGCCGTCTACTTCGGTGAGGTCTCCCACGAGCGCAAGCTCGAACTCCTGGCCGGTGCCTCGGCACTGCTCTTCCCCATCCGGTGGAACGAACCCTTCGGCATGGTGATGATCGAGGCCATGGCGTGCGGCACCCCGGTGCTCGCCTTTCCCGAGGGCGCCGCCCCCGAGGTGGTCGAGGACGGGGTGACCGGGTACTTGTGCGACGACGAGGAGGCCATGGTCGAGGCCCTCGGGCGGCTCGGGGAGCTCAAGCGGGAGGACTGCCGGCTGGCCGTCGAGGGTTACTTCTCGACCCGCCGCATGGTGGCCGAGCACATCGAGCTGTTCGAGTCGATGACCGCCTGAGCCGTTCCCTTCCGTCCCGCTGGACCCGCCCGGGGGAGGTCAGGACGACTTCGACCGACGGAACAGGAACCGTGCCCCGAAGACCACGATGGCCACGATGGCCACGACCTTGACCACGAACCACAGCGTCCCGATGATCACGTGGACGAGCCCGAGGAAGAACCAGGCGACGACCAGCACCCCGATGACGATGAGCACGACGTCGGTGGTGGAGAGTCCGGAGCCCTTCGAGTCATCGGCCATCAGTCCAGCGTAACCGCACCGGGCTCCGAACGACCCGCAGCCCGGTGGTACGGTCCGGCGATGTCCCTGCGCACCCGTCGCCAGGAGCTCATCGACCGGCGCGACCTGCAAGGTGACGCGTTCTGCCGGGCCTACGCGGCGGCGGCCGACGAGTGGCTCGGCCGTCTGTTCCACGAGGCGACCGGCGGTGACAGCCGCGGCACGGCCCTGGTGGCGGTCGGCGGCTACGGACGGAGCGAGCTCTGCCCCTACAGCGATCTCGACGTCGTCCTCATCCACAAGGGTCGAAAGGACATCTCGGCGACGGCCGACAAGATCTGGTACCCGGTGTGGGACGACGGGATCGCCCTCGACCACAGCGTGCGGCGCCCGAACGAGGTGCTGGACATGGCGGGCGAGGATCTACGGGTGGCACTCGGCCTCCTCGATGCCCGGCTGATCTGCGGTGAGTCGCGGGTCGCCGAGCCCGTCCTGGAGGGTGCCCGTGACCGCTGGGCCCGCCAGAAGCCCCCGTGGCTCGGCGTGCTGGCCGACCTGGTGGTCGAGCGGCAGGCGGCCAACGGTGACGTCGGATTCCTGCTCGAGCCCGACCTGAAGGAGTCCCACGGAGGCCTCCGCGACATCGCCGCACTGGTGGCCCTCATGGCCGCCGTCCCGGTGCTGGCCGACTACGTCGACACGGTGGTCCTCGATGACGCCCGGGCCGTGCTGACCGCGGCCCGGGTGGAACTCCACCGGCGGTCGGCGAGGGACCTCAACAAGCTGCTCCTCCAGGAGCAGGAGCAGGTGGCGGTGGCGTTGGGCTACACCGACGCCGACGCGCTCATGCATGCCGTGGCCACGGCCGGGCGCACGGTGGCCTGGGAGGGGGACGACGCCTGGCGGCGCCGGGGTGCCTGGTCCCGGGACGACGGTCGACGGTCCGGCCTCCGCCGGGGACGGGGCACGTCGTCGACCGTGGCCCCACTGGCCGGCGAACCGGGCATCGGCTGCACCGAGGGCGAGGTGGTCCTGCTCGAGGGGGCCAACGTCTCCGGTGACCCCACCCTGGCGCTCCGGGTGGCGGCGGTCGCCGCCGAGCTCAACCTGCCCATCTCGAGGGACGCCCTCAACCTGCTCGGGCGCCGCGCCCCCGAGCCCCCGGTGCCGTGGCCCGGCCCGCTCCGGGACGCGCTGGTGCGGGTGCTCGCCACCGGGCCCACCGCCATACCCGCCCTCGAGGCCCTCGACCAGCGCCACCTCCTCGAGCGCTACCTGCCCGAGTGGACCGCGGTGCGCAACAAGCCCCAGCGCAATCCGTACCACCGGTTCACCGTGGACCGTCACCTCCTCGAGGCCACGGCCAATTCGGCCACCATGACCCACCGGGTCAGCCGACCCGACCTGCTGTTGATCGGCACGCTGCTGCACGACATCGGCAAGGGCTTCCCCGGTGACCACACCGACGTCGGCATGGTCGTCGCGGCCGAGATCGCCACCCGGATGGGGCTGCCCGCCGAGGATGTGGCCACGATCGTGACCATGGTCCGCCTCCACCTGCTGCTGCCGGACACCGCGACGCGCCGCGACCTCGACGACCCGGCCACGGCCCAACGGGTCGCCGCCGAGGTCGGCGACCGTCCCACACTCGACCTGCTGGCCTCCATGGTGGAGGCCGACAGTCTGGCGACGGGCACCTCGGCCTGGGGCTCGTGGAAGGCGGGCCTCGTGGCCGATCTGGTGGAGCGGGCGCGCCGTCTCCTGGCCGGCGAACCGGTCGCTCCACCCACGCCGCTGATCACCGACGACCTGCTCACGGTGATGGACACCGTCCGTCGCCACGGCGTCCCCGCGCTCTCCATCGAGCCGCCCCGGGTCACCGTGGTGGCTCCCGACCGGTCGGGGGTGCTGGCCGAAGTCACCGGCGTGCTCGCCCTGCACGGGCTCAACGTGCGCTCGGCGGTCGTGGCCAGCGAGGACGGCGTGGCCGTCGAGGTGTTCACCGCCGAACCGGACCGCGGCCGGTGGCCGGCCGCGGTCAAGCTGTCGAACGACCTCGCCGCGGCGATGGAGGGCACGCTCGACGTCGACGAGCAGCTGGCGGCCCGGGCCCACACCTACCGGAACGCCAAACGGCCACTGGTGGCCCAGCTGGTCTCCACCCAGGTGTCGGTCGACAACAACGCCTCGGACGCCGCCACGGTGGTCGAGGTCCGGGCCGAGGACGTGGTCGGGCAGCTGCACCGGATCACCCGCGCCCTGGTCGAGTGCCACCTCGACGTGACCTCGGCCAAGGTGTCCACCTTCGGCTCCGCGGTGGTGGACGCCTTCTACGTGCACGGCCCCGACGGGCGCAAGCTCCTCGAGCCGGCCCAGATCGCCGCGGTGGAGCGGGCCATCCACGCCGGGGTCGGTTCGACCGGCACCGGCTGACCCGCCCAGGGGCTCCCGCCCGGGGCCGGCGGCGACACCGGGCGGTGCATCGCCCCTGGTAGTTTGTCCGGTGATCACGCCATGTCCGGAGCTCACGCACACACCAAGAACCCCCACCGGAGCCGGTGGGGTTGGATGACGGCCGCCACCGTCGCCGCGGTGGCCGTCGCCGCCGCGGCGGTGACCCTGGTCCACGTCTCGGACGACAAGGTGGCCGCCCCCACCCACACCTCGGTGCCGACCGCCAGCCTCACGGCCTCCAAGCGGCCCCTCTCCGTGGTGTCCACCAACCCGGTCGACGGGGCGGTCGGGGTTCCCTCCGACGCCACCCTCGCGGTGCAGTTCTCCGAGCCGCTGTCCGCCCACAGCCCGATGCCGACCCTCACCCCGCCGGTGGCCGGCACCTGGCAGCAGGTGACGCCGACCACCCTCGCCTTCGCGGCCTCGGCACCGCTGGTCCCGTCGTCCACGGAGACCCTGTCGGTGCCCGGCGGCGCCGGTGGCATCGAGAGTGCAGGGGGCATCACCCTCGGCCAGGCCGCGACCGTCCACTTCACCGTGTCGGCCGGTAGCACCCTGCGGCTCCAGCAGCTCCTCGCGCAGCTCGGCTACCTGCCGGTATCGTTCACCGCCGCCGGACCCGTCACCGCTCCCCAGGAGCTCGCCCAGCCCCAGGAGGGGACCTTCACCTGGCGGTTCAGCGCCCCCGACTCGCTCACGTCCCAGTGGGTCCCGGGGAGCTGGAACGTCATCACCAAGGGTGCGGTGATGACCTTCGAGAACCAGCACGGGATGCACGCCGACGGCGAGCCGGGACCGGCCGTGTGGGGCCAGCTCCTGACCGACACCACGTCCGGGACGGGTGACACCGCCGCCTACAACTACGTCTACGTGAGCGAGGCGCTACCCGAGACCACCACCGTCTACAGCAACGGGGCCGAGGTGTACTCCACCCTGGCCAATACCGGGGCCGCCAGCGTGCCGACGGCGCAGGGCACCTTCCCGGTCTTCGAGCACCTGACGTCGACGACCATGTCCGGCACCAATCCCGACGGCTCGAAGTACGTCGACCCCGATATCCCCTGGGTCAGCTATTTCAACGGGGGCGACGCACTGCACGGCTACGTGCGTGCCGCCTACGGCTTCCCGCAGAGCGACGGGTGCGTGGAGATGCCGCCGGCCAACGCCGCCGTCGTCTTCCCCTACACGCCGATCGGGACCCTCGTCACCGTCGCCTGACGGGCCGGTCGCATAGCCGACCCCGTCGGCCCGCTCAGCGTGCCGACGGGAAGTCCGGCCGCCTCCGCTCGCGCACCGCCTGGATCCCCTCGGTGACGTCCGGACCGAGGAATCCCAGCATCTCGAGGGCGAGCGACTCGCCGAAGACCGGTGCGGCCTGCAGCATCCACTGGTTCATCACCCGCTTGGTCCACTGCACCGCCGTCCGGCTCCCCGCCGCCAGACGCTCGGCGACGGCCAGGGCCTCGGGCAACACCCGGTCGTCGGGGACGCACCGGGTCACCAGCCCGATGCGCTCGGCCTCGGGTCCGTCCACGAAGTCCGCGGTCATGAGGTAGTACTTCGCCTTCGCCATCCCGCACAACAGGGGCCACACCAGTGCGGCATGGTCGCCCGCCGCCACCCCGAGCCGGGCATGCCCGTCCGACAGGCGGGCCGACTCCGCCATGACGCTCACATCGGCGAGGAGGGCGACGGCGAGGCCGGCGCCGACCGCCACCCCGTTGATGGCGGACACGATCGGCTTCACCGAGGCCAGCATCTCGTCGACCACGGCCTTGGCGTCCCGCCACTGCTCGAGGGTGGCGGCATAGTCGACGGTCATCCGCTCCACCATGGCGAGGTCACCTCCGGCCGAGAACGCCGATCCCGCGCCGGTGATGACCGAGACGGCCACCGAGTCGTCCCGGTCGACCACCCTCCAGATCTCGGAGAACTCGCGGTGCAGACGCTCGTCGGCCGCGTTGAGCACCTCGGGCCGGTCGATGGTGATCAGCAGCACCCCGTGCGAGGGGCGGTCGAACCGGAGGTGGGCGAAGTCGTCGTAGGAGCTGAATGCCGTGGGGATCGGATCGGTCATGGGTGCATCATGGCCCGAACCGCCGGACCGGTGGTGCGCCTCAGACGTCGAGGAGGGGGTGGCGCAATCCGAGCTGGGCGAGGGTCCGGTCCGGCTCCCGGGGTTGGACGACCGCCGGATCGGCGCCGGGTCGGCGGAACACGTAGAGGTTCCAGAAGGGGGCGAGGCCGGCCGGCTCGATGTCGGTGTAGAGCCGCTCCTCCACCTCGATGCAGCGGGTGAACCCGGCGTCGGCGAAGCGATCGGTCCACCACTCGAACGAGGCGATGCACAGGTGGCCCTCGACCAGCTCGCCGTCGGCGTCGACCGCCAGGTCGGGCTCGGGCACGGGCCCCCGGTACCCGGGGCCGAGGCCGTCGTAGTACCCGACGCGCTCCGGACGCACCTTGCCCTCGAGGTGCCCGTCGGGCCCGGACCGGTTGGGTCCGAACGACGGGATGGTGGCGTACAGGTAGCCACCGCACACCCGGGCCAGCTCACCCAGCGCCGCCGGTACCCGGTCGGGGGGGAGGTGCTCCAGGATCTCGAGTGCGGTCACCAGTTCGAAGGCCCCGTCGTCCCAGGGGAGCCCCGCGAACAGGTTGGCCACCCGCACGTGGCCCACCGCGCCCGGGCTGGCATGGTCGACGGCGAACCGGCTGAGGTCGCACCCCTCGGCGTCGACGCCCCGCTCGCGGAGGACCTCGACCAGGTAGCCGGTGGCGCAGCCCACGTCGAGGGAGGTGGCCACCCGGAAGTTGCGCCACAGCAACCACCCGGCGATGTCGGCGTTGGAGGCGATCCGGTCGTAGCGGGCGTAGCCGGACCGTCCCTCGCGGTCCCCCGAGGCGTCGCGCCCCTCACCGAAGTAGGCACCGCCGTACGCGTCGGGGACACCGGCCCGACGGGCCTCGGCGACGGCCGCGGCCCGCTCGGCGGCCGTCGTCAGCTCGGCACCCCCTCGAGCGACCACGGCGCGCACCCAGTCGTGACGGGCCGCCACGTCGACCAGGGCTTGCCGGGCACGCTCGGCTGCGGTGCGCAGGAGGGACGGCGTCACCGGTCCGGTGCGCCCAGACGGTCCGCCAGGGCGCGGAAGGCACGACCGCGATGGGACACGGCGTGCTTCTCCTCCCCGGTCATCTGGGCGAACGTCCGGCCGTCGAACCCGTCGGGGGCGAAGATCGGGTCGTACCCGAATCCTCGGTCGCCCCGGGCCTCTGCGGTGATGGTCCCGGCCACGTCGCCCTCGGCCCACAGCTCGGTCCCGTCCGGGTAGGCGACGAAGGCCACGGTGCGAAAGCGAGCCCGGCGGGCGTCGTCGCCGACCGCGCCCGCCCGCTCGAGCTCGGTCAGCATCTTCGCCACGTTGTCGGCGTAGGTCGCGCCCTCGCCGGCGAATCGAGCCGAATAGACGCCGGGGGCACCTGCGAGGGCCTCGACCTCGAGGCCGGTGTCGTCGGCCACGGCGGCGAGGCCGGTGGCCTCGCACAGGGCGCGAGCCTTGAGCCGTGCATTCTCGACCAGCGTCGTCCCGGTCTCCTCGACATCGGGGACGTCCGGGGGCCGGGGCACCAGTGAGAGACCCGGTACGGCACCGAGGATGGCGGTGATCTCCGCGGCCTTGTCCGGGTTGGCGCTGGCGACCACCAGGGTCAGCTCCACCATTGCGGCCGGGCCTCCGGTCAGCGGGGGTCGGGCGGGACGGTCAGGGTGGTCGTCTGCAGGTCGAGCAGCTGCGCGATCCCGTGCTCGGCGAGGCTGAGCATCTCGTCGAGCTCCGACTTGGTGAACGGCATGCCCTCGGCCGTCCCCTGAACCTCGATGAACCGGCCCGAGGAGGTCATGACCACGTTCATGTCCACCTCGGCGCGACTGTCCTCCTCGTAGGGGAGGTCGAGCATGCAGACGCCGTCGACCACACCCACCGAGACCGCGGCCACGGCCTCGGTCAGCGGGTTGGCCCGGAGCACCCCCTTCTGGACCAGCCGGGTGAGTGCGTCGTGCAGGGCCACGTAGGCGCCGCAGATCGAGGCCGTGCGGGTCCCCCCGTCGGCCTGGAGGACGTCGCAGTCGACCGTGATCTGCAGCTCACCGAGGGCGACCATGTCGCACACCGAGCGCAACGAACGGCCGATGAGGCGCTGGATCTCCTGGGTCCGGCCGGACTGCTTCCCCTTGGCCGCCTCGCGGGCGACCCGCTCCCCCGTCGAACCGGGGAGGAGCGAGTACTCGGCGGTCACCCAGCCCTTGCCGGAGCCACGCATCCACGGAGGGACCCGCTCCTCGACCGAGGCGGTGCACAGCACCCGGGTGCGGCCCATCGACACCAGGACGGAGCCGGGGGCGAAGACGGTGAAGTCCCGCTCGAACGAGGCGGTCCGCAGTTCGTCGATCCCCCTCCCGTCGGCCCGTTTGGCCTTGTCTGTCTCGCTCACAGTGTGAATTCCCTTCCGATCGCCGCCTGCTCCACCGGGCCGCCGAATGCGGCCTCGGCCTCCTTCGCCACCGCGTCCGCGTCGATCGTGGGCCAGCGATGGGTGATGACCAGGCGCTTCGCTGCGGCGGCCCGGGCCCCCGCACCGGCCTGGCTGCCGCTCATGTGGTCGGCGGTGCCTTCGAACTCGCTCGTGTAGGTGGCCTCGCACAGCACGAGGTCCAGACCCGAGCCGAGCCCGTCCAGCGACCACGCCGGGCCCGAATCGGCAGAGTAGCCGAGCGCCCGGCCGGCACCGTCGATCCGGACGGCCAGCGTCTCCTCGACGTGGGCCGTCCGGTGGAACGCGCACGACGCCTCGCCGATGCCGGCCCGGTCACCACCGGTGACCGGGTGCCACTCGAGCATGGGGGTCCGGTCGGGGCCGGCCAGCTCCACCACCCGGGACGGAGCGTAGACCGGGAGCGGTGACCGGCGCCGGCCGAAGCGGGCCTGGGTGTCCATGGCGTAGAGGTCGGTCCAGTGGTCGGCGTGGTGGTGGGTGACGATCACCGCGTCGACCTCGGCCGGGTCGAGGAGGGTCTGGAGGACGGCGAAGGTGCCGGGCCCGGCATCCACCACCAGGACGGTCCCGCCGATCCGCACCAGGTAGCCGCTGCCGGCACCGGCCGGGCCGGGCCAGCTGCCGTCGCAGCCGAGGACGGTCAGCGTGAACCCGTCGTCGGCGTGCACGACGACCGGGGCCGTTGCGGCCCGCTTCGGCTTGGGAGTCATCGGCCCAGGTTAGACACAAGCGAACCACGTGTTTCACCCATGGCGCCGGTGTCCGACGGACGTGCACCTGAGGCTCCTCCGGCTCAAGCGCGCACAGGCATCGGGCGATACACCACCTGTGACGACGACGGCGATGCGCCGCGGGCAGATGGACTCCGCCTCGGGTGGCCGCGCCCCCGCCGGCGGAGCGGACCCCCGTGGTGCCGGACGTTCCTGGCTCGCCGACCATCTGGCCCGCCGCAGGTGGGCGCTGATCGCCGTCGTGGTGTTCGCCGTCGTGTCGATGGCCTTCACCCTCCTGTGGGCCCCGGTGGTCCGACACACGTCGCTGTGGGTCGTGCCCGGCGACCTCTGGTCGACCTTCCGTGTCGCCCACCTCGTCGGCTGGGGGGACATCGGCGGTATCTACGACCCGAGCTACGGACTCCTCACCTTCCCGGGCATCGTGGTGATCCTGGCCCCGGTCGCCATGTTGTCGGGGCACTTCGGACTGTCCGAGTCCCTCGGGATGTGGGTCGTGCCCCATCCGGGCGCCTGGCTGCTCCTCGGACCGGCCGTCCTGCTCCTCGGCTCCATGTGCCTCGTCGCATTCGATGCCATGGCCGAGGAGTTGGGCGTCGGCCGGCTCAAGCGCTTCGTCCTGCTCGGTGCCGAGTCGGCCATCGTCTTCCAGGTGGTGACCCTGTGGGGGCACCCCGAGGACATGATGGCCGTCGGGCTCGCCACCTACGCGCTGCTGATGGGGGCCAGGAGCCGCTGGTCCGCGGCCGGTTGGCTCTGGGGAGGGGCCGTCATCTGCCAGCCCCTCGTCCTGGTCCTGCTCCCCGTGGCCTTGGCAGTCACCCCACGGGGTCGCCGTGTGCAGCTCGTCGTGCGGGCCTGCCTGCCGACGGCGGTGGCGATGGCCGGACCCCTGGTGAGCCAGTGGGCCATGACGACCCGGGCGCTGCTCCACCAGGAGAACCCGTTGCGGCTCAACCACCCGACCCCGTGGGTGGCGTTCTCAGCCCGCCTGGGCCCCGACGCGGTGAGCGCCGGACCGGGACGGATGCTCGCCCTGGCCGCCGCGGTGGTGCTCGGCTGGGTGGCGTGGCGGAAGCAGCCCACCCTCCTCGGGCTGCTGTGGATGGGAGCGCTGGCGCTGAGCCTGCGCTGTTTCTTCGAGTCGGTGATGGTCCCCTTCTACCTCGGGCCTCCGTTCGCCGTCATCCTCGTGACGTGCGCTGCACAGCCCGGTCGTTCCCGGCTGGGCATCGCCACGGCGGCCGCGCTGTGCGCCACCGTCGTGGCCTTCCACCACATGGGTGAGTGGGCGTACTGGCTGGCGATGGTCGCCTTCCTGGCCACCGGCCTGGCATGCGCCTGGCCGGGATCGTCGGCGATGGGCGATCGAGCACCGGAAGCCTCACCCGTGGGCGTCGACCTCCCCGTACGGGACGGGACGGACGCCGGGCGCCTCAGAAGTAGGTGATCTGGGCGGCCCGGGCCTCGACCGTGTCGAGGTCGTCGGTCCACGCCCCGGTGGAGAGGTACTTCCACCCGGCGTCGGGGCACACCGTCACGATCACGCCCGAGTCCAGGGCGGAGGCCGTCTTGACCGCGCCGGCCAGGATGGCGCCCGAGGAGATCCCGGCGAAGATGCCGACGTCGAGGAGCCGACGTGTCCACTCGACGGACTCCCGGGGTCGGACGATGCGCTTGCCGTCCAGGAGCTCGTCCCCGTGGTTGTCCGTGAAGATCGGGGGGATGTACCCGTCGTCGAGGTTGCGCAGGCCGTCGACCAGCTCGCCGGCCGGCGGCTCGATGGCCAGGACCCTGACGTCCGGGTTCTGCTCCTTCAGGTAGCGCCCGACGCCGAGCAGGGTGCCCGACGTGCCGAGGCCGGCCACGAAGTGGGTGATCTCGGGACAGTCACGCCAGATCTCCGGACCCGTCCCCTCGTAGTGGGCCCTCGGATTGGCCGGGTTGGCGTACTGGTAGAGGAAGGCCCATTCGGGGTGTTCGGCGGCGAGGGCCCGGGCCCGCCGCACCGCCCCGTTCGAGCCCTCCGATCCCGGCGACTCGATGATCTCGGCGCCCCAGGACTCGAGGAGCTGGCGGCGCTCGACCGACACGTTGGTCGCCAGCACCACCTTCAACCGGTAGCCCTTGATCCGGCACACCAGGGCCATGCCGATGCCGGTGTTGCCCGACGAGGGCTCGATCAGGGTCGCCCCCGGGGCCAGGATCCCGTCCTTCTCGGCCTGTTCGATCATGGCCAGGGCGATCCGGTCCTTGACCGAGCCCCCGGGGTTCTGGCCCTCGAGCTTCATGAGGATCCGGACACCGGGCGAGGGGCTGAGGGCCGAGATGTCCACCAGGGGCGTGTTCCCGATGAGGTCGAGGACGGACCCGTAGACGGTCATCGCCGGTGGTGCGGCCCGACGCCGACGGCTCCCCCCGCCACGGCCGGGAGGATGGACAGCTCGTCGGAGGCGGCCACCGGGGTGTCGACGCCCGACAGGTACCGGACGTCGTCGTCGTTGATGTACACGTTCACGAACTTGTGGAGCGCGCCCGACTCGTCGATCACCTGGCCGGTCATGCCCGGGTAGCGGGCCACCAGGGCGGTGAGCACCTCGCCGACGGTGGCGCCGTCGACGGCGACCGCCCGCTCTCCCCCGGCATGGGGCCGGAGCACGGTGGGAAGGTTGACTTGGACGGGCACGGGTGCTCCTTTGCGTTCCACCATCCCAGGGAGGGATCGGTCCTTGGGGTCCGGCGACGGGGGTCGGCGGACCCCGTGGGGATCCGTGCGGCCCGGCGTCGAATCATGACCTGTCGGGTGAGGATTCTACCGGGCCAGCAGGCGGACCGGTTCCTCCTCGACGGCCCCGTCCACGATGCGGTAGCTGCGCACCGTGGGCTCGGTGTCGCGCAGCGACACGAGCACGTAGTGCCAGGCCGGATCGGGCGCCTGG
Organism: Acidimicrobiales bacterium; assembly: GCA_049517675.1. Taxonomy (GTDB): domain Bacteria; phylum Actinomycetota; class Acidimicrobiia; order Acidimicrobiales; family RAAP-2; genus Bog-756. Next base: position 16,259 of record JBEKRV010000070.1, read on the forward strand.
GCGACGTCGGTCGGCGACGGGTAGGCCTCGGTGTGGGTGTGGGAGTGGAACACCCCGATGATCGAGTGCCCGCTTCCCTCGGCGTCCCGGTCGGCACGCAGGTGCTCCTTCGGGTCGACGGTGTAGAGCTTGGCCGAGGCGGCCACGTTCCGGGTCGGATAGCAGGTGACGGCTTCGCCGGTGGCCAGATCGCCGCCGAGGAGCCCGCAGGCCTCGTCGGGCAGGCCGACCAGGCAGTGGGCCACCATCTGGTCGTGCACGGTCCTCGGAAGGGTGAGCATGGGACTTCCACGCTAGAGGACAACGCTCCCCGACCGGGCGACTACCGTCGATGGGATGGCCGCGGCGAAGAAGAAGTCGGCGGGCGCCCAGGCCGGCACCAGGGGAGGGGCCGCCAAGGGCGCGCCGAAGGAGATGAACCGGCTGGTGGCGTCCAACCGACGGGCCCGTCACGACTACGAGATCATCGACACCGTCGAGTGCGGCATCGCCCTCCAGGGCTCCGAGGTGAAGTCGTTGCGCGAGGGTCGGATCGCCCTCCAGGACTCCTACGCCCGGATCGACGACGGCGAGATGTGGCTGTTCGGGGTCCACGTCCCCCCCTATGCCCAGGCCACCGGGTTCGGCGCGCACGACCCGGACCGCAGGCGCAAGCTCCTCCTCCACCGGCGCCAGATCGACGAGTGGATGGGCCGGTCCAAGCAGAACTCGCTGACCATGGTCCCGCTGTCGATCTACTTCAAGGACGGGCGGGCGAAGGTGGAACTGGCCCTGGCCAGGGGCCGTCGCCAGTACGACAAGCGGCACGCCATCGCGGCGCGGGACGCGGGACGCGACGCCGCCCGGGAGGCCCGCTCCGCGACCAAGGGGCGCGCGTAGGGCCCGCCGCGGGCAGGCGGTACGATGGGCGTCCGACCGCACGCACCGTGCGGTCGGTGGAGTACCCCAGGGGGTGACAGGCTTCGACTCCGGTCGTCGAAATGGGAGAAGCGAGCCGTGGTCTCCGGAGCCACGTAAAAGAGCCGGAAACAAAAACAAACGCCGAGCCTCAGCTC
>JBEKRV010000071.1:0-31251 GCA_049517675.1 Acidimicrobiales bacterium
ATCCCGAACGACCGGCTCCTGACCGTGTCGAACGAGAAGACGTCGATGGTCAACGCGTTCAAGATGGCCGACGAGGTCCTGATGCAGGGGGTGCAGGGCATCACCAGCCTGATCACCGTCCCCGGCCTCATCAACACCGACTTCGCCGACGTGAAGATGATCATGTCCAACGCGGGCACGGCCATCATGGGGATCGGCTCGGCGACGGGGGAGGGGCGTGCGGTCAACGCGGCCCGGTCCGCCATCACCAGCCCGCTGCTCGAGGCGTCGATCGAGGGCGCACGGGGGATCCTGCTGAACATCGCCGGCGGCCCCGACCTCGGTCTGTTCGAGGTCAACGAGGCGGCCGAGATCATCCACGGCGTGGCTCACCCCGACGCCAACATCATCTTCGGCAGCGTGATCGACGAGGCCATGGGCGAAGAGGTGCGGGTGACCGTCATCGCCGCCGGATTCGAGCGCTGGGAGGCCCAGGCGCCGGTGCGCAGCGGCGTGACGGTGGCCGAGTCGGCCGGCCGCGACGACGCCCGCAGTCGGGTGCTCGGCGCCGATTCCACCCACGAGGACATCTTCGCCACGCCGTCCGACGACGACCTCGACATGGGCGACGACGACTTCGACGTGCCCTCGTTCCTGCGCTGACCCACCCCGTGGCGCTGATCCGCGGCGCGATCACGGTGGCGCTCGACGGCGACGTCCACGCCGCCTGGACGGACTCGTCCCTTGGCGACCTGCGCCCCGCCCGACACGGGACCTACGACGGCGCCCGCCTCGCCCGCTTCGCGGCCGCCGCCGCCGGGTCGACCGGGACCCGGGTCGACCGGGTGGCCTGGGCCACCCAGGTGCACGGTCCCGGTGTGGTCGCCGTGTCCGTCGTTCCGACGCCCGGGGGCGCGGGCCGCGACGTCGCCTGTTCGAACATGGGGGAGTACGACGCCCTCGTCGCCCCGACGCCGGGAGTGGCGCTCTGCGTCCTGACCGCCGACTGCGGCGCCCTGGCGCTGTCGGGTCCCGAGGGGATCTTCGCCGCCGTGCACGTCGGATGGCGCGGTCTGCTCGCCGGCGTCGTGGAGGCGTCGGTCCGGGCGATGCGCGAGCGGGGGGCGACCGACGTGGTGGGCTCGCTCGGCCCGTGCATCCACGCCGAGTGCTACGGGTTCTCCCCGTCGGACCTCGACCAGGTGGCCACCGTCTACGGCGATCGCGTGCGGGGGCGGACAGCGGACGGGCGCCCGGCCCTCGACCTGACGGCCGGGATCGCCGCCGCCCTCGACGCCGTCGGTGCCTGGACGGTCGACGGGGTCGACCGGTGCACGGCCTGTGGCGACGGCTACTTCTCCCACCGGGCCCGGCGGGACGTCGGACGGCAGGCCCTCGTCGTGTGGTCGGGCCGCGCCGTCGACGGGACGGCCCGGTGACGACGGTGGGGGAGCCGGTCGCCGACGGGTTCGAGGAGCGGTTGGCCGTCGTGAGGGCCCGCATCGAGGCCGGCGCCCCCGAGCCCGACAAGGTGACCCTGGTGGCCGTCACCAAGGGGTTCGGCGCCGACGCGGTGCGTGCCGCGCTCGGAGCCGGGTTGACCGCGGTGGGCGAGAACTACGCCGACGAATTGGTGGCCAAGGCGGCCGAGGTGGCTGCCGACGCGGAGCCCGCCCCGGAATGGCACTACCTGGGGGCCATCCAACGGAACAAGGTGGCCCGGCTGGCACCGCTGGTGTCGTGCTGGCAGTCGGTCAGCCGGGTCGAGGAGGGCAGGGCCATCGCCCGGCGCCACCCCGGGGCGCGGGTCCTGGTCGAGGTCGACGTGGCCGGCCTGCCCGGCAGGGGCGGTGTCCCGCCGGCCGAGGTGCCCGGCCTGGTCGCCGCCCTACGGGACGAGGACCTCGACGTCGCCGGCCTGATGGCGGTGGGTGCCCCCGGACCCCCCGAGGGCGCACGGCCCGGCTTCCGGGAGGTGGCCCGACTGGCCGACGCCCTCGGTCTGGGCGTCCGGTCGATGGGGATGACCGACGATCTCGAGGTGGCCCTGGCCGAGGGGTCGACCATGGTCCGGGTGGGCCGGGCCCTGTTCGGCGCCCGACCGCCCCGTAGGACGGCCTGAGGGACGCCTGGAGGCCCGCGGCGTTCACCGCGGGGCCGGGGTGACGCACTACGCTGTCGCCGGGAGGAACAAATGGCAACTTCGTTCATCAAGAAATCGATGGCCTACCTCGGCCTCGTCGACGACTACGACGACTACGACGACTACGACAACCGCCCGGCGCCGATGGCGGGCCGCCGTCCCGTCGCGGCCGAGCCCGAAGAAGAGGTCCCTTCCCCCTCCTCCACGACGGGTCGCATCCGGGTGACGGCGGCCAGCGGTTCGGGTGGTCCGGTGGCCGCCGCGCCGCAGGTCGTCCCGCCGCGTCCGGCCACCTCGCCGTCGGTCAAGATCTCCACCCCCGATGCCGGCGCCCGCGTGCACATCGTGTCCCCGGCCCGGTTCGCCGACGCGGTCGAGATCGCCAACCGGCTGATGAACAACCAGCCGGTCATCGTCAACATGCAGACCGCCGACCGCGACCTGCAGCGCCGGATGATCGACTTCTGCAGTGGCGCCACCTATGCGCTGTCGGGGGGGATGGAGCGGGTCGCCGACGAGGTGTTCCTGCTGACTCCCTCCAACGTCAAGGTGTCCGACGAGGAACGCCAGCGTCTGGCCGATCACGGTCTGGTCAATCCCTGAACCGCGTCCCGCAGTCTCGCGTCGACTCGTAGGCTGAGCCCCCATGCTCCAGCTCATCGGCGACATCCTCTATCTGTTCCTCCTGGTCCTCCTGGCCTACTCGGTGCTGAGTTGGCTGACCTTCTCGGGACGACTCGCCTACGATTCCCCGGTCTTCAAGGTCCAGAAGGTCCTGGCCAGCATCTGCGAGCCGGTGCTCCGTCCGGTGCGCAAGATCATCCCGCCGGTCCAGATCGGCGGCGTCGGCCTCGACCTGTCGGTCCTGGTCGTGTTCCTGGTGATCGAAGTCCTGATCAGCACCGTCTTCTGACCGGACCAGGACCGCTGCTGCCGCCGGTGCACCACTCCTGATCAGGGACGACGCGCACCTCCGGACAATCCCTGGATTTTTCGACCACCACCAGTACCATGGCGGCATGGACGCATCCCAATCTGCACTCGACTGCCTCCGCACCGTGGAGTTCCGGGAGACACTCAAGGGCTACCACCGCGACGACGTCGACGAGTACCTCGAGAAGGCGGCGGTGGAGGCCGAGGGACTGCAGGAGCAACTGCGGCAGAACACCGAGCGCCTCCGCAAGGCTGCCGAGACGATCGCTCAACTCGAGACCGAGCTCGCCGCCAAACCGGAAGCCCCGGCCCAGGTGGTCGTGGCCCCGGCCGAGCCGGTGGTGCCCGACGACACGCTCCAGCGGACCCTCCTCCTCGCCCAGAAGTTCGTGGACGAGACCAAGGCCGACGCGGAGGCCGAGGCGGCGCGCATCGTGGCCGACGCCGAGGCGAAGGTGCGCAAGGTCGAGGCCGATTCGGAGCAGCGCCTGCGCGAGGAGATCGCACGGCTCGAGTCCAACCGCAGCCACCTGTCCCACGAGGTCGAGACGCTGGCCCGTCAGTTGGAGACCGAACGGGAGCGACTGCGCACCGCACTGGCCGAGATGCTCGTCCTCGTGGACGGGAACCTGCCCGCGAGCAATGGCGGCGAGTCCCGGCCCTCGGGCGACACGCCGCCGCTTCCCAACATCTCCGACTCGCCGCGGGGGTCCGCCGTCGCCGGTGAGGTCACCCAGCTGCGGCCGTCCGGCGCCTCACGTCCGGCGACGTCCGCCTCGACGAGCTAACCGCCCGCGACGACCGCGGATCCGTCCGTGCCCGGGGCCAGCGGGGGGTGCTCCCGGGTCCCCGATACCGCCCCGGTGCACCCCCGTCCCACGCGGCCGGTCCGCCGCGGCACCGTGCCGGTTCGACGACCCGCCGGCTGCGACTAGGGTGCCAGGGACATTCGACCGGGCTTCCTGGATTGCTGTCGATCCCCGGGCACGGTAGGGTCACCCGCTCGTCGATGTCGCTGGCACGTAGGTGTCGCAGCGTCGGATCGCCGATCACGGCGTGACGAGCACATCCTTGAAGGAGGTCGCATTGACCGCAGTGAAGAAGTCGCCGGCGGGCGCCACCAAGGCCGCACCGGCCAAGAAGGCATCGACCAAGGCAGTCAAGACCACCACGTCGGCCCGTTCGGCGACGGGTGCCGCCAAGGCACAGAAGTCCGCCGCGACGTCGAAGACGGCCACCCGAGCGACCAACTCGAAGGCGGCCCCGGCCAAGGCACCGGCAGCCAAGGCACCGGCAGCCAAGGCACCCGCGGTCAGGAGCACGGCGACCAAGGCCACGACCAAGGCACCAATGGTCAAGGCCGGGACGACCAAGACCCCTCCGACCAAGGCTTCGGGGTCGAAGGCGCCTGCCGTCAAGACCGCAACCGTCAAGACCGCAGCCGTCAAGACCGCAGCGGCGAAGGCGACCGCGTCCAAGGCTTCCCCGTCCAAGGCGCCCGCGGCCAAGGCCAACACGACGAAGGCCCCCGCGGCCAAGGCCCCCGCGGCGAAGACCGACGCGGCCAAGGCCCCTGCGGCGAAGAAGGTGGCTCCGGAGCCACCGAAACGCCCCACCGTCGGTCCCTACGCCAAGGAGACCAAGTTCCTGGACGCCCAGCGGGCGCTGCTCCTCGAGGAGCGGGTCATCTACTCGGGTCAGGCACTCGACCTGCGCGCCGAGGCCGACTCGCTGGCCCTGGAGCGCGAGCCGGGCGACGTGCAGTTCGACGAGGAGTCGGGCGAGGGGGGCACGGTGACGGTCGACCGCGAGCGCAACCTGGCGCTGTCCGCCCAGGCGACGGCTGCGGTCGAGGAGATCGACGACGCGCTCCGCAAGCTCGACCGCAAGACCTACGGTACGTGCGAGCGCTGCTTCCAGCCCATCCCCAAGGCCCGGCTCCAGGCGCTGCCCTTCGCACGGCTCTGCGTCGCCTGCAAGAGCGGTGGCCTGTCACGGCGCTGACCGATGAGTCGGCCGTGGTGACCGGCGACGGGCACCACGGGAGGTCGTCGTCCGCGCCGACCCGCATGGCGGTCGCGGCGGGCGTGGCGCTCGCGGTCGTCCTCGCCGACCAGCTCACCAAGTGGTGGGCCGTCGACCGTCTGGCGACGGGGCCGGTCCATGTGGTCTGGCGGCTCGATCTGGCCCTGTCCTACAACACCGGGTCGGCGTTCAGCCTGTTCCGGGGGGACACCGCGGCGATCGTCGTGGTCGCCGTGATCCTGGTGGGGATCCTGTCGGTCCTGGTGTGGCGGGCACCGAGCGTGGCACGGGCGGCGATCCTCGGCCTGATCCTCGGCGGCGCCCTGGGCAATCTCTGCGACCGGTTCTTCCGGGGGGACCACGGGGCGGTCGTCGACTTCATCGACTTCCACTTCTTCCCCACCTTCAACGTGGCCGACTCGTGCATCACCGTCGGATGCGTCCTGCTCGCACTCTCGCTGCTCCGCGGCCCGGGACGGGTGTGAGCACCTTCTCGGTGGTGGTTCCGGCGTCGCTGGAGGGCGTGCGGGTCGACAGGGCGGTGGCCCTGCTGGCCGACGTCTCCCGGTCCTCTGTGGACGCTCTGGTGGCGGCCGGTCGGGTCACCCTGGACGGACGGCCGGTGACCAGCCGGAGCACCCGGCTGCTCGTGGGCCAGACGCTCGCCGTCGACCGTCCCGACGAGGAGGTGTCCACCGGCCCGATCGGGGACCCGTCGGTCGAGTTCGGTGTCGTCCACGTCGACGACGACGTCGTCGTGGTCGACAAGCCGGCCGGCCTGGTCGTCCACCCGGGGGCCGGCCACCGTTCCGGCACGCTCGTCCACGGACTGGTGGCCCGCTATCCCGACCTCTCGGCCCTGCCCGGACTGGTCGGCTCCGAGCCGGACCGGCCCGGGATCGTCCACCGGCTCGACCGGGGGACGTCGGGCCTGATGGTGGTGGCCCGGACCCCCCGCGCCTACCACTCCCTGGTGGACCAACTGTCCGCCCGCCAGGTCTCCCGCACCTACCGCGCGCTCGTGCTCGGTACGGTGGAGGGGGAGTCCGGCATGGTCGATGCACCCATCGGGCGCTCGGTGAGCTCACCGACCCGCATGGCCATCTCGCGCAAGGGGAAGGAAGCCCGCACCCGCTACCGGGTCGAGAGGAGGTTCTCCGTCCCGGCAGCCACGACGCTGGTCCGTGCCTCGCTCGAGACCGGCCGGACCCATCAGATCCGGGTCCACCTGGCGGCCGTCGGCCACCCCGTGGTGGGCGACGAGACCTACAGCCAGGGGCGGTCACTGCCCGGTGCCACGCTCACCCGCCCCTTCCTGCACGCCTACTCGCTGGCGTTCGACCACCCGGCGACCGGAGGGCGGGTGTCCTGGACGTCGGAGCTTCCCGACGACCTCGCCGCTCAGTTGGCGGCGATCGGGGAGTAGTCGTCCGACCGGGGTCCCCTCCGGTGGCAGGGTCCCGCGACCGGTGGGTCAGGCAGCTTCGTGTGCGGCCTCGAGGGCGTCGCTCACCGCCAGGATCTCGAGCGCCTCGGACTCCGCCTGGCGCACCTTGCGGACACCGATGCCCATGCGCTCGGCCGTGGTCTGGAGCGACGCCGGGTCGCTGCCGTCGAAGCCGAACCGATGGCGGATGACATCGCGCTGGAGGTCGGAGAGCCGGTCCACGGCCTGACGGACCAGGTCGAGGGTGAGCTCGGCGGCGACGTCGTCCTCGAAGTCGCTCTGGTCGGTCGACACCAGGTCGCCCAGGGTGGCCGTCGAGTCGGTCGCCGCGGGCTGGTCCAGGCTCGCCACCACCCGGGCGGCGCGGGTCAGGTCCGAACGCACGGCCGCCGACGTGTTGGTGGCGTCGTCCAGCTCCGCATCGGTCGGGGGGCGCTGCAGCTGGTGGGTGAGCTCCCACAGGGCGGCATCGACCTGCTGGTTGCGCTCGGCCACCTCCATGGGGAGCCGGATGGTCCGTCCGTGCTGCTGGACGGCCCGCTGGAGGGCCTGGCGGATCCACCAGGTCGCGTAGGTCGAGAACCGGAAGCCCCGCTCCCAGTCGAACTTGTCGACGGCCCGCATCAATCCGAAGGTGCCCTCCTGGATGAGGTCGGGCAGGTCCACCCCGCGGTCCTGGTAGCGCCGGGCCCAGTGGACCACGAGCCGGAGGTTGGCCGCCACCATCTCCCGGCGGGCGTCCTCGTCGCCGTCGGCCACCCGCTTGGCCAGCTCGGTCTGCGCCTCGTGGTCGGGCAGCGGGTGGTGGTCGAGATCACGCAGGAAGAGCCCCAGGCTGTCCGCGTCCGAACCCCGGTTCCGACCCGCACCGGCCTTGGTCGCAGCGGAGCCGGAGCCTGCACCGATGGCCTTCCGGTTCGACGCGTTCGACGGCGCGGACGCCCGATTCTTCACTACTGCCGTACGCGTCGTCATCCCTCTCCTCGAACTTCGTGAGCGAACCTTCCCCCGTCCCAACGCCGGACCGGACGGGTACATTCCTGCCCGGGACCAGGAATTCGCTGTCGCCGACGGTTTGCGCAACGGGTGGTTGCGGTGATCGGCTGCACGGATGACCTACGTACCCCCCCGGGTGGTCCTCGTCCGTCACGGCGAGACCGCCTGGAGCCGTGACCGCCGCCACACCGGGCTCACCGACATCCCCCTCACGCCCCGAGGCGAGGTCCAGGCCGCATCGTTGGCCCCCCGCCTGGCCGGGTGGCACTTCGCGAACGTCCTGGTGAGCCCGCTCTCGCGTGCCCGGCTGACGGCCGAACTGGCCGGTCTGGAGGACGTGCAGATCACCCCTGAGCTGGTCGAATGGAACTACGGCGAGTACGAGGGGCGCACGACCATGTCCATCCGCGAGGACCGGCCGGCATGGGACCTGTTCGCCGACGGGGTGCCCGGTGGCGAGACGATCCACCAGGTCGCCACCCGGGTGGACAAGGTCATCGCCGGGATCCGGCAGGGTACGGGCGACGTGGCGTGCGTCGCCCACGCCCACCTGCTCCGGGTCCTGGCCGTGCGCTGGCTGGGCGTCGATCCCGTCTCGGCTCGGTACCTGGTGCTCGGACCGGCGTCGATCAGCGTGCTCGGGTGGGAACGCGAGCAGCCGGTGCTCGAGCACTGGAACACCTAGGGCACCGACCGGCGGGGCGGATCCCGACCGGTCAGTCGCTCCCGGGCTCCTCGACGGACTCCGCGGGGATGGCGCCGGGGCCCGGCGGGAACCCACCCGGGCGCCGGTCCACCGGCCGTCGGGGCTGGAGGGACTCCCCGCGGAACAGGTGGCGGGGCCCGGTCCACAGCGCCGGGGGCGCATTGAGCCGGGCTGCCACGGCGTAGCCGACGGCCTCGTAGTTGACCCGCCAGCCGCGGAAGTGGGCCCAGGCCTGGTCGATCGGTCGCGAGACGGAGAATCCGACAGCGGTCAACCGGGCACAGGCGTCGACGAACTCCTCCTCCGGCAGGGTGATGGGGTCGTCGGGACTCGGGTCGGGGTCGAACTGGACGTGGATGGCCCGGGCGACGTCGCGGAGGCAGGTGAAGCCCATCCGGATGCACATGCGGGCCTCGATGGGGGCTCCATCGGGGTCCACGGACAGGATCAGGGCGGCGGCGTCCAGGACCGCCATCAGACTCACGATCCACGAGTTGAGGGAGCGGGGCGAGCGCAGGTAGAGCAGGGACGGGTAGGTCGAGTGGCTCTCGGCTACGTCGGCAGCCCACCGTTCCCAGTCGGCGAACAGGCTCGGCAGGTTGTCGACGGTGTCGACCAGCTGATGGCGGATGAGGAGCTCGGGCCCCCAGGCGGGCGCTCCGGCCCGGCTCTGGAGGAGGGTGACCATCGTCTCGCGCCGGTTGTAGGCGGCGTACAGGGTGGGCAGGTAGGCGATCTGGAGGGCGACGAGCACCATGCCGGTGCCGGCGGCCACGAAGTCGACCACCCGGGAGCCCTCGTTGGTGGTCAGGACGAAGCCGAGCGTGAAGACCGACGAGCCGGCCTCCGAGAAGGCGGTCGTGAACGACGCGACCCCGATGCCCCAGTTGACCAGGGTGAATCCGACCACGGCCACGCACAGCCAGGTGGTCAGCACGACGATGAGGGCGACGGGCTCGCTGAGGGCCAGGATGTGGTCCTTGGTGGCGTACCTCCTGGCCGGGAGGGCCATCTGGCGGAACAGCGCCCGCACGACGACCATCGGGTAGGTGACGACGCTGTTGGCTGCCCGGGGGACGATGAGGACGGTCAGGACGCTGTAGGCATCGGCCATCAGCACGACGATGCCGACCAGGAGCACGGCCACGCGTGCGGCGGTCATCGTCGGGGTTCCGGGTGGTCAGACTGCCGCGTTGGGCATGGCCGGCGCCCGGCCCTGGGCGCGGGCGACCATGTCGGCCAGGGTGAACGACTCGAGGTGGGTGCGCATGTGCTCGCCCACATCGGCCCACACGGAGAGGAGCACGCACTGTCCCTCGTGGTCGCACGCACCGTTCTCGTGGGGGAGACCGAAGTCACCGGCCACGATGGGGCCGTCCACGGCCGACACGATCTGGGAGAGCGTGATCTCCTCGGGCGGCCGTGCCAGCACGTAGCCGCCGCCCACGCCCCGCTTGGAACGGACCAGTCCGGCGCCCTTGAGGGCGAGGAGGATCTGCTCGAGGTAGGGCTGGGGCAGCCCGGTCCGCTCGGCGATGTCGCGGACCGCGGTAGGGCCGTCGCCGTCGGAGGCGGCGTGCAGCGCGAGCGACAGGAGCGCTCTGCTGGCATAGTCCCCACGGGTGGATACCTTCACAGGACCATGCTATTGCCTGCACCCCGCAGATGGGCTGTGGGCCGTCGCCCCGCACGGGTGACGGCGGGGACGGGGATCAGCGGCCGCCGAGCTTGCCGGCCGCGAGATCCTCGGCCATGGCCCAGCCGAAGGTGACCAGCCGGCCGCCGCCCGTGCAGTCCACGGTTTCGAAGAAGGCCACGATCTCGGGCGCCGGCTCCGACTTGGGGCTGGCGAAGTCGAACCCACCGGCCTCACAGCCGTCGCTGGTCACCACGAAGGTTCGGTCGTCGATGCGTCCGTCGGCGCCGAACCGCTTGGCCAGACGGCGCCCCCAGGCACGCTCCTCGCCCGTCGCCTTCTGGTCGGGGGCGGGGACGACGTCGGTCAGGCCGGCGAGGGCCCGGAACCCGTCGGGTCCGAGGAGACGGGTGCCGACCAGGACGTCCTCGTCCGGGAAGGCCAGCAGGGCCCGGCGGTACTTGTCGCCCATCATGGACCGCAGCACGGTGTCGGCGCGGGACGTGCGGTCCACGGTGGCCAGTCCGATCAGGAGCGACGGCGTGCCGCCGATGCGCTCGAGGGTGGAGAACGAGTAACCACGGAGCTTGTTGCCTTCGCGGGCCCGGGTGACGAGCACCCACTCCTCCCGCTGTTTCGACAGGAACCCGATATCGAATCGAGGTTCCCGCTCGGCGCACAGATCGGCCATCTCGGCCAGCTCGGCGTCACTGATCGACGTGCAATCCTTGGTCTCCACCTGGATGGACATAGGTCGTTCCGTACTCCTCGATCTCCCTGCGTCTTCATCCCCCGCACCTGGTCGGCCGTGGCCTCCGGAACGTGCCGCCGCAGGGGTGGGGCCTCGTCCCGGATCTCCCACTCCAGGAGCCGTTACAAGATTTTACGGGAAATCTGGGCCCGTGTCGTATCCGCCCGGTCATCGCGGGCTTCCGGCCCTCTGACCAGGGACGGAGCCGTTACCGGAGCAAGGCGGTGTCCGGCCGGCGCCGCCGAGTGATCTGACGGGGTGTCAGGACTGGATGGCCCGGGGGCCGAGCAGGACCCGCAGCTCACCCATGAGCCCACGGCTGCTGTCGACGTTGAACTCGGACGGCAGACGGAGCACCTTGTCGCCCACGTGGAGCAGCACGGGGCTGTGCCCGGGGTGCTCGGACAGGAGGCGCTTGAGGTCGTCGACGGTGCGGTCGGTCAGCGTCCCGAGCGGCAGCGAGATGTGGAGGTCCCGCAGGCCGTCGGCGACCAACTCGGGCCGGGAGACCTCCATGCACACCAGCTTCAGGCGCTCGTCGCGCATGTCGAGCCTGGCCTTCACCACCACGATGGCGTCGTCGTCGAGCAGGGCCCCGTAGTCGGCCATGGTCTTCGGGAAGACGAACGTCTCGATCGAGGCGTTGAGGTCCTCGAGGACGAAGGTGGCCATCAGGTCGCCCTTCTTGGTGTATCGCCGCTGGAGCTCGGTGATGACGCCGCCGACCACCTTGACGCCGCCCCCGTCGTAGCCGGTGGCCGCCATGGCCTCCGGGTCGTAGTCGCGCAGCTCGGCCAGGCCGCAGTCGGTGAGCCGGGACAGGGAGCCCTCGAGGCCCATCAGCGGGTGGTCGCTGATGTACAGCCCGAGCATCTCCTTTTCGAATGCCAGGCGGAGCGACTTGTCGAATTCGGAGTCCGGGATCGGGAGGCGGGTGTCGGCGAACCCGGTGGTCGTGCCTTCGCTCTGCTCCTCCAGGGTGGCGAAGAGGGACATGACCCCGGCGTCGTGCTCGCGCCTGCGTTCGAGGGTGCGGTCGACGATCTCCTCGAAGACGAGGAACAGGCCCTGGCGGGCGTGGCCCATGGAGTCGAAGGCGCCGGCCTTGATCAGCGACTCGATGGTCCGCTTGTTGAGAACCTGCGGGTCCACCCGCTGGCAGAAGTCGTAGAAGTCGGCGTAGGGGCCGTTTTCCTCCCGCTCGGCGACGATGAGGGCGACCAGCGCCTCGCCCACATTGCGCACGGCGGCCAGGCCGAACGTGATGGCCCCCGGACTGTCGCCCGAGGTGCCGATGTCCCCTTCGCCGGCAGTGAAGTCGGGGGTGAACTCGGCCAGCGACCGGTTGACGTCGGGGACGAGGACCTCGATGCCCAGTGAGCGGCATTCACCCAGGTAGACCGCAGTCTTGTCCTTGTTGTCCTTGACCGAGGTCAGCAGGCTGGCCAGGTACTCGACCGGGAAGTGGGCCTTCAGCCACGCGGTCTGGTAGGCGATGTAGCCGTAGCCGTAGGCGTGGGACTTGTTGAAGGCGTAGTCGGCGAACGGCTCGATGATGTCGAACAGCGCGGTGCCGAGCTCCTCGCCGTACCCTGTCGCCACGCAGCCGGCGACGAACTTCTCGCGCTCGGCCTGGATGAGGGCCCGGATCTTCTTGCCGCAGGCCTTGCGCAGGTTGTCGGCCTCGGCGAGGTCGTAGCCCGCGATCTTCTGGGCCACCCGCATGACCGACTCCTGGTAGATCATCAGCCCGTACGTGTCGCCGAGCACCTCTTCCAGGTCGGGGTGCAGGTACGCGACCGCCTGGCGGCCGTTCTTCCGGTCGGCGTAGTCGCGGTGCATGTTGGCCGCCATCGGTCCCGGTCGGTACAACGCCACCAACGCGGCCACGTCGTCGAAGGTGGTCGGTGCGAGGGAGCGCATGAGCGAGCGCATCGGACCGCCCTCGAGCTGGAACACGCCCATCGAGTCGCCCTTGCGCAGCATGACGAACGTCGCATCGTCGTCGAGGGGGATGTTGTCGATGTCGGGCCGGGCCCGGGTCGAGATCTCGATGAGGTCGAGGGCGCGCTCGATGACCGAGAGGTTTCGCAGCCCCAGGAAGTCCATCTTCAGCAGGCCGAGGTCTTCGACGCCGTGCATCTCGTACTGGGTGACGATGGGCGCGTCGTCCGGATTGTTGTTGTCCGGCTTGCGCTGGATGGGCACGTACTCGGTGAGCGGCTGGTCGGTGATGACCACGGCGGCGGCGTGGATCCCGTCGCCCCGACGGAGGCCCTCCAGTCCCTTGGCCACGTCGATGACCCGCTTGGCCTCGGTGTCGGTCTCGTACATGGTGCGCAGCTCGGCGGCCAGCGCGAACCCCTCCTCGAACCCCTCCGTCTTGGTCAGGCAGGCGGCGAGCGGCGTGTCGCGCCCCATGAGGAGGGGGGGCATGGCCTTGGCGATCTTGTCGCCCACGATGTAGGGCAGTCCGAGCACGCGCGAGGCGTCACGCACGGCGGCCCGGGCCTTGATGGTGGAGAAGGTGACGATCTGGGCCACGTGGTCCGGTCCGTACCGTTCGGCCGCATACTTGATCATGTCGGCCCGGTAGCGCTCGTCGAAGTCCATGTCGATGTCGGGCATCTGGATGCGACCGGGATTGAGGAACCGCTCGAACAGCAGGTCGTACCGGATGGGGTCGAGGTCGACGATCTGGAGGCAGTACGCCACGCAGCACCCGGCGGCGGACCCGCGGCCGGGGCCGACGCGGATCCGTTGGGACCGGGCGAAGCGGATGAGGTCCCACACGACGAGGAAGTACGCCGAGAACCCCATGTTGGAGATGACGTCGAGCTCGTAGTCGAGGCGTTCCATCACCTCGACCGGGATCGGCATGCCGTAGCGCTCCTTGGCCCCCTCGATGCTCAGGTGGCGGAGGTAGGCGCCCGCCCGGATCTCGTAGGTGTCCCCGGTGAATTCGTCGGGTACCGGGAACTGGGGGAGGCTCGGCTTGCCGAATTCGATCTCCACCGAGGCCCGCTCGGCGATGAGGAGGGTGTTGTCGCAGGCCTCGGGCAACTCCGCGAAGAGGTGGCGCATCTCGGCGGCCGACTTCAGGTAGTGCTCCTCGCCCTGGAACTTGAAGCGCTTGGGGTCGTCGATGAGGGCGCCGGTCTGCACGCAGAGCAGGGCGTCGTGGGCGACGTGGTCCTCGCGGTGGGTGTAGTGGCTGTCGTTGGTGGCGAGGAGCGGCGCTCCGATGCGGTGGGCGATCTCGACCAGTGCGGGGTTGGTCTTGTGCTGCTCGGGGAGCCCGTGGTCCTGGACCTCGACGAAGAGGTTGTCCTTGCCGAAGATGTCCTGGAGCCGGGCGGCCCCAGTCGAGCCGGGGCTTGTAGTAGTAGCCCTCGAGGTAGGCCGCCGACGAGAGCTTCAACAGGTTGCGGTAGCCCTCGTCGGACTCGGCCAGGAGGGTGAGGTGGTAGTAGAGCTTCTCGCCACCGCCGGTGTCGCCCCCGGTGTCGTCGACCTTGCCCCGCCGCACCGGGCGCTCGTGGCGGGACTCGGCGGCCATGTAGGCCTCGGTGCCGATGATGGGATTGATGCCGGCCTTGCGGCACGCCGCGTAGAAGTCGAGGACCCCGTACATGTTGCCGTGATCGGTGATCCCGAGGGCCGGCTGCCCGTCGGCCACTGCGGCGTCCACCAGATCGGCAACCCGGGCGGCCCCGTCCAGCATCGAGAACTCGGTGTGGGTGTGGAGATGGGTGAACGACCGCTCTGCCAACGTCTCGGCGTGCCTTCCTCGGATGGGTCGCCCGGGCCCGTGCACGGCGCCCCGGAGGGCTGTCCACAGGCTGTGGACGAGTTACAGCGTTGTGATTCCGACGATAGCGCCATACGGGATCGGTCGGTGGGGTGGGTCGCTGACCTGGACAGGCGCGCCAGGCGGCGTTCTGCCGGGGGTCGGATCCGGCCGCGGTCCGGCGGTCAGCCGCGGCCGTTCGGGGATCCGGGGCGCCCGTCCGAGCCGTCCCGGGTCGCCAGGAGCCTCCCGGTGTGCGCCATCTGGCTGGCGACCTCGAACGGGACGGCCGGACTGTAGAGGAATCCCTGGCCGAACTCCCAGCCCGCGTCCATCAGGCATTCTGCCTGTTCGGGCCGTTCGATCCCCTCGGCGATCCCCGTCGCCCCCATGTCCCTGGCCAGGTGGAGTACGGATTCGACCAGGAGGACGGCCCGGGGCGAGTGCGGTAGCTCGGCGGTGAACGACGTGTCGATCTTGATCCGGTCGAACGGGAAGCGGCGGAGGTACGCGAGCGACGAGAACGCCGTCCCGAAGTCGTCGAGCGCCAGCTTGAAGCCGGCCTTCTTGAGCGATCGCATGTTGTCGTCGATCTCGTGGGCGTCCTCGAGGAGTGCCGTCTCGGTGATCTCGATGATGAGGTCGGTGGGGTCGACACCGGCCCTGGCGGCGAGCTCCATCTCCTGACGGGCGACGTCCGGGTTCGAGAGCCCGACCGCCGACATGTTGATGCTCATCCACGGGACCGGCTGATCCGGCATGTCCCGCTTCCAGACGGCCAGGTCGTCGAGGGCCTGTTGCGTCACCCGGCTTCCGATGTCGATGATGTAGCCGGTCTCCTCGGCCAGCGGCAGGAACCGTCCCGGCGCGAGGAGCCCTTCGTGCGGGTGTTGCCAGCGGACGAGTGCCTCGAACCCCACGACGTGGTGGTCGGCGAGTGCGATGACCGGCTGATAGTGGACGACGAGCTCACCGAGCGGGGGGAGCTCGCTCTCGTACTCCTCGGTCCGGACCAGCTCACCCGAGGACAGCCGGCGGATCACCTCCACGAGGTCGTGCACGGCCCGCGTCTTGCGCACCCATGCGTCACAGCCGGCGGCCATGGCCGCGGCGTACCCTCCGGGTCGTTCGGACCCGGTCAGCATCACGACGACCTGCTCGGGCACGGTCGCCTTGATGATCCGCGTCGCCATGGCGCCGTCCATGTCCGGCAGCACGTAGTCCATGATGACCACGTCGGGCCGGTCGGCGACCGCCCGGTCGATCCCGGCCCGGGCCCGTGACTCGGTGCCGATCACCTCGAGCCCCGGGTCGTCGTCGAGCATCCGGACCAGGCTCTGGGCCAGGAGGTCGTGGTCGTCGACCACGAGGATGCGTATCGTCCCCGGTGGAGGCGGGCTCACCCGGCTCCACCGGCTCCCGGACCGTCGAGGACGCTCCTGACCTTCTCGAGGAGGCCGGCCTCGGTGAACGGCTTCTCCACGAGGGTGACCCCGGGTTCGAGGGTGCCCTGCGAAGCGAGCACCGGCTGGGCGTAGCCCGACATGTACAGCACCCGTGTGCGTGGCCGGATGCCGACGACGCGCTCGGCCACCTCCTTGCCCAGCATCTGGGGCATGATCACGTCGGTCAGCAGCAGGTCGACGTGGTTGTCCGCGTCGGCCGCCATGGCGATCGCCTCGGGGCCGTCGGCGGCGACAAGGACGCGGTAGCCGTTCCGGTCGAGGATCCTCCTCGCCACCTCGCGCAGCGCGGCCTCGTCCTCGACGACGAGGACCGTCTCCCCTCCGTGGTAGGGGACGGCCGGCTGATCGGTGGTCGCCCCCGACGCCTTCGCATCGGTGACCGGGAAGAGTGCGTTGAAGGTCGTGCCCACACCGGGCTCCGAGTAGATGTGGCCGTACCCGCCGGCCCGGGTGATTATCCCGTAGACCGTGGCCAGTCCGAGGCCCGATCCCTCGCCCTTGGGTTTGGTGGTGAAGAAGGGTTCGAAGGCGTGCTTGAGCACGTCCGGCTCCATGCCCACCCCGTTGTCGCAGACCCGGAGCCGGACGTAGCGCCCGTGTTCGAGCCCCGCGTGAAGACCGGCGTAGTCGTCGTCGACCTCGACGTCACCGGTCTCGATGGTGACGATGCCACCGGTCAGCATGGCGTCCCGGGCGTTGACGGCCAGGTTGACCAACACCTGTTCGAGCTGCCCGGGGTCGGCGAGGATGGCCGAGACGCGGCTGGCGAGGGTGACCCTGAGCTCGACGTGCTCGCCGATGGTGCGCTTCAGGAGCTGCTCGACGCCGAGGACCACCTCGTTGAGGTCGAGCACCTGGGGCTGGACGATCTCACGCCGTCCGAAGGCCAGGAGCTGGTACGTCAGTTCGGCCCCACGTTCGGCCGCCCTCCGGATCTGTTCGACGTCGTTGCGGAGGACGTCGATGGAGGGGAGACCGGGAGGAAGTTTGTCGATCTCCTCGGCCACGAAGACCGAGTAGTTGAGGATCGCCCCGAGGAGGTTGTTGAAGTCGTGGGCCACCCCTCCGGCGAGCTGGCCGAGGCTCTCGAGTCGTTGCGACTGGTGCAGCTGCCCCTCCAGGCGCTCACGCTGCGCCTCGGCGCGGAGACGCTCCCGTTCGGCCTGGGCCTCGACCCGCTCGGTCACGTCGCGCACGGCGGCGGAGACCACCAACCCGTCGGCCGTCTCGATGGCCGAGAGACTGATCTCCGCCGGGAACTCCGAACCGTCCTTGCGGCGCCCCGCCAGCTCCATCCCGGCCCCCATCGGACGGAGCTGCGGATCGGCCACGTACCCGGAGCGGTGCTTCGGGTGGACCCCGCGGACGTGCTCGGGAACGAGCAGCTCGATGGCCTGGCCGATCAGCTCGTCACGGTCGTAGCCGAAGAGCCGCTCGGTCTGGGAGTTGACCAGGACGATCCTGCCGTCCGAGTTGACCCCGATGACGGCATCGGGCGCCGCTTCGAGGAGACCACGGAAGGTCGCCTGGGCCTCGACCCGCTCGGTCACGTCGCGCACGGCGGCGGACACCAGGAGTCCTTCGTCGGTTTCGATGGCCGAGAGACTGATCTCCGCCGGGAACTCCGAACCGTCCTTGCGGCGCCCCGCCAGCTCCATCCCGGCCCCCATCGGACGGAGCTGCGGATCGGCCATGTACCCGGAGCGGCGCTGCGGGTGGACCCCGCGGACGTGTTCGGGGACGAGCAATTCGATGGCCTGGCCGATCAGCTCGTCACGGTCGTAACCGAAGAGCCGCTCGGTCTGGGAGTTGACCAGGACGATCCTGCCGCCCGAGTTGACTCCGACGATTGCGTCAGGAGCCGCTTCGAGCAACGCCTCGAAGAGCTCCGCTGAACGTGTCACACATCACCCACTTCCTTGCGGGAGCGGTCGCCTCATAGCAGGTTAGTGCCCGGAGCATCCGTTTGAAACGACGCGTCACCGGCAACGCGACCAGTAATCCGGTGGACGACCCGGTGACCGAATGTGGACGGCCGGCGAGCAATGGCGTGCCGGCCCTACGGGGGCCGGTCCGCTTACGGCGACGGGAGCGGTCTCCGGGCGTGTGTCCGGAAGCGGACGGGCGTCCGGCTAGAGGTACGTTCCGGGCCGACCGACCGTGGTGTTCTCGCCCCCGGTGAGGGATCGCTGGCGCATCTCGTCCAGCTGCGCACGGGCGGCGACCTGCTGGGCGACCAGGGTGGCCTGGATGCCGTGGAACAGGCCCTCGAGCCAGCCGACCAACTGGGCGTGTGCGATCCGCAGCTCGGCGTCGGAGGGGGTGTCGGTGTCGAAGGGGATGGACACCCGGTCGAGCTCGGCGACGAGGTCGGGGGACAGCCCGTCGGCCAACTCACGGATCGACTGCTCGTAGATCTCGCGGAGCCGACCGCGGCTCGCCTCGTCGAGCGGCGCCGAGCGGACCTCGTCGAGCAGTTGCTTGACCATGGACCCGATGCGCAGGAGCTTGGCCGGCTGCTCGATGGACTCGACACGGGTCTCGGCGTCGGCCCCTCCGCTCTCGTCGGTGTCGGCGGCGGACGGGACGGGGGTGACACCGTCGACGATCTCGGGCCGGAGGGCCTCGGCGGGAGCCGGAGGGGTCGGGGTTGCCTCGTCGGTCACAGTCGGTCTCCTCCCAGTGCCACGAGGGGCACCAATAGTTCGTCGGTGGTCAGGGATCCATGCCGGCACGCGAGGCGGTTCTCGCCGGTGTCGGCGGGATCCATGAAGGCGATCGGCTCGAACGGGATGAGGGCGACATCGCCGAGGCGCGTCGCGAACCCGGCGTTGAGCGGACCACCGAACCATCCGTCGTCGACCAGCTCCTCCCTCGTGCGTACCCAGGTGGTCGAACCGTAGCGGTCCTCGAGCAGTGCGGCCAGGTCGTGCGCGGCACCCGGGCGGGCGTGCAGCCACCGGAACCTGCCCTCGCCGGAGAAGAACCGGACCATCGCCATGGCATCGCTCCCGAGCAGCTCCACCCGGGACCCGACCTCGATCTGCCCGTGGTCGGCGGTGACGAGCAGCACGGCCCCGGCGGGCAGGGTGGCAGCGAGGTCGCCGACGATCCCGTCGACCGCGGCGAGCTCGGCGTCGTAGTTGTCGCCGAAGCCGGACGCATGGGCGACCTTGTCGATGCCGTCGTAGTAGGCGTAGACGAACGGGGCGCCGTCCCGCAGCCGGTGACCGACCTCCACCGCCAGGGACGACGGGACCCGGTAGTCGAACAGGGGCGAATCACCGAGGTGGGCGGCGGTGAACCCGGTACCCCCGAAGTCGACCTTCGACACCACCGGTACCGGACCCGTCGATCCGGGGAAGGGCGGGACCGGTTGGAACGACCGCACCGGCACGCTGCGCCGGGCGTCGCTGTCCTCACCGGGGCCGAGCGTCCACCGCAGCATGTTCATGATGCGGTCGCCGTCGGCGAGCCGGTAGCCGAGGATGCCGTGGTCGGACGGGGGGCGACCGGTGGTGATGGATGTCAGCGCGGCAGCGGTCGTCGTAGGGGCGACCGAGGTGATGGCACGGTCGATGCCGGCCGCGGCGGACAGGTTCGGCGCCAGGGCCGAACGAGCGCGGAGCTGCTCCCATCCGAGGCCGTCGATGACCAGCAGGACGACCTGGCGGGCGTGCTCGGCCGCCTCGGGCAGCCAGTCCGCCGTGGGGTCGGGCGCGGCGAGGGTACCCAGCAGGCGCGGTACGACGTTGGCGATGCACCCCCCCCGGTAGTCCGGGAGGACGGGCTGGGCCACGGTCGTCCCGGAGTCGGGCAGCGGCACGGTCACGGGTACCGACTGTAGGCGAGGCGGCGCGGGTGGTTCGATAGCGGCCGAACCGCCGGGGGAGCGTCAGGAACCGCGGGCACGAGTGGGGCCCGAACGGGCGGGCCCTCGGTGGAGCGGGCCGCTGGCAGCCGCCGACGGCGGACGCTCAGGCCACTTCGCGCCAGTGGGCCAGCCTGCGGCCCGGGTGCGTCGCTCCGGTGTCCGTCCCCGCCGTGGGACGACCCGATCGGAGGTCCTCGAGACAGTCGTCGCAGAGGTGGGAGACGTGCCGCGCCCCGTCGGACTGGTGCGCGGTCCGCCGGCTGACCCGGGTGAGGGCCGTCACCCATCCGCACCGGTGGCACGGTCCCATCTTCTGTTCCCCACCTGGAACGACTCGGCTCTCTCGACTCACGTCCGACCTCCTGCTCCTCGGCCTCCACGATCTCCAGTGTCCGGTATCGGCACCACCGAGGAGAATCTGAAGCACCTTCCCGGTGCGACGCTGCACACAACTCCCACGTCACAATTGTCGTCGGGACTCCCGACACCGACTAGGGCCGTTGTGCTCTCACGTGCCCGCATCCCGAGGATCACCGCCCGGGGCCCGATCGACCGTGGCAGCACCACGGAGGGTGCCGAGCCGACCACGTTGGACGGGCGTCCATCAAAAGATTGGCGTGAGTTCACGTGCTGTTAGCACTAGCCCCTTCCACTCTCCGATGAGGATCGTTACCCTTTCACCATTCGACCGAAACCCGTGAGATCACCCGGACCCGAGACGTGAGCGGGACAGGTGACGGGATGGTGCAGGTGCCGGTGGCCGTCGACAGGAATGGAAGGGCATCGTGACTTCGGTACGACCGTTGAGATCGGTTCGCAAGGCGGAATGCGGGGCGCCGACCGTCAGTGTGGTGATCCCGGCCAAGAACGAGGCCCGCAACCTTCCCGACGTGTTCGCCGCGCTTCCCCCGGACCTGCACGAGGTGATCCTCGTCGACGGGTACTCCACGGACGACACCATCGAGGTGGCCCGGCGCCTGCGTCCGGACGTGACCGTCGTCGGCCAGACCCGCAAGGGAAAGGGCAACGCGCTGGCCTGCGGGTTCGCCGCAGCCAGCGGGGACATCATCGTGATGCTCGATGCCGACGGGTCGACCGACCCGGCGGAGATCCCGCGATTCGTCGCTGCCCTCGTGGATGGGGCGGACTTCGCCAAGGGCTCCCGGTTCCTGTCCGGCGGTGGCAGCAGCGACATCAGCCGGCTGCGCCGGTGGGGGAACCTTTTTCTGAACAAGGTGGTCAACCTGCTCTACGGCACCTGCTACACCGACCTGTGTTACGGCTACAACGCATTCCACCGGTCGTGCCTCGGTGTGATGGAACTCGATGCCGGCGAGCCGGGAGGCGCGGATCGGGGATCGATGCTGTGGGGAGACGGATTCGAGGTGGAGACACTGATCAACGTGCGGATCGCCAAGGCGAACCTGCGGGTCACCGAGGTCCCGAGCTTCGAGCGTTGCCGGCAGTACGGCACGAGCAATCTCCATGCGTTCTCCGACGGGATCCGAGTGCTGCGGACCATCCACGTCGAGCGGTCCCGGGCCGACGGTCGCCAGGGTCGCGCACCATCGGGCACGGCCGCACCATCGGGCACGGCACGGCCGATCGACCCGACCGTCGTGGACGCCGGGGAGCCGACGGCCGAAGCGAGCTGACGAGCACCCTTCCGCCGCCGGCCAGCGGCGGAACCCTCTACGAGCGGGTGTCAGGCGGCCGATCGGGTGATGCCAGGCTTCGAATGTGGCAAGGCATCGTGCCGGAGATCGTCCATGCACTCGTCGCACAGGCGCCTGACCGCGCGGTCCACCCCGAGCGCCTTCCTGTCGCGGGCGGAGACAGCGGTGAGCACCGCCGACCATCCGCACCGGTGGCATACGCCCTTGACGGTCCTGGGTCTGCTTGCACTGGTGTTCCGATGAGCCATGGCTCGATCCCTCCCCCGGGATGCCCGCCGCTGTCCGAATCGTGCGGCTCCCGCAGTCTCGCACCGTCGAACGGAAAAATCGCGTCATTCGACCAGAGGGCACGTCGACGGACGGGAGTTCCTGCCCGGGCCGTCATACGGCGGAGCGAGCGTCCCGCGGCCTTCGCGACCTTCTGCCGGTGCGGCGGTCATTTGGCCAGATGTGGAGGAAGAAATCACTCTGCGCATACATGTGACCACCCTTCGGGTGATTCGACGTTTTCGGTTGACTGAAGTGACGGGATCCTGGGAGGATCGTTACGTTTCCAGGAGCGCTGCAGCTGGATGAGGAGCGGCGGTTGGCCACCTGCGTATCCGCAGGTCGGCGGAACCAGAGGGTCGGTGGATTGCAAGGCCGACAGTACGGGTGCAGGTAGGTGTCGGGTCGGATGGAGACGAAGGCAGGGGCACGATGTCGGAAAGGTTGACACAACGTTGGCGATCGGGCGTTCGCTCGGTCCCGACCGGGTCGCCCGGTTGCGCCCCGACGGATCCGCACCCCGGGCAGGGGGCGGATTCGTGAGCACGGCCGAGCGGGTCCCGGACCGCCGCGCCGTGGCGGAACCGGACGAGCCGGAGGTCGAACGGCACTTCGCCGTGGTACGCAGAGCGGATCTCGACGGCGGTGACGCTCGACCGGAGCGGCTCGGGCCGACGGTCAGCGTCGTGATCCCGGCCAAGAACGAAGCGAAGAACCTGCCGCACGTGCTCTCCGGTCTACCGCACGGGCTCCACGAGCTGATCCTGGTGGACGGCAACTCGACGGACGGGACCGTGGACGTGGCACGAGAGCACCGGCCCGACGTCATCGTGATCGGACAGACGCGCAAGGGAAAGGGCAACGCGCTCGCCTGCGGTTTCGCCCGGGCTACGGGCGACTTCATCGTCATGCTCGATGCCGACGGGTCGACCGATCCGGCGGAGATCCCCCGATTCGTGGACGCCCTCCGACAGGGTGCCGACTTCGCAAAGGGCTCGCGGTTCATGCCCGGCGCGGGCAGCAGCGACATCAGTCGGCTGCGCCAGGCCGGCAACTTCTGGCTGAACAAGGTCGTCAACCTGCTGTACGGAACCCGGTACACCGATCTGTGTTACGGCTACAACGCGTTCCGGCGGGACTGCCTCGACGTCATCGGTCTCGATGTGGGCGTTCCGGCGGACGAGGACCCGTCGATGATGTTGTGGGGTGACGGGTTCGAGGTGGAGACGCTGATCAACGTGAGGATCGCCAAGGCCAGGCTCCGGGTCTTCGAGGTCCCGAGCTTCGAACGGAACCGCGTCTTCGGAGCCAGCAACCTCAATGCGATGACTGACGGACTACGGGTCCTCCGGACGATCCACATCGAACGCAAGCGAGGAACCAGGAAGGCCGCGGTCAAGAGTGCGAGTTTTCCGCGGCGGGCGGGGACGACCTGGTCCCGGCTCTCCACCGTCGACGAGGTCGCCCTCTGACGCTCGGGTCGGCGGGCAGTGATACCCGCGATGCAGATCAGGCAACCTGTCGCACCGGTGACCGACGCCACCCGCCCACTGGCATCGAGTTACTGCCGCTTCGAGAACGCGCGAGAGTGGATCGATGTTCGTCACGAACCACGTCCTTTCCGGAGTCCTCATCGGACAGATCGTCGCCGACCGTCCCGTGGCCGCGTTCGCGGCCGGCGTCGCCTCCCACCTGGTACTGGACGCGATGCCTCACTGGGGATGCGACAACCTGACGCCCGACGGCTACCGGCGCTTCATCGCCGCGGCCCAGGTGGACGGAGTCCTGGGACTCGGGGTCGTGGGACTGGCGACGGTGGTGAGCGGCCGACGTTCGCGCGCGGCCACACTGGCGGCGATGGCCGGAGCGGCGCTGCTCGATCTGGACAAGCCGGCGATGTACTTCCTACGGATCGAACCGTTCCCGGAGTTCGTCAATCGGCTCCATCGACGGATCCAGAACGAATCGGAGGAGGGGCTTCGTAACGAATTCGCATTCGGGGTGCTGGTCGCCGCAGTCGATGCCGCGGCCATCGCCCTGCGTCGCGGAGCCCGATCGCTTCGATGCCCGGCGGTCGGCCGGTAGGACCGGACTGCGACCATGGTGATCAGGGTCCGTGGCAGGGTGGTCCGTCCCCGGGTCGACCGACCCGGCGGAGGTTCGCGTCAGGCCGCCGGTTGCCGCCCGTCGCGTCGGTGGGACCGTTCCCCGACGACCGGCAGGTCGGTGAAGACGTGCGCCTGGACGGGGGTCCGATGGAGATCTGCACAGCAGTCGTCGCACAGCGAGCGGAGCGACCGGGGCGGCTCCCCCTGGACCGAAGTGGACCGGGCGACCCTGGTCAACGTGCCATGCCATCCGCAGCGGTGGCACGTGCCAGAGCGTTGCCTGTCTCGATTTCCCGCACTGTGCCAGCGAATGTTCATGGACAACTCATATCACTAGAAAACCAATGGAATTACTAGGGATTCTCACACCTCCCACACCGGAAGTCAAGGGCAGGACGTCGACGATCGCCTCGGTATCCCGGCGGCCGACCGTGGGCGCCGTAGGATGCGACCGGTGGACGTCGTGAGCCTCCGGTGGCGCCTGGTCGCCGACACGTGGGCCTCGCGGGCTTCGGTCTCCCTCGGCTCCCGATCTACGGCAGCGTTGCCATCGCGTGGACCACAGGGAGGATGCCTGCCGCGGCGACCCGAAGGGGCGCTGGACGCGCCCGGCGTCAGCTGACGGTCATGCTCTTGGAGACCTTCCCGCCGTCGGGGTTGGTCACGGTCAACGTGTAGGTTCCCGCCGACGTGCCGCTCGGGATCGTGATCGGGACCTGGAAGGTCGTGGCGCTCGAGCCGCTGACGGAGCCGATGGTGGCCCCGGGCACGGTCGAGGTGACGACGAGCCCGGCCTGGAAGCCGGTTCCCGTCACCGTGAGCGTCGTGGTCGTCCCGGGTGCGGGCTTCGGGGAGATCGTGGTGATCGTCGGACGGGCATCGACCGTCAGGCAACCCGTGCAGGTGCCGGCTCCTCCGTCGGTGGTGACCGTGACGTTGCCCGCACCCAGGGTCGCTGTCGACGCGATGTCCACCTTGGCGGTGAGTTTGGTGGGCGAGACGTACGTAGTCGACACGACGGATATTCCGCTGGCCGAGAAGCTGGCCACCGACGTCGAGTCGAAGCCGGTCCCACTGATCGTGAGGATCTTGCCCGTGGTGTTGGCCAGAACCACGTTCGGCGAGGACGCAGTCACCGTCGGGACGGGGGGAACGGTGATGCTCTTGGAGACCTTCCCGCCGTCGGGGTTGGTCACGGTCAACGTGTACGTTCCCGCCGACGTGCCGCTCGGGATCGTGATCGGGACCTGGAAGGTCGTGGCGCTCGAGCCGCTGACGGAGCCGAAGGTGGCCCCGGGCACGGTCGAGGTGACGACGAGCCCGGCCTGGAAGCCGGTTCCCGTCACCGTGAGCGTCGTGGTCGCACCGATAGCCGGCTTCGGCGTGATGGTCGTGATCATTGGGACGGCGTCCACGGTCAGACACCCCGTACAGGTGGCGGAACCCCCATCGGTGGTGACCGTGACATCGCCCGCGCCCAGGGTCGCTGTCGGCGCGATGTCGACCTTGACGGTCAGCTTGCTCGCCGAGACGTAGGTCGTCGACACCACCGAGATGCCGGAGGCGGAGAACGACGGAGTGGCGTTATCGGTGAGTCCGGTGCCGGTCAGCGTCAGTACCTTGTTGGTGGCTCCCTCGAGCACCACGTCGGGGGAGACCGAGGTCACCGTGGGAATGGGATCGGCCTTGACGGTGATCGATCTCGACGAGGACAACGTGGTCCCGTCCGACGCGTGCACGGTGACCGTGACCGTGGAAGGACCCGGGCTGGCGAACGAGTGCGACCCTGACACGGTGCCAGACGTCACGGTGCCGGCCGAGCTGGTGGAGTCGCCCCAGTTGATGGTTGCCGTGTAGGTCGGCGTGCCCAAACTGGTGGTGATCGTACCCACCGAATAGCTGGTCGGCTCGTGGGCGGTGGGCGAGAACGCCTTCGATGCCACCGAGAACGGAATGGCGGTCGCGGTGATGGTCACCGAGGTGGTGCTCACCGAGGTGGAGTAGCCGTAGGGGCCGTACTCCAGGTTGCTGAAAGCCCCGGTGATGGTCGCGCCCGAGATCGGGGTGAACACAGTGCCGACCGTCGGCGAGCCGATGGTCGTGGCCTCGAAGGTGCCGCCGGCGGCGATCTCACCGCCGGTGATGCCGGACGTAGTCGGTCCGGTGGCGTCCACCGTGGTCCCCAGGGTGCCGGTGTTGGTGATGATGCTCGAACTGCTCATGCTCAACTTGCCACCGTTCGAAACCTGGAATGTCCCGGCGTTGGTATCGGCCGTGTTCTGGTCCTGCAGCGTGTCGGAGCTTCCGATGGTGACCGTGCCGTCGGCCTGGTTGGTGAGCGGGACGCGGAGGTAGGCATTGCCCGTGGTACCGGTGGTGGTGAAGGAGCCTCCCGAGGCGACGGTGAGCGCGTCACCTTCGACAAGGGCGTAGCCGCCTCCGCCGGGGGCGAGGGTGAGGGTCCCGTCGTCGGTGACCGCGGTGGTGAGCGTGACCGCCACCGAGGTGTGGACGCCGTCGACGGTGACGGTCTGGCCGGCGGGGATGGTCCCGCTCAGGCTCAAGGTGTTCTGGACGTCGAAGGCCCCGGTGCCGGCGGTGTCGGCCAGGCTGCCGCCGGTGAGGACCACCGGCGAGCCCGAGATCGAGCCGCTGGTCTGGGTGAACGTGCCGTTGGACTCGGTCAGGCCGCCGGTCACCGTCAACGTCCCGGCGTTGGTGAACGAGCCGCCGCCGCCCGACACCGTCAGGCTCCCGCCGGTCGCGACGGTGAATGTCCCGTCATTGGTGGTGGCCGTGTTCTGGTCCTGCAGCGTGTCGGAGCTTCCGATGGTGACCGTGCCGTCGTTGATGATGTCGTCACGGAGGTAGGCGGTGCTCGTCGAGCCGGTGGTGGTGAGCGAGCCGCCGCTGTCCACCGTGACGGCTCCAGGTCCGCCGAGCCACGCGAAGCCACCGGTGGACGGGGCGAGATCGAGAACGCCGCCGGCCTCCACCGTACTCGCCGAGGCGAGCGCGAGCTCGACGCTCGTCGACGCTCCGGAGACGAGGACAGTTTGCGTGCCGCTGGTGGCGCCACCGACCTGCAGCGTACCGATCGACGCGGAGGCGGTGAGATCCACCGTATAGGTTCCGGCCTCAGAGATGCAGACGACGCTGGAACCTGTGGGGAATCCGGCAGACCAGTCGCTGGCGCTGGCGTTCCAGTTCGTGGATCCCGTAGCGGGACCCTGCCAGCTGTCCGTGCAGCTGGCCGCGGCACTCGGCTGCGCGTTGGCGACGAGCGCCACTCCGGTCGCACCCACCGATGCCAGGACGACGGCGAAAGCCGCCGTCACCCGCTGCCATGCATTCCACGCTCCAATCGCCATGACGTGTCCCTCCACCGTTGGTTTCGCAGAGCCCTCACTGGATGTCGCCCGACCGCGGTCAACGCCCGTCGGTACCGCGCCCCGTCAGTACCGCGCTGGACCGGTTCATCCTGACTGCCATCGACTGCATTCGCAACCGGGTTTGGCCCGATCGTCCAATTCGGTCTCTGGCAGTGGTGGAACCGCTATGCAAAGATGGCGGCGGTCCGTCTTGTTTCACGTGCTCGGTGAAGACTCCCACGAGCCCTGACCCTGGTCCGACCGGAGCGGTGAGGCCATTGCCGCCCGCCGACAGTGCTGATCGTAGGGATCTGATCGTGAGGATCGGCAACCTCGTGACCAGTGGTACCGGAGGGATCGGTCGCACCCCGGCGCTTGTCGGTGCTGTGGGTTGAATGACAGGTCAGGCTGGACGGTGCGTGGGTCCGTTCGAGGGGGGTGGATCACGCGCCGGTCCAGACCTCGGGTGAGCTGACCCGTCGTAGGACGAACACCGGCGCGATCACGATGATTACCGGCAGCGAGCCGCGGTCTGAGAACCCGAGATGCCAGATCGAGCGGGACCGGGACGCATCAGCCACCCGCGGCGGTCGGGCAACCACCGAGAGATGTGAATCGACCTCTCGAACGACGAAATGGCGCTGGTACGGGATACCGTTGTACGGGCAGACCACGTCGGGCTCGCTTTGTCGAGGCGAGCTGCGGCGGGAGAAACTGGGCAGGCATGACCGGAAATCGCAGGGGTGAACTGACGGTCGGCGTCCGATGTGCGGCTGCCGTTGCCATGTTCGTCGGGCTGATGGGCGCGGGCATCGCCACCGGGGGACGTGCCGGGGCCTCGGCTCCCGTCCAGCAGGTCAGTTCCGACACCCTCACGAATGCACCGACCGTACCGTCGGGGATCCATCACGCAACCGAGTTGGAAACCGACACGCTGGCGGAGGGCTCGACCGTCGTCTCGTCGTTCCAAGTCGGCCGCTTTGCCGCCTACGGTGCCTCGGCGATCGGTTGGGCCACGTCGACCGACGGTGGCCAGACCTGGCAGCACGGCCTGCTCCCGGGGGTCAGCGCCGCATCGCCGAACCCCGACAACGGATTCGTCAGTGTCGCCAATCAGAGCGTCCTCTACGACGCGGCGCTGGCCACGTGGCTCATCCCGACGGTCGGCGTCGTGAACTGCTCGTTGCAGGTTCCCACCTCGAATAGTTGTGTCGGGCATGTCGCGACCGAACACACCCTGCTGGTCAACCACTCTGCGGATGGAATCACCTGGAGCTCGCCGGTCACCGCCGTAGCCTCCAACGTCGACAAGCCCTGGGGAGTGTGCGACAACTCACCCACGAGCCCCTACTACGGGACGTGTTACGTCGCCTATGCGCAGATCGATGACGGGGACCGGCTCGCGCTGGTGCGGAGCACCGACGGCGGCCAGACGTGGTCCGCCCCCGTCGACACCACGTCGGACCAGGACGCCTACAACGCCATTCCGGTCGTACAGCCGGACGGACGCCTGGTCATCGTGGCCACCGACGTCCAAGGGAATGGTGGAAACAGCAGCCAGTTGCTGTCGTTCGTGTCGACCGACGGTGGTGCGACGCTCAGTGATGCGGCCACGGGGGCCGGTGCGCTGCCGATCATCGACTACCACACACCCGCGGGCGGCATCCGTGCCAAGAACAAGCCGTCGGTCGGTGTCGATGCGGCGGGGACGATCTACGTGGCGTGGTCGGACTGCCGGTTCCGTACTACATGCGCGGAGAACGACATCGTCGTGGCCACTTCGTCGGACGGGGTGAACTACTCGGCGCCGATCCGGGTCGCGGCCGATCCGACCAGCAGTACCGTCGATCATTTCATCCCGGGGCTCGGGGTGAGACCCGGTACGTCCGGATCATCTGCAGAGCTCGGAGTCGTCTACTACTCGTATCCGAACACGAACTGCACGGCAGCGACGTGCAGACTGAACGTGGAATTCTCCTCATCTGTCGACGGCGGCGCGCAGTGGAGCACATCGCAGCTCAATCCGACGTCGATGCAGGTCGGTTGGCTTGCCCCGACCAGCCTCGGTCCGGCGGTGGGGGACTACGAATCGGTCTCCTATTCGCAGGGACATGCAGTGACGGTGTTCCCGCTCGCATCGGCTCCGGTTTCGGGAACCTACAGCGAGGCCGAGAACGCGGTGGACCTGCCCCCGGCCAACGGGACCCCGATCACCAGTTCGGCGGGATCGGGCCAGACGGTGCCAGTCGGTGACCCGTTCGAGGTGCCGCTCCAGGCGACGGTGGTCAACCCCACGACGGGCTCACCCGTCGCGGGAGCGACGGTCACCTTCACCGCTCCCGGCACCGGCGCCGGTGGAACCTTTGCCGGAGGCTCCACCTCGTCCACGGTCACCACCAATGCCAGCGGCGTGGCGACCTCTCCGACCCTCACCGCGAATTCGACGCCGGGCACGTACACGATCTCTGCGACGACATCCGGCGGGTCGGCGGGGTTCATGCTCACGAATGCGGGTGCGCCGTCGTCGGTCACACCCGTCACCGGTTCCACGCCGCAGGGCGCGCCGGTCGATACCCCGTATCCGAATCCTCTCGAGGTGACGGTGCGGGATGCGAATGGTGCACCGGTGAGCGGCACACCGGTGGTCTTCACGGCACCGACTACAGGGTCATCGGGATCGTTCGCATCGCCGGGCACCGGTGGGACGGCATCGGTGACGACGAACTCTGCCGGTGTGGCCCAGGCACCCCATTTCACGGCCGATTCCACGCCCGGACCATTCGTCGTGAACGCCACCGCCGGCACGGCGTCGGCGTCGTTCACGATGAGCAATGCCAGCAGCGCACCCGCGGCGTTGGTGGTGACGGGAGGGAACCTCCAGTCGACACCGGTCGGCCAGCCGTTCCCTTCCCCGCTGACCATCGAGCTCGTCGACAGCGCCGGGCAGCCCTACCCCGGCGCTCCGGTCACCTTCAGCGCTCCCTCGGCGCGGGCATCGGCCACATTCGCGTCGAGCGGGACCACCACGACGACCGTCGTCACGAATGCGTCAGGGACGGCGACCGTCCCCACTGTCTATGCGGCCTCCGGGGCCGGGAGCTATTCGGTGGCCGTGCAATCCGGTGCGGCCACGGCGTCCATCGCGTTGACCAACGACGCGGGTCCCCCCGCAGTGGTGAACCTGTTTGCGGCTTCCAACGATCAGAGCCAGACGATCGGATCCACCTTCGTGCACCCGTTGAAGGTGACGGTGTTGGACGGGCTGGACAACCCGATCGGCAACGAAGCGGTGACCTTCACCGCTCCGGCCGCCGGTCCGGGCGGCACCTTCGTCGGTGGGGGAACGTCGGTGGTGGCCACCACCAATTCATCGGGAACGGCCACGGCACCTGCCTTCACTGCCAATTCGAGCCCAGGGTCGTTTCACGTCGTGGTGAGCGCCGCTGCGCCCGGGGGAACCTCACCCTCGAACAGCTTCGCTCTAACCAACACACAGCCACCGTCGATCACCAGTCCGAACGGTGTGAGCTTCGATCCGGGGGTCCCCGGGACATTCACGGTGACAAGTGTCGGAACACCTGTCCCGTCACTTGCGGAGGTGGGGACCCTACCCGCCGGTGTGTCATTCGTCGACAACGGGAATGGATCCGCGACCCTGGGTGGGACCCCGACCGGGTCGGGGGTGTTCCCGATCGCCATCACGGCCAGTAACGGTGTGGGGACTCCGGCCCAGCAGAGTTTCGTGCTCACGGTGGTCGCCGCCCCCGCCGTCACCGGGGTCGGCCCGGCCAGCGGCCCGACCGCCGGGGGAACCACGGTCACCGTGACCGGCTCCGGCTTCACCGGGGCCACCTCGGTCAGCTTCGGCACGGGTGGCACCGGCCCAGGCGGCCGGTGGCGCCGACGTCACGGTCACCGCCACCGGCGGCACCTCGACGACGTCCCCCGCCGACGTCTTCACCTGGGTCGCCGCCCCCGCCGTCACCGGGGTCGGCCCGGCCAGCGGCCCGACCGCCGGGGGAACCACGGTCACCGTGACCGGCTCCGGCTTCACCGGGGCCACCTCGGTCAGCTTCGGCACGG
>JBEKRV010000072.1:0-16584 GCA_049517675.1 Acidimicrobiales bacterium
CCGGGCTGGACCTTCGTGCCCCAGCCGCCCTTCGGCCAGGAGCCGGGGCTCGGGATCGACCGGCCACCCGAGGCCGTGCCCCGGAGCTGAGCGGGACGGGACCGGGGACCCGGTGCCCGGCGGGGTGTAGGACGGGGTGCCCGGACGGGGATCGGATACGGGACCCGGCGACCGGTGTCCGCTTCCCGGACTCAGTCGGCTGGCGGGTGCGACGCCTCCACCACCGTGTGAATGCCACCTCGGACCAACCAGTCGGTGGTTACCGTCATCCTTCGCGGGGCGATGGCGGACACGAGGTCGTCGAGGATCCGGTTGGTCATGTCCTCGTGGAAGCCACCCTCGTTCCGGAAGCTCCACAGATAGAGCTTGAGTGACTTCAACTCCACGAGGGCCTGGTCGGGTACGTAGGCGACCCGCACCGTGGCGAAATCGGGCTGCCCGGTAAGGGGACACAGGCACGTGAACTCCGGAGTCTCACAGGTCACCAGGTAGTCGCGACCGGTGTGCGGATTCGGGACCGCCTGCAGGTCCTTGCTCGGTTGGGTGGGCATGACCCGGCCGAGGTTACTGCTCGTCGTCGTAGAGCCCGGCCGAACCGTCGCGGTCGAGGATCAGTCCATCCATGTCGGCGTGGAGCAGCAGGACCTGTCCGGGGAGCCCGGCATCGCCGAGAGCCAGCTCCCCTGCCGCCTGGACCTTCGGTGCGTCGACTCCCCGGCAGATCCCGAGGAGCGACGGCCCCGCACCCGACCAGCACGAAGCCAGCGCCCCGCCAGCAACGAGTGCCGCCAGGAGCATCGGGGCCGCCGGGAACAGCGGGCTGCGATAGTCCTGGTGCAGGCGGTCCTCGGCTGCTTCGGGGATGAGCAGCCGGCTGTCTGCCATCCCCGCCATGAGCAACGCCATCCGCGACAGATTGAAGCTCGCACTCTCTCGACTGACTTCGGTAGGGAGTGCCTGACGGGCACGTGCCGTCGACAGCTGGACGTCGGGGACGATGACGACGAATGCCAGACTGACGTCGAGCGGGAGGCGCACCACGTGGACCCCGCCCTTGACCACCGCCGCGGCTATGAACCCGCCCACCACCGAAGCGGCAGCGTTGTCCGGATGGCCGTCCATCGCCGTGGCCACCGCCAGAGGATCCTCGGCACCGGCGGCGGCCGCAGCCGCCACCGCCAGAGCGGCGGACGAACCGAGTCCGCGGGCGATGGGAATCTCCGACCGCACGGAGATCGCCAGGTGATCGGTCCCGGCGACGTCGATGGCAACTCGGGCGGCGAGGTGCGAGGAATCGTCGGCCAGTCCCTCACCCTCCCCCACCGAACGCACGATGAGCTTGGAGGCGGGCTCCACGTCGACGACCACATAGCGACTCAGCGCCAGACCCAGGGTGTCGAATCCTGGCCCGAGGTTCGCCGAGGACGCTGGGACTCGTGCGCGCACGCCTCCACGGTACTCCTGGCACCCATCCGCGGGCGGGATCACCCGTTGCAGCGGCCGGGGCGCTACGAGTGGGCCAGCCTCCACCACGCCGACGGCTCGGGAACCGTACCGGCGAGCTCCAAGTCGACAGCCTCGAACTCGGAGCCGATGGCGAACAGGGTCGTGCCCACCCGCGTGCCCGCCCGACTCCCGGGGGGCACGGCGGTATACCGGCTCATCGTCGCCACCGGCTGTCCGGGCCATCCCGGCAACCATGCCCCTTCGGCGGTCACGTAGGGAGCCAGGTGGATCGTCCCACCCCAGGTCGTGGCCACCGCCCCCACCACATGGCCGGCGGTGGCCACCGTAACGGTCGTCACCGCCGCCCGGGTGGCCGACATGAGCGACAGGCTGGTCGGGGCGGCGTATTTGAAGGGATTGCCGATGGGTTCGTCGTCGGCCGGGATGGTCGTGGTGGTGGTCGGCGCTCCCGTCGCCGTGGCGTGGGTCGTCGACGTGGTCGACGACACCGGCGAGGGGGGTGGGGTCGGCTGACCCAGAACCGCCACCAGGACCAGCACCTGCCGGTCGCGGACGGTCCGGTCGCTCGCGAGCACCAGGCAGGCGCCGGCTTGGGACGTGTAACCCGACTTGACCCCGATGATGCCGTCCGAGCCCACCTCCGTGACGACGTTCTGGACGGTCCCGGCCAGTGGGAGGCTCACCGTCGACATGTCGACGATCTGGGCGAACGTCGGGATGGCCATGCCGGCCGCGGCGACCCGCAGCACGTCCGAGGCCGATGACACCGTCTCGGGCAAATAGCCGCTGGCGTCGACGTAGTGGGTGTCGGTGGCGCCGAGAGACGCGGCCAGGGCATTCATCTTGACCGTGAACGCGGCGACCGAACCGGCATCCCACGTGGCGAGACTGAAAGCGATGTTGTTGGCCGACTTGATCAACAGGGCCTCGAGCATCTGCCGTTCGGTGAGCGTCTCCCCCGGCTGGACGGCCAACGTCGACTCGTCGAGGTGGAGCTCGGAGTCGTACTCGGCCATGTCGGCAGGCGTCACCGTGATCAGCGGTCCCTGGGCGCCCGTGGGGAGCGGGTGGTCCCGCAGAATCACCACCGCGGTCGTCATCTTC
The DNA here is from genome assembly GCA_049517675.1 of Acidimicrobiales bacterium. Classification (GTDB taxonomy): domain Bacteria; phylum Actinomycetota; class Acidimicrobiia; order Acidimicrobiales; family RAAP-2; genus Bog-756. The sequence continues at coordinate 2,572 of JBEKRV010000072.1, forward strand.
GTCAACGAGGCGATCGGGACCGGTGTCTCGGGGCCGGACTGTGCAGCAAAACCGATCGACGGCACGACGACGGCCCCCTGGCCCTTGGTCGGCCACGGCAGCTGCGGCACGGCACCGGGGACTACCGTCCGGACCGTCGCCGCCATCTGCACCACGGGGCGGGCCAGCGGAGCGTCGATCCTGACGGCGGCGACCCAGGCGCCGGCGGCGATCAGGAGCACTCCGACGGCGGTCAGGACCCACGGGAGTCGTCGGTGCCGCTTCGGCCCGCTCGTTCCCTTCGCCGAATGCCGGTAGGTCCTTCGGCGGCGACCGGTCGGCTCGGCAAGGGTGACCTCGCGTTCCGACCCGGGGGGATTCCCGTCAGTAGCCGTCATCGCTGCCGAGGACGCCGGGCCTGCGGCTCAGCGGGCGTCCAGCTCCTCTGGCGTCATGAGGACGGTCCTGGCCTTCGAACCCTCGGACGGCCCGACGATCCCGCGACGCTCCATGAGGTCCATCAGCCGGCCGGCCCGGGCGAACCCCACCCGAAGTTTGCGCTGGAGCATGGACGTCGAACCGAGCTGCGAGCGCACCACCAACTCCATCGCCTGGTCCAGCAGGTCGTCGTCGTCGCCCTCGTCACCCCCGCCGGAGCGGGAGCCCTCACTCCCGACGACCTCTTCGATTCCGGCCACGATCTCCATCGGACGCTGGCGCTTCCAGTGGGCGGTCACCGCCCGGACCTCCTCCTCGCTGACCCAGGGGCCCTGGATTCGTTGGGGATTGGAGGACGAGGCCGTGAGGAGGAGCATGTCCCCCTTCCCGATCAGGCGCTCGGCACCCGGCTGGTCCAGGATGACCCGGCTGTCGGCCAGCGACGACACCGAGAACGCCATCCTCGAGGGCACGTTCGCCTTGATGACACCGGTGATCACGTCGACCGACGGCCGCTGGGTGGCCAGGACGAGGTGGATGCCGACAGCGCGGGCCATCTGGGCGATCCGGCACACGGACTCCTCGACGTCCCGGGCCGCCACCATCATCAGGTCGTTGAGCTCGTCGACGACGATCAGGATGAAGGGCAGGCGCGGGAACCGGATCTGGGAGGCGTCGTCCTCGTCGACCTCGTGGTCGGTCCCCTGCATCCGGAGCCGGTAGGCCTCCTCGTACTCGGACAGCTCACCGGAGTCGAAGGCCATGTTGTAGCCGGTGATGTCGCGCTGGCCGACCTCGGCCAGGAGGTCGTAGCGACGTTCCATCTCCGTCACCGCCCAGCTCAGGGCATTGGCGGCCTTCTTCGGGTCGACGACGACCTGGGTGAGCAGGTGGGGCAGGTCGTTGTACTGGCCGAGCTCCACCCGCTTCGGGTCGATCAGGATGAACCGGACCTGGTCCGGAGTGGCCCGGGTGAGGATCGATGTGAGCACCGAGTTGATGCAGGACGACTTGCCCGAGCCGGTCGATCCCGAGACCAGTACGTGGGGCATCTCGGCCAGGTTGGCCACGACGGCGCGACCGGCGATGTCCCGTCCCAGGGCGACCTCGAGCGGATGGGTGGCCCGTGCCGCTTCGGGCGAGGCGAGGATGTCGCCGAGTGCGACCAGTTGGCGGCGGCGGTTGGGGACCTCCACGCCGATGGCGGACTTCCCCGGGATGGGGGCCAGGATCCGGACGTCGGGAGACGCCATGGCGTAGGCGATGTCCTTGGACAGCGACGTCACCCGGGCGACCTTTACCCCTGCGCCGAGTTCGAGCTCGTAGCGGGTGACCGACGGGCCCACCGTGCGGCCCACGAGTCGCGTCTCCACGCCGTGGGCCGCCAGCGCGCTGACCAGTGCGGCGCCGGCGGCGTCGACCTCCGTCTCGTCGATGACCTGGGCCTTGGCCCGCTTGAGCAGATTGGCAGGGGGCAGCCTCCAGTCCCCCATCGGAGGTCCGAGGCGCATCTCGAGCTGCTCGCCCCTGCCCGGCTTGGTAGCCGCCTCGGGCAGCACGGCCGGTCCGAGCACTGCCTCGGGGTCGTCGTGACCACCCGGCATCTCGTCCGTGAGGTTCGGGTCCACGGCTTCCTCGGGCTCCACCTCGGCGGTGACGGCGGCCAGGGAAGGCTGGCGGCCCTCGGCCAGTGCGCGCCCGAACGGATCGGTGGGCTCGTCGTGTCGGTGGACCGGGTCGGCGGCATTGTCGCCGCGTGCAGCGGCGATCGACCATCGGACGGCGCCGACGACCCCGGCGGCGACCGACCGCACCGTGACTCCGGTGAACACCAGCAGCGCGACGGCGATGACGACCGAGAGCACCACTGCCGCGCCGAATCCCCCGAGGACGGAACCCAGCGGGTCGGCGATCACCGCACCGACCCAACCTCCGGCATCGGACAGTGCGGAGGTCGATGCCCGGATGGCGGGCGAACCGCCGGCCAGTGCGGCCAGGCCCGAGACGGCCAGGAGCACGAGCGTCCCACCGATGACGGCCCGGGCCGGCTCACGACGGGTACTGCTCTCGGCTTCCGGATCGTCACGTCGCCCCATCAGCATCCGGACGCCCACCGCCACCAGGATCGGTGGGACCAGGTAGCGGCCCCACCCGAGCAGGTCGCCGACGACGACCCGGGCCCCGTGGGCTGCCGGCACGAGCGAGTGGCCGTAGAAGGCGACGCCACACAGGACGCCGAGGGTCACCAGCCCCACTCCCCACAGGTCGGTGGCGTGGGCAGCGGCAACCGCGCCCATCGAGGCCAGCAGGCCGGTCGATTCCTCGGCGTGGGCCGCCGGACGGCGTCCGCGCCCTCCGCCCTTGTTGGCCGGGCTCGTCCTGGATGGTGCGCTCCGGCTCGATCGGGACCGGGGTGTCGCTTTGCCCTTGGGCCGCGCTGCCCTGGACCGACCCGCCGGACGCTTGGTGGCGGTCGTCACAGTGGGCAACAGGCTACTTCCGGAGAGTGCCCGTCAGTGGGACACCGTTCGGGTCGATCAGACGGTGACGATGACCGGGACGATCATCGGGCGCTGGCGCGTCCGCTCGCCCACCAACTTGCCGAGCGCCTTGCGGGCCACCCGGTTGAGGGTCTCGTGGTCGGAGCTCCCCGAGGAGAGGGCCTGCTCCAGAGCACGTGTCACCTGCCTCCTGGCTTCGTCGAGCAGTGCGTCGGTGTCCTGGTCGTATGCCCACCCTCGGGTCACGATCTGGGGAACGCCGACCACCTCGCACTGCTTCAGGTCGACGGTGGCCACGGCCATGACGACGCCCTCCTCGGCCAGGACCATCCGGTCGCGCAGGACGCCGTGGCCGATGTCGCCCACGGAGCTCCCGTCGACGAACAGGTATCCACCGGGCACGTTCCCGTCGCGGTGCATCCCACCGTCGTCCAACCGGACGGCGTCGCCGTCCTCGCACAGCAGGACCCGATCGCCCGCGATGTCCATGCTGGCGGCAAGGCGCACGTGGTTGGCCATGTGGCGGAACTCGCCGTGGACCGGGATGAAGAACTCCGGTTGGGTGACCGTCATCAGCATGGCCAACTCACCCTGGCGGGCGTGGCCGCTCACGTGGACGTTCTCGACGCCGGAGTGGATGACCTCGACCCCGAGCCGGTGGAGGCTGTCGATGACCCGTCCCACCGACCATTCGTTGCCGGGGATCGGGTGGGCGCTGATGACCACGACGTCATCCTCGTGCAACTTGAAGAATCGGTTCTCGCCGGTGGCCAGGCGTGACAACGCCGACATCGGCTCACCCTGCGAGCCGGTCGAGATGACGCAGACCCGACCGGGCGGATAGTCGTCGATGTCCTCGATGTCCACCAGCGCGCTGTCCGGGATGTGGAGGAGGTCGAGCTTGCGGGCCAGTGCCACGTTCTTCTGCATCGAGCGTCCGAGGGTGGCGACCACGCGACCGCCGGCGATCGCAGCGTCGGCCACCTGCTGGACCCGGTGGATGTGGCTGGCGAAGCAGGTGACGATGAACCGACGGTCGGGTCGGGCCAGGAAGACCTTCTCCAGGGTCGCGCCGACGGTCGACTCCGAGGCGGTGAATCCCGGCTCCTCGGCATTGGTCGAGTCGGCCAGCAACAGGCGGATCCCCGGGTCGGAGGCGAGTGCACCCATCCGGGCGAGGTCGGTACGCCGTCCGTCGACCGGATGCAGATCGATCTTGAAGTCCCCCGAATGGAGGACGATGCCCTGCGGTGTGTGGAAGGCGGTGGCGAATGCGTGCGGGACCGAGTGGGTGACGGGGATGAACTCCACGTCACAGGGTCCGATCCGCCTCCGTTCGTGGTCGCGCACCGGGATGAACTTGGCCCTGCTGGCCATTCCGGCCTCGTCGACCCGGCTCCGGGCCAGGGACAGGGTGAGTTCGGACCCGTAGACGTCGACCGGGAAGTCGCGGAGCAGATAGGCCAGACCACCGGTGTGGTCCTCGTGCCCGTGGGTCAGGATGACGCCGTCCACCCGTTCGGCGTTCTCCCTCAGGTAGGTGAAGTCCGGGAGCACCAGGTCGACACCGGGCATGTCCGGATCCGGGAACATGATCCCCACGTCGAGGACCAGGATGCGTCCGTCGACCTCGATGCACGCGCAGTTGCGGCCGATCTCTCCGAGGCCGCCCAGGAACACGATCCGTACGGACGGGCCCGACCCCTTGGTCGTCGCCTTGGTCGCCGCCGCCTTGGCAGGTCGGCCCGATCCAGCCGACTTTGCCGACCCGCCCGATCCAGCCGACTTTGCCGACCCGCCCGATCCAGCCGACTTTGCCGACCCGCCCGACCCGCCCGAGTTTGCCGACCCGCCCGACCCGCCCGAGTTTGCCGCTCTGCGCGACTTGGTAGCCCCGGCATTCGAGGCACCCGGGACTCCCGAGGACTCCGTGACGACTGTTGCCCCTGCTTCCCCTGACGGCTTCGCCTTGCGTCGCCGGCCCGACGATCCCGTCCCGCCGTCCGCTGTGCCCTTACGGGAACCGTCGCGCTCAGGCAACAGACTGCCGGGTCTGCGTCCGTGGGCCGATGCCGTCGATGACCGCACGGGCCTGGTCGTCCAGCGACCGCGGTGCGGGAGCATTGGGGAGCCTGCACTGGCCGACCGCCAACCCGAGGGCTCGGCACGCCGCCTTCGCCGGGACCGGGTTCGGGTACTCCTCCGACGACTCGAATCGGTAGGACTCGAGCAGGCTGCGATTGAGTTCTGCCGCTCGGGCCACGTCGCCCTCACGGAATGCTGCCAACATCTGGCCGAACACCGTTGCTGCCCAGTGGGCGGCGACACTGATCACGCCGACGCCCCCGACGGAGGCGAAGGGAAGCGTGAGTGAGTCGTCCCCCGAGTAGATCTCGAAGCCGGTCGGCGCCTCCGCCACCACCCGCGCTGCCGAGGCCACGTCTCCGGTGGCGTCCTTGACGGCGACGATGTTGGGAACCTCCCTGGCCAGTTGCACCGTGAGGTCCGGCCCGATCCGACGTCCCGAGCGCACCGGGATGTCGTACAGGATGACCGGCAGGTCGCTCGCCCCGGCCACGGTGCGGAAGTGCGCCGACAGGCCGGCCGCCGACGGGCGGTTGTAGTACGGGGTGACCACCAGGACGCCGGCGGCACCTGCCGCCTTGGCTTCCTTGGTCATGAGGACCGAGTGGGCGGTGTCGTTGGTGCCCGACGTAGCGATCACCGGGATGGTCACGGCTTCCACGACGGCGCGGAACAGCGAGATCCGTTCGGCATCGGTGAGCACTGGGCCCTCGCCGGTTGTGCCGGCGACCACGAGGCCGTCGCTGCCGTTGTCGGCCAGGTGGCGGGCCAGCACGGCGGACGCGTCGAGGTCCAGGTCACCGTCTGCGGTGAACGGGGTGACCATCGCCGTCACCACGGACCCGAACCGGGGGGCGGCGCTCACCGCTCGATCCCGGGGACGGCTGTTGGTTGGGAGCTCACAAACTCGCAGGCTACCAGCAGTGCCGGCGACCGCTGCCGGGTTCGAGCGACCGGACCTCCGCCGGACGGGACCCGATCAGACCAGTGCGCGTTGGGTCGGGGGCACTGCGGCCATGGCGTCGTACTCCTCGGAGGTGTCCTCGGCAGACTCGAATTCGATAACGCCGAGCTCGGTGAACTTGGTCCGGAGCCAGCCGTCGGCCGCGTCGAGCAGCCCGAGCTTCCGGCAGTTCGGGACGATCTTGGAGAACAGGAGCGCCTGGAATTCGTTCCGGTCGGGTGCCTGCAGGACGACGGGAAGGATCTCCTTCGGGTCCACGCCCATCCGGTCCCACACCTCCTGCTGGAGGAACCGGTCGCGCATGCGCACCGCGGCTTCGAAGGCGAACTCCTGGCGCTCGCGCAGCTCGGCTGTGCTGAGGCTCTCGTAGTACTCCTGGAGGCTCAGGACGCCGAAGGCGACGTGGCGGGCCTCGTCGGCCATCACGTAGCGGAGGAGTTGCTTGAGCAGCGGGTCCGGCGTCATCGAGTGCATGAATCCGAAGGCGGCCAGCGCCAGACCCTCGATCATGATTTGCATACCCAGGTAGGTCATGTCCCACCGCGAGTCGGCGATGATGTCGTCCAGCAGCATCCGGAGGTGGGCGTTGACCGGGTAGTGGCCCGACAGCTTCTCGTCGAGGTACTTGGCGAACACCTCGACGTGGCGGGCTTCGTCCATGACCTGGGTGGAGGCGTAGTACTTGGCGTCGATCCACGGCACCGACTCGACGATCTTGGCCGTGCAGATCAATGCGCCCTGCTCGCCGTGGAGGAACTGCGACAGGGTCCAGTTCTGACTCTCCACCCCCAGGGCGATGTACTCCTTGTCGCCCCACTTCTCGAGCGGCGTACCGGTCACGTCGAATCCGGCACCGAATCCGCCCTGGGCCTCCGCCGCCTCGACGACCAGCTTCTCCTGGTCCACGTCGGTGTCCCAGGGGAGGTCGGTCTCACCGTTCCACTGGGCGTTCTTGGCCTTTTCGTAGAGCTTGTTGAGCTTTGGCCGGGCGCCCTTCTCGTAGTCCCAGGTGAAGATGGAGTCGTAGTCGGAGTGCACCACGTGCCGACCATCGCTCTCCTCGGTGCCGACGACGGACAGGATCGCCTCGAGGTCGTCGATCTCCTTGCGGCCGATGATGTCCTCGGTGCTGCTCATTTCTGCGGTCATGTCAGGTTCCCCCAGTAGGTGTTCGGGTGTGTTGGCTCGAGTTACTTCAGGACTGCGTGACTAACGACGGGTCGGCGGTGCATCACGAGACGGACGCCGGCCCCGGTCCGCCGGTGGTGGTGCTGGTGTTCGCACGGTATGGGGTGATGTCGATAGGTCCGGCGGCGGCATTCAGCAGCGCCTCGATCCCAGGGAGCATGAACGTCGTGACCAGCCGATCGGCCTGGACCGGGTCGCACAGGTCGGTCCGACCCGATGGAGCGATCGCATAGGAGAGCACGATCCGGGCAGCCCATTCGGCCACCCGCTCGGCCTCGACCGGCGGCATCCACCGGGCCAGGAACGCCGCCGTGAACCGTGATGCGGTGGTCAGCAGCCGGTCCGAGTCGGCGAAGGCGAGGTGGCCCAGGATGATCCCTGGTTCGTGTTCGACCAGGAAGTGGAGCGCAGCGTGGTCCCTGAGTCGCACCGAGGCCTCCACGATGCCGCCCACCAGGGCCTGGCCAAGGTGTTCCGCCGTGCCCAACCGCACCCCGAGGGCTGAGAACAGGCGCGCCATCTCCGTGTCGACCACCGCCGCCAGGATCTCGTCGCGTCCACCGGGGAATGCCCGGTACACGGTCGCCCTCGAGACGCCGGACTCGCGGGCGATGTCGTCGACCGTCGTCTTCACGGTTCCATGGCGGGCCAGGCACGCGAGGGTGCCGTCGATGATCCGGACCCGGTGCGGCGAGTCCGACGGTGCCACCGGAGTCCCGGTGAGCGGCACGACCGTGCCGTCCTCCACCATCCGAAGCGCGCCCCGCTGCCGATCCACGTCTGGAACAGTAGATCAGATTTTGTTTCAGCGTCAACGGATTCAGTCACCGGGAACCAGGGAATCCCGGGAACCACGACCCCGGGCGCCACGGACACCCGGTGGCGCGCCGGTCACTCATCCCCGGTCGGCAACCGGCCGGCGGTCAGCGCGATCGGGCCGGCGCCACGACGCCGGCCAGGAGCTCCGAGCGCACCAGTCGCGCCACTTGCTCCGGGTCGTCCAGGTCCCAGCGGCCCGGGGCCGAGATGTAGGACAGGACCATCCGGGCCAGGAAGTCCGCAGCATCAGCCAGGTCCACCCCGGTGGCCAGTCCCCGTTCCTCGAGGTACGGGGCGAGGACGACGGCGATTCCCTCCCGGATCCTGTTGCTCTCGACGGTGAGGATCGGCAGGAGCTTGTCCGGTTCGGTCTGCATCACCCGCTGGAGCACTTCGTGCTCGACGATGGAGCGGTAGGCGAACATGATGCCCCGCTCCATGACCTCCTCCAAGCTCTCGGCGCCTCGGATCCGCTCGTACAGGCGGCCGAAGAAATCGAGGGTGGCCCAGCCCACGGTGGCGTTGATCAGCTCGTCCCTGCCTCCCGGGAACGAGCGGTAGACGGTGGCCCGGGACAGTCCCGCCTCCCGGGCGACGTCTTCGATGGTCGTCTTGGCCACGCCGCGCCGGGCCACGCATGCGTAGGCCGCCTCGACGATCCGCTGGCGGGAGTCCTCCACGTGGCCCCGATCAGATCCCGAGCAGCGGCTCGAGCCCGAGCGTCAGTCCCGGACGGGAAGCCACCGTCTCGACGGCCAGGACCACGCCGTCCATGAACGAGACCCGGTCGAAGGAGTCGTGGCGGATGGTGAGGCCCTGACCCGGTGACCCGAGCAGGACCTCCTGGTGTGCGACCATGCCCGGGAGACGGACCGAGTGGATGTGGATCCCGCCGGGTCCTGTGCCTCCCCGCGCCCCCTCGACGACCACTGTCTCCGTGGCGTCGGGCGGGAACTCATCCCGGGAAGCCGCCCGCCGCGTGGTCGCCATGGCCTCCGCCGTGCGCAACGACGTCCCCGACGGCGCGTCCCGCTTCGCCTCGTGGTGGAGTTCCACGATCTCGGCGTTGTCGAACCACGGCGCGGCCATGGCCGCGAATCGCATCATGAGGACGGCGCCGATGGCGAAATTGGCGGCCACGATGCAGTTGGCCCTGCACCCCGATCCCGGGTCGAACCGGCGGCCCAGATCGGCCAGGTCGGCCTCGGTGAAACCGGTCGTCCCGACGACCACGTGGATGCCGGCGTCTGCGCAGAATGCCAGAGTTGCCCGGGACACCTCCAGATGGGTGAAGTCCACGACCACCTCGGCTCCAGCGACGAGCAGGTCTGCGAGATCGGCGGTCACGCTGACACCGTCGTCCGGACCGGGGCCTCCGGGACCCAGCAGTGCCGACACCTTCGAACCGGCATGGACGGGGTCGACTGCGGCGACCAACTCGAGGCCGGGCCGGCCGAGCACCGTTCGGCACACCTCGCGACCCATCCGACCACCGGCGCCGACCACTCCGACTCGCATGGCGGCAACCCTAGCCAAGGCGGCACGGACTACCCCGCGGGCACCCACCCCGTATGCCGACCCCTTCCGCCACCCGACCGACAGTCCCCGATCGACCGACACACGCCACCGACCGTGTCCGTCCGACACCCCCGACACCCCCGATACCCCCGACCCGGTCGACACCCCCGATACCCCCGAACCGGTCGACCCACGCCACCCGGTCGACACACCCGACCCGGGTGCGACTCCCTACCCGAGCGCCAGTGCGGCCGTGTCGAAGTCGGACTCCTCGAAGGGCCCGACCACCGACAGCGTGCGGGGAGACGCGACGAGGTCCCGGGCGGCGCGGTGGACGTCCTCGACGGTGAGCGCCTCCACCCGGGCCAGCACCTCGTCGACCGACAGGACCTCGCCGTGGAGGAGCATGGCGGCGCCGATCCGGCTCATGCGGGCGCCGGAGTCCTCGCAGGCGAGGAGGGTCTCGGCGCGGAGGTTCCCCTTGGCGATGGCCAGCTCCCTGTCGGTGATGCCCTCGGCTCCGAGAGCGGCGAGCTGATCGGTGACGATGTCGAGCGCTTCGGGGACGTGTTCGGGTCCCGTTCCCAGCCCCACGCTCACGTACCCGGAGTCGATGTAGGCCACCCGCTCGGACCACACCGAGTAGGCGAGGCCGCGGCGTTCGCGGATCTCCTGGAACAGCCGACTGGACAGCCCGCCGCCGAGGATGTGGTTGAGGACGGCCAGGGCGTATCGACTCTGATCATTGCGACCCACCGAGCGGGCGGCGACGACCACGTGAGCCTGCTCCGACGATCGCCGGGTCACCCGAAGCGGCTCGACCCGGTCGCCGGGCGCGGTCCGCTCGGGCGTGCTCCCGCCTTCGCTCCCCCCGAACCGACTCGAAAGACCGGCGGCGAACGAGTCGTGGTCGAGATCGCCGGCTACTGCGACGACCATGTTCCCCGGGAGGTAGTGGTCCTCGAAGAAGGTGCGGATCCGCGCGGAGGTCATCGCGGCGACCGAGGACTCGGTGCCGAGCACCTCCCGACCCAGGGGATGGTCGGGGAAGAGGATGGCCGAGCTCTGTTCCGCCGCCTCGTCAGCCGGCTCATCGGCATGCATGAGGATCTCGTCGAGGATGACCTGGCGCTCGGCGTCGAGGTCCTCGGCCCGTAGTGCCGGCCGCCACATGATGTCCGAGAGGATGTCGAGTCCGAGGTCGACGTCCTCGGCGAGGAGGCGGATGTAGAAGGAGGTGTACTCCTTCGTGGTGAATGCGTTGAAGTCGCCGCCCACCTCGTCCACTGCCTCGGCGATGGCCGAGGCAGACCGGTCGTCGGTTCCCTTGAACAGGAGGTGCTCGAGGAAGTGGCTGGCCCCGGCGAGACCGGGGTCCTCGTCACGTGATCCGGTACCCACCCAGAAGCCGATGCAGACCGAACGGGCCTCCTCCATCGTCTCGGTGACCAGGGTGAGACCGGACGGGAGGGTGTCGGTGCGGATCATCTTCGGCCGGCAGTACCGGCATTCGGCGTGCACCGCCCCCGTGGGTCGGCCCCAGGGGCCGACCCACGGCAGGCGAGCGTGCTCAACGGCGTCGACGACCGCCCCGGCCGCCTCCGCCGCCACTCGTCCGTTCGGGCGTCTCGGCGACGGCAGGTCCGAGGTCACCGAACTCCTGGACCAGCTCCTCCTCGAAGGCGTCCTCGAAGGAGGCGGCGCCTGCAGGGGCGCTCGGGGCCGCCTGGCGACGGGGCCCATGGTCGGAGTCGTTGTCCGGGTCGGAATGGTCGCCACGGGACGAGCCGCCGCGCGAAGCGCCCCGGCCGGCACCACCGCCCGAGGATCCCGATGCCGCAGGGGCCTCACCGGCCAGCGACAGGGACACCTTGCCCTGCGGGTCGATGTCGTCCACCCTCACCTCGACCGGCTGCCCGAGTTCGAAGACGTCCTCCACCCGCTCGATGCGCTTGCCCTGGCCCATCTTGGAGATGTGGAGCAGACCGTCGCGTCCGGGAAGGATGTTGACGAAGGCGCCGAACTTGGTGATGTTCACGACCTTGCCCTGGTAGGTGGCGCCGACCTCGGCGAGCGGCGGGTCGAGGATCGTCGAGATGCGCCGACGGGCCTCCTCGACGGCCGTGCCGTCCTTGGCGCCGATGGTCACGGTGCCGACCATGCCGTCGTCGTCGACCGCGATGTCCGCGCCGGTCTCCTGCTGCAGGGCGTTGATGACCTTGCCCTTCGGACCGATGACCTCACCGATCTTGTCCATCGGGATCTCGAAGGAGATGATCTTCGGCGCCGACTCGGCGACCTCGGGACGGGGCTCGGCGATGGCCCCTGCCATCACGTCGAGGATGGTCAAGCGAGCTTCCTTGGCCTGCATGAGGGCTTTGGTCAGGACGTCGAGCGGGAGCCCGTCGATCTTGGTGTCGAGCTGCAGGGCTGTCACGACGTCTCGGGTCCCGGCCACCTTGAAGTCCATGTCGCCGAAGGCGTCCTCCGCACCGAGGATGTCGGTGAGGGTGACGTAGGTACCGCCGTCGTAGACGAGGCCCATGGCGATGCCGGCGACGGGGGCCTTGAGGGGCACACCAGCGGCCATCATCGAAAGGGTCGAGCCGCAGACCGAAGCCATCGACGTCGAACCGTTCGACGACAGGACGTCGGAGACGAGGCGCAGCGTGTAGGGGAAGTCCTCCTCGTAGGGGACGACAGGCAGGAGCGCCCGCTCCGCCAGGAGGCCGTGGCCGATCTCCCGACGCTTTGGCCCACGCATGAAGCCCGTCTCCCCGGTCGAGAACGGCGGGAAGTTGTAGTGGTGCATGTACCGCTTGTGCTCGTCGGGGGTGATGGTGTCGAGCAGCTGGTTCATGCGGGGCATGCCCAACGTCGTCACGTTGAGGACCTGGGTCTCGCCACGCTGGAACAGCGCCGAGCCGTGGGCGGTCGGGAACAGGTCGATCTCGGCGGACAGCGGGCGGATGTCGGTGGTGGTGCGTCCGTCGATCCGGAGACCGTCCTCCACGATCCGCTTGCGGACGAGCTTCTTGGTCAGGCTGCGCACAGCCGCCTTGATCTCGCCCTCGCGGCCGGGGAACTCCTCGGCGAGCTCGGCGACGATTTCGGAGGTGACCTCGGCCAGGGCGGCGTTGCGTTCGGCCTTGGGGGTCAAGATGTTGGCCGCGGCCAGGCCGGCGGTACCAGTGGCCTCCACCCGGTCCCACACGTCGTCGCCGTAGTCGGCGAGGGTCGAGTACTCGATCGCCTCGATCGGGCCCCGGGCCGCGACGTAGGCGGCGACTAGCTCGCGCTGGAGGACGATGGACTCGCGGATCCACGTCTTGGACGCTTCGAGACCGTCGGCGAGGACCTCCTCGGTCACCTGGGGCGCACCCTCCTCGTAGTACTGGAACGAGCGCTCCGACCCACCGGCCTCGACCATCATGATGGCGATGTCGGCGTCGGCGCTGTCGTCCAGTGCCCGACCGGCCACGACCAGCTCGAAGGTCGACTCGTCGCCCTCTTCGAACGTGGGATGCGGGATCCACTGCCCGTCGGTCGAGTAGGCCACACGCACGGCGCCGATCGGCCCCTCGAAGGGAATGCCCGACAGCATCAGCGCGGCCGAGGCGGAGTTGATGGCGAGGACGTCGTGCGGATTGATCTGGTCGGCGCCGAAGATGGTGCCGACGATGTGGACCTCGTTGCGGAAGCCCTTGGGGAAGGACGGGCGCAGCGGCCGGTCGATGAGCCGGCAGGTGAGGATGGCCTGGTCCGAGGACTTTCCCTCCCGGCGGAAGAACGAGCCGGGGATCTTGCCCGCCGCGTACGTCCGCTCCTCGATGTCGACGGTGAGCGGGAAGAAGTCCGCCCCCTCGCGCACCGAGCGGGCTGCCGTGGCCGTGGCCAGCAGAACGGTGTCTCCGATCCGGCCGACGACGGCGCCATCGGCCAGCTGGGCCAGCTTTCCGGCTTCGAAGCTGAGTGTCTTGTCGGTGCCGCTGATGGGCGCCGAAACGGAAATGGCGTCTGACATGACGCTCCTTGTGGTTAGGGGACTCCCCGAGCCAGTTCCCAGTTGTCGACCACCCCGCCCGCTACGGGCCCGGTGGTCGGCAACTGGTGACTGACCTCGGCGGGAGCCCAATCTCTGTGGTGTGACTACGACCGCCCACGGTGCGGGGGCCGCTCCTGCAACAGGCCGGCTCGACGTCGACCTGCGATCCGCCGGCACGCGGCCGGCGGAGAAATTGCGACCGCCCGGCCGAAGCCGGGCGGAGCGTGACGATTCGCCTAGCGGCGAAGGCCGAGGCGGTCGATGATCTCGCGGTAGCGCTCGACATCATTGTTCCGCACGTAGTCGAGGAGGCGACGGCGACGGCCGATCAGCTTGAGCAGACCACGGCGGGTGTGGTGGTCGCCCTTGTGCACCTTGAGGTGCTCGGTCAGGTGGACGATGCGCTCGCTCAGAATGGCGATCTGCACCTCGGGGGAACCGGTGTCCGTCTCGTGGAGACGATACTCGGCGATGGT
>JBEKRV010000073.1:0-16529 GCA_049517675.1 Acidimicrobiales bacterium
CCTCGAAAATTCGTCCCGCCTCTGATTCGGTGGTGTCCGCGTCCGCGAAAGAACCCTCCTGACCTGGAAGAATCACTGTTGCTAAGGCAGCAAATCCAAACCAGGAGGAGGGCTCCTTGAAGGTGCACGATAGTCGCGCCACCCAGTCGATGAGGGTGACCACCGACGGGAAGAACCTGGTGTCCCACGCCGGGACCGCGCTGTTGTCCGAACTGGCCGATCGCAGCGGCCTGACCGACGCGATGTCCGTGGCGATGTCGGCCTGTGGGATCAACTGGCACACCCATGATCCCGGCATCGTCCTCACCCACCTGGCCGTGGCCATCGCCGATGGTGCCGACTGCCTGGCCGACATGGCGTCCCTGCGTGAGCAGTCCGAGCTGTTCGGTCCGGTGGCCTCGATCGCCACCGCGTGGCGGGCCCTCGAGGCGACGACGGCCTTCGAGTTGCGGGCCATCCCCGAGGCGATCGCCGCCGCCCGGGAGGTGGTCTGGGCTGCTGCTCCTCCCGGGGACTCGTTGGTGTTGGACTTCGACGCCACCCTGGTCAACTCGTATTCGGAGAAACAGGACGCCACCCCGACCTACAAGAAGGGCTTCGGGTTCTTCCCCCTCGGGGTGTGGTGCGACACGACGAACGAGCCACTGGCCGCCATGCTGCGTCGGGGGAACGCCGGGGCCAACGACGCCGACGACCACATCACACTGCTCCACCAGTCACTGTCGGGACTGCCCGAGGAGTACCAGTGTGGCCACTTCGATGGCGATCATCCGGCCCTGGTCACCCACCCGATCCTGGTGCGGGCCGACTCGGCGGGGGCCACCCACGGGTTCGTGGACGCCATCGTCGAGGCGAACTGCGACTTCTCCATCGGATTCCCCATCGACCAGGGAGTACGCGACGCCCTGGTGCTGGTCCAGGAAGAGGACTGGATCCCGGCCGAAGAGACCGACGGCTCGGTCCGCGACGGGGCATGGGTGACAGAGCTGACCGAGCTCATCCCGCTGGCCAACTGGCCCGAGGAGTCCCGGTTGCTCATGCGCCGGGAGCGTCCCCACCCCGGGGCCCAGCTCACCCTCTTCGACAGTGCCGAGGGCTTCCGCCACACCTGCTTCATCACTAACACGCAAGGGGAGGACATCGCCACCCTCGAGCTCCGCCACCGGGGGCACGCCCGGGTGGAGGACAGGATCCGGAACTGGAAGGACTGTGGGCTCGCCAACCTGCCCTTCGACTCCTTCGTCCGCAACGAGGCCTGGGTGGCAACCTCCCTCATCGCCGGAGCGCTCCTGGCCTGGAGCCAGATGGTCTGCTTCGACGGTGCTCTGGCCAAAGCCGAGCCGAAGACCATGCGGTACCGGGTTCTCCACGTGGCCGCGCTCCTCGTGCACAAGTCCCGGGGTCTCATCCTCCGCCTGGACGAAACCTGGCCCTGGGTGGACGAGCTCGCCAACGCCTTCGTCAGACTCCGGGCGACCATCCCCTGACGACGCGGGTCACTACGCCCGACCCGAAAGCAGACCTGCGGGGCGTGACATCCGAACTCGAGTGACAACATCGCGGCGCTTCACGCCCACGACACGGTTCGGTGAACGAGATCGATCACGACCGCCTACTCGCTGAGGACTTCGCCGTCACTCGGGGGTCGGACGAATGATCGAGGTTAAAGGGTGAGTCATCCGCCATTTGCTTTGTCTACACAAGCTCTCGAGGGGGCGCAACTGAAAGGGCGCAACTGGTCGCTGAGTGGTGGATTGGGATTAAGCAGGGGGTTGGGTTGGCCTCGTGGGGAGATCGTCCCCGGTGTCGATCAAGGCGAGGATCCGCCGCACCGCACGGACGACAGTACGCTTCGCAATGTCGACGAAAGCCTGGAGGACGCAATGACGACGCTGGCCGCCGCGAATGCGGGAACGACGTGGAACCTCGCCCTGCTGATCCTGCGAGTGACGCTCGGGGGCATGATCCTGGCGCACGGCATGAACAAGATGTTCGGCGGCGGGCGTATCCCGGGTACGGCCGCGTGGTTCGAGTCGATCGGCATGAAGCCCGGCAAGCTCAACGCCTGGGCGGCTGCCCTGACCGAGGTCGGCTCCGGAATCCTCCTGATCGTCGGTCTGATCACGCCGCTGGCCTGCGCCGGCCTGGTGGCGTTGATGGTGGTCGCCATCGTGACGGTTCACCGGAAGAACGGCTTCTTCGTGTTCAACCCGGGCCAGGGCATCGAGTACTGCCTGGTGATCGCGCTCGTGGCGATCGCCGTGGGCGGGCTCGGGGCGGGGCGCTGGTCCC
Organism: Acidimicrobiales bacterium; assembly: GCA_049517675.1. Taxonomy (GTDB): domain Bacteria; phylum Actinomycetota; class Acidimicrobiia; order Acidimicrobiales; family RAAP-2; genus Bog-756. The sequence continues at coordinate 2,293 of JBEKRV010000073.1, forward strand.
TCGACCACGCGTTCAAGGTGTGGACGTTTACGCCCTGGGTCGGCCTGGTGGTCGCCGCCGGCGTCGGCGTCGGCGGGGCGGCGCTCCAGCTCCTCGCCATCTACCGGCCTCCCAAGGACGCCGGCTGAGCCGGCACGCCGGTCCGCCCGCGGGCCTCGGGGCCGACGATGCCGGGTCAGCTTCCGCTGTAGCGAGGAGCGCGACCTTCTTCGCGAGCCGCCTTGAACTCGGCGAAGTCGGAGGACTTGTTGATGAACGTCTGGTAGATCAACTCGTCGTCCATGGACGCCCGAACGCCCGGCTCGCTCAGGTGTTGCAGCACCTTGCGGGCCAGCTTCACCGTGGCAGCGGGGGCGGCAGCCACGGCCCGGGCCATACCCCACACTTCGTCGTCGAGCTGCTCACGGGGGACGACCCGTGAGACCACACCCAGGTTGAGCGCCTCTTCTGCGGTCATGGTCCGACCGGTCATGACCAGGTCGCTGGTGATCCCGGGGCCACAGATCTGGTAGAGGCGACTGATGCCTCCGGTGTCCGGAATGACGCCGTACGTGAGCTCGGGGAGCTTGAACCGGGTGCCGGCGGCGGCGATGCGGATGTCGCATAACAGTGCCCGCTGGAAGGATCCGCCGATCGCCCATCCGTGCAGGGCGACGACGATCGGGATGTCGAGCTCGAACACCTGCAGGATCCCGCGGTGGCCCCGGGTCATCAGGTCGTGGTGGCTCAGCGCGGTCGCATTGTGACCGATCACCGAGACGTCGCGCCCCGACGACCAGGCATCGCCTTCGGCTCGCCAGATGACGGCACGGACGTCCTTGCGTCCCTTGAGCTCAGCGAGGATCTGGAAGAGCAGGAGATCCATGTCGTCGTCGAAAGCATTGAGCTTCTCCGGGTTGTCGTTCGTGATGACCGCGACCGACTCCCGGATCTCCAACGTGACCTTGTCGCCCATGGTGCTCCCCCTTCTGATGCGGCGCGGATCGCTGCCGGCGTCGTCGACGATCGAGTCTTGCACCCCGGCGACCGGTGGCCGTGTCCGGAGCGTCAGCCTGGCGCGCCTTCGGCAGATTCCGGGCCGAGCAAATGCTCGGACAGCAGTTCCAGGGACTGGCGCGCGTAGCCCCGCCACATCCTGGCGATCAGGGGTACGACGCCCGCGCCGATGCCACGGGGATGCAGGGTCCAGCGCCAGGTGATCATGGTTCCGGTGCCCCTGTGGACGAACTCCCAGCGCCCGTCGATGCTGTCCACCAGCGGGCGCATCGGGCCGGTGATGTCGCCCAGGCGATAGCTGAACGAGTGCGGAGCATCGACCCCGGTGAGGATCTCGCGCATCGTTCCGTTGTCCGTGGTGACGACCGTGCGTGACTGCCCGACCTGTCCCCAGGTCCCGTCCTGCCCGCGCACCTCCCTGACCGGCGGCAGCAGGCCATATCGGCGACAGAAGATCGTGGGCAGCGGAATCGCCAGGGTCACGTCGAACGCCCGCTCGGGTTCGACAGGTATGGCGCGGGATTGCTCGACCGTGATGGGATGGGCCACGGGTCGAGGCTACTTTCGGCGGACGGTGGGTGGCGCGTTGGCGAGCAGGTGTTCAGGTGTTTGCCAGCTGGCCGGAAGGTGCGGTCGTTTTCGATCAGCCGATTCCCGAGATATCCGTGAGAGTTGTCGATCGGCGCCGTTCCCGACCGTCGTAGTCAGTAGGAGGCCCCGAACGCGGGGCCGATCACGAGAGGAGACCACCATGGCCGAGTATCTGATCCTCATCTACGGGGACGAGGCTGCACTGGACCGACCCGAGCCGGAGGAGTTCGGCCAGATGATGGAGGGCCACCGGATGTTCGGCGAGCGCAATGCCTCCGCCATCCGGGGTGGGAACGCACTGCAGTCCACGGCGACGGCGACATCGGTGCGCCAGGACTCCTCCGGGGAGTTCGTGGTGACCGACGGAGCGTTCGCGGAGACCAAGGAGGCACTCGGCGGCTACTACCTCGTCGAGGCGGCCGACCTGGACGAGGCCCTTGCGCTGGCCAAGCAGGTGCCGATGCCTGCCGGCGGAGTCGAGGTCAGGCCGATCAGGACGTTCAGCTGAGCGACGCCCACCGCCTCGTGCATGCGTCGGTCGAGGCGGCGGTGGCTGACGCCCACCGGAGGGAGTGGGCGTTCGTGCTCGCAGCCACCGTGCGGGTCACGCGGGACATCGACCTGGCCGAAGAGTGCGTCCAGGACGCCTATGCGCGTGCGCTGGCGACGTGGTCGACCGGGGGGATCCCGCTGAAGCCCGGTGCCTGGTTGACCACCGTCGCCCGGCGGCGCGCCATCGACGTGGCCCGTCGGGACATCACCCATGACCGGGCGCTGCCGTTGCTGGTCGAACCCGTCACCGTGGCCGGCCCCGACGAGGCGGACGAGCCCGAGATCGTGGACGACCGCCTCCGGCTCGTCTTCACGTGCTGCCACCCCGCGATCGCCCTCGACGCGCAGGTGGCGCTGACACTGCGCCTGGTCTGCGGACTCACCACCGCCGAGGTCGGCCGGGCATTCCTGGTCAGCGAGTCGACCATGGCGGCACGCATCACCCGGGCCAAGAAGAAGATCGCCGTTGCCCGCATCCCCTACCGGGTTCCGTCCGTCGGAGAGCTTCCCGCCCGCGTCGACGCCGTCCTCACCGTGTTGTACCTGCTCTACTCGACCGGGCACACGGCACCCGAGGGGGCCGACCTGAGTCGACGCGACCTGGTGGAGCGGTCGCTCGACCTGGCCCGCCTGCTGCGGGAGCTACTGCCCGGTGACGCCGATGTCGCGGGACTGCTGGCCCTCATCCTCCTGACGGACGCCCGCCGGGCGGCGAGGCTGGGAGGCGACGACCAGCTCGTTCTGCTCGCCGACCAGGACCGGTCCCGATGGGACCAGGCCGCGATCGCAGAGGGCCTCGAGCTCGTGCGCGAGGCCCTCTACCGCCGACCTCCGGGCCGATTCGCGCTGATGGCCGCCATCGCCGCAGTCCACGACGAGGCGCCATCGTGGGGGGCGACCGATTGGGGCGAGATCGTGGGGCTGTACGACCTCCTGGTGGAGCTGTGGCCGTCCCCTGTCGTAGCCCTCAACCGAGCTGTCGCCGTCGGACTCGCGGTCGGGCCCGATGCAGGACTGGCCGCACTCGATGCGCTGGCCACCGAGCCGGTGCTGGCGACGTACAGCTACCTGGCATCGGCCCGGGCCGACTTCCTCAGGCAGTTGGGCCGGACCGGCGAGGCCCGCGTCGCCTACGAGGAGGCACTGCTGCTCTGCGAGAACGAGGTCGAGCGGGCATTCCTGGTCGATCGGCTCATCGAGGTGGATGACTGAGCACGTGCCGCGCCCGTCCGCCCTGCTTCGAGGTGGGCGAGCTCGCGCTGGGTCCTCCCGACGTTGTCCGGATTCCACACCGCCGTTCCGGAGGGCGATCCGCAGTCGAGGATCAGGCCGCGGGATCGGCGTCGGGATCAGGTCGCCAGGAGGGTCGCGAGCTGGGCGGCCAGCCTCTCGCTGCTCGCCTGGTTGACGGTGATCTCCAACCGGTTGCCCTGACGAACCGAATCGACCAGCCCGGCCTCGCGCAGTCGCTTGACGTGCACGCTCACCGTGGGTTGTGCCAACGAGAAGCTCTTGGCGATGTCGCCGACGGTGGTGGGACCCGACCGGAGCGAGTGGAAGATGGCCAGGCGGGTCGGGTCGGCCAGTGCTCGCAGGGAGCCCGCCACCTGTTCGGTCTCGGCGCGGGCGGCGTGGACACGGTCGGGCGCGGCCATGCCGACCACCGTGCAGTCGGGCAGTTCCAGGTAGAGGCCCCGACCGAACAGCGCACAGGGTGCGATGACGACCCGATGACCGGCACGCTGCGTCGCGATGATGTCGGGCAGGTGCTCCTGGAAGGTGTGGCACTCCGCGGTCACGATCTCGTGCCATTCGGTGCCGTTGGCCATCGCCCGGCGGGTGTCGACCGCCGCCTGCTCGGCGGCCTGGATGCCCACGGTCTCCCACCAGGGGGCCACGAACGCCCAGATCTCCGAGAGAAGGTCGAAGTAGCGATCCCGCAGGGCGTCGGACTCGCGCAGCTGTCGCAACCGATCCCAGGTGATCAGCCGGACCTCCTCGGACTCCGAGGCCAACCCGGGCTCGGCCGGCGCGGTCGACAGCGCAGCTTCACATCCCTCCCGGTAGGTGGCGAAGTCGGCCGCGTCGAGTACGCCGCCTTGGAACGCCAAGACCTCGGATTCGACACAGGATGGTGCGTCCTCCGGCCAGAAGGCGAGCACCCGCTGACGGAGGTCGTCACGTTCTTCGTAGAGGCGGCCGAGGATCGGGTGCATCGTCCGCAGGTACTCCGAGAATGCGGCATGCACGCACCACGAGAGGTCGAAGACCAACGAATGGCCCAGTACCTCCGGGGACGAGGGCCGCTGAGGAGCTGGTTCCACGATCTGCATAGTCATCCATCTATATCAGTAATTAGTTGATTTGTCTAGTCCTTCTGGTACGATGGCACGGTCGAGCACGAGGACGAGGTCATGCACCCGAGTCAACTGGAGCAGCTGGTGAAGGACCGTCAGACGGAGTTGCTGGCCGCCCGTGGCTCCAGACGACCCGCCGGTCGTAGGCAGGGAACACTGGTGCATCTCGCCCACCGGGGGCTGCAGAAGACCGGGATCGGGCTCGTCCGGATCGGCCTGCGACTCGCCGGTCCCGAGCCGCTGTCGCACGGATCTCAGGCCCTCGGCGCCGGGGTTCTGGAGTCTCCTTCGTGAGGGTCTGACACGGGGGTCGGTGGGGAGGTTGCCGGAGGGAGCGCCAGGGATCACCACACGAGGTGCTGCGCCCGTCCAGAGGAGTGCGTGGCGGGTCAACCGCCGGGGTCGTCCGACGGTCTCGGCATTCGCCGGCCACGGTTCGGATTGATGATGGGTGGGCGCTCGACGGTGACCGATGACGCCCCGCTGGGGCGGCGCTGAGGTGGACGCCGAGGTTCGACGACGCCGGTCCGTAGATTGCGTCGGGCCCCCGACCACGGTGCGGGGGGAACCGTGAGGCGATCGGCCAGGCGATAGGCGACGCTCTCGTAGTTGACGCGCCAACCCCGGAAGTCCGGCCACGCCTCCTCGGCGGACCGCTCGATCGGGAACCCGAAGCGCTCCAGCATGGCGACCGCTTGTGCGAATTCCTCGAAGGTGAGCTGGATCGGCCCGTCCGGGTCGGGGTCGGGATCGACGGCCCATCCCAATGAGGTGGCGATCCGGTTCATCAGGGTGAAGCCCATCCTCAGGCACAGTCGGGCCTGCGAGGGTGCGGTGTCCGGGGCCAGTGCGAGGTGCATGGCGCCGGCGTCGAGCACGGCGAGGAGCCCGATCATCCAGGAGGCCCATGGTTCGGGCGAGCGGAACAGCAGGAGGATCGGGTAGGTGGTGTGACTCTCGGCGACGTCCGCGGCCCACACCTCCCAGTCGGCATAGAGGTCGGGCAGGGTGTCGATGATGCCCACCTGCTGGTGCCGGACGAGGAGCTCCGGACCCCAGGCCGGCTCGCCGGCGCGGCTCTCGAGGAGGGCGACCAGGCCTTCCCGTCGGTTGAACGAGCCGTAGATGGCCGGAAGGTAGGCGATCTGGAGGGCGACGATGACCACCCAGATGGCGCCGACAGCGATGTCGATCCCGGAGTCGGGAGTGCCGCCGATGTGCACGGCACCCACCGTGAACAGGGCGGTCAGGGACTGCAGCAGTCCCTGGGACAACGAACGGGTGCCGGCGCTCAGCATCAGGCCGAACCCGACGGTCAGTGCGGCGGCCCAGAACAGGAGCTGGGCGAGCAACGCCACGGGTGCCGTGGGAGCCAGGATCGCGTCCTTGCCCTCGTAGGATCTCGCCAGTCGGGAGAGCGCGACGAACAACAGTCGAACGGTCCGGTTGACCGCCAGGGTCAACCGCTCGATGCCCACCGGCCTCCGTGGGAGGACCAGGGTGAAGAGGACGCTGACCACGGTCAGGAGGACGACCACGAGTCCGACGACGAACAGGAGCTGGTTCATGGCCTCCGCACCGGGCGATCGACGAGCTCGGGTGCTCGTGTGGGTCTCTCACTGTCAATCGGTTCGCGGCACGTCACGGTCTCGCCCTCACCTGTTCGCCGTCTTCTCCATGTCGGCCGTCTTCGTCCGACCGATGCCCCGGAAGACTCGGGTCACCGGTCACAGTGTTGCCGACGGTCGTCCCTCCCGCGATGCACATCTGGCGATGCCCCGGTCGGGCTGCCGGCCGGGTCATGGTGGCGCGCATCTCGACCGCCCGCATCACCGGGGAGGTCTCGACGTCGTCGGGCTGTCGGCACGCGAGGGCGCACGCTAGTGCGCCCTCGTCGAAACGCTCTCCTCCGACGGCATCCAGTTGCAGGTCGGACAGGCGCCGATCGTCCGAGCACTCGTCGACGCCCTGGCCGAGCTCCGGGGCCGCGCCCAGTGCTCCGGCGCCGTGCGGAGCGACATCGGCGTCGACGACGTCGTGGCCCTCCCGCCGGGGCCGCCGACTCGATCTGCTGCTCCCGAGCGGATGACGACCAGACCCGCCGAACGCTCGCGATCAGGTACGACGGCACACGCGCCGACCGATCCGCAGAAGACCTGTCGTCAGCGGCGTTCTCGGATCGTCAGCGGCGTTCTCGGAGGAGCGGGGCCTGACCCGCCTGCCCCTCCTGATCCGACTGGTCGGTCGTCCCCCGGTTCTGGCTCGCCCGGCAATATTACGATCACGCGAACTCACGCCGATCGGGCCTGGATCCGAGTGATGGCTCGTCGGTTGATCGATATCATTCGATCAACCGAAATGGAGGCATCGTGGAGATCGCCGGGAACGCGCACAGATCGAGCGACAACGGTCGTACGCATCCATGAGCGGGGCATCCGTCGATGTGCTGCCCGTGGTCGACATCTCCGGTCTGCGGTCCGGAGATCACGAGGATCTGGCACGGATCAGTGCCGAATTGGGGAAGGTCGCCCACGATGTCGGCTTCTGCTACCTGTCCGGCACCGGCATCCCCGAGTCGACCATCGAGCACCTGCTCGAGGTCACCAAGGCGTTCTTCGCTCAACCCACCGAGACGAAGATGCGCTCGTACATCGGCTTGTCCCGGTGCCATCGGGGATACGTCCCCCCGGGCGAGGAGGTCGTCTACGACGGCACGGTGGACCTGAAGGAGGCATTCGACACCGCTCTCGAGTTGCCCGCCGACGACCCGGACTACCTCGCCGGCAACCCCATGCTCGGTCCGAACCTGTGGCCCGACATCGACGGCTTCGCCGAGGCGGTGACCGATTACTACACGCGGGCGATGGACGTCGGCCGACTGCTCTTCCGGGCGTTGGCCGTCGCCATGGGGGAAGGGCCGGACTTCTTCGATGCCATCACGACCCGCACGCCGAGCCAGTTACGGCTGGTGCACTACCCGTTCGACGAGACGGCCGTGGATGCCATCGGGTTCGGGGCGCACACCGACTTCGAGTGCTTCACGCTCCTCATGCCGACTGCGCCGGGCCTGGAGGTGATGAACGCCGACGGCGTGTGGGTCGACGCGCCGCCCCTCGACGGCACGTTGGTCATGAACATCGGCGACATGTTCGAGACGTGGACCAACGGTCACTTCGTTGCCACCTCGCACCGGGTGCGCAAGGTGGCGGAGGAGCGCTACTCGTTCCCCCTGTTCGTGAACGTGGACTACGACACCCTGGTCGAGCCGCTGGATCAATTCCGCCGGGCCGGCGAACCCGGACGCCAACCACTCTGCGCGGGAGAGCACCTGTTCGCCCAGACCGCACGGTCCTTCCTCTACCTGCGCAGGCAGCTCGAGGACGGCACCCTGGTCCTGCCGGAGGGCAGCGTGGGGCCGAGGGCGTTCGGTCAGGACGTGCGCCACGGACAGGCGGTCCCGTGATCCGCATCCGGGATTGACCCCCGGTCGGATTTGCCACCAGCCGGTCGCCGGCGGGAGACTTCCCTCCTGTACGGGCACCGTGGGGCAGACGTTGACGACAATCTGGTGACGCCACACCCGGGCCCCGACGTGCCGTCTCCCGTCGGGCCGGCGGATGCCACCGTGGAACCCCGCTTCGCAGGGTTGACCACCTTCTTCCGTCTCCCCACCCGCGAGCAGGTCGCGGCCTGGGACGTGGGCGTGGTCGGGATCCCCTTCGACGCCGGCACCAGCTATCGCCCGGGCGCCCGGTTCGGTCCCTCCGCCGTCCGGCAGGGATCGCGGTTGCTCCGCACCTACCACCCGGACCTCGAGGTCTCGCCGTTCGACGCCGTCCAGGTGGTCGACGCCGGCGACATCGCCTGCACCCCCTTCGACATCGAGACGGCGGTCGTCCAGATCGAGGCCGCAGCCGACCAGCTGCTGACCGAGGGGTCCCGGCTGGTGGCCGTCGGCGGCGACCACACCGTGGCCCTTCCGCTCCTCCGCTCGGTCGTGCGTCGTCACGGTCCCGTGGCACTTGTGCACTTCGACGCACATCTGGACACCTGGGACACCTACTTCGACGCCCGCTACACCCACGGGACCCCGTTCCGGAGGGCCTGGGAGGAGGGCCTGCTGCTCCCCGACCGCGCCGCCCACGTGGGCACTCGGGGACCCCTGTACAGCGCCGCCGACCTGGACGACGACGACGCCATGCGGTTCTGGCGCGTCTCGGCCGTCGAGGTCGGTGACCGAGGCGTGGCCTCGGTGGTCGGAGAACTGCGGGCCCGGATCGGCACCGCGCCGGTCTATGTGTCGGTGGACATCGACGTACTCGACCCGGCCCACGCCCCAGGGACCGGGACCCCGGAGGCCGGCGGACTGACCAGCCGGGAGCTCCTCGCCCTCCTCCGTGGCCTCGACGGGCTCGATCTCGTGGGCGGCGACGTCGTCGAGGTGGCCCCCGCCTATGACCACGCCGAGATCACGGCCGTCGCAGCCGCCCACGTCGCCTTCGACCTCGTCAGCCTTCTGGCCCGCCGAATGACGGTCGGCGCCACTCCGTAGCCCCGCCCTCCGCGCCGGGGCCTTCCAGGCCTTCCGGGAGCGGACAGACGGCCGCACGGTTCATCTTGCGGAAACATTCCGTTCGATCGATCGAAATAGAAGCGGAGTTAAATGGGCGCAGCGAACGCCCGATGCTTCGGGTCCCGGTGCCAGTCGCACGCACCGTCCGGTCGGAATCCGACCGGTCGCCGCGAATGAACCAGCACAGGGAAGGAGCAGGACATGGTGGACCAGCCGATGATCGTCGGACGACCCGCCCTCCTCGTCATCGACATCCAGAAGGACGGTGGACTGCCCGTCGAGGTCGGTGGCATCCCCCGGATGCCCGGCTTCGACCGGGTGGTCGCCACCACCGAGCGTCTCGTTGCGGCGGCACATGTCGCGGGCGTCCCGGTGATCTTCTTCCAGGAGATCCACCGGCGCAGCGGCGTCGACTTCGGACGTGAGCTGGACGGCGTCGAGGGTCGCCATTGCGTCGAGGGTGCCGACGGCACGGCACTGTGGCCGACGCTCCTGCCCGGTCCCGACGACTACTTCATCCCCAAGCGGCGGTACTCCTGCTTCTTCGGCACAGAACTGTCCATCCTGCTCAAGGGTCTCGGCACGAGCACGCTGATCCTCACGGGCGGGCTCACCGACGTGTGTGTGCACTACACGTTCGCCGACGCCCACCAGCACGACTTCTGGACCCGGGTGGTCGAGGACGCCGTGCTCGGCTCGTCCGAGGAGCGGCACGAGGCGGCGCTCGATGCCATGGAGTACCTGCAGTCCGGCGCCCGGCGCTCGTCCGAGGAGATCGCGTCGGGCCTCGCCGCTCTGGGGTCCGATCCTGTAGTCCCGTCCGATGAACTCGTGGAGGTCGTTTGATGCACATGCCCGGAACCATGCCGAACCAGCTCGCCCCGATGCCATCGGGCGGACGCGGCTCGCTGTTTCGACGCTCCTTGCTCCCGGTCGCGATGGTCACCCTGCTGGCGGCGGTACTGGCCGCATGTGGCTCCAGCGGGTCGTCGTCGACGTCGACCTCGTTCCCGGCGAGCCACACGCTCCAGCTCAGCTTCCTGCAGGACCCGGGCCAGCCGCCTGACCCGGACGTCTACTACGCCGGTGAGGGGCTCCTCCTGACCCGTAACCTCTACGAGGGCCTGGTCAAGTACCAGTCGGGCACCGCCAACCGCGTGATCGTGCCGTCGCTGGCCACCAGCTGGACCATCTCGAACGGTGGGGCGACGTACACCTTCCAGCTCCGCCAGGGGGTGCTCTTCCACGACGGCACCCCGTTCACCTCCGCCGCCGTCGAGCCGTCCTTCGCCCGGCGCACCGCGGTCGACGGCGGTCCCGCGTACATGGTCGCCGGAGTGACTTCGGTGCAGACCCCGTCGCCGTACACGGTCGTGATCAACCTGAACGCCCCGAACACCGCATTCCTCGACTATCTGGCCTCGTCGTACGGACCGGTGATGGAGAGTCCCACGGCTCTCGCAGCCCACGCCGGGACCGACAACGACCAGACCTACCTCCAGACGCACGACATCGGGACCGGTCCGTACACGCTCACCCAGGCGAAGGTCGGTGTGTCCTACCAGATGAAGGCCTTCCCGGGGTACTGGGGCAAGAAGCCCTACTACACGACGGTGAACCTGCCGGTCATCGACAACCTGTCGACCCAGGAGATCGAGTTCAACAGCGGTCAGCTCGCCGGCATCCTCCACGACCTGACGACTCCGGCGGTGGCCCAGTACCGGTCTGATCCCAACGTGAAGTTCTACTCGCTGCCGGTCATCGAAGAGGAGAGCGTCTACGTCAACGAGAACACCGGCTTCCTCACCTCGCAGAGCGACAGGCAGGCCCTGCTCAAGGCCATCAACGCCAAGGCCATCGTGGCCGGGGTCTTCCCGGGTAGAGCCACGGTGCCGACCCAGGCCACACCATTGGGGCTGCTGCCACAGGGCTACGGCGACCAGGGCATCACCTACGACCCGTCGGCCCTGGCCTCGGTGGTGAAGGGGCTGCCGTCCAGTGAGAAGACCCTCACCGTCGGCTACGACTCCGGAGCCCCCGACGACGAGCTGGTGGCCGAGCAGATCGCCGCCGAGCTGCAGGCCCTCGGCCTGACGACGAAGGTCGTGGCCTATCAGACGTCGGAGATCTACGGCTGGGTCGGCAACGCCCAGGACGCCGCCGCCCAGGCCCCCAACCTCCTCGTGTACTACGTGTGGCCGGACGCCTACAACCCCTACACCTGGAACCACATCACGTACGACTCGACCGGTGGCCTCCAGTACCTGACCTGCAACGTGCCCGGCGTCGACGCCGTCGACACCCAGGCGGTCACCAGCGGTTCGAACGCCACCTACAACACGGCGGTCCAGATGGCGGTCAAGGAAGGATGCTGGCTGAACGTGGCCAACCGCAACGATGCCATGGTCTTCCAGCCGTGGATGCGAGGCGTCGTCCAGGCCCACGTCGTGGCCATGCCGTGGGCGCTCTTGCTGAACCAGCTCTATCCGGGCTGATCCCGATCCCGTGACGAGCACCATGCCGAGCGCGGGTCCCCGGTGACCAGGACCGCGGCCACCCTCGGGACGACCGAGGCGCCAGCTGTCCGGGGGCGCCCGGCGGCGGCGGACGGTTCCCCGTCCCCGGAGCCCGCGCTCGTCTCCGTCGAGGATCTGCACGTCTCCTTCACGCGGGGCGACGAGGACGTCTGCGCCCTGCGGGGCGTGAGCTTCGAGCTCCGGCCCGGCGAGATCCTCGGCCTGGTCGGCGAGTCCGGGTCGGGCAAGAGCGTGCTCGGCCTCACACTCCTCGGCCTGCTGCCGCAACGGCCGGCGCCGACCGTCACCGGGCGGGCCGTGGTGTGCGGGACCGACATGGTCGCGGCCACGGCGGAGGAGACCCGGCTGGTCCGCAGAGCGCACCTGGGTGCGGTGTTCCAGGACCCCATGACCTCGTTGAACCCGACCATGCGGATCGGGGCACAGGTGGTGGAGGCGGCCGGTTCCACGACCGAGGCGATCAGGCTGCTCGACGCCGTCGGGGTGCCGGACCCGGCCCGCCGGTTCAAGGCCTACCCCCACGAGCTCTCGGGTGGCCTGCGCCAACGGGTCATGATCGCCATGGCCGTGGCCGGGAGCCCGGCCCTGGTCATCGCCGACGAGCCGACCACCGCCCTCGACGTCACCGTGCAGGCCCAGATCCTGGAACTGCTGGCCACCTTGCGCGACGAGCTGGGATCCAGCTTCATCCTCGTCACCCACGACCTGGGGGTGGCCGCCCAGGTGGCCGACCGGATCGCCGTGCTCTACGGCGGACGGCTGGCCGAGGTCGGGCCGTCGGCCGACCTGTTCGGCGCCCCGCTCCACCCGTACGCGCGGGGCCTGCTCCGGTCCCGTCTGGTCCTCCAGACCGACCGGACCCGACCCATCCGCACCCTTCCCGGCGAGCCCCCCGATCCGCGCAACCTCCCTCCCGGCTGCCCGTTCGCGCCCCGCTGCGACCACTACACCGCCGAGTGCGACGGCGTGCTCCCCCCGCTCGAGGACGTCACCGTCGAGCCAGGAGAGGCGGCGGGCGATGCCGGTCACCAGGTGGCGTGCCTTCGTCTGGAGGAGATCGTCGCAGGCCCCGGGGCCCGTGCCGACGACGAAGTGGCCCCGTGGCCGCCGGTAGCGGGGATCGGGCGTGGCAACCTTCCGGCGGTCCTGGTCCACGGGGTCCACAAGCGGTTCCCCGTGGGCTCGGGGTTCAAGAAGCGCCAGCTGCAGGCCCTGCGGGGGGTGGACCTCGCCCTCAACGAGGGGGAGGCCGTCGCCCTGGTGGGGGAGAGCGGGTGCGGAAAGTCCACCCTGCTCCGGTCCATCGCGGGCCTGCAGTCGGTCGACGAGGGCTCCATCGAGTTCGGCAAGGGCGGCCGTCCCCAGATGGTCTTCCAGGACGCCGGCGCCTCGCTCACCCCGTGGCTCACGGTCGGCGAGCAGATCGAGGAGCGGCTCCGCTCCGAGGGTCTCGGGCGCAATGACCGCCGGAGCCGCGTGCTCGAGAGCCTGACCCTGGTGGGACTGCCCCACGAGGTGGCCGGGGCCAAGCCGGCCCAGCTCTCGGGCGGCCAGCGCCAGCGGGTCGGCCTGGCCCGGGCGACCGTCGTCCCTCCCGAGGTGCTCCTGTGCGACGAGCCGACCAGTGCTCTCGACGTGTCGCTGGCGGCGACGGTGCTGAACCTGATCGGCCGCCTGCGACGCGAGCTCGGTGTCGCCATCCTCTTCGTGACCCACGACCTGGCCGCCGCCCGCATGGTCGGTGACCGGATCGCCGTGATGTACCTCGGGCGGATCGTGGAGATCGGTGCCGCCGACGAGCTGTGCGCCGCCCCGGTCCACCCCTACACCCGGGCACTGCTCGACACCGTGCCCGAGGTGGGCCGTGTCCACGTCCGGCTCAAGGGCGAGCCCGCCAACCCGCTCGAGCCGCCGACCGGCTGCGCCTTCCACCCCCGCTGCACCACGGCCGAGGACTCGTGCGCCTCGACGGCGGTGGCCCTGAGTCCCGTCGACGGGTCCGCCGGCAGGATGGTGGCCTGCCCGGTGTCGCTGTCGACCCGGTCGACCGCTGCCGGGAGCGCGGCCGCCCACTCGGGAGGGAGCGACGATGGCGGTCGCTGAGGCCTTCGTCCCCTCGCGGCCCCGACGGGGCACCGCCCGGTGGAGCGGCCTGCCCAAGGCGCTCCGTCGGATCACGGTGGCCGACAAGGTGGGCCTGGTCCTGTTGGCGGTGCTGGTGGTGGCCGCGGTGTTCGCACCGTTGATCGCGCCCTACAACCCCATCGTCCCCTCGGGCATCCCCTTCACCCCGCCCCTGACCGGCGGCCACCTGATGGGCACCGACGAGGTCGGCTTCGACATCTTCAGCCGGGTCCTCTTCGGTCTGCGCACCAGTCTGGTCGGTGTGGTCCTGGTGGTGACGTCCGGCGTCGTCATCGGCGGAAGCATCGGCCTGGTCGCCGGCGTCGTCGGCGGGTGGGTGGACACCGTGCTCATGCGGGTCACGGACCTCTTCCTCGCCCTGCCCGGCCCGGTACTGGCCATCGCCTTCGTGGCCGCACTCGGCCCGAGCGAGTTCCACACCCTGCTGGCCGTGGCCATCGTCTGGTGGCCCTTCTACGCCCGGATCATGCGGGGCGAGATCCGCTC
>JBEKRV010000074.1:0-15975 GCA_049517675.1 Acidimicrobiales bacterium
AGAATGGCGATCTGCACCTCGGGGGAACCGGTGTCCGTCTCGTGGAGACGATACTCGGCGATGGTTGCCTGCTTGTCTGGCATGTGGGAAGTAGACCTCTGGAATCGTGGTGACGGCCGGCGGACGGAACACGTCGACCCGACAATGCTAGCAGGAAGAGGCCTCGGGGGCGGTCTCCGGCCGGACGGTGGGCCGCTCTCCCAGCCTATCCGCCGTGTCCGCTCCGGCGTCCTGGCTCGGGTCGCTCCAGCCTCCCGGCGCGGCGCCGGTCCGCGCCGGATCCGAATCGGCCCCCGCGGGCCCCGCCGGAAGACTCTCGACGCCGCCCGAACGACCCTTCGGCCGCCCGGGTGCCCTGACCGACGGCCCTGACCGACGACCCTGACCGACGACCCTGCCCCGGTGCACTGACAGGCCGCCCCCGCCGGCGCCCCCCGGCTCAGGTCCCGCCTCCCACAGCCCCTGCCCGCGACGGGTCGGGCGCGAGTCGGACCCGGCTCGGGGCCGGGTCCGACTCGCGTGATGGTGCCCCCGCCGCGGCGGTTACGGCTACTTGTTGGGCTGGGGGGTGACCCGCAGGTAGGGCTTGAGGGCCTTGAATCCCTTGGGGAACCGCTCCCTCGCCTCCTCGTCGGAGAGCGCCGGGACGACGATCACGTCCTCGCCGTCCGTCCAGTTGACCGGAGTGGCGACCTTGTAGTCGGCCGTCAGCTGCAGGGAGTCGAGCACGCGGAGGATCTCCGCAACGTTGCGCCCGGTCGACGCGGGGTAGGTCAGGGTGAGCTTGACCTTCTTGTCCGGTCCGATGATGAACACCGAACGCACGGTCAGGGTGTCGTTGGCATTCGGATGGATCATGTCGTAGAGGTCGGCGACCTTGCGGTCCTCGTCCCCGATCAGCGGGAAGTTGAGGGCGGTGCCCTGGGTCTCCGCGATGTCGCCGGCCCACTTGCCGTGGGAGGCCACGTCGTCGACGGACAGGCCGATCAACTTGGTGTCCCTCTTGTCGAATTCCGCCTTGGCCGCCGAGAACGCGCCCAGCTCGGTCGTGCAGACCGGGGTGAAGTCCTTCGGGTGCGAGAAGAGCACGCCCCAGCTGTCCCCGAGATACTCGTGGAAGTTGATCGTGCCTTCGGTCGTGTCGGCGGTGAAGTCAGGGGCCTCGTCGCCCAAGCGGATTGCCATCGGATGCTCCTTGCTCTGGTTCTTCTTGATTGGCTTGGTGTCTCGCTGCGTCTTCGCGGCGGCCGGGAGGTCGGGCGGCGGAGCTCCTGCTCGCCACCGGACCCGGGGACCGTCGTCCGCCCGGCAACCCATCTGCCGGACTCGACGGGAGCCCACAGTAGCCGGGATCCGGGCAATTGTCGACTGGATTCGTCGGGTATTTGGTCCCTAACGCGCACACCCGCTCAGGACCCGGTCGGACACCGCGAACGGGCCCCTCCCGACCGCTCCGCCGGCGTCGGGAGGGACACGGGTCGAGGGGTGGGTACTGGCCCCGACGCTCCCCCTCCGTCATGCTGAGGGCATGAGTGGACCCCTCCGAGTGGACCGTCACGGCCCCGTGACCGTCGTCACCATCGATCGACCGGCGCGGCGCAATGCCGTCGACCGGACCACGGCCGACGCGCTCCTCGACGCATTTGTCGCCTTCGACGGCGACCCGGACGCCTCGGTGGCCGTGCTCACCGGGGCGGGGGGGACCTTCTGCGCCGGGGCCGACCTGCAGGCCATCGCCTCCGGCAACGGCAACCGGGTCACCGAAGACGGGCCCGGGCCCATGGGACCCACCCGCTTGGCGCTCTCCAAGCCGGTGATCGCGGCAGTCGAGGGTCACGCGGTGGCCGGCGGCCTCGAGCTCGCCGTCTGGTGCGACCTGCGGGTGGCGGCCACCGATGCCACCTTCGGGGTCTTCTGCCGCCGTTTCGGCGTGCCGCTCGTCGACGGCGGCACGGTCCGCCTGCCGCGCCTCGTGGGAGAGGGTCGGGCACTCGACATGATCCTGACCGGCCGCGGCGTGGGTGCCGACGAGGCCCTGGCCATGGGCCTCGTCAACCGGGTGGTCCCGACCGGCACGGCCCTCGAGTCGGCCGTCGCCTGGGCGACCGAGCTCTCCGACCTCCCCCAGGATTGCATGCGCAACGACAGGAGGTCGGCTGTCGACCAGTGGAGCCTGTCCGTCCCGGACGCTCTACTGCACGAGACCCGTCTGGGCCTCGACAGCCTCCGATCGGGCGAGGCGGTTGCCGGAGCCACCCGGTTCACCTCGGGAGCCGGCCGGGGCGGGTCGACCGTCGCGCCATCCGGCTCCTGAGCCGAGACGCACGATGGCCGACGTCGCCGCTTTCGATTTCGACGGCACGCTCACCCGGGGCGGGAGCGTGTTCGACTTCCTGGCCGCCGTGGCCGGCCGCGAGGCGGTCCTACGGGCCACCGCCGAACTTGCTCCACGACTGGTCCAGGCCGCACTGGCCGGTGGCACCGTCGCCGACGACACCAAGGAGCGGCTCTTCGTCCGCGTGCTGGGCGGGGTCGACGCTGAGCGCTTCCATCAGGTGGCCCAGGAATTCGCCGTCAGGCACATGGCCGCCCACGCCCGGCCGGAGGTGCGACGGCGCCTCGACTGGCACCGCGGACGCGGCGACAAGGTGGCCATCGTCTCGGCCTCCCCGCTCGCGTACGTCGAGGTGGTCGCCGATCGACTGGCTGCGGACACCGCCATCGCCACCGTGTTGGAGGTCGACGATGCCGGTCGTCTCACGGGTCGCTACGAGGGCGACAACTGCCGGGGTGAGGAGAAGATCCGACGGCTCCGTCTCTGGATGGCCGAGACGGATTCCGAGGGTTCGCACCTGTGGGCCTACGGCAACAGCCGGGGGGACCTGCGCATGCTGCACGCCGCCGACACCGGGGTGAACGTCGGCCGCCTGGGTCCACTGAGCCGCCTCCGCGAATTCCGGGGCCTCGACGAGACCGGACCGCCGCGGCTCGACCACTAGCGAAGGGTCGGGACGGGGCTGCCGATTGCGGGGCGCACCACCGTCGGACCGCGGTCAGAGGTACTCCTTCTTCCGCATCCAGACCAGGCAGAACCATCCCCAGATCGGGGGCAGGTACGCGGTGAAGAGGCGCTGCACGAACACCGCGGCCACCGCGTCGGTCTCGGGGATCCCGGCCGCCGTGAGGCCGAGGATCATGCCCGCCTCCACCACGCCCATCCCGCCCGGGACCGGGGAGACCCCGCCGAGCATCGACCCCAGGGTCAGCACGATGATCAGGGCTGCCAGGCTCAGGTGCTGGTCGAACGCGTGCAGCGACGCCCCGAGGGCCATGGCGACGAGGAGCTGTCCGAGGATCTCCCCACCGAAGATCTCGACCAGGTTGCGCGGATGGGTGGACAGCACCTTCAGATGGGTCCAGACCTCGGAGGCCTTGGGACGGAGCTTGGCGGCTGCCAGTCGGCGCCAGCGCGGGACGGCCAGCAGGAGGCCCAGGAGGACGCCCACGACCACGACAGCGATCACGATGAACCAGACCAGCGTCGCCGTGCTGCCTCCCGATCCCCCGCCGGTTTCCGACGGTGAGTTGGCGAAGTGGAATTGCGAGAAGGCGATCGGGAGGGCGATGAGGAAGAGCCCTCCCTTGACGATCCAGCTCGCCGTGGAGATCAGCACGCCCGAACTGACGGCGAGCGTGGCGTCGTAGCCTTGTTGCTGGAAGAACCGGACCCGGGTGGCGAGGGCCGCCATCGAGCCACCGGCGAGGGACACGAACGTGTTCGACACCTCGAGGGCGACCGTGCGGCCGTACGGCATGGTGTCGGTCACCGAACCGACCGTGGTCACGGCGAGCGCCGGGTAGGCGGCCTGGGCCAGGACGAACACCGCGGCCACCCATGCCCAATTCGCACCGGTGATCGTGCTCCACGACTTGGTCACGTTGACCAGGACGCCGATGAGGGCCCATCCGCCGATGAGGGTCCCCACCACCAGGGCGAAGTTGATCCAACTGACTCGACGCGGCTCGATCAGCTTGGGCACCTCGACCCCGGCCGCCTTCGCTCCGTCCTCCCGCAGCGCCTTGAGCAAAGCCTTCTTCCCGCGCATCGACCGGGACGCGCCGGGGTTGAGGGCGGCCCGCTGGAGGAATGGCAGGGCCGCCGCGAGCGCATCGGCCGGCAGCACCCTGGCCGCCGAGGCCGCGGCCCTCTCGGGGCCGACCACGGACGCCGTGGCGGCGAGTACCGCGGCGACGTCCTGATCGAGTTGCTCGGGACGGGCGACGGTCGACGCCGCGCGCATGTCCACGAAGCCGCTCCTCCCCTCGTCGTCGACGAGGATGGTCTCGGCCGACAGGGCGCCGTGGGCGATCCCGGCACGGCGCAACGAGAGCACCTGACCGAAGATGCCGTCGAGTGCACCGTCCGACAGCACCGGTTCGTCGGGCATGACGTCATCGGCCGCGGCAGGTGCGGCCGGCGTCCCGTGAGCCACCGAGCCGGGCGCCATCGCGGTCGACGCCGTCCCGGCCGGTGCCGCTCCCGCGGCCGTCGCTCCGGTTCCCCCGGGGGCGACAGCCCCGGCCGACCCATCGGCACCGTCGGCTTCCGCCTCGGCGGGCAGCACGTAGGGAGGCAGCTCGGACAACGACCGACCGGCCGGTGGGCAGGTCACGAGCAGCGCGTCGTGTGCCGGGCCGGCCGGGCCGGCAGCCAGCACACGGGAGACGCACACGCCGGCCTGCTCCGCCAACAAGGTGAGATAGGCCTCGTGTTCGACCTGCTGGCGGCGGGTGAGCGTGAGGGTCGGTCCGGAGTCGCGGTAGAGCAGGAAGCGGGCCGTCTTCGCCAGGAGCTGCGCGTCCGAGGCATCCCGTCCGTACACGGCGACATCGATCGGCATCCCGCCCGTTCGTCCGGTGAAGCGGCCGACACCCCACTCCTGGACCGGCGTGGGAGCGACATCGGCGGCGTGGATCCCGAGGTCATCGACCAGGACCGACACCTCCGCCGCCGAGAGCAGGCCGAGCGGTGATCCGAAGACGAGATGGACCACGGCGGTGAGGAGCACGCCGACGGCCAGGCTGGCGAGGACCGGTACCGGGAGACCCGACTGGGAGACGACGGTCGCCAGCGCGAGGAGCACGATCGTCACCTTGATCGCCCGTTGGACCCACCGGCTGAGATAGGGAAGGGCGGCGGTCGCCACTGCCACGGTGGCGGCCACTCGCGCCACCGGAAACACCAGGGGGAATCCGTGCGGCGCCCCGTCGGCCGGCCGGCCGCCGTCCGGACCGAGCAGGTAGCCGATGAGCACGCACGTCATCCACGCGCCGCCCCCCGAAAGCATGCAGTCCCGGATCACGGACCAGCGCCGGGAGACCAGGGCGAGCACGGCTACGACAGCGATGAGTCCCAGCGAGGCGACCCACCACACCGAGGTGACCAGCCACTTGATCCCGTCCGGGGCCGGCGTCAGCGCCCTGACGATGGTGTGCTCGCTCGAGGAGTTGACCCTGGTCGCCAGCCAACACAGTGTGATCGCCACGACGCAGGCGCCGGCCCGGACGGCGTCGCTCCCCCGCCGACGCGTCTGCCCGTCACCCACCGGAGCGAACAGGATGGCCCTCCAGGCACCGCCCGACCATCTCGGCACTCGGCCGGATCGTTCGGCAGCGGCACCGGTTTCGGAAGCTGGCTCGACGCCCACGCCGTCGTCGGGGCCGGGTATCGACGCGTGCCCGGATCCGTCCGGGTCGGCCGTGGTCGGCATTGCTCGTGCCGGCGACCCGCCCCCCGGTGCGTCCGTCGGTCGTTCCTGCATCAGGTCCTGACACTAGGTGGTCGGCCCCGGAACTTCGATGACCCCGGGCGGGTACGGGACCCTCTCGACCAGGTGGGAGGCCTGCACGGTGTGTCCATCAATACCACTCTGAGTATTTTCATGATCACGTATTGCGTTTTTTCAACAGTGAGGCGTACAATGACAGGGAAGGCATCGCGAGGAGAGTTGCGGAGCCTGCAGGAATTCAAGGCAAACCCTCTGCAAGGGGGGGGACGCAAAACCACGGGGCTCTCTGAGTCGGCCGGGTTGCCGGAGCAGGTCCCTTCACGGGCATTGCTGCGCACGCCCGCCCCCAGGGGTCAGACGGAGGGGCAATGCATCTGGGGCAGGATGTGCGCAGGAATCGTCGCGGTCGGGCGCGCCCGAGCGCTGGCCGAACGGCCAGGATCGGGATCGTCCTCGTAGCCGCGTTGGCTTCGACGGGGCTCGGGGCGGTGACATCGGCCCACGCTGCGAGAGCTTCCACCTGGCAGAGCCGGGCGTACTCCCATACCGTCCGGACCACCCCCGCCACCAGCACCACCTCCACCACCAGCACCACCTCCACCACCACCACGACGCGGGTCGTGTCACCGACCACGACGGTGACCACGACGACCGGTCCCCACACCACGACCACCTCGACGACCGCCGTGTCCACCGGTCCGTCATCGGTGACATCGACCACGGTCACCACGGTGACGCCGAGCCAGCACACGACATCGACGACGACCACACGTCCGACGACCACGACGACCACGACGACGGTCCCGGTCACCACGACGACCGGCAGACAGGCCAACCAACCGGGGTCGACCACGACCACCACCACGATCCCACCCGTGCCGGGGCCTGCCTCGTTCAACACGACCTGCAGCAAGCCGGCTACCCCGGCGCTGCAGACCTACCTCGATTCCCTACCGTCCGGATCCGTCTTCCGGTCGTCCACCACTGCGTGTTACCTGGTGCCGGACGGCATCGTCCTCGAACATCCGATCACCATCATCGGGGGGACGTTCTTCGACACGTCCACCCAGCGGCCGGGCACCCCCTACCCCTACGTCGGGATGCAGCCGATCATCATGATCAAGAACACGTCCGACGTCTCCCTCGAGGGCGTGAGCGTCCTCGGGGCCAACACCAGCGGCTCGTTCCATCCGGAACTGGTAGGTGAAGCGGGCGTGAAGGTCGAGTCGTCCTCCGGCGTCCACCTGTCCGACGTCACCGCCAAGGACACCTTCGGCGACGGCCTCGAGCTTGTCGCCGACCTGACCAACCACATCTCGACGCCGGTGAGCGGGCTCACCGTCAACGGCTACACCACGGTGGACGCGGGCCGCGTGGGAATTACCGTGGCCGAGGTGTCGGACGCGTCCATCACCAACGTCACCATCGTGGACCCGGCCGATGCCGGCTTCGACTTCGAGTCCGACATCCCCATGCTCGGCTCCGGCAACGTGGACATCTCCAACTGCACCGACGACCATGGCATCACCTTCGTCGAGTACCTGGACGGACCGGTCACGATCTCCAACTGCAGTGGGTTTCACGATATCTATTTCTCGAGCCCGCACTCCGACGCCCCGGTGACCTTCGTGGGTGGTTCGATGTCCTGCCATCGTGCCTCGCCGGTGGCTTGCATCCACCAGAACGGCGGTTCACTGACCTTCGACAGCACGACGATCACCCGTGTGACGGGCACGAATCCCCTCAGCGAACCGGTCTGGGACGTCGAGGACGGCGGAAGCCTGGAGTTCGACCACTCCACGATCGCCACCCCGTTCGGGACAGCGGAGCAACCGTCGACGGTGAAATTCATCCACTGACGTCGGTTCGGCCCTCCGACGTCGCCATCTCGCGACCGCCGGTGTCGTCCGGTCCGCTCAGCTGGTCCCCGAGCCGTAGAACGAGGCGTCGCCGTAGCTGAAGAGCCCGCCGTCCGCCGCCACCAGCCAGTAGCCCTCCCCGTCGGACGTCCTCGCCATCCCGACGACTGGCTGGACCAGCACCAGGTTCCCCGCCGAGCCATGGAAGGACGCGGTGCCGAAGGAGAAGACGCCGCCGTCGGAGGCCACCTCCCAGTAGCCGGTCCCACCCGGGACCTCCGCCATGCCGACGACCGGTCGGTTGAGCGGTTGCCCGCCCATCGAGCCGTGGAAGCCGGCGTCGCCGAAGGAGAAGATGCCGCCGTCGGAGGCCACCTCCCAGTAGCCCTTGCCGTCGGGGGTCCTGGCCATGCCGACGACCGGTCGGTTGAGCGGTTGCCCGCCCATCGACCCGTGGAAGCCGGCGTCGCCGAAGGCGAAGATGCCGCCGTCGGAGGCCACCTCCCAGTAGCCCTTGCCGTCGGGTGCCGCCGCCATGCCGACGATCGGTCGGTTGAGCGGGCGTCCGCCCATCGACCCGTAGAAGCCGGCGTCGCCGAACGCGAAGATGCCGCCGTCCGCGGCCACCTCCCAGTAGCCCTTGCCGTCGGGTGTCGCCGCCATTCCGACGACGGGGGCTGCCAGTGTGACGCCGGACATCGAGCCGAGGTAGGTCGCGTCGCCGAGGGCCACGACCGAGCCGTCCGAGCCGTCGATCCAGTAGCCCTTCCCGTCCGGGGTGGACGCCATGGAAACGGCCGGGGCCGGGAGCGAGTCGGTCAGGGCGAACCAGTCGGACATGAGGCCGAGCGATGCAGCGAATTGGTCGCCGGTCAGGACGACGCTCTGGGACGATCCGACCAGGGTCATCGACAGGACCCGCCCGCCCAAGTCGCCGAACCCGTTCCGTGAGGTGACGGCGATCGACTGGAGCGTCCCGAGCTGGGGCCACGTCGATTCGACCGTGGTCACCGGGATCGAGACGTTCCAGGTGTGGTTCGGGTTGCACGCTCCGGCGATGCCCGGTGGACAGACCGAGTCACCGGCATCCGGGACGGCCGGGAAGACACCGGGCGCCGTGTACCCGCCGGTCGACGACGAGTACTCGGTGGTGAGGGGGACCCCGTCGTCGCCGTACTCCATGACGTAGCCGGAGGTGTCGAGAGTTGCGGCATCGGTGAGGGGGTTCTCGTTCTCGAGGCCGTGGTAGGTCTGGCACGCCAGGTCACACGTGTCCGCGTAGTCGCCATAGCTCCCGAGCCCCGCCATCACGTAGGACCGTGCGGCCACCGCCTGGGCCTCCAGTTCCTGGAAGCCCTGCGGCTCCCCCTGTGCCCCGATGGACCCGATCTGACCCCAATAGGCCGGCGACTCGTTGGGCACCACACCGGCGACGTAGTCCTCCAGGGGGACCACGTTGACCGTTCGCGGAGATGCCGGGTTCCCCGTATTGTACGTGGCCTCGAGGGAACCTCGGACGGAGATGTTCGCCGGGACCTGGCAGAGCTGCAGCGCGAGGGTCGATGCGTTGCCCGCCCCGAGTGCGGGGTCGTCGTCGGGGGATGCCTCGGGGTTCTCGACGCCGGTGGCGAAGGAGGTCCACGTCGGGCCGGCACAGCCCGATCCCGAGTACAGATCCCACGCCCCACCACCGATGGAGTGCATCAGCACCGCTTTGCCGGGGCCGATGGGCGTCCCGTCCACGGTGAATCCATTGCCCGACGTGACGATGACGTCGTTCCCGTTGTTCTCGGTCAGGACCACCCGGACCGAGGTGTTCTCCTGAGGAGCGGTCAGCTGGGCCGGCGTGCTTCCCGCGTAGTAGTGGTCGACGATCTCCTGCCAGGTCAGTCCGTCCAGCGCGTAGCCGAAGGCACCCCACTGACCCATTCCCTGGCCGTGGCCGAAGCCGTGACCGACGATGGTGACGTCGGCCGACGGGTAGCTCGCAGCCGTGGCCGCAGGAGGAGTGAGAGCCGCCATCCCGCACGACGTGATGACGACGGTGAAACCCACCAGGGCCCGGATGCGGTGAGCGGAACGCCTTCGGCGCCCGGAACCCATCACTCCAACCTCAACTGCGCCACCGACACGCTGTCCAACGATACGACCGACGACACCCAGCCGTACGGATGCCCCTTCGGAGCCCGACCTCATCGGCGGCGGAACGTGGCATCCCGCTGCCGATCGGTGGCCTTCTCCGATCGGTGGCCTTCTCAGTCGAATCCGGTCGGCGCCCCCAGTATCTCGGGCATCGACCCGTAGAAGCGGGACGAGCCGAACGCGAAGATGCCGCCGTCGGCCGCCACCATCCAGTAGCCGAGACCGCCGGGGCCGGGCGCCATCCCGACCATCGGTTGCACCAGCGTGAGATTCCCGGTCGACCCCCAGAACGGGGCCGAACCGAAGCTGAAGACCCCGCCGTCAGCTGCCGTCAGCCAGTACCCTCCGTAGCCGTTGTCGGTCATGGACACCACGGGTTGATTGAGCGGTTGGCCACCCATCGATCCGTAGTACGGGGCGTCACCGAAGGCGAAGACGCCTCCGTCGGACGCCACCAGCCAGTACCCGTGCCCGTCGGGTGTGGACGTCATCGACACGATGGGTCGGTTGAGCTGGAGGGCGCCGGTCGACCCGTAGAAGCTGGCGTCGCCGAAGGCGAAGATGCCCCCGTCTGCAGCCACCTCCCAGTAGCCCCGCCCGTCTGGTGTCCGGGCCATCCCGACGATCGGCTGGTTGAGCGGCTGGCCACCCATGGAGCCGTGGAAGCCGGCGTCGCCGAACGCGAAGAGCCCCCCGTCGGACGCCACCTCCCAGTAGCCCTTGCCGTCCGAGGTGGCCGCCATCCCGACAACCGGCTCGTTCAGTGGCTGGCCTCCCATGGAGCCGTGGAAGCCGGCGTCGCCGAACGCGAAGAGCCCACCGTCGGACGCCACGTTCCAGTAGCCCTTCCCGTCGGCCGTGGCCGCCATTCCGACGATGGGTGAGTTGAGGTGGCCGGGGGCACCCTCACTCAGCCAGCCGGTGAGCTGCGGGTTCTGGTGGTACATCGGCCAGGACCGGAGCCCCAGTGAGTGTCCGACCGACCCGGCCACGACGTAGTGCTGGATGATGCCCTCGTTGCCGCCGCCGTAGCCGGCGATCGTGATGCCGGTCGAGCCGTCCGGGTCGACGGTGACCATGGCCGAATTCTGCAGGGCCAGGGTTCCCGCTCCCAGGGTGGCCACCAACTGGGCGCTCCGACCGTCGAAGATCTCGAGACCGTCGGTGGTGGGGACGAGGACGTCGTTGTAGCCGCCTCCGGTCAGGTCGGCCAGGGTCACCCCCCCGATGATCCGACCTGGGGTCGCAACCGGCCAGCCGGGGAGCGTGGCGCCGCTGGAGCCGTTGAGGGCGAAGACCAGGCCGCCCGATCCGGTGTCGACTCCTTCCACCACCTGTGCGAGGTCGTTGCCGAGGACGTCACCGATCGCCGGGCTCGAGTAGGTGTTCCCTCCCAGGTCGTCGCGCCAGACGATGTTGCAGTGCGAATCCGACGCGAACAACGTGTTCGAGTCGGACGCCCCGGGGAAGAACGACCCGGTACCGAAGACGATGCCCGTGGCCCCGCCGCCGAGGAAGCTCCCGACCGCCGGCGAGGAGTCCACGGTCTGCGTGGTGTCGTAGTGGCAGAGCAGGTTGCCCCCGGTCCCGAGGATGCGGAGGTGACCCCCGCTGGTGTACTGCTGTCCGTCGGCCTCACCGGCCGTGGAGTCCCCGCCCTGGACGATCTCGGTCTGCCCGTTGCCGTAGAGGTCGGCGAGGGACGGAGTGGTGAACCCGGTGTCGGCGGTGAAGAACGGCCAACCGGGTAGGACGCTCCCGTTGACGGTATTGAGCGCGTACTCATCCATACCCAGCGCCGGTGCCACGACACCCTGGGCGCCGTCCATCGGACCGACGGCCAGCGACGCCTGTACCCCGTGGTTGCCCAGGGGGTCGGTGGCAGGTCGGGACCACATCACCGCGCCGTCGTTGGACAGACCCACGTATCCACCCGAATTGGCGTCGGCAGCGTTGCCTGCTCCCACGAAGACGTCGTCGGTACCGGTGCCGTTCGGGCTGACCGAGGGCGTCGAGTCGACCGGGGCTCCCACATTGGCGGGCCAACCGGCCACTCCGGATCCGTTCGAGAGATGGAACGCGTACACGTTGCCGGCCCGGTCGCCGACGACGACCGACGGCCCGCCACCGTCCAGCGTGGCGACGTTGGGCGAACTCTCGGCGATGGGCGTCCCGGCATCGGGGAGGACCTGTTGCCAGGCGAGGGAGATCCCCAGCTGATGAGGAATCGGGCCTGCACCAGCGGATGTCGTGGTCACACCCGCGAACGTCGGGACGGCCGTGCACAGGACCGTCAACAGCACGACCAGGGCGGTGGCGCCACGAGGACGGTGGAGCCCTCGACGACCGGGAGGCATCTGGCCGACCGGTCCCGACCGAATTGTCCGTCCCGTCGGGCAGGCTGTCGAACCTTGATCCATATCGCCCCTCGATTCGTCCTCGTCGGCCCCCGGGGAATTTGCCCTGCACGCACCGCCCACCGGTGGCGCGGCATGCCGTTGGCCGACAGCTCGTCCGGTCAAGTATCGACGGGACAGGCGGAAACTTGAGGTGTTCCTGACCGCATCGGCCATGACGGGTACGGATCGAACTCCGCCGACGATCGTCGGGAGGTACCCGAACCAGACCTCCCCACTCGGTACCCTGAGGCATGGCCAGCGTCCGGACCGAACTGTCCCCGGGTCCGGACCGGACGGCCACCGGCCCAGAGCCGACGGCCACCGGGCCAGAGCCGACGGCCGACAGGCCGGCCCGGGCGGCCACCGGGCCGCGCCCAGGACGGTTGGCCTCGGACCGGGCGAGCACCGTGGGCCTCGATCTCCTCGACCGGATCGCTCCCTGGGTCGTAGGCGTCGCCACCCTGGTCGCCCGGCTGTCGACGGCGGCGGTCGGGCCCACCGACTGGGACTCCGCTCAGTTCGCCGCCGGGGTCGCCCGATACGACGTGACCCACGGTCGACCACAACCTCCCGGCTACTGGCTCTTCGTCGTCGCCGGTCGACTCGTCCACGGGACCGGCACGGGAACCATCACGTCCCTGGTGCTGGTCTCGGCGGTGGCTTCGGCTGTCGCCGCCGGACTCGTCGTGGTCGCCGGTCGCGACCTCGGCGGACGGTGGGTCGGACTGACCGCGGGACTGCTCATCGCCACCTCCCCGTTCGCCTGGTACAGCGGCTCCATCGTCGACACGTACTCCTTCGACCTCCTGGTTGCGCCCCTCCTGATCATCCTGGCGTGGCGGGCTCGGCCCCATTCCTGGCACGGGGCCGTTGCCCTGGTCGCGTTGGGCGTGACGGCAGGCTTCCGCCAGTCGTCCGCGGCCTCCTTCGGGATCCTGGCAATCCTCGCCGTGTGCGGATCGGTCCGGCGGGTGCGGGAGGCGGCAGTGGCCGTGGCCGCCGGTGCGGTGGCGGTCGCCGCCTGGTTCCTTCCGATGACCCTGTCGCAACCCGGCGGCCTGACCGCCTGGGCCCGCGCAACCAGGCTCGAATCGGAGGGTGCGGCCCGGGCCACATCGGTTCTCGACCACGCGGCCGGCGGGGCGGTCAATCTCGGCACGTTCGCCGCGTACACCACGGTGGCGCTCGCCCCGCTCGCCGCCCTCTCGCTACTGGCCGGGATCGTCCTCCTCGTCCGTCGGGCGATCGGTGGCCGGACCGGCGGCGACGGTGCGGACGGATTCGCCGTTCCCCGGCCTGACGGCCGACCGGAGGAACGGGATCAGAGGCGGCCCTGGTACCGGTCGCGCACAGCGATCCTCCTGGCGGCCGTGGTGCCCGCTGTGGCCCAGGTCGCCCTCGTACAGTTCGCCAAAGGCGGCTATCTGCTCGCCTACCTCCCCGGGGCGGTGATCGCACTCCTCCTCGTGCCGGCCGCTGCGGGCCGCTCCCGTCGGACGACGGACGGCCCGGGTCGCCGGGTCCTGGCGGGACTGTGGATGGGAGTCGCCACACTGGTCGTCGTCGCCATCGCCGCACTGGGTTCGGAGCGCTTCCTGTCCGGGGCCGGTGTCATCCCCGGACAGGGAACCATCACCACCAGGGGACTCTGGCTGGACCAGAACCGCTACCAGGCTCCCTACACCGACACCCTGTCGGCGATCCGGACGGCGGACACCCTCGACGCCGAACTGGCCCGGCTCGCTCCCTTTGTCCATCCTGGTCGGGACACCGTCCTCATGGACTCGGTCGACGGGGGGATCGGCATCTACCGGAACGCCGGATGGGAGCTGCCCCGGGATCGGATCGCGCTGCTCGCTCCCGGCGCGGTCATCTACAACGAGTTGGGCGGCTCGCTGTACTACACCCTCAGGCCCACGGTCGAGGTCGGACCTGGCGGCGCGGCCTACCTGATCGCGTTGCCCGACCTCCCCGGGCTCGCGTCGCTGGTGGCACAGGGCGAGGCCGCCCCGGTCACGGGAGCCGCCCCGGTCGGCCACTACCGCCTGTGGAGGGTGTCGTCGGGTACATCGGTGCTCGGTGTCCGCGTGGTGACCGTCCCCGGGCCCCATCCCCTCGGTTCAGGTCTCGGCGGGTGACGGAACCGGAACGACCGGACCCGCCTCGCGCCCCGGGATCGCCGTCCGACGGCCCGTGGCGCCGGCACGTGCGACCACCGACTCGACGAAGGAGGCATACCGGTCGATGACGTGCGGCCACCGGAAGCGGGAGTCCACGTAGGCTCGCCCGCGCCGCCCGAGGACCAGACCGAACTCCTCGTCGCCGACCAGCCGGTCGACGGCCACCTCGAACTCGCCGTAGCCGTCGAAGGTGACCCCGCCCCCGGACCGGCGGCAGTGCTCCACGGTCGCCGCGCACCCGGCATTCACCACCACCGGCGTCCGGGCACTCCAGGACTCGGCCACGACCAGTGAGAACGCTTCCCACGGCGACGGGGACACCAGCGCCACCGCTCCGGCGAGCAGCTTCCACTTGACGTCCTCGGACACCGGGCCCAGCACGTCGATCTCGGGGTGTGCGGGAGGGGCGTCCACCACCGGTCCGGCGAGCACCAGTCGCAGAGGTCCGGGGTGGCGAACCTTGTAGCCGGCGAAGTACTTCGCCAACAGGGACGTCCCCTTGTGGCTGTCGACCCGGCCGAGGCACACGAGGAACGGCCCGTCGGGTACGGCTACCGGGGAGGATCCGCCCGAGCGCCCATCCCGGCCCCGGACCCCTTGGTCCGGGTCGTCCACGCCCAGCCCGAGCAGGAGCTGGTGGTGGCTGGCCACGGCGAACGTCCCCTCGACCAGGTGCCGCTCCGCCTGGGTCTGGAAGACCAGGGCGTCGGCCGACTCGAATACACGCGGGAAGATCGGCAGCCGGAGGGCCGGCTCGTCGTGGGCCGCCGGATGGAGGATCGTGGGGGCCGACACCCGTTCGATGGCCCGGACAGTCGGGAAGTAGAGATACGGGTAGAAGACGACGGCGTCGGCATCGCCGCGCGCTGCGGCATCGACCAGGTCGGGGGCCACCGGACCCTGCAGATCGAGCCACCGTTCCGCCTCCTCGATCGAGCAGGCACCGGGGTCGGCCAGCAGCCGGGCCGACAGCGGGTGGAACGAAGGGTCCCGTCCGGCCTCCGAGCGGTACCGCACGACCCGGACCCCGTTGATCCACTCCTCGCCGGCCGGATAGACGTCGTCCCAGGTGACGAAGTCGTCGGCGCAGGTGGTCAACACGTCCACCTGCCAGTCCCGTTGGGCCACGAGGTGCTCGGCCAGCAATCGGGCCGCGGTCTCCGCCCCGCCGATGATGGACGGCCCGTACCGGGGCACGACGAAGGCGACCCTCACGACCCACCCCGGCGCCGTGAATGCGGACGGTCGGGTTCGGTCACGCCGCGCAGGCGGCCTCGAGGGCTGCGACGAATCCGTCCTGGACACGGGAGAGGGCGAACCAGTCGACCCGCTCCGCAGCGGCCGCGGCCAATTCGTCGCGAAGCCGTGAGTCCGTCACCACCCGGTGGACCGCCGCCGCCACCCGGGCGGGCTCCTTGTCCGGCAGGATCAGCCCGGCCTGCCGCACCGTCTCCGGCACCGCCGTGTTGGCGTAGGAGACGATCGGCAGGCGGTGGTACATCGATTCGAGCAACGGGACGCAGAAGCCCTCGTGATTCGAGAGGCACACGAAGGCGTCGCATCCCGAGTAGTAGGCGATGAGCTCCTCGTGGGTGACCGAGCCGGC
>JBEKRV010000075.1:0-17816 GCA_049517675.1 Acidimicrobiales bacterium
CGGCGTCCATGAGACCTCCAAGGTCGAAGTGGTTTTGAGCAACGCCGATCTTGGACATCTTTTTCGCGTCAGTGGTGGACCTCTGCCGAGCAGCTACCCCTTGGAATCACTCGTCTAGGTGCGGCCCCCGGGGAGCGGACGCCGCTGCGGGCGACGCCGGCCCGCCCGCCGGTTCTCCGATAGCTTGACGCTCCTGCACACCGGTGCCGGAGCCATCACCTCGACGGATCTGCCGGACGACGGCGCGCCCCGACCCACGACGAAGGGATCACCATGACGGCATCCGGGCAGTTCACGAGGATCGAGGTCGGTCGGTCGGACGGCATCGCCGTTCTGACGCTGGCCAGCGACAAGGTGAACTCGCTCGACGTGGACACCCTCACGCAGATCAGCGCGTACGTCGGCGAGTGCGACCAGGACGTGGAGGTGCGTGCGCTGGTGGTGACCGGACAGGGGGCGATCTTCTCGGCCGGACTCGACGTGGGCGAGGTCGTCGACAACGAAACCGCTCGCACCGGGGTGCTGCTCGATGCCCTGGGCACGGCACTCCTGCGCCTGTTCCGGTTCGCGAAGCCGACGGTGGCCGCCGTCAACGGCCCGGCCATCGCCGGCGGCTGCATCCTGGCCTGCGCCTGCGACAAGCGCCTGATCGCGGACGGGGCGCGGATCGGGGCCACCGAGCTGAAGGTGGGCGTGCCGTTCCCCGTCGTCGCCGTCGAGCTGCTGCGCCACGCCTGCGGAGCGGGCGCCGAGCAGGTCATGCTCGATGCCGCGCTCTACGACGCCGACGAGGCGTGCCGCACCGGTCTGGCCCATCGGGTCGTTCCTGCGGCTGACCTGCAGACCGAGGCGGTCGCCCTGGCCGCGAAGCTCGCCGCGCTCGACGCCCCGGCCTACGCGCTGACCAAGGCCGCGAGCCGCAGGGTCGCCCTCTCGGTCGTCGACGACCCGGAGTCCCGGGAGCTCGACCGCCGGGTACTGGCCAACTGGCAGGACGACCGGACGAGGGAGAACCTCGAGCGGCTGCGCAAGCCGAAGGGTTGAGGCCGCACCGCCGGGCCGCGCCGGCGGTGTCCGACGACCGTCACCCGCTCATCGCACGGTCCGGAAGAACTCGCACAGATCGTCGGCGAACAGGACCGGCTGCTCCATGGCGGCGAAGTGGCCGCCGCGGGGCATGGTCACCCACCGGGTGACGTTGTACTGCTCCTGCACCCACGACCGTGGCCAACGCAGGACCTCCTTCGGGTACCTGGCCACCCCGGTCGGGACCGCGACGAAGGGGACGCGCTCGGTCAGCACGCCGCTCCGGTTCGTCTCCCAGTAGAGCCTGGCCGACGACGTCGCCGAACGGGTCACCCAGTAGAGCATCACGTTGGTGAGGAGCTGGTCACGGGTGAAGCTGCGCTCCGGGTCCCCGTCGCAGTCGCTCCATCCCCGGAACTTCTCCACGATCCAGGCCAGCAGCCCCGCGGGCGAGTCGTCGAGGCCGACTCCGACCGTCTGCGGCTTGGTCCCCTGTTCGTTGGCGTAGGCGGCCTCGTCGCGGGTGAACCGCCCCATGTCGGCGAGGTCCGACTGCTCCTCGTCGGTCAGCGGTCCCGGCTCCGACGGCCGGACGCCGACCGGCATGTTGAGGTGGATGGCGGCACAGTGTCCCGGGTCGAGGGCGCCGATCCGGGTGGTCACCTGGGCCCCCCAGTCGCCACCCTGGGCCCCGTAGCGCCCGTAGCCCAGGCGGGCCATGAGCTCGACGAGCGCCACCGCGATGCGACGCACGTCCCAACCCGGCGTGCGGGGCGGCTCGGAGAACCCGTGGCCGGGCAGTGACGGCACGACCACGTGGAAGGCGTCCTCCGCCCGACCCCCGAACGCCGGAGGATCGGTGAGGCGCGGGATCACCTCGAGGAACTCGACGACCGAGCCCGGCCAGCCGTGGGTGAGCAGCAGCGGCAGCGCGCCGTCGTGGGGGGACCGGACGTGGACGAAGTGGATCGACTGCCCGTCGATCGTCGTGAGGAACTGCGCGAACCCGTTCAGGCGGGCCTCCTCGCGACGCCAGTCGTAGCCACCCATCCAGTACCCGACCAGCTCGCGCAGGTAGCCGATCGGCGTGCCGGCGTCCCACCCCTCCCCGGCGACCGGCTCGGGGAAGCGGGTGCGGGCGAGACGCTGCCGCAGGTCCTCGAGCTCGGCATCGTCCACCCGGACGGCGAACGGCTCGATCACGTCACCCATCGAATGCTCCCCCTCGTCACCGGTCCCCCGCCGCCCACCGGGACGGGCGTGCCGCGCGGCGGATCAGGTACTCTCCACCGGACCACCCGGCACCCGGGCGGAATTCCACCATGGATCTGAACCTTACCGACGAACAGCGCGAGGTCGTCTCGGCCGTCCGCTCCTTCCTCGCCGACCGTTGCCCCGCCGACGTCGTGCGGGCCAGCGAGCCGCACGGCTTCGACGCCGACCTCTGGGTCGCGTTCTGCGAGCTGGCCGCGCCCACCATCGGCGTACCCGAGGAGCTCGGTGGAGGTGGTGCCTCCCTGCTGGACCTGGAGCTCGTGTGCGAGCAGGTCGGCAGCTTCCTCGCGCCGGTGCCGTTCATCGAGGGGGCCGTTACCTGCCGGGCGCTGGCATCCTCCGGCGACCCGGGGAGCCGGTGCCTCGACGGGCTGGTGGCCGAGCCGGCGACAGTCGCCACGATCGCCCTACGCCCGGCGATCGCGGGGACGGCGGTGCTCGTCCCCTACGGGCCGGGAGCGCGTGCGGTCGTCGGGATGGACGCCGGCGACCTCGTCCTGGTGGCGCGCGACGGCGACGGCGTCGTCCGAGCCAACCTCGGGTCGTCGTCCCTGGCCGACCGCTCCCTCCGGGGTCCGGGGCGCTCCGTCCTCGCCACCGGGGAGATCGCCCGGGCGACCTACGGCCTGGCCCTCGACGAGTGGCGCACCCTCATGAGCGGGGCGCTCGTCGGCCTGGGTGAGGCCGCGCTGACCATCGGGGTCGAGTACGCGAAGAACCGTGTCCAGTTCGGTGCGCCCATCGGCTCGTTCCAGTCGATCGCACGCGACCTGGCGGACGCGGCCACCCTGGTGGACGGCGCACGGCTCCTCGCCCGTGAGGCGGCGTGGGCCCGGACCGAGGACGAGGGGCAGTTCGCCCCGCTGGCGTCGATGGCCCTCCTCTTCGCCACCCGGGCGGCACGGCGGGCCAGCAACGTGGCGTTGCACGTGCACGGGGGCTACGGCTTCACCCTCGAGTACGACATCCAGCTCTACTACAGGAGGGCGGAGGCGTGGCCGCTCCGCCTGGGCGACCCGCGGCGCGGTGCCGGGGAGCTGGCCGACGCCCTCTTCGGACCGGTCGAGGCCGTCTGATGGACTTCCGCCTCGGGCCCAAGAGCGATGCCTTCCGGGCCGAGGTGCGCGCCTTCCTCGACGAGCACCTCGACGAGGCGACCATCGAGCGGGCCCACCGGACCGGCACCAACCACGACAAGGAGTTCCACCGGGCCATCGGCCGGCAGGGCTGGCTCGCGGCCACGTGGCCGGCCGAGTACGGCGGTCAGGAACGGGACCCCTTCGAGATGACCGCCCTGCGCGACGAGCTCCGGCTGGCCGGCGCACCGACCGACGGGATGGGCCTGACGGTCATCGTGTGCCAGACGATCCGCCGGGTGGCCACCGACGAGCAGAAGACCGACTTCCTGCCACGGGCCCTCGCCGGCGAGATCTGCATGTCGCTGGGCTACAGCGAGCCCGACTCGGGTTCGGACGTCGCCTCCATCACGACCACGGCCACCCGCGACGGTGACGAGTGGGTCATCAGCGGGCAGAAGATGTTCACGACGCTCGCCCACGTGGCGGACTACGTCTTCCTCCTGGCCCGCACCAATCACGACGTGCCCAAGCACAAGGGGCTGACCATGTTCCTCGTGCCGCTCGACTCGCCGGGCATCGAGATCCACCCGGTCCACACCGTCGGCGGCGAGCGCACGAACGCCACGTTCTACAACGACGTGCGCGTGAGCGACCACTACCGGATCGGCGAGGTCGACCGGGGCTGGGACGTCATGACCGTCGCCCTCACCTTCGAGCGCGGCGGGTTCGGCCTCAGCGAGGCCGACCGGGTCTGGGAGCAGGCCGTGGCATGGGCGGAGGGGTCCCGAAGGCCCGACGGGACCCGGGTCATCGACGACCCCTACGTCCGCGAGCGCCTCGCCACCATGCGGACGAACAACGAGGTCGCCCGGCTCCTCGCCTACCGCACCTCATTCGTGGCGGCCACCGGAGGCCTCCCCGGGGTCGAGGGCTCGATGCACAAGCTGTTCTACGCCGAGTCCATGACCGCCGACGCCGCCGAGCTGGTCGACATGCTCGGGGCCGAGGGCGTGCTGCAGCGCGGCGAGGACGGCGCCCCGGTCGACGGCTGGGTCGAGCACCTCTTCCGGCACGCCGCGGTGACCACCATCTACGGGGGCACCAGTGAGATGCAGCGCTCCATCATCGCCGAGCGGGGCCTCGGGCTCCCGAGGTCCGGCCGCTGACACCCCGATCGCCCGAGAGGGGCCTCTGAGCCTCTCTCGCCCGTTCCACGAGGCAGCCGGGTGCTATCGTCGAAGCATGGTCCCGCAGGGCGAGAACGGCGTTTCCAGCATCGAGATCATCGACCCGGAGGCCTGCATGGGGTCGGGGAACTGCCTGTACTGGGCTCCCGACGTCTTCGACCTCGACGACGCCGGCGTGGCCATCGTCACCGGTGGTCTCCCCGGCAACGAGGAGAAGGTCCGCATCGCGGCGGAGAATTGCCCCACGGGGGCGATCCGGGTCGAAGAGCTCTACGGTTGAGCACGCCCGCAGGTACGGCACCGACCGCCGGGTCGACCTGCCCCCACCTCCAGGAATCGAGGGTCCATGTCCACCTATGAAGGTCCCGTCTTCGACGCCGACAACCACCTCTACGAGACCGGCGACGCGCTCACCCGGTACCTCCCCGACGACTACGCCGGGTTCGTCAAGTACGTAGAGGTCGACGGGCGCACCAAGGTCGCGGTCAACAACCACATCTACGAGTCGATCCCCAACCCGACCTTCGAGGTGGTGGCCCCACCGGGATCGTTCGCCGACTACTTCGCCGGCAAGAACCCGGAGGGCAGGACGCTGCGCGAGATGGCCGGCACCCCGATGCGCTCCATCGACGCGTTCCGGTCGGCCGAGCCCCGGCTGGCGTTGCTCGACGAGCTCGGTATCGACGCCGCCCTCATGTTCCCCACACTGGCCAGCCTGGTCGAGGTCAACCTCCTCGACGACCCCGAGGCCACCTGCACGGTCATCCACGCCTACAACCGGTGGCTGTTCGACGAGTGGCCGTTCGACTACGAGCAGCGCATCTTCACTACGCCGGTGGTCAACCCGTGCATGGTCGATCGCGGGATCGCCGAGCTCGACTGGGTCCTCGAGCGTGGGGCACGGGTCGTGCTGCTGCGTCCCGGCGCGGTCGCCGGCACCCGGGGCACCCGGTCCCCGTTCCTCCCGGCCTTCGACGAGTTCTGGCGCAAGGTCGAGGAGTCGGGCGTCCTGGTCGCCATGCACGCGTCGGACTCCGGCTACCAGCGCCACGCCAACGAGTGGGAGGGGGAGGACCGGGCCATGATGCCCTTCGCCCCCCGTCCCTTCAGCGACGCCGTCAACACGGGCCGGCCCATCAACGACGCGGTCACCTCGGCCATCTGCCACGGGATGCTGAGCCGTTTCCCCGGGGTGCGGCTGCTGAGCGTGGAGAACGGCGGCAGCTGGGCGCTGCACTGCCTGAAGGCGATGGAGAAGACCTACGGGAAGATGCCGAAGGCCTTCGCCGAGCACCCGAGGGACGTCTTCCTCCGGAACATCTACATCAACCCGTTCTGGGAGGACTCGCTCGAAGCGCTCATCGACGTCATGACCCCGGACCACATCCTGTTCGGATCGGACTACCCGCACCCCGAAGGACTCGCCGAGCCGTTCGGGTGGGCCGCAGAGGTCTCCGCCCTCTACCCCGAGGACGACGTGCGCAAGATCATGGGCGCCAACATGTACGGGCTCCTCGGCATGGACGTGCCCGCCTGACCGGAGCGCGAAGCCTCAGGGGCGGAGCCTCACACGCGCCTCCTACGCGGGCGGAGGGGCACCGTCGGGCCAGGGAGGCCACATGGCCCGGAAACCGAACGTGGTCAGCTCGACGAGCTGGCCGTCGGGATCCCGGATCATGATCGCCCGGCCCCCCATGTCGGTGTCCTCCAGGATGTCGCCGCCGGCGGGCCGGACCTTCGCGAGGACGGCAGCCATGTCGGCGACGGCGACCGAGAGATGCGTGAACCCCAGGTCGTTCATCACGCGCCGGGGGGACGGGTGGACCCCGGCGTCTGCGAAGCGGATCAGCTCCAGCACGAACCTGCCGTTGACCAGGTAGACGGCCGCAGCACCGACCGGAGGGGGGATCCGCATCAGCGGGCTCGCCGCCTCGTCGGGCACGTCGAGCTCCCACCAGTAGCGGAACCCCAGGACGTCCTCGTAGAACCGGCGGGACCGGTCGAGGTCGCTGACGCAGACCCCGATGTGGTTGAAGGAGACGGTCTCGTCGCCCCCGGGGTCAGTCTGCACGGGCGTCCTCCGTGGTCGTCGTCACGCCGGAGAGGAGGACGGGCGCTCCTCCAGGATGACGGTCTTTGTCTCGAGGAACGGCAGCAGGCCCTCGGTCCCGCCCTCGCGACCGATCCCCGACTGCTTGAAGCCACCGAAGGCGATGCCGAAGTCGGTGCGGAACGAGTTGTGCCCGACGGTGCCGGCGCGCAGCTGGCCCGCCACCTCGCGGGCCCGGTCCACGTCGGCGGTGAAGACCGAGGCGTTGAGCCCGTAGATGGTGTCGTTGGCGATGGCCACCGCGTCCTGCTCGTTCTCGGCCGGGATGACGCTGAGGACCGGCCCGAAGATCTCGTCCCTGGCGATCGTCGACGAGTTGTCGACGTTGCCGAAGACCGTCGGCTCGACGAACCATCCCCGGTCGAGGTGGGCCGGACGCCCCCCACCGGTGGCCAGGGTGGCCCCCTCGGCCACCCCCGCCTCGATGTAGCCGAGGACCCGGTCGCGCTGGCGGCTGGCCGCCAGCGGTCCCATCTGCGACTCGGGGTCGAACTGGTTACCCACCTTCACCTGGGAGAAGGCGCCCGCCAGGGCCTCCACCAGCTCGTCGTGGCGCTGGCGGGACACGACGATCCGGGTCAGCGAGGAGCACACCTGGCCGGTCATCATGCACTCGGCCTGGGCGAGGGTGGCCGCCGCGGTCCCGAGATCGGCGTCGTCGAGCACCACGGCGGCCGACTTGCCCCCGAGCTCGAGGGTGACCCGGGCGATGCGTTCGCCGCACAGGGAGGCGATCCGCCGGCCG
Organism: Acidimicrobiales bacterium; assembly: GCA_049517675.1. Lineage (GTDB taxonomy): Bacteria > Actinomycetota > Acidimicrobiia > Acidimicrobiales > RAAP-2 > Bog-756. Next base: position 7,423 of record JBEKRV010000075.1, read on the forward strand.
GCCGCGGTCGAGCCGGTGAAGGTGATCTTGTCGACCCGCGGGTCGCGCACCAGGAGTTCGGACACCTCACGGTCGGCGGTGAGCACGTTGAGGACCCCGGGAGGCAGCCCGATCTCCTCGGCGACCTCGGCCACCAGATAGGCCTCGCCCGGTGCCTCGGGTGACGACTTGAGGACCGCCGTGCACCCGGCGACGAGGGCCGGGGCGATCTTGTAGCTGATCAGGGTCATGGGGGCGTTCCACGGGATGATCGCCCCGACCACGCCGACCGGCTCGCGCACCAGGAGTCCGAAGCCCGGCTGGCTGGGCACGGCCTCGCGCTCCCAGTCGAACGTGTCGGCCAGGCCCGCGTAGTAGGTGAAGATCTGCCCCGCTCCCGCCCCCGCGTAGTTGGCGATCCGGTGCAGCACCCCGGATTCACGGGGCCAGATCTGTCCGATCTCCTCGCCGCGGGCAGCCAGACCGGCACCGAGCGCACGCAGGTACTCCGCACGCCGGGCGTGGGTCATCCGGGGCCAGGGTCCATCGTCGAACGCCCGACGAGCGGCCGACACCGCCCGGTCCATGTCCGCCTCGCGGGCCTCGGCCACGCTGAAGAAGTGCTCCTCGGTCCCCGGGTCGATGACCTCGATGGTGGCGTCCGAGCTCGGTGCCGCCCACTCGCCACCGATGTAGAACCGGTCGGCGTGCCGGATCGGTGCGCTGATGTCGTCCTTCAGTGCCATGGTGCCCTCCTCGACGTGCGGCCGGTCGGCGCCGCGTCCGATGGTGTCCTGCGATGTGCGGCCAATCTACAAGCGGGCGATCACGTGCTCCCCGTAGTGGGCCAGTGCCTCCGCGGTGCCGTCCCGGAACAGGGCGGCGGGCAGGACCACCCGGGTCGCCCCCAGATCGACGAGTTCGGCCACGTCGGCGAGCGCCGCACCGTCCGCGGTGGCGGTGCTGCTCACGGTCACCTCGATGGAGGAGGGGTCCCGGCCCGCCTCCTCGGCGGCCGCCCGCATGGTGCCGAGCAGGCTCGGGAGCCTTCCCCGGTCGACGCCGAACGGGAAGAACCCGTCGCCGATGCGGCCCGCCCGCCGGGCGGCGACCTCGGTGTGGCCGCCGATGTGGACGGGGATGGTCCCGGCACGGGGCTGGGGCCGGAGGTAGACGTCCGCGAACCGGACCGTCGTGCCCTCGAAGGCGGCGCGCTCCTCGGACCACAGTGCCCGCATGGCCCCGACGCTCTCCTCCAGCCGTTCTCCACGGCGCTCGTAGGGGACGCCGATCGCTTCGAACTCCTCCTTCAACCAGCCGATGCCGACCCCCAGGGTCACCCGGCCGTTCGACAGGTAGTCGAGCGTGGCGAGCTCCTTGGCCAGGACCACGGGATTGCGCTCGGGGAGGATGAGGATGCCGGTGGCGAGCCGGATGGTCGACGTGGCACAGGCCACGTAGGCGAGCCAGACGAGCGGTTCGGGGAAGGGCGCGTCCTCGCCCGAGGGGAGCCGTCCCGACGGGTCGTAGGGGTACGTCGACCGGTAGCCGGCGGTCACCACCACGTGGTCCGCCGTCCAGACCGACTCGAACCCGGCCGCCTCCGCCGACCGGGCGAGCTCGCACGCCCGGTCCGGCTCGATGTTGGGGCCGATGTTGGCGAAGGCGATGCCGAACCTCATCGTGTCCACGGAACTGCGCTCCCCCTGGTGTCTGGTCGGACCGGACCTGCGGCGTCTCGCCTCAGGTGAGGCGGCACCGCAGGTTCAGGTGCTTGATCCCGCCGTTGACCGCCGAGTTGAGTCGCTCGGCCGGGGCGGTCAGCTCGAACCACTCGAGGCGGGCGAGCAGGTGCCGGAAGAGCGTCTCGAGCTCGACCCGGGCGAGGTTGGCACCCATGCAGAAGTGGGGACCCGAGCCGAAGGCGAGGTGGTGGTTGGGCTGCCGGTCGACCCGGAACGCGAACGGTTCGTCGAAGACGTCCTCGTCGCGGTTGGCCGAGGCGTAGAAGAGGGCCATCTTGTCGCCCGCGGCGATCCTCTCCCCGCGGAACTCGCAGTCCTCGGTGGCGGTGCGGACGAAGTGGATGATCGGGCTCACCCACCGCAGGATCTCCTCCACGGCGGTCGGGAGCAGTCCGGGCTCGCGCTTCAGGCGCTCCCACTGGTCGGGGTGCTCCGAAAAGGCGAGGAGTCCGCCACTGATGGCGTTGCGGGTCGTCTCGTTGCCGGCCTCCACCATCAGTTCGGCGTAGTCGAGGAGCTGCTCCGGGGTGAGCGGCCGACCGTCGACCTCGGCGGCGATCAGCTGGCTGACGATGTCGTCTCCCGGCTCGATCCGGCGCGCGGCGATGAGTCCCTCGAGGTAGGCGTGGAGCTCACCGCGGGCCCGGCGGATCGTCTGGCCCGCGGTCTCCCCCGGCCGGCGGAATTCGGGGTCGTCCTTGCCGATGATCTGGTTGGTCCACTGGAACAGGAGCTTCCAGTCGTCCCCGGGTACGCCGAGGATCCAGGAGATCACCCCGATCGGCAGCGGCGCGGCGACCCGCTCGACGAAGTCGAACTCCTCGCCGTCCGAGTCGGCGAGGTCGTCCAGCACCTGCACCGCGATGCGGTCGATCTCCTCGTGGCGCGACCGGATGGCCCGGGGGGTGAACCGCGGCATGGCCGCCCGGCGGAGCGGCCCGTGGCGCGGGGGGTCGAGCATGACCACCATCTCCGACGGCGGGGCCGGTGCGCCCGGGTGACCGAGGATGAGGCCGTGGGCGCTGGAGAACCGCTCCGGCCGGGACGCGACGTCGGTGATGTCGGCGTGCTTGGTCACGGCCCAGAAGGACACGTAGCCCTCGGGCTCGAGGTACACGACCGGCGCCTCGGCCCGCAGCGTCGCCCACAGCGCGTGCGGGTACCCGTTGCTGGCGAAGCGGCCGGGCTCGACGAGGTCGAGGGGGTCGATCGAGCTCGGGACGTCCACCCGGGAGGTCATCGGCCACCGGTCCTCGGTCGACGGCCGGGACCTCCGGCCCGACCCTGCACGCGGGGAACCTTCACCCGACCGGGGTGAACTCGAGGTGCAGTTCGTCCAGGCCGCGGAGCATCCACGTCGGCGAGTAGGGCCAGTGGCGGTCGCCCGCAGGGCCGTGGTGGGCCTCCGAGATCCGGATGTCCTCCGTCCGGTCGAGGAGCCGCTGGAGGGAGACGACGGCCTCGGCCCGGGCCAGCGGGGCGCCGGCGCAGGTGTGGATGCCGTGTCCGAAGGCGATGTGCTGGCGCACGTTCGTGCGATCGAGGCGGAGCTCGTCGGGCGACTCGAACTCCCGGGGATCGCGGTTGGCCGCGGCGGGCAGCACCATGACCGTCGATCCGGCCGGGATCTCGGTCCCGGCGATGGTGGTCGGTACCTTGGCCAGGCGGAACGTGCCCTTGATCGGGCTCTCGAGCCGGAGCATCTCCTCGACGAAGACCGGAACGAGGTCCCGGTCGTCGCGGAGCTGCTGCTGGACCCCGGGACGGTCGCCGATGACCTTGAGCGCGGAGCCGAGCAGCCGGGCGGTCGTCTCCTGGCCGGCCGCGAACAGGTTGGAGGCGATCTTCGTCACGTCCTCGACCGGGGGCAGGGACCCGTCGGGGAAGGTGGCGAGGGCGAGGCCGGTCAGGACGTCGTCGCGCGGCTCGCGCCGGCACTCCTCGACGTAGGTCGCGAACTGGTCCCACAGGTAGGACAGCGGGCTGTGCTCCAACGAGAGGTGCTCCTTGCGCATGAGCTTCTCGAGGAACCGGGCGTGGTCCTCCTCGGGCACACCGAGGAGGTCGGCGATGACGAGGAGCGTGTACGGGCTCGCGTACTGTCCCATGTACTCGCACGCGCCCGCCCCGTGGAAGCCGTCGATCTGGCGGTCCGCCAGCACCACCATGAACTCCTCGTTCTCCTTGAGGCGCTTCGGGGTGATCAGGCGCATCAGCAGCCCGCGCTGGGCCGTGTGCTTGGGCGGGTCGAACGAGGGGAGCTGGTCGCCGAAGGGGAGCTGGTCGCGGTAGGTCTCGATGACGTCGGTGACGTCGTCGCCCTCGAGGGGGACCGGGAACCTGGCGAAGGGGCCGATGGCCGAGTTGCAGTTCGAGAACGCGGCCTGGTCGTGGTAGGCGGCGATGGCCTCGTCGTACCCGGTGACCATGAAGACGTGCTGGAAGGGCTCCCGGGTCACCGGGCACCGTGCCCGGACCTTCTCGAAGTAGGGATAGGGGTCGTCGTAGAGTTCCGTCGTCCGGAAGTAGTCGGTGGCGTCGATGTCGATCTCGGTCACTGCTGCTCACGACCTCGGACGGTTGATGACATGGTTTGCATGGTAGGAGAGTGCCGTATCCGACGCAATCGTCGGCAAGCCCCCTTCGGGCGCCCGCACCGTTCCCACCGACCGGCGAACCGCAGGATTCACGGCGCTGGCCTCGGCTTTCGGAGCAGGGATGATCCGGCCGCGGCGACCGGCCGGAGAGAATAGTGTTTGCAGGTGCTGGCGCCGGTGGACCGGACGGCCACTTCGGTCCGGGGTCGGGGACCGTGGACGAGCATCGCCGGGCACCGGCACGACGGTCGACAGGAGAGACGGAGCCATGGACCAGGAACTCGCCGGCAAGGTGGCGGTCGTCACCGGTGGATCGGGGGGGATCGGCCGCGCCACGGTGGAGCTCTTCGTCGAGCAGGGGGCGAAGGTGGTGATCGCCGACATCGACGAAGAAGGGGGCGAGGACCTGGCCGAGGGCCTCGGCGACGCGGCCGCCTTCCGGAGGACCGACGTGGCCGACCCCGACGACGTCCAGGCGCTCGTCGACTTCGCCGTCGACCGGTTCGGTGGCCTGCACGTCATGTTCAACAATGCCGGGATCTCCAGCTCCTTCCGGCGCCTCCTGGACAACGACCTGCGGGACGCGCAGCGGGTGATGGGCATCAACCTCTTCGGGGTCATGTTCGGCTGCCGGTCCGCCGCGCTCCACATGGCCGATCACGGCGGCGGCTCGATCATCAACACCACGTCGATGGGGGCCCTCACCGGCGGCTCCTCCCCCATCGTCTACCGCACGTCGAAGGCGGCCGTCATCCAGTTCAACCGCTCGGCCGCGTCGGACCTGGCCGAGTACGGCATCCGGGTCAACTGCGTGGCCCCGGGCCACATCAGCAGCGGGATGACCGACTACGACCTCGGCCCGGTCATCCGACTGAGCCAGCCGTTGCCGCGCCAGGGCACGGGGGCCGACGTGGCCGACGCGGTGCTGTTCCTGGCCAGCGAGCGCTCGGCCCAGATCACCGGGGCCGTCGTCCCGGTGGACGGGGGGACCACGGCCGGGCCCTCGTTCGCCCAGACACAACTGCTCCTGGCCCGGGCCCGGGGCGGAGGAGGCGGCGATGACGGTTGAACTGGTCATCCGAGGCGGGACGGTGGTCGACGGCACCGGGGACAGCGGCCGTCGGGCCGACATCGCCGTCGCCGACGGCCGGATCGCAACGATCGGGCCGGACCTGCACGGCGACCGTGAGCTCGACGCCACGGGCTGCATCGTCGCCCCGGGGTTCATCGACATCCACACCCACTACGACGCCCAGGTGTTCTGGGACCCGGCCCTGCGACCCTCCTCGTTCCAGGGGGTCACGACCGTGGTCGCCGGCAACTGCGGCTTCACCATCGCCCCCACCCGGCCCGAGCACCACCAGGTCATCGTCCGGACACTCGAGAACGTCGAGGACATGGACGCCGCGTCGCTGACCGAGGGCATCGTGTGGGGGTTCGAGACGTACCCCGAGTACCTGGAGCTCGTCCGGTCGCGGGGCACGGTGCTCAATTTCGCCTGCTACGTCGGGCACAGCTCGGTGCGCCTCTACGTGATGGGCGACGCCGCCTACGAGCGGGCCGCAACACCGGAGGAGATCGACCGGATGTGCCGGATCGTGGTGGAGGCCATCGAGGCGGGGGCGGCCGGGTTCTCGACCAGCTTCGCCTACACCCACCGCGGGATGAACGGCCTGCCCGTGCCGAGCCGGTTCGCCGAACGCGACGAGGTGGAGGCGCTCTTCATGGCGGCCGGCAGCACCGGCAAGGGGGTCGTACTGGCCACGGCGGGCGACCAGTGCACGTACGCCGACATGTACGAGCTGCAGCCGCGGATCGGGCGGCCCTTCACCTATCCGATGTTCGCCCTGGCCGACGGGCGCAACCAGCCCCAGCTCGACCTGCAGGACGAGGCCGTGGCCCGGGGCCTGCAGGTCTGGCCGCAGGTGACCCCCCGGCCCCTGACCATGCAGTTCACCATGGACAGCCCCTTCAGCCTCAACGTGAGCCCGGTGGTCGCCGGGCTCATGGACCGGGACCGCGACGCCCGCATCGCCGCCTACTCCGACCCCGAGTGGCGGGCCCGGGCCGCGGCCGACCTGGCCGAGCAGCCCATGCGCCCGCGCTGGGAGACGTGCGAGGTCTCCGAGTCGGTCCGCCGCCCCGAGCTCGAGGGCAGGAGGGTCGACACGATCGCCCGGGAGTGGGGCTGCGACCCGTTCGACGTCGTGTGCCTGCTGGCGGTGGAGGAGGACCTCGGCACCCGGTTCCGCATCTACATCGCCAACGACGAGCCGACCGGCGTGGGAGGTCTGCTGGCCCACGAGCAGATGGTGCTCGGGCTGTCCGACGCCGGCGCCCACGTCGGCCAGCTGTGCGACGCCCCGCTGCCGACGGACCTGCTCGGCACCTGGGTGCGCGACCGCCAGGTCCTGTCCGTCGAGCGGGCCGTGCGCAAGCTCAGCGGCGAGCCGGCGGACATCTTCGGGTTCGACCGCCGGGGCTACCTGCGCGAGGGCTACTGGGCCGACGTGTGCGTGTTCGACCCGGCCACCGTGTCGCCCGGGCCGATGAGGCGGGTGCGGGACTTTCCTGCGGGCGGTGAGCGCCTGACCTGCGAGGAGCCCACCGGCCTCCGCCACGTGCTGGTCAACGGGGTGCCCATCCGGGTGGACGAGGTGGAGCTCCCCGTCGGGGACGAGCGCCCCGGGACCCGGCCCGAGCTCGTGTGAGCCGGCGACCGTGACGAACCGCCGATGAGGCCGCTGCCCGAGCTCACCCCGTGGACGGGCTGGTTCTGGACGTCCGGTGCCGACGGGACCCTGCGCATCCAGGGCTGTACCGACTGCGGCACGCTGGTGCACCCGCCGGTCCCCGTGTGCCCGGTGTGCCGGAGCCGTTCCTCGTCCCCGACCGAGGTGTCGGGACGGGCGACGATCGTCGGGTACACCGTCAACCAGCACCAGTGGCACCCGGACCTCCCGCCGCCCTACGTCATCGCCGTGGTGGCCCTGGCCGAGGACCCGGGGGTCCGGTTGACCACCAACATCACCGGATGCGACACCGCTGACGTCCGGGTGGGCATGGAGGTGCAGGTCCGTTTCGAACAGCACGAGGACGTGTGGCTCCCCCTCTTCGAGCCGACCGGGGCGACCACCGCGCCGGAACCCGACGTCGCCCCGCGCCTCCCCGTTCCCCGGGCCCCGCTCGGGGACGCCCGGTTCGAGCACGAGTCCGTGCTGTCCGGCGTGGGCCGCTCGGCGCTCGGGCGCCGGCTCCTCGTCGATCCGCTCTCCCTGACCGTCGACGCCTGCCTCGCCGCCGTGGCCGACGCCGGCCTGGAGCTCTCGGACATCGACGGGCTGTCCACCTACCCGGGTGCCGCCGGCATGGGGATGAGCGAGGGCGGCGTGGCCGCCGTCGAGGAGGCGCTGCGCATCCACCCCACCTGGATCAACGGCGGGGGTGACATCCCGGGGCCGGGCGGTGCGCTGATCGCCGCCATGCTCGCCGTCTCGAGCGGGTTGTGCCGGCACGTGCTGTGCTTCCGCACCGTGTGGGAATCGACGTTCGCCACCCTCGGCCTCCGTCCGCCCGGCGGCGGGCGGGCCTCGGGGGGCCAGCAGTGGCGGTCGCCCTTCGGCGCGCTGTCGGCCGCCAACTGGATCGCCGTCAATGCCAACCAGTACCTGCACCGCTACGGCGCCACACGCGAGCTGCTCGGGATCATCGCCGTCAACGGCCGGACCAACGCCGGACGCAACCCGGCGGCCATCTACCGTGAGCCGATGACGATGGACGACTACCTGTCGGCCCGTCCCATCACCACCCCGTTCGGCCTGTACGACTGCGACGTCCCCTGCGACGGCTCCATCGCCGTCGTGGTGTCCGACGCCTCGGTGGCCGGGGACCTCCCCGGCACGGCCATCCGGGTCGAGGCCGTCGGTACCCAGATCCTCGAACGCGTCTCCTGGGACCAGGGAACCATCACCCACGAGCCCCAGGTGCTCGGGCAGGCCGCGCACCTCTGGACCCGCACCAGCCTGCGACCGGCCGACGTCGACCTCGCCCTCGTCTACGACGGGTTCACGTTCAACGCCGTCTCGTGGCTCGAGGCGCTCGGGTTCTGCCCCTTCGGCGAGGCCCAGGACTGGCTCGACGGGGGCCGGAGGATCGCCCTCGACGGCGAGCTCCCGGTCAACACCCACGGCGGCCAGCTCAGCGAAGGCCGGACCCACGGCTTCGGGTTCTCGGGAGTCCTCCTGCTCCAGCGCGACGGGGCCTGACCGGCCGCCACGTCCAGCACCGGCGGCTGCGGCTCAGCCCGCCGCCCGGGCCCGCATCAGCGCGGTCCGGAGCCACTCGCCGGTGCGCTCGAAGGCGGGAGCGGCCGACGGGAACCCGAAGTTGACGAATCCGTGGGGTTGCCCGGGATAGCAGACCTCCTCCACCTCGACACCGTCGGCCCGCAGCCGCTCGGCGTAGGCGCGACCCTCGTCCCGGAGCATGTCGCACCCTCCCAGGACGACCAGCGCCGGCGGGAGCCCCGCCAGCGACGGGGCGACGAGCGGGACGGCGTACGGGTCGTCGTCCAGATCGCGGCCGCCGGTGTAGGCCGCCCAGTAGGCCTCGCCCGCCTCGAGGCTGATGACGAGCCCGCTGAACTCCTCCCGGGACGGGAGGACCCTCGAGCCGGCGACCGCCGGGTAGATGAGGACCTGCCCGACCGGGGCCGGACCTCCGGCGTCCCGCAGCCGGAGCGCGACGGCGGCGGCCATGTTCCCCCCGGCGCTCTCGCCGGCCACGGCCACGGCGGACGGCGGGACACCGAACCGCCCGCACTCGGCGAGCGCCCACGACGTGACCGCCGTGCAGTCGTCGACGGCCCACCACCGCACCCGAGGCGTGGGCGATCTCCCGGGCCACGCCGTCCATGATCCCGATGCTCCCGATCACGTGGCCGCCGCCGTGGAAGTACACGACCAGGCCGGTCGGCTCGCCGTCGTTGCGGTAGATGCGGATGGGGATGTCCCCCACCTTGTCGTCGTCGACGTGGTCGATCTGCTGGGTCAGCTGCGGGCCGTAGTCGCCCCGGGCCAGCTCGAGCAGCTCGGGCACCAGGTCGGCGAAGGGCGTCGCCCGTTCCGGATTGGCCGCCATCCACTCGGCCACCCAGGGATCGAGCACCCCCTCGTCGCCCGTCGGAGCGTCGCTCATGGCGTCATCCCCCCTGTCCGAGATCGGCCACGATCTGCGGCAGATCCACCGTCGTCCGGATGCCCGGTGCCGCCGCACAGACGACGGGCACGGCATTGACGGCGCGGTTGGCCGTGTACCCCGGTGTGGACTCCGCCATCCGCTCCAGCGGGATGTCCAACCGGAGGTCCATGTCGAGGGGGCAGTCCCCCTCGACGGTCACGTGCCATCCCCCGGGTCGAAGGTCCCACGACGCGTCGATCTCGGTCGAGCAGTACCAGGTGGCACTGAAGCCGAGCAGTTCGTCGCCCCCGCGGCGGCCCACCACGTTCATCCGCTGACCGGCGACCGTGCCGGCGGGGATCGTGCCGGCGGCGATCTCGATGTCGCGGACCGCGGTGGCCACCTCGCCGGTGGACTCGACCGAGTCGAGCGGCATCCCGAGCGCGTCGCCCACGAGCCGGAGGGAGGGACCGAAGGCCTCGCCACCGTACGACCAGCGGACCGGGTCGAAGGTGGACGGGTCCTGGCCGTACCCCATGAGGTCGAAGAGGAGCATCGGGGAGTCGCGGCTGGACAGGTCGGCGAACTCGGCGATGTGCAGGCGGTCCAGGCGGCGTTGGAGCGAGGTCAGGACGAGCGGTACCGCCTCGGAGATGAACCCCGGGCTGCTGCCCGTGGAGTGGAGCGACGTCCCGCCGGCGGCACAGGCCGCCTCGACGCGGCCGCGCACGTCGGGGTCCATGCTCCCGGGGTGGTGGAACCCACCGGTGGTGGTCACGACGTTGACCCCCGCCCCGAGGAGTGCGCACAGCACGTCGACGTCGTAGCCCTGCTGCATGTAGAGCACGCAGTCCGGTGCGAGGGCCAGGACGTCGTCGAGTCGGTCCGTGGCGGC
>JBEKRV010000076.1:0-14792 GCA_049517675.1 Acidimicrobiales bacterium
CGCCGCCGTCGTCGTCCGCGAGGACACCCCCGGCAACCGCCGACTGGTGGCCTACGTCGTGCCACAGGACCGCGAGGGCGACGACCGACACGTGGAGCTCTGGCCGTCGTTGGCCGAGTACTTCCTCTACGACGACACGCTGTACTACGCCATGACCCACGACGAACGCCGCAACCGTGCCTATCGGGTGGCGATCGACCGGGTCGTCCCGGGGAACACCGTCGTCGACGTCGGGACCGGCCAGGATGCCATCCTGGCCCGACTGTGCGTGGAGGCGGGAGCCAGGAAGGTCTACGCACTCGAGATCCTGGAGTCCTCGTACCGCAGCGCGAAGGACACCGTCCACCGCCTCGGACTGGACGACCGGATCGAGGTCCTCCACGGCGACGCTCGCAACGTCGAGCTCCCGGAACCCGTCGACGTGTGCGTCTCGGAGATCGTCGGCGCCATCGGCGGTTCGGAGGGGGCCGCCCTCATCCTCAACGACGCATGGCGACTCATGACGTCCGACGGGGTCCAGATCCCGTCTCGGAGCCTCACGGCGTTCGCCGCAGTGACGCTCCCGGACCGGCTCGTGGCGTCCCCCGCCTTCAGCCCCGCCACCGCGCCGTACGTCGAGCGTGTGTTCGAGCAGGTCGGCCACCGGTTCGATCTGCGGCTGTGCCTCAAGGGCCTCGACTACGGCGACCTGGTGTCCGACGTCGGGACGTTCGAAGACCTCCGGTTCACCGGCCTCGTGGCTCCCGAGGAGCGGCACACCGAGGAGCTCACCATCGAGCGGGGGTGCCGCCTCGACGGGCTCCTCCTGTGGCTCCGGCTCGAAACGTGTCCGGGCGAATGGATCGACGCCCTCGCCGAACCACTGTGCTGGCTCCCCGTCTTCCTGCCGATCTTCCATCCCGGACCGGAGGCCTCCGCGGGGGACGTGCTGCGGGTCCAGATCGACCGCACGCTGTCGACGAACGGACTGAACCCGGACTACCACCTCTCCGGCACGGTCCACCATCGCAGTGGAGCGGTGACGCCCTTCGAATTCACCAGCGTCCACGACGCCCCGGTCTTCCGCCGGCCCGGCTTCTACGACAGGCTGTTCGACGGTGGCGAGATCCACGTCCGTCCGGAACCGGTCGGCACACCGCGCCCCGGCGAACTGCGCGCCTTCCTGGACGAGGTCCTCCCCGGCCACATGGTCCCGTCCGCGGTCATCGTCCTCGATGCGTTCCCGCGGTCGCCGAGCGGGAAGGTGGACCGGCAGGCGTTTCCCGAGCCGTTCCACCAGCCGGCGGGCATCGACGGCTCGCCGGATGCGGTCACCCCGATCGAGGCCATGGTCGCCGAGCTGTGGTGCGCATTGCTGGGCATCGACCATCTCGGCTCCCACGACGACCTGTTCGACGCGGGGGTCGACTCGCTCATGGCGACGAAGGCCGTCGGCCAGATCCGCGCGGAGTTCGGCATCGAACTGGCCATTCCGACGATCTTCGAGACGCCGACGGTCGCCGGGATCTCGCGGGCGTTGCTCGCGGCCCTGTCCGGCGAGGAGCTCGACGACCCGGCGACGTGACCTCCCGGGCGGCCGCGACCGTCACGAACGACCCGTGGACACCGTTGTCGAAGTCGGGGTTGCCGTGACAGACTGTGTGCGTGGCACAGGGAAAACGCCCCTGGTAGAGGTGGTGGCGGCGGCGGAATGCACCGCGTCGGTTCATCCCCGAGTCGCGAGGACAAGGAGCCATAAGGGGTCATGGGGCACGAACCTGTAGGTTTCGAGGTTTCCGTTCAGCAGACGGCGGCCCTGGACCGGAATCCGGGAATTCCCCCGGCCCGCACCCAGGTCTGCGTCCGGTTCGGAGCGCTCCCCGCTCCCGACCGGCTCGCCGACGCGGTGGCCCGATCGGTGGAGCACCACGAGATCCTCCGAACGACCTTCGTGCGCCCGGCCGGCGCGGCTGCGCCGCTCCAGGTCGTGAACCCTTCGATGGACGTTCCGATCGTCGAACTCCGGGCACCGATCGACGACCCGTCGCTGCGGAACGAGCTGGACGCCGCCTGGCGCGAGGAGCTGAGTGCGGCGACCGGGCCGGTCGTGCGGGTCCGGGTGGTCCGCCAGGGGGAAGGCGGAGCGCTGATCCTCACGGCCCTCGCCGCGGTGGCCGATGTCCGGAGCCTCACGCTCCTGGCCGCGGCGATCGGCGACGGAGCCGACACCCGGCTCGCCGAGGAACCACTCCAGTACGCCGACTATGCAGCCTGGCAAGGCAACGCGAGCACGGAACCCGAGGCGGTCGCCCACTGGGACGCGGTGGCCATCGACCGGTCCGGGGCCGGCTCCCTCCCGCGGTCGGGTGCGCCGGACTCCGGCGGGACCGGACCCGTGCGCCCACGGGTCACGCCACTCCCCTGGTCCCGGACGCTCGGGACGGCCGTGGAGCGGATCGCGGAGTCGTTCGACGTCGAGCCGTCGGACGTCTGGCTGGCCGCGTGGGCGATCGTCGCACAACGACTCGCCGGAACCGACCACGCGACGATCGCCTTCCTCGACGACCGCAGGGGCGTCGAGGGACTCGAGGCCGCGGTCGGGCCGTACGCCCGCACCCTCCCCCTGACGGTCGAGGGCGATCCGGAGGCAAGCCTGCAGTCGATGGTGCGCGCGTTGGGCCATCAACGGGGAGCTGCTGTCGCCGCCGCCGAGGCGTGCCCGTCGAGTGCCGACCCGGGCCTCCCGTTCGGGTTCCAGTATCGGACGACCCCCGATGCCCTCGACTCGCCTCCAGACCGGACGGATTGCCAACTCGTCCTGTCCGTCTCGGGCACCGGCAGTGAGGTGACCGCGGCCCTGTGGGCCGACCCGAACCAGATCGACGTGGTGCATGCCGAACACGTGGGCCACATGTTGTCGGCAGTGCTCACCGGGCTCACCGCTGATCCGGACGCGGCCGTCCGTCGGATCTCCGGGTTGGACGCGGCTGTCCACGTGCCCTGGTTGACGGCACTCGACGGCCCCGCCGCCGACCTACCGGGGGTGAGGTTCGTCCACCGCTTCGAGCAGCAGGTGGAGCGGCACCCCGACAGGCCTGCCCTGCGCTACGGCGACGAGGTGCTCACCTACGCAGAGCTCGACCGCCGGGCCGACGGGCTCGCCCGCGTACTCGTCGACAGCGGAGCGGACCGCTCGGCACCCGTGGCCGTCGTCATGCAGCGGTCCACCGACCAGGTGGTATCGGTCCTCGCCGTCCTGAAGGCCGGGTATGCCCACGTCTGCATCAACCCCGACCAGCCGGCGACGAGGATCGCCGGCCAGCTGGCGCATAGCGGCGCCTCGATCCTCCTGACGGTCCGCCACACCGGTGACTCCCTACCTCCCTTCGACGGGACCGTGCTCACCGTGGACGAGATCGACACGACCGGGAACGGTCGGGTGGCCGTGGAGGTCGACCCGGACGATCTCGCCTACATCGTCTACACCTCGGGGTCGACAGGGTCGCCCAAGGGCGTCGCGGTCACCCACGGCAGTCTCGAGAACTACGTGGCATTCGTCATCGATGAACTCCTCGGCGCGCCCGACCTCGCCGACGGGTGGAGTTTCGCCCTGGTGACATCGCTCAGCACGGACCTCGGCAACACGAGCCTCTACCCCGCCCTCGCTTCCGGTGGATGCCTCACCGTCGTGCCGCTCGACGTGGCCATGGATCCGGAGCTCTTCGCGTCCCACAACCGGGCCAACCCGGTGGACGTGCTGAAGATCACCCCATCCCACCTCGAGGCGTTGCTCGCGGCCGGAGGCACGGTCCTGCCGAGGAAGCTCCTGATCAGCGGAGGCGAGGCATTGCGGTGGGAACTCGTCGACCGTGTCACCGCCCTCTCGGACTGCCGGGTGGTCAATCACTACGGACCGTCCGAGACCACCGTCGGGTCGCTGGTGTTCGAGCTCGACTCGGCCACTCTGGCTCACCGGGCCCGACCCGTCGTGCCGATCGGACGCCCCCTCACGAACACCCGGGTGCGGATCGTCGACGACTCGTCGGGACAGGTCCCCCCGGGGGCGCCCGGTGAGCTCCTCATCGGCGGCAGCGGGCTGGCGCGTGGCTACTGGCGGGATGACGAGCGGACCGCCGAGTCCTTCCCCGACGACCCGCTGGGCGACGACTCGGGCCGCTACTACCGGACCGGCGACCTCGCCCGGCACCTGCCCGATGGCACCGTCGAATTCCTCGGCCGCATCGACGGCCAGATCAAGGTGCGCGGATTCCGGGTCGAGACCGGGGAGATCGAGGTGAACCTGCGGAGTCACCCCGAAGTACAGCAGGCGGTCGTCGTCCAGCGGGAGGACACTCCCGGGGACCATCGGCTGGTCGCGTACATCGTGTCGCCCTACAGCCCGGGCCCCGAACCGGCCTCCCTCCGCGAGTTCCTCAGGGATCGGATACCCGACTACATGGTGCCTGCCGCCTATGTGGAGCTCGAGAGCATGCCCTTGTTGGCCAACGGGAAGCTCGACCGGGCCGGACTCCCGGAACCGACCGAGGACGACGTCGACGGCCACCGGGAGTACGTCGCTCCGTCCACCGACACCGAGAAGGTGGTGGCGGAACTGTTCGGGGAGCTCCTCGGGATCGAACAGGTCGGTGCCGGCGACGACTTCTTCGCGCTCGGTGGGCACTCGCTGCTCGCCACCCAGGCCATCGCACGACTGCGCGGCATCTTCCGGGTCGAGCTGGAGGTGCACTTGCTCTTCACGGCACCGACGGTCGCCGCGCTGGCCGGGGAGGTCGACAGTCGCCGCGTCCTCGAGGATGACGACGATCTGGCCGACCTCCTCCGGCAGATCGACGAGCTCTCGGACGAGGAGGCGGAGGCGCTGCTGGCGGCGGAGACGGAGCAGAACCCCTCGCCATGACCGACGGAGTGCCTGCATCCGATCTTCAGACCCGGCTCCGCGACCTCGACCCGGAGCGCAGGGCGGAGATCGCCCGAAGGCTCGAGAAGCGCAAGCGTGCGGCGCCGCGGCGACGACCGACGGGAAGCCCCCCCGTGCTCTCCTACGAGCAGGAGCGGCTCTGGCTCCTCGACCAGCTCACGCCGGGGCTCGCCGCCTACAACGCCTCGCGGGTCCTCCGGATCGCCGGGCCCCTGGAGGTGGCGTGGCTCCAGCGGGCGCTGGATGCCGTCGTCGACCGACACGAGGTCCTGCGCACCAACGTGCGTGCCGTCGAGGGGCGGCCCGTGCCGTCACTCGGGCCACCACTCCCGGTAGCCCTCGAGATCGTCGACATCGGCCCCGACACCGGCGAGGACGCGGAAACGGCCGTCCGTCGCTTCCTCGCCGTGCCGTTCGACCTCGCCGACGACGTCCTCCTGCGGGCACTCCTGGTGCGCCTCGGTCCCGAGGATCACGTACTCGCCCTGTGCGTCCACCACATCGCCTCGGACGGGACCTCGAGACAACTCCTGCTCAACGAGCTCGGGGCACTCTACGAAGGCTTCGTCACCGACTCCGCTCCCGCCCTCCCTCCGGTCGGGCTCCAGTTCTCCGACGTGGCCGCATGGCAGCGCGCCGTGCTCGACGGGGCCCGCCAGGACCTCGACCACACGTTCTGGACCCGGTACCTGGCCGATGCCCCCCCGACCATCGAACTGCCGTTCGACCGCCAACGACCGCCCACCCAGGACTACGGTGGTCGACGCCTCACCACCTCGCTGCCCGGACCGGTCGTGGAGCGGCTCGCCACCCTCGCCCGGTCGCAGGGGGCCACGCCCTTCATGGGCATGGTGGCCGCTTTCTCGCTACTGCTCTCCCGGTTGAGCCGCCAGGACGACCTCGTCATCGGCACACCCGTCAACAGCCGGTCACTGCCGGAGCTCGACGACGTGATGGGCATGCTCAGCGACACCCTGCCCCTTCGGGTGGTCATCTCCCCGGACGCCGGGTTCGCCGACCTGGTCGACTCGGTGCGCGAATCGGCGGGCAGTGCCTTCGCCCACGGTGACCTGCCGTTCGAGAAGATCGTCCAACTCGTGCATCCGGCCCGCGATCCGAGCCGCCCTCCGCTCGTCCAGGTGCTGATCAACAATGTCGGATCCGGGGTCGACCAGCAGATGCGATGGGGAGGCCTCACCGTCTCGCCCGTGGACATCGACCCCGGGACGTCCCAGGCGGACCTGTCGTTGGCCGTCGTCGAGTCCGGCGACGCCGGCAACCTGACGCTCGTGTGGGAGTGGTGCACGGCACTGTGGGACGAACCGTCCGTGATCCGCATGGCCGGCCAGTTCGAGACACTGCTCGACGCAGCGCTCGCCGCCCCGGATCGCCCGTGCGCCACGTTGCCCCTGATGGACGAGGTCGAGCGTCAGCGCCTGTTGACCGTTCCGAATGCCACTGGACGCCCGCTGCCCGACGAGAACGTCCCCGCACTGATCGCCCGACAGGCCGCACTTCGGGGTGCCACGTGTGCCGTCGAGGCCCCCGACGGTTCGGCCACCTACCGGGAGTTGGACGACCGGTCGAACGCCCTCGCTCAACACCTACGGTCCCGGGGGATCGGTCGGGGGGACCGGGTGGCGGTCCACCTGGACCGCTCGGTCCAGCTCCTCGTGGGACTGGTGGGGATCATGAAGGCCGGAGCGGCCTATGTCCCGCTCGACCCCGGCTACCCGTCCGACCGCATCGACTACATCCTCGACGATGCCGGGGTGAAGGCCGTCCTCACGTCCTCCGATCTGGCTGCCGGACTGCCGCCCGACGGGCCACCGCAAGTCATCGCGGACCTCTACCACGACGGTCCGGTGGCGCCGGTGGACGACGGACCGCGACCGACCGACCTCGCCTACGTCATCTACACGTCGGGCTCCACGGGTCGCCCCAAGGGCGTGATGATCGAGCACCGGGGACTCAGCAACATCCTCGCCGTCATGGCCGAGCGCCCGGGTCTGACGGCCGGCGAGGTCATGGTCGGGATCACGACGTTGACCTTCGACGTCTCGCTGCCCGACCTGTTCCTCCCGCTCATCACCGGGGCGACACTGGTCCTCGCCGCGAGCGACGTCGCACGCGAGCCCACCGCGCTGGCCGCGTTGATCGAACGGTCCCGGGCCGACGTCATGCAGGCCACACCGGCGACCTGGCAGATGCTGATCGAATCCGGTTGGCCCGGACGGGACGGTCTTCGCATCGTCTGCGGCGGTGAGGGCTACGGCGCCTCGTTGGTGGAGGCGCTCTCCGACCGCGTCGCCGAGATCTGGAACTTCTACGGTCCGACCGAGACCACGGTGTGGTCCGTCTGCACGCGGCTCGGTCGGGGTGCATCCGATCCGCTCCCTATCGGGCTGCCCATCGCCAACACCACCTGCTACGTGCTCGACGACCGGGGTGCGGTCGTCCCCGTCGGCGTCCCCGGCGAACTCCACATCGGCGGGATCGGGGTGGCGCGCGGCTATGTGAACCGACCCGACCAGGACGCGTCGCACTTCATCGCCGACCCGTTCGGCGCAGACCCGTCGTCCCGCCTGTACCGCACCGGTGACCTGGCCATGTGGCGCAGCGACGGCCAATTGGTGTGCCTCGGACGGACCGATCACCAGGTGAAGCTGCGCGGCTACCGCATCGAGCTCGGCGAGATCGAGGCGGTGCTCACGGACTGCGCCGAGGTGGCCCAGGCGGCGGTCATCGTGCGCGAGGACACACCGGGGAACCAGAGACTCGTGGCCTACTGCACGGTCAGCGGCCCGACCGCCGACGTCGAGGAGATCGGCGATCACCTGCGTCGCCGCCTCCCCGTCTACATGGTGCCGACCACGATCGTCCTGCTGGACGCGCTCCCACTCACCGCCAGCGGCAAGCTCGACCGCAAGGCGCTGCCGCGACCCGACGACGACCGGGTGACGGATGGGGGACACGACCAGCTGTCCACACCGACCGAGAAGGCCCTCGCCCGCTTCTGGTCCGAGATCATCGGCATCGGGCCGGTGTCGGCGTCCGACGACTTCTTCGACCTGGGCGGACACTCGCTGCTGGCCACCAGGCTGGCGGCCCGCATCGCCTCGGACCTGGGGGTCACCGTCCCACTCGGCGTCCTGTTCGAGGAGCCGGTACTGCAGCGGTTCGCAGCGGCAGTGGACCGGCTGGGCACCCGGGAGGGGACGCCGACGGACCTGCCACCCCTGCTCCGGGCCGATCGGGACGCCCGTCGACTCGCGGAGCCTCCTCCGGGCGGCGATCCCGAGGTGCTCGCACGTGCGCTCGAAGGCAAGAGCCCGGAGCCGGACGGCGGATTCGTGGCGTTCCCGGCATCCTCGGCACAGGGACGCATGTGGGTGCTCGAGCAACTCGAGCCGGGTCGGGCCCTGTACAACGTCCCCGTGGCCCGTCGTGTCGTCGGACCGGTCGACGTCGTCGCCCTCGAGAGCGCACTCGGCCGGCTCGCGGCCAGGCACGAGATCCTCCGGACATCCCTCGCGGAACATGGCGGAGTGGTCTCCCAGATCGTCCACCCGACGGTCACCATCCCGTGCGACCTGCTCGAGCCATCCGCCGGTCCCGATACGTGGGCCGGGGCGCTCGACGCCACCGTGGCCGAGGCACTCCGACCGTTCGACCTCACCGAGGCCCCGCTGATCCGGGTGACGCTCGCCCGCGCCGGCACGGCCGACGGGGCGTCGGTGCCAGCCGGCGGCGCGGCCGACGACCAGTGGCTCCTCTGCCTCACGGCACACCACAGCATCGTCGACGGGGCCTCCGTCCAGCTGCTCCTGCACGAGCTCCGCCAGCACTACGAAGCGCTGACGACGGGCAGTGGCCAGGGTCCCCGCGACCTCCCGTCCGTCGACTACGGCGACTGCGTCGTCTGGCAACGCGACCCGGCACTGCTCCTACAGGAGGACGAGGGCCTCCGCTACTGGCGAGAGGAGCTGGACGGTGCACCGCCCGTCCTCGATTTCCCCTTCGACCATCCGCGTCCGGCCGCCCAGTCCCACCGGGGCGGCCGTGCCTTCCACAGGTTGGACCCGCAGGTGGCAGCCGGTGTCCGGCGCACCGCCGTCGGTACATCGTCGACCCTGTTCATGACGGTGCTGGCGGCCTGGGGGGCCTTGCTGGCCCGGTACAGCGGTCAGGAGGACATCGTCGTCGGCCTTCCGGTGACCGGCCGGAACGGATCCGAGATGGACGACGTCGTCGGGTTGTTCGTCAACACGCTGCCCCTGCGGATCAGGTTGGCGGGGGACCCCACGCTGACCGACCTCATCGGACGGACGAGGACGGCAGTGCTCGACGGCATGCAGCGGCAACACGTACCGTTCGAGCGGATCGTCGACGAACAGGCGCCGGGTCGAGATCTCTCCAGGCACCCCGTCTTCCAGGTCCTTGCCACGATGCAGCCCGAGCCCCCCGGGGACGAACGCCTCGGCGCGGCGAAACTGTCGCCGGTCCCGATCGACTGGGGGTGGTCGCGCTTCGCCGACCTGAGCCTCGTCGTCATGGAGCACGGGGGTGAGCTCGACCTCGGGCTCGAATACAGCTCCGACCTCCTCGAGCCCGCGACCGCCGAGCGGCTCTGCCGACAGCTCGAGGACCTCCTCGAGGTGGGTGCCGCCGACCCCGATCTCCCGGTCTCCCACCTGGTGTCCGCAGCGGCCGAGCGCCACCAGAACCTGGTCGACCGGAACGGCACCACACGACCCATCCCCTCCGGACGACGCATCCACGACCTCTTCGCCGACCAGGTGGCGAGCACCCCGGACGCCATCGCCCTCGAGTTCGAGGACGCCACCCTCACCTATGCCGACCTCGACGCCCGCGCCAACCAACTGGCCCACCGCCTGGTGGAGCTCGGGGTCGGACCGGACACCATCGTCGCCATCTGCATCGAGCGATCGATGGAGATGGTGGTGGCCATGCTGGCCATCCTGAAGGCCGGCGGCGCCTACCTCCCGGTGGACACGGCGTACCCGCAGGAGCGGATCGAGTACATGCTCGGCGACGCCGACGCCGGCCTCCTCCTGACCATGACACCCCTCCTCCCCCGCCTCGGCGACCACGCCGGACGGTTCCTGTGCCTCGACGAAGCCGCCGAGTCGCTCCTCGCCTATCCGACGACGGTGCCGGACGGACGCTCGACGTCGGACGACCTGGCCTATGTGATCTACACGTCCGGTTCGACGGGATACCCGAAAGGCGCCCTCATCGAGCACAGGGGCGTCGTCAACCTGGCGCTCGACGTCATCGATTCCTTCGCCCTCGACTCACGGAGCCGGGTGCTCCAGTTCGCCTCGTTCACCTTCGATGCCTCGATCCTCGACCTGGTGATCCCACTCTGCGTCGGCGCGACCGTGTGCCTCGCGCGCCAGGAGGTGCTCGCGTCGGTCCCGGACCTCACGCAGTTGCTCCAGGATCGACGGATCACCACGGTGACGCTCCCGCCGTCGCTGCTCGCCGTCATGCCCGACGCGACGTTCCCCCACCTGGCGACGGTCTGCGCCGCCGGGGAGGCGTGCCACCCGGAGCTGGTCCGACGATGGGGCACCGGCCGACGCTTCATCAACGGATACGGCCCGACCGAGGCGACCGTGCTCACCACCACCTTCACCGTCACGGGTACCGGTGAGGTGGACCACGAGTCCCTGCCCATCGGCAGACCCCTGTCGAACGTAGAGGTGTACGTCCTCGACGAGCAGCGGCGCCCCGTCCCCATCGGCTGCCCGGGCGAGCTCTACATCGGTGGTCCCGGCCTCGCCCGCGGCTACCTCGGTCGCCCCGAACTCACGGCAGAGCGGTTCGTCGCCCACCCGTTCGTCGACACCCCCGACGCCCGCCTCTACCGGAGCGGCGACTGCGTCCGCTGGCTCGCCGACGGCACGCTCGAGTACCGGGGCAGGTTCGACAACCAGGTGAAATTCCGCGGCTACCGGATCGAGCTCGGCGAGATCGAGCAGACCCTGATCCGGCACGCGGCGATCCGGAACGCCGTCGTCGTCGTCCGGACCGACGTGCCGAACGAGCAGCGGCTCGTGGCCTACCTGAACTGCGAGGACGGACCTACCCCCGTCCACGCGGAGTTGCGGGCGTTCCTGCGCCAGTCGCTCCCCGACTACATGGTTCCCGCCGCCTTCGTGGTGCTCGAGACGCTGCCGGTCTCGCCGAACGGCAAGATCGACCGGGGTGCGCTCCCCACCCCCTCCGGCCCGGCGCACCCCGGTGCCACCTTTCGTAACCCACAGGGTCCGCTCGAGGAACTCGTCGCCGGCATCTGGTGCGACGTGCTCGAGATCGACGGGGTCGGGGCCGACGACGATGTCTACGAACTGGGCGCCAATTCCCTCGACGCGGCGAGGGTGGCGTCGCACCTGCGGAGCCACGGCGTGGACGTCTCGCTCCGCGACCTGTTCGACCATGCGACGGTCGCGTCGATCGCCCGCCGCATCCTCGAGGGCCTCTCGGACGACTCGGTGGACACGGTCGACGAACTGCTGATGTTGACCGAGGGCGAGGGCCTGTGACACGTCACCGCAGCTACGTCGCGGGTGTGGCGCGATGACCACCCTCGGCGACCGCCTGGACGGACTCAGCCCCGAGAAGCGGGCCCTGCTCGAGCGACAGCTGCTCGAACGGCGGGCCAAGTTGCGTGACGGGGCCGGCTCGGAGCGTGCGCTCCGTCGTCGGGATCCCGACGAGCCGCTGCTGCTGTCGTACTCGCAACAGCAGCTCTGGTTCCTCCAGGAGTGGCAGAAGGACGGTTCGGCCTACAACGCCAGCCTCAACCTGCGATTCGAGGGACACCTGGACGAGGACGCACTCCGACGGTCGTTCCAGACCATCGTGGACCGACACGAGACCCTGCGGACGATCGTGGTCGAGGACGGCGGCGTTCCCCGCGCCGAGCTACTCACCGATCCCGTCTTCTCGTTCCTGGAGGTGGACCTCCGGTCGGAGCGAACATTGACCGACGAACAGATCGCCGACGCCGTCCGCGACGTCGTCCAGATCCCGTTCGACCTCTCCCGTGACCTCATGCTCCGAGTCGGGCTCATCCGGCTCGGGCAGGACTCGCGGCTGATCTGCATGACGTTGCACCACATCGCGTGCGACGGTTGGTCGCGGGGGATCCTGTTCGACGAACTGACCGCGCTCTACGTCGGATTCGTGACCGGCGAACCCGCCGAATTGCCGGCCCTCCCGGTGCAGTACGGCGACTTCGCGCAGTGGCAGCAGCAGTGGCTGCAGGGCGACGTGCTCAAAGGCGAGATCGACTTCTGGCGGGAGGAGCTGTCGGGGACCGACTTCGTCCTCGAGCTGCCGACCGACCATCCGCGTCCCGCCGTACTCACCTTCGCCGGGGGCCGGCTCGGCTTCGACATCCCGGCACCGGTGGCCGACGCCCTCCGCCGGATCGGCCGCAACGAGCGGGCGACCATCTTCATGGTCGTCCACGCTGCGACCGGGGTGCTCCTTCACGGGCTGACCGGTCAGGAGGACTTCCTGGTCGGCAGCCCTGTCGGCAGCCGCCGCTGGCCCGAGACGGAGCCGCTCATCGGCTTCTTCGTCAACACCTTGCTCCTGCGACTCCGGATGACCGGCGACCCCACGTTCCGTGAGCTGGTCAGACGCTGTCGGGAGACCGCGGTGAGTTGCTACGCGCACCAGGACATCCCCTTCGAGCGGATCGTCCAAGCGCTGCGACCCAAGCGCCGGCCCGATCGCAATCCCCTCTTCCAGGTGAACCTGCGCATGCAGGGTCCGGCGCCGCAGCCCCCGGAGTTGCCGGGATTGACCGCCTCCCGGGTGAGCGTGGGGCTCGGCTCGTCACGATTCGACCTGGCTCTCGGCTTCGTCGACGCCCCGGGGACGCTCGGCGGCTATGTCGAGTACAACTCGGCCATCTTCGACGGGGCGACGGTCGAAGCCTGGATGGACGCCTTCGTGACCGTGTTGGACTCCGCGACCAAGGACCCCGACCTTCCGCTCTCCCAGTTGGTGAAGCCGTTCCGACTGCGGGCCGGCATCGTCCTGTCGTGACGCACGGCACCGGATTCCGGCGCGTCAGCCGATCCTGTCGGCGGTCTTCGAGAGTCGGGCGACGATCGAGGGGTGGAATGTGTTGTCGGTGACCCGCGCCACGTCCCACCGTGGGTCGGACTCGAACAGATCGTCGTAATTGCACATGTAGTAGACGAGGGTGATGTCCTCCCCCGGGCCCCGGAGGTTCTCGAGCAGTGACTTGAACCGTTCGGTCGTCTCGCGGGTGAACGGGTTGAAGATGAAGAAGACGGTGCCGTCTCGGGGCATGAGTTCGAATGCGTCGCCGCACAGCACCTCGACGTTGGCGAAGCCGGCGAGTCGCTTGGCGGTGTACCCGGCCCACCGTTCGTCGATCTCGATCCCGACCATGCGGTTCCGCAGTCCCTTGTGGAGCCAGAAGTTGAGGACCCGACCCTTGCCGCATCCGACGTCGACCAGCACGTCATCGGGTCCGATCGAGATGTTGTGGTCCGCGAAGAGCTTCTTCAGGTAGTAGTAGTGCGCACTCGACGTTCCCCGATAGCCCTTGTCGTTCCAACGGCTCGCATAGGTGCCCCCGCAGCGGCCGCCGTACCGCTCGTCGATGACGAGATCCCGTACCGCTTCGACGCCGTACCGCGGCTTCACCACCCGCAACTGCCATCGCCGCTTGACGAAGGCCGGGTCCCGCAACTGACGGAGCGCGTTCCACAGCCTCGCCGTCGTCCATTCGCGCTCGGGTGCCCCGACTGCATCCATAGCATTCAGTGTAACCGCCGCACCGCGATTTGACCGGAGAAGATGCGCTCCTTCCCTCCTGCCGGCCCCCTCCGGACCGTCGTCGAGTATTGCCCGGCGCGTCCGGCGACCGGTACGATTTGCTGGTGGCGCCGTCGGCGAACGACGCCGTCGACGCACGGGAACGTCCACAGGTGGATCCGGGGTCGACCTCGACTGCGGCTGACAAGGGGTGAGGCCGGACCATGATGAGCGCAGGGATGACGCACCGGTGAAGCCGGCCGATGCGGGTGGCGCGGTAGATCGCAGGGTCACCTTCACTCCACGTGACGTCCGGACCGACAGCTTCGGCTCCCACGCCCGATGACCGTGCGGGTCGGCGGGGCTGCAGACGGAGGCGACCGGAGTCCCGCGATCGCGCAGTCGGTTGATACCGGTTGGTGGGTCGACCACCTGTCTGGCTGCCCCGATCTCTCCACCTTCCCGCTGCCACGGGCGCGGCCGGCCGTGCTCGGCTCCGGTCGTGCCCGCACGACCTGTTCGTCCGCGGTCGTCGGCGACGGGTGGTCGGAGGGTTCGCCCGATCTCGGACTGCTCACCGTCGTCGCCGCGCTGCTCGTCCGCTACTCGCCCTCCGACGAGGTGGTTCTCGGGTTGCAGCGGCCCGGCGACGGTCTCCTTCCGCTCCGGCTCCCGGTGGACACCCGGTCGTCGGTCGGTGCCCTCCGCGTCCTGGTGGAGGCAGCTGTCGCCGAGGGCGCGATCCACGGGACCCCTGATCTGGCCTCCGTGGGCGCAGCACTCGGGCTGACCGAGGATCCGAGCCGGGCCCCGGTCGTCCAGGTCGCGGTCAGCGACGCCCGCTCCGCCCCGCCGGTCGGTACACCGCTCGACATCACCTGGGAGCTCGGTTCCGACGGGGCCAGGGCCACCGTTACCATCGACTTCAGCACCGACCTCTTCGACGAGGCCACCGTCGCCAGGATGGCGGCCCAGTTCGGCCGGCTGATGGACCAGGCCCTGGCCGACCCCGATCGCCCGATCGACGAGTTGGACCTCCTCGACG
>JBEKRV010000077.1:0-14771 GCA_049517675.1 Acidimicrobiales bacterium
GGAAAGAAGAAGGTTCGCAAGTAATGGCCAAGCCCACCAAGCCCGGAGCGGCTCGCCGTCCCCGCAAGCGCGAGCGGAAGAACGTCACCTTCGGCGTCGCCCACATCAAGAGCTCGTTCAACAACACGATCGTCTCCATCGCCGATCCCGAGGGAAACGTGCTGGCCTGGGCATCGGCCGGCAACGTCGGGTTCAAGGGCTCCCGCAAGTCCACCCCGTTCGCCGCCCAGCTGGCTGCCGAGCAATGCGCCAAGCGGGCCATGGAGCACGGTGTGCGCCGGGTCGACGTGCTGGTCCGCGGACCTGGCTCGGGCCGCGAGACCGCCATCCGCTCACTCGCCGCCGCCGGCATCGAGGTCGCCGGCATCAAGGACGTCACCCCCATCCCACACAACGGCTGCCGCCCCAAGAAGCGGCGGCGGGTGTAGGGACGGGGACGAAGGGAACCAGGGAACACCATGGCTCGTTACACCGGACCCGTCTGCCGGCTCTGTCGCCGGGAGCGCACCAAGCTCTTCTTGAAGGGCGAGCGGTGCTATTCGATGAAGTGCCCCGTCTCCGAGGCGGTCACCGACCGTCACAGCCGCGCCTACCCGCCCGGCGAGCACGGCCGCGACCGCATGCGCCAGGGGTCGGAGTACCTCGGCCAGCTGCGTGAGAAGCAGAAGGCACGACGCATCTACGGACTGCTCGAGAAGCAGTTCCACAACCTCTACGTGGAGGCCAGCCGGGCACCGGGCATCACCGGTGAGAACCTGCTGCGCATGCTCGAGCTGCGACTCGACAACGTGGCGTTCCGCGCCGGGTGGGGGGCCAGCCGCTCGCAGGCCCGCCAGTTCGTCCGCCACGGCCACGTCCTGGTCAACGGCAAGCGGGTCACCATCCCGAGCTACCGGCTGCGCCAGGGCGACACCGTGGCGCTCAAGCCGTCGTCCCGCGAGCTGTTCCACGTGCGGCGCAACATGGACACCCTCGACCGCTCGCTGCCCCCGTGGCTCGAGACGGTGGGGGACCGGTTCGAGGTCCGGGTGTTCTCGCTGCCGCTGCGCGAGCACATCGACGAGCCGGTGCAAGAGCAGCTGATCGTCGAGCTCTACTCCAAGTAGCCCCGGCCGGCTCCGCCGACCGACCCAACCGCACACGCAACGAACCGACCGAAACCGAACCTGCGCACCATCTGCCGAGGAGCCACACACGCATGCTCATCATCCAGCGACCCACCGTCGAAGCAATCGGCGAAGAAGAGGACAACCGCCAGAAGTTCGCGGTCGGACCGCTCGACCCTGGCTTCGGCCACACGCTCGGAAACTCGCTGCGGCGGACGCTGCTGTCGTCGATCCCCGGGGCCTCCATCACCCAGGTCCGGTTCGACGAGGCCCTCCACGAGTTCACGACCCTTCCGGGCGTGAAGGAGGACGTCACCGACATCATCCTCAACCTGAAGGACCTGCTGTTCCGGGTCCACAGCGACGAGCCGGTGACCATCCGCCTCGACAAGCGGGGCCCGGGCGCGGTCACGGCCGGCGACCTGCAGCTCACCTCGGACGTCGAGGTCCTGAGCCCCGGCCAGCACATCGCCTCCCTCAACGCCAAGGGCCACATCGCCGTGGACCTGACCGTCGAGCGGGGTCGCGGCTACCTGTCGGCCGACAAGAACAAGGGAACCGGCGCCATCGGGGTCATCCCGGTCGACGCCATCTTCTCGCCGGTGCGCCGGGTGGCCTTCACCGTCGAGCCGGTGCGGGTGGAGCAGTCCACCGACTTCGACCGCCTGGTGCTCGAGATCGAGACCGACGGTTCCCTCACCCCCCGTGAGGCACTCGCGTCGGCCGGCGACACCCTCCGCACCCTGGTCAGCCTGGTGGCGGACCTCGAGGACGAGCCCATGGGTCTCGAGCTCGGCGAGATCGGCACCGTCGGGAGCGGCTCACCCGACCTCGACCTGCGCATCGAGGACCTCGACCTCACCGAGCGCCCCCGCAACTGCCTCAAGCGGGCCCAGATCAACACGATCGGCGAGCTGGTCGACCGGACCCTCGACGATCTCCTCAACATCACCAACTTCGGGCAGAAGTCGCTCGACGAGGTGCTCCAGAAGCTCGACGAGCGGGGCCTGTCCCTGCGTGTCAAGGACTGAGGTCCAACCATGCTCGGCACTCCGAAGAAGGGCCGTCGCTTCGGCGGCAGCTCCGCCCACCAGAAGGCGATGATGGGGAATCTGGTGGCGTCCCTGATCGCCGCCGAATACGTCGTGACCACCGAGGCCAAGGCCAAGGCCCTCCGCCCGGTGGCGGAGAAGGTGATCACCGCCGCAGCCAAGGGCGGGGTCGCACGCCAGCGCAACGTTGTCGCCTTCATCCGTGACAAGGACATGTCGCAGAAGCTCTTCGACGAGATCGGCCCGCGTTACGCCGATCGTCCGGGCGGCTACACCCGCATCCTCAAGCTGGGCAACCGCCAGGGCGACAACGCGCCGATGGCCCGCATCGAACTGGTGTGAGCACACCCCCCGATCCCGGGGGTCCTCAGCAGGGCATCGTCCGGTGGCGGCTCCGGGTCGCCTACGACGGGTCGGGATTCCACGGTTTCGCCGCCCAGGAGGGCCAGACCACCGTGGCCGGGACCCTGGCAGCCGCCCTGTCCCGCGCAGCCCGGACGCCGGTGACGCTCACCTGCGCCGGACGCACCGACGCCGGCGTGCACGCCCTCGACCAGATGGTCCACTTCGACCTGCCCGCCGAGCGGTCGAGCGCGCTCGAGCCGGACGCACTGGTCAAGTCGTGCAACAGCCAGGTGGGTCCGGCCATCGTGGTGCGGTCGGCCGAGATCGCCCCCGAGGGCTTCGACGCCCGCCACTCGGCGACCGCCCGCCGCTACCGCTACCTGGTGGTCAACGCCCCGGTGGCCGACCCGCTGCTCGCCGGGCTGGCGTGGCACGTGGCCGACCCGCTCGACCTGCGGTCGATGTCCGCCGCCGCGGACGCGCTGCTCGGCGAGCACGACTTCCGGGCCTTCTGCCGACGGGTCCCCGGCACCACCGCCGGGGACCCGATCCCGCGGCGTGTGCTCGACGCCCGCTGGACCAGACTGGACGGGCGTCCCTCCGGGGCACGTTCGGCCGGGACCTCGGACCTCGGGGGCACCGACGCCTCGACCGGGCCGTCACTGGCACCGGTGGTCGGCGACCTCCTCGCCTTCGAGATCGAGGCGAACGCCTTCTGCCACCAGATGGTCCGCTCGCTGGTCGGGACCCTGGTCGAGGTGGGTCGGGGCCGGAAACGACCTTCGGACATCCTGGCGATCCTCCGCTCGGCCGATCGCAGCCAAGCCGGCCAGCCGGCGCCTCCCCAGGGACTGACCCTGATGGCGGTGCGGTACTGACCGGGGGACGGCAGCGCCCCGGTGGCCGGGTTCTCGGATGTACACACATGATGCGCATTTCCGGGAACCGGACCGGAACCCCCGCGGGCACCGGCGCCCTCCGGTCCAGGCACCGGCCGGCGGCTTGCCCGCCGACCCCCATCCGGCCTAGTGTGGGAGGTCGCCGGGTCGGGCCCCGGCCGTACCTGGGCGCAGTGAAACAGCTGCTCCGCCCCGGTCGGTCGCCCAGGTCCCGAGGCCCCGCACCCGCAGGTGCCCGGACACCCAGCACCATCGAACAAGGAACTCCGTTGCGTACGTACACACCCAAGCCCGCCGACATCACCCGCGCCTGGCACATCGTCGACGCCGACGGTCTGGTACTGGGCCGCCTGGCCACCGAGGTGGCCGCCGTGCTGCGTGGAAAGCACAAGCCCACCTTCGCCCCCCACGTCGACACCGGTGACCACGTCATCGTCATCAATGCCGACAAGGCGGTCCTCACCTCCGGCAAGGCCGAGCTCAAGATGTCCTACCGTCACTCGGGCTACCCGGGCGGCCTGACCGCCACCAGCTACGCCGACCTGATGACCGACCGCGCCGACGAGGTGGTCCGTGACGCGATCCGGGGCATGCTCCCGAAGAACCGCCTGGGGCGCCAGATGGCCACCAAGCTCAAGGTCTACCGCGGCGAGGAGCATCCCCACGCCGCGCAGGCACCCGTCCCCATGGAGATCCCCGGGGCGCGCCGCACGGCGTCCGCCCGCAGCGGTGCCTGAGCCGCACCGGACCGACCCCTCGAACCGCCGTCAAGCACCGAGCGAAGGAACCACCAGTGACCGCCCCCATCTGCCAGACCACCGGACGCCGCAAGCAGGCCGTCGCACGGGTCCGCATCCGCCCCGGACAGGGCGCCATCACCTGCAACGGGCACACGTTCGAGGACTACTTCACCTCGGCCACCCACCGGATGATCGTGACCGAGCCCCTGCGCCTCACCGAGACGACCGAGTCGTGGGACATCGACGTGACGATCGACGGCGGCGGCGTCTCCGGCCAGGCCGGCGCCTTCCGCCTGGGCATCGCCCGGGCCCTGTGCGAGCTCGACCCCGAGCTGCGCGGCCCCCTCAAGAAGGCCGGGTTCCTGACCCGTGACTCACGGGAGAAGGAATCCAAGAAGTACGGCCTCAAGAAGGCCCGCAAGGCACCTCAGTACTCGAAGCGGTAGAGCCGGTGTCCCGAACCTGGTTCGGCACCGACGGGGTACGGGGCAGCGCCAACACCGAGCTCACCCCCGAACTGGTCCTGGCCCTCGGGCGGGCGGTGGCCCGTACCATCACCGCCACCGCCTTCCTCATCGGTCGCGATACGCGGAAGTCCGGTCCGATGCTGCAGGCCGCCCTCGGGGCCGGTCTGGCCAGCGAGGGGGCCGACGTGATCGACGTGGGCATCCTTCCCACCCCGGCGCTCGCCTGGCTGTCGGTCAAGCGCGACCTGCCCGCCGTGGTCATCTCCGCGTCCCACAACCCGTTCCAGGACAACGGCATCAAGCTGTTCGGGGCCGGTGGGACGAAGCTGACCGAGGAGGTGGAGCAAGCTGTCGAGGACGAGCTGCACCGGGTCCTCGACCCGACGGTCAAGGGACCCCGTCCACTCGAGGGCCACGGCGTGGGCACCATCCGGACCGAGCCCGACCTCGGCGACGCCTACGTCGACCACCTGGTGGGGAGCCTCGACGGCCGGTCCCTCGAGGGTCTGCGCATCGTGGTCGACAGCGCCAACGGGAGTGCTTCGTCGCTGGCTGCCACCGTCTTCGAATCGGCCGGCGCCGAGGTGATCGCCATCGGGTGCGAGCCCGACGGCACCAACATCAACGCCGGATGCGGCTCGACCGCCACCGAGCTGCTGTCGAGCGCGGTGGTCGAGCACGGAGCGGACCTCGGCCTGGCCCTCGACGGCGACGCCGACCGGCTGCTGGCCGTGGACGCGACAGGCTCACTGGTGGACGGGGACTCACTGCTCGCCCTCTTCGCCCGGGACCTGGCCGAGCGGGGCCAGCTGGCCGGCAACACCGTCGTGGTCACCGTGATGACCAACCTCGGGTTCCGCCGGGCGATGGAGGAGCGGGGCATCCTGGTCAAGGAGACCGACGTCGGTGACCGCCACGTGCTGGCCGCCCTCGACAAGGAGGGCTTCTCCCTGGGTGGCGAGCAGTCCGGCCACATCATCTTCCGCCGGCTGGCCACCACCGGGGACGGCCTGCTGACCGGCCTGGTGCTCGCCGACCTGATGGCCCGCAGCGGGTCCTCGCTCGTCGCCCTGCTGGACGGGCTCATCGAGCCGGTGCCCCAGAAGCTGATCAACGTGAAGGGGGTCGACACCTCCCTCTTCGGGCAGGTGGAGGCCATCGACATGGCCATCGACCAAGAGCGCGAGGCGATGGGAGGGACGGGGCGGGTGCTGGTGCGCCCGAGCGGGACCGAGCCGGTCGTGCGGGTGATGGTCGAGTGCACCGAGCCCGGGGTGGCCGAGGCCACCGCCGACCGTCTCCACGCCCTGATCGAGCACGAGCTGCGCGCCGCCGCCGATGCCCGGGAGTCGGTCGCCGCCCTGGAGCCCGACGCCGGGATCTGACCCCGGGGCGGCCCCGCACGACCCCACCTGCGCCTATCGGAACACGGTTGTGGCGGGTAGCGTGGACGTCCATGTGCGGCATCATCGGCATCACCAGGGGGCCGGGGGCGGATGGGGGCGGCCAGTCCGTTCTGGACGTGCTGATCGAGGGGCTGGCCCGCCTCGAGTACCGGGGGTACGACTCGGCCGGCCTGGCCCTCGTCGGCCCCTCCGCCGACGACGCGATGTGGCGGGCCCGGACGGCCAACGGCACCCGCTCCCTCGACGACCTGGCCAAGCGCACCGAGGAGGCGCCCATCCACCCGTCGGCCGGCATCGGGCACACCCGCTGGGCCACCCACGGGCGCCCGAGCGAGGAGAACGCCCATCCCCACGCCGACTGCTCCGGTCGCCTGGCCCTGGTCCACAACGGCATCATCGAGAACCACGTCGAGCTGTCCGACGAGCTCATCGCCGCCGGCCACCGCCTCGAGTCCGAGACCGACACCGAGGTCCTGGCCCACCTGGTCGAGTCCCGTCTGGTCGCCTTCCCGGCCGAGGGACTCGTCGGCGCGGTGCGGGCCGCGCTCACCCGGGTGCGGGGGGCGTTCGCCCTGGCCGTCGTGCACGCCGACGAGCCGGACCTCATCGTCGCCGCCCGCCGGGTCTCCCCCCTGATCATGGGGGTGAGCGACGGGGCCGCCTTCCTGGCGTCGGACATCCCGGCCATCCTCGGGCTGACCCACGACTTCTTCATCCTCGAGGACGACCGGGTGGCCGAGCTCCGTCCCGGGTCGATCTCGGTCACGACGGTGGAGGGCGAACCGGTGGAGCCCGAGCCGCTGCACGTCGACTGGGACCTCGACGCCGCCCAGAAGGACGGCTACGACGATTTCATGTCCAAGGAGATGCACGAGCAGCCGAAGGCGGTGGCCGACACCCTGCTCGACCGGCTGCTTCCCGACGGGACGCTGGTCCTCGACGAGGTGCACCTCTCCAACGAGGAGTTCCGCAACGTCGACAAGGTGTTCATGGTGGCCTGCGGCAGCAGCTACCACGCCGGGCTCATGGCCAAGTACGCCATCGAGCACTGGGCCCGTCTGCCCGTCGAGATCGACATCGCCAGCGAGTTCCGGTACCGGAATCCGGTGATCGACGAGCGCACCCTGGTGATCGGGGTCAGCCAGTCGGGCGAGACGGTCGACACCTTCCAGGCCGTCCGCGAGGCCAAGGCGCTCGGGGCCAGGGTGCTGGTGATCTCCAACGTGGTGGACTCGTCGATGGCCCGCGAGGCCGATGCCGTGCTCTACACCCGCGCCGGCCCCGAGATCGGCGTGGCCGCCACCAAGACCCACCTGGCCCAGATCGCCGCGCTCGAGATCCTGGCCCTCTACCTCGCCCAGGCCCGGGGCACGCTCTCCCCGGCCGATGCCCGCGGGCTGCTGGCGGCCATGGGATCGCTGCCCGACAAGGTGGCGACGGCGGTCGGGCGGTCGGCCGAGGTCGGTGCGGTGGCCGAGCGGTACCGGGACTCGCCGTCGTTCATCTTCCTGGGGCGCCACGTGGGGTACCCGGTGGCCCTCGAGGGCGCGTTGAAGCTGAAGGAGATCTCCTACCTGCGGGCCGAGGGGTTCCCGGCGGGCGAGTTGAAGCACGGACCGATCGCCCTGGTCGAGCCGGGCACCGTGGTGGTGGGCGTGGCCACCCGTACACCGGTGTGGGAGAAGATGATCGCCAACATCGCCGAGGTCAAGAGCCGCGGCGCCTCGGTCGTCCTGGTGGCCAACGACGGCGACGACGAGACGGCCCGCCACGCCGATGCCGTCCTGTGGGTGCCGGCCACCGAGCACCTCTTCGCCCCGATCCTCGACGTGGTGCCGCTGCAGCTGTTCGCCTACTCGCTGGCCCGCCTCCACGGACTCGACGTCGACCGCCCCCGCAACCTGGCCAAGACGGTCACCGTCGAGTGAGGTCCCACGCCGCCGCCGCCCGGGTGGCCGGTGGGGTGGCGCCTGAGCTGGCGGAGCGCACGGCAGGGATCGGCGTGGTCGGCATCGGCATCGACGCCGTCGACCTCGACCGGTTCCGGACCGTCCTGGCGCGCCGGCCCGGCCTCGAGCGGCGCCTGTTCTCCGACGCCGAACTGGCCTACGCCCACCGGACGGGGGACCCGCTCCCGCGGCTGGCCACCCGGTTCGCCGCCAAGGAGGCGGTGATGAAGGCGCTGGGCGTCGGTCTGTGGTCCTTCGGGCTGCACGACGTCGAGGTCCTCCGCTCCGGTACCGATGCGCCGACCCTGGCACTCCACGGATCGGCGGCCGAGTTGGCCAGGAGGGCGGGCGCCGTCCGGTGGCACCTCTCGCTCACCCACACCGACCGGGTGGCCCTGGCCGCCGTCGTGGCCGACCGTGGCATCGCGGCCACCGCCGACGCCGTAGGTTCGTAGGCACCATGCAGCCCGTACTGACCATCGCCGAGATGCAGGCCGTCGACGCACGCGCCCTCGAGACGACCCGGATCGACGAGCTGGTCGCCCGGGCCGGAACGGCGGTGGCCCTGGCCGCCCTCGACCTCATGGGCGGCGCCTACGGCCGCCGGGTGGTGCTGGTGTGCGGGAAGGGGAACAACGGGGCGGACGGGCGGGTGGCCGCACGCCTGCTGGCCCGACGGGGCGCCCGGGTACGGATCGTTCCTCCGGACCACCCCGACGCCATCGGCGTGTCGGGGCCGCGGGTCGACCTGGTGGTCGACGCCGCCTTCGGCACCGGGTTCCGCGGCGCCTACGACCCGCCGGTCGTGGCCCCGGGGATCCCGGTGCTGGCCGTCGACATCCCGTCGGGCGTGGCCGGCGACACGGGCGGGGTGGAGGGTGGGGCCCTCGCCGCCGCACGGACGGTCACCTTCGTCGCCCCGAAGCCCGGGCTGCTCCAGGGGGACGGGGCGAGGCTGTCGGGCGCGGTCGAGGTCGTGGACATCGGCCTGCCGATCGCCGGCTCCGAGATCGCCGTCGTCGAGGACGGCGATCTCGCCGTTGTCCTGCCCGACCGCGACCCCGGGGGCAACAAGTGGGCGGCCGCCGTCCTGGTGGTCGCCGGGTCGCCGGGCATGACCGGGGCGGCAGCGATGTGCGCGCGGGCCGCCTACCGGGCGGGGGCGGGCATGGTCCGCCTGGGCGTGCCCGGGGCCGATCCCGCCGCACTCGCCCCCACTGAGGCCGTGGGGATCGAGCTCCCCTCGCCGGGTTGGGCCGACGCCGCCCTCACCGCGGCGGCACGGTGCCGGGCCGTGGTGGTGGGTCCCGGGCTCGGACGGGCACCGGGCACCGGCGACGAGGTCCGACGGCTGGTCGCCTCGTCACCGGTTGCGGTGGTCGTGGACGCCGACGGGTTGACGGCGCTCGGGCGCGTGGACGGGCGGGCGCTCGAGCGGGGCGCGCCGGTCGTGCTCACCCCGCACGACGGCGAGTACGAACGCCTGGCGGGCGTACCGCCCGGCCCGGACCGGATCGCCGCCGCCCGTCGCCTGGCCGCCGTCACCGGTGCGGTGGTCCTGCTGAAGGGCCCGACCACCGCGGTGGCCGACCCGTCGGGGCGGGTCCTGCTCGGCCTGGCCGGCACGCCGGCGCTGGCCTCGGCCGGGACCGGCGACGTGCTGTCCGGGGTGATCGCCGCATTCATCGCCCGTCGGGTGCCGCCCCTCGAGGCCGCCGCCCTGGCCGCCCACGTGCACGGCCGTGCCGGGGCCCTCGGGCACCCGTCGGGCCTGGTGGCCGGGGACCTGCCCGACCTGGTGGCCGGGGTGCTCGACACCCTGGGGTGAGGGGCTGGAGCGGCCCTCCGCCCGCCGGCGCCCGGGACGCCGGGTGCAGGGGGCGAAGTACCATGCGGCCGTGGCCACCGGTACCCGACTCGCCGAGCTCGCCGAGCTCGCCGCCGAAGCCGCCGGGTGCACCCGGTGCCCCCTGGCCGAGACCCGGACCAACGTGGTCTTCGGCGTGGGCGACCCCGACGCCGACCTCATGTTCGTGGGCGAGGCCCCCGGCCGGGACGAGGACCTGCAGGGCCTACCCTTCGTCGGCCGGTCCGGACAGCTCCTCGACCGGCTGCTCGCCGAGGAGCTCGGTGTCGACCGGAGCCGGGTCTACATCGCCAACGTGGTCAAGTGCCGGCCCCCGGACAACCGGGACCCCCGGCCCGAGGAGATCGCCGCCTGCCGCCCCTACCTGACCGCCCAGGTGGAACTCGTTGCTCCGCGGGTCGTGGTGTCGCTGGGCAATTTCGCCACCAAGCTCCTGCTCGACACCGACCAGGGCATCACCAAGGTCCGGGGCGCCTCCTACCCCATGGGCGGCACCGTCCTGGTGCCCACCTTCCACCCGGCCGCCGCGCTGCGGGGTGGCGGGGTGGTGCTGGCCCAGATGCGGGCCGACTTCGTGCGGGCGAAGCTGCTGGTCGGCCCCGCCGGGTGACCAGGTCCCTCGTGTTGGCCACCGACTCGGCCCGGTCCACGAGGGACCTGGCCGCCACCATCGCGGCGCGCTGCGTGCCGGGCGACGTCCTGCTCCTGTTCGGTGACCTCGGAGCGGGCAAGACGACCTTCACCCAGGGGTTCGGGCGGGCCCTCGGGATCGACGAGCCGGTCACCAGCCCGACCTTCACGCTGGTCCGCCAGTACGGGGTGGACGGCGGCCCCGACGGCGTCCGGACACTGATCCACGCCGACGTCTACCGCCTCGACCACCTGGCCGAGATCGCCGACCTCGGCCTGGGCCAGCTGGTGGAGGACGGGGGGGTGGCCGTCGTGGAATGGGGCGACGCCGCCGAGCCGGTGCTGGGCGACGGTGCCCTCCGCGTGCGGCTCGAGGCCGACCCCGACGACGACGGGCGCCGGACGGTCCTCGTCGCCGCCGACGGTCCGGCCTGGGCGTCCCGGTGGCCGGAACTGGTATCGGCCCTCGACCGGTGGACGTCCGGGTGATCCTGCTCGCCATCGAGACCGCCACCGATCTGGTCGGGGCCGCCGTCCTCGGGCCCGACGGCGGGGTCGTGGAGCGCAGCCATGTGGGTGGGCGGGCGCATGCCGAGCTGCTGGCACCGGCCATCGAGGAGGCGTGCGCCCTCGCCGGCTGCGTCCTGGGCGACGTGGACGCCCTGGCCGTCGACGTCGGACCGGGGCTGTTCACCGGATTGCGGGTGGGTGTGGCCACGGCCAAGGCGCTCGGGCAGGCGCTGGGGCTCGGCGTCCTCGGGGTCACCAGCCTGGACGTCCTCGCCGCCGGGGCGAGGGAGCTCGCCGGACCGGAGCGGGCCTCCCGGGTCGTGGCCGTGGTCGACGCCCGCCGCCATGAGGTCTTCGCCGCCGCCTTCGCCTTCGGGGAGGACGGCGCGTCCGGCCCCGTCGACCCGGCCGACGTGTGCGAGGACCGGCCCGAGGCCCTGTCGCCGGAGGCGTTGGTGGCCTGGCTCGACGTCCTGACGTCCGATGGCCCGGTCCTGGTCGTCGGGGACGGCGCCGTCCGCTACCTC
The DNA here is from genome assembly GCA_049517675.1 of Acidimicrobiales bacterium. Lineage (GTDB taxonomy): Bacteria > Actinomycetota > Acidimicrobiia > Acidimicrobiales > RAAP-2 > Bog-756. The sequence continues at coordinate 11,499 of JBEKRV010000077.1, forward strand.
GAGATGCTCGCTCCCCGGCCCGGCGTCGACTGCGGGCTGGCGAGCGAGGTGTCGGCTCCGTCGACGGCAGCGCTGGCCCGACTGGCCGCCCGACGGCTCGCCGGGGGCTCGGCCCCGACCGCCCCCGGCGACATCGTGCCCGACTACCGGCGTCACGCCGACGCCCGCATCAACTGGGAGGAGCGCGCCCCGCAGCGGACGGCGGTGCGGCCCGCCGCCGACGGGCCGTGAAGGTGCCCACCGCCGCCCCCCACCGCCGCCTGCAGGTGGTGGTCGCCCCCCTTCGGACCAGGGACCTGAACGACGTGCTGCGGATCGAGCGCGAGGTGTTCGACGAGCCGTGGTCCAAGCGCCTGTTCGAGGAGGAGTTGGCCCAGCGCACCTCGCGGGCCTACCGGGCCGCCTGGGTCGGCCGTGAGCTGGTCGGCTACGCGGGCCAGATGTCGATCGACGACGAGGCCCACGTGAACAACGTGGGCGTCGCCCCGTCGTGGCAGGGCCGCGGGCTCGGAACGGTGCTGCTCTGGGACCTGGTGCGCACCGCTCTCGACCGCGGGTCGGCCCATCTCACCCTCGAGGTACTGGTGGGGAACGAACCGGCCATCTCCCTGTATCGGAGGTTCGGGATGGCCCCGGTCGGGGTCCGCCCGAACTACTACCCGGAGGGTGGCGACGCCCTGGTCATGTGGGTGCGGGACATCGACACCGAGGAGTACGCCGGGCGCCTGGCCGACATCGAGGCGTCGCTGGCGTCCCGCATGGACGTCGAGCGGCGGGCGTAGGTCGTGGTGCCCGACCGGTTGGCTAGGGTCGTCGCCGTGTCCGACGCCGCGCCGTCCGCCGTGCAGGGGTATGCGATCGACCGGGTCCTCGGCATCGAGACGTCCTGTGACGAGACGGCCGCCTCGGTCGTCGACGGCGGCACGATCATCGTCTCCACGGTGGTCAGCAGCCAGATCGACCTCCATGCCCGCTACGGCGGGGTCGTCCCCGAGCTGGCCGGCCGGGCCCACGTGGAGCTGCTTACCCCGGTGGTGGCCGACGCCCTCGAGCAGGCCGGCTCCGACCACACCGGCCGTGGCATCGACGGCATCGCCGTCACCTACGGGCCGGGGCTGATCGGGTCGCTCCTGGTCGGGGTGGCCGAGGCCAAGGCCCTGTCGATGGCCTGGGGGGTCCCCCTCGTCGGGGTCAACCACCTGGAGGCCCACCTGTTCGCCTCGCTCCTGGAGCAGCCCGACCTCGGATGGCCGCTGGTGGTCCTGCTGGTCTCCGGGGGCCACACCCTGCTCATCGAGGTCACGGCTCCGGGCCGGTACCGGATGATGGGCGGGACCATCGACGACGCGGCCGGCGAGGCGTTCGACAAGGTGGCCCGCTTCATCGGGCTCGGCTACCCGGGCGGCCCGGCCATCGACGCGATCTCGTCCGAGGGCGACCCGACCGCCTACGCGTTCCCCCGCTCGTTGCCGGGCGACGGCTACGACTTCTCGTTCAGCGGCCTCAAGACCTCGGTGGTCAACCGGGTCAGGAAGGAGCCCGGCGCCTCCACCGCCGATGTGGCCGCCTCGTTCCAGGAGGCGGTGGTGGACGTCCTGGTCACCCGGGCCCGCGCCGCGGCCGCCGACGTGGGCGCCCGGGCGGTCTGCCTGGCCGGTGGGGTGGCCGCCAACTCGTTGCTGCGGGCGAGGGTGACCGAGGCCTGCGCCGAGGACGGTATCGGGGCGTTCCTGCCCAGCCGGGCCCTGTGCACCGACAACGCGGCCATGGTGGCCGCCGCCGGCCACTGGCGACTGCGCCACGGGGACACCAGCCCGCTGACCCTCGGGGCCGATCCGAACCTGCGGCTCGTCTCGACGGTCTGAGCGACCCCGGCGGGGCTTGCCGGCACCGCGTGGGGAGGTGGGTGCGGGTGCACTGGCACTCGGGGGGCGCGGTTGCCAAACCGATCGGGGCCGGGTATCGTTGGCACTCTCAACCCTCGACTGCTAAACGTGCCACAGGAGGCCCGAACCATGAGTCTGCACCCCCTCGACGACCGCATCGTCGTCCAGCCCGGCGAGTCCGAGGAGACCACGGCCTCCGGCCTGGTCATCCCCGACACGGCCAAGGAGAAGCCCCAGCAGGGCGAGGTCCTCGCCGTCGGCCCCGGCCGGCGTTCGGACACCACCGGTGAGCTCATCCCCCTCGACATCAAGGTGGGCGACACCGTCGTCTACTCCAAGTACGGGGGCACCGAGATCACCGCTGACGGCAAGGACCTGCTGATCCTCTCGAGCCGCGACATCCTCGCCAAGGTGACCAAGTAATGCCCAAGATCCTCAAGTTCGACGAGTCCGCCCGCCGCGGCCTCGAGGCCGGCGTGAACAAGCTGGCCGACGTGGTCAAGGTGACGCTCGGCCCGAAGGGCCGCAACGTCGTGATCGAGAAGAAATTCGGCGCTCCCACCATCACCAACGACGGCGTGTCCATCGCCCGCGAGGTGGAGCTCGAGGACGTCTTCGAGAACATGGGCGCCCAGCTGGTGAAGGAGGTCGCCACCAAGACCAATGACGTCGCCGGCGACGGCACCACCACGGCCACCGTGCTGGCCCAGGCGCTGATCCGCCAGGGTCTGCGCAACGTGGCCGCCGGCGCCAACCCGCTCGGCCTCCGCAAGGGGATCGACAAGGCGGTCGCCGCCGCGGTCGCCTCGATCAAGAAGCAGGCCAAGGAGATCGACTCGAAGACGGAGATCGCCCAGGTGGCCTCCATCTCGGCGGCCGACAACGCCATCGGCGAGGTCCTGGCCGACGCCATCGACCGGGTCGGCAAGGACGGCACCGTCACCGTCGAGGAGTCCAACACGTTCGGCATCGAGCTCGAGTTCACCGAGGGCATGCAGTTCGACAAGGGCTACCTGTCGCCGTACTTCGTGACCGACGCCGAGCGCCAGGAGGCCGTCCTCGACGACCCGCTGATCCTCTTCGTCAACGGCAAGATCAGCGCCGTGCACGACCTGGTCCCGGTGCTCGAGAAGGTCATGCAGACCGGCAAGCCGCTGCTGATCGTGGCCGAGGACGTGGAGGGCGAGGCGCTGGCCACCCTGGTGGTCAACAAGATCCGCGGCACGTTCACCTCGGTCGCCGTCAAGGCCCCCGGGTTCGGAGAGCGCCGCAAGGCGATGCTCCAGGACATGGCCGTGCTGTCCGGTGCCCAGGTGATCTCCGAGGAGATCGGCCTGAAGCTCGACACCACCACCGTCGACCTGCTGGGCAAGGCCCGCCGGGTCAT
>JBEKRV010000078.1:0-14133 GCA_049517675.1 Acidimicrobiales bacterium
ATCTCGGCCGCCGCGTCGTGCGCGCTCTGCAGCACCCGTGCGGTCTCCTTGCCCACCGCCGAGGTCAGCATGGTGTCGTCGATCACCGGATTGGCGGCCCGCTCCTCGGCCTCGGCCAGGGCGTCCTGGAGCTGCTGCATCCGCTCGGCGTGGCCCCGCAGTCCGGTGGCGATCGACTCGAGGTAGTCCCGGACCTCGGCCGGGTCGAACCCCCGACGCACCGACGCGAACGTGTGCCGGGCCACGTCGTCGGGAACCAGATGGGGTGACGAGGTGATGGTCATCCGGCGTTCCTCAGGCATGGTCCAGAGCCTACGACCGCCCGTCGCCCAATCGGCTCATCCCGCGGAAGCACTGGACGCGGCATCGAGGGCCGTGGTGGCCACGTGGCCCCCGTTCTCCTGGAGCACCTGCAACGCCTGCTCCAACGAGGAGACGGGATAGATCTTGAGGCCCGGCCGGTCCTCGGACAGGGCGGCCTGGTACTCCTGCGGGGGGACGAGGAAGATGGTCGCCCCCGCGTTCTCGACGGCGACCGTCTTCTGCGCCACACCGCCCACGTCGCCCACGTCGCCGGCGGCGTCCATGGTCCCGGTGGCGGCCACCGTGTGGCCGCCGGTGAGTGAGCCGCCGCTCAACGTGTCGATCACCCCGAGCGTCATGGCCAGACCCGCGGAGGGACCGCCGATGTCGACGACGTCGATCGAGATCGGGAAGGGGTACGTGTAGTCGACCTGGTCCTCCGGCTCGATGCCCACGTCGAGGTAGATGTCCTCGCCGTCGACGTTCACCTTGGTCCGCCGGAGCACGATCGGGACCGGAACGGGCGCGCCGGTCCCGCCCTTGCGCACGGAGAAGGTGACCGCCTGGCCCGGGTGGCGGGTGGCGAGCGCGGTGGTCAGCGCCTCGGCGGTCGGTGTCGGTGTCCCGTCGACCGCGGTGACGACGTCACCCACGTCGAGGACGCCGTAGGCCGGCGTCCCGACGAAGGTCCCGGCGATGACGGCGCCGGCCGGCGTGGCCGGGACCGTGTAGCCGAGGTAACGCAGCGCCGAGGTCTTGGCCGCCTGTTCCGCCTGGGTCATCTCGAGCGCTCCCTGGGCGTCGAGCTCGGAGGGCGCGGTCCCGCCGGTGACCGAGGGCAGCGAGTACAGGGCCGTGTCCGACTCGAGTCGGAAGTAGAGGTACGTGAGCGCGGTCACCCGGGCCTCGCGCACATCGGTCAGGAGCACGGGGTCCTTCACCGGGTGGGCCTTGTCGACGGGGACGGTGATGAACGGCTGCACCGACTCGGCCGACCCGGGCTGGATCGCGTAGTAGTTCAGGTCCACCTTCGAGGCGACGACCGCGGCGAAGACCACCACCACCAGGACCGTCCACAGCACCACACGTCCCCACCGGGTGCCGGACCGGTTCCGGTGAGTGGTCCGGCCGCCGTAGGGAGGGGCGGGCGGGCCGCCGGGAGCGACGACGGGCCCCGGCGGCACCGCGAACGGGACCGGCTGCGGGGGGCCGGTCGGGGAGGGTGAAGGGGGGAAGGACCGGAGTGCCATCGGGTCGCGTTCACCGGAGTCGGCCGGCGTGGTGGGGTGCTCGTCGTCGGTCATAGTGGTGCTGTGCAGCCTGCCACGGAACCCGATCCCGGCCGGGTCACCGATCGCCGCCGCGACGTCGCCGAGGCGGGTCACCTCGGCGACGTCACCCGGGTGCGCGAGGGATTGACCGACGACTCACCGGCCGTGCGGGCGACCGCGCTCGGGGCCATGGACCGTCTGGGTGCGCTCACCGCGGACCTCCTGGTTTCCGGCCTGGCCGACGCCGACCCCGGGGTCCGCCGCAGGGCGGTCGAACTGGCCGCCTCCCACCCGGACGTCGGCGTCTCCGCGCTCCTCGACGACCCGGACCCGTCGGTCGTCGAGATGACCGCGTGGACCCTGGGCGAGCGGGAGGAGGTCGGGGCGGTGGCCGCCCTGTCCGGACTGTCGGCGACCCGGGGCGGCCATGACGATCCTCTGTGCCGGGAGGCCGCCGTCGCCGCCCTCGGTGCCATCGGCGACCCGACCGGGCTCCCCGCCGTCCTGGCCGCCCTGGACGACAAGCCCGCCGTCCGGCGACGGGCAGCGGTGGCCCTGGCCGCCTTCGACGGGCCCGAGGTCGAGGCGGCGCTCCGCCGGTGTCTCGCGGACCGGGACTGGCAGGTGCGGCAGGTGGCCGAGGACCTCCTCGACATCGTCGAGCGACCGGAGGGACCGACCGGAGCGGCGGACCGACCGTAGCGGGACCGTGCGACCGTGCGACCGTGCGGCCGCTCGGTCGGAGAAACGGTCAGGACTCGGCCGCGGCGAAGATCGGTCGCAGGCTGTCGAACGAGTCGAGGCACAGCCCGGCACCACGGACGACGCACCCGATCGGGTCGGGGACCAGGTGCACGGGCACCTCGGTCTCCTGGGCCAGCCGTTCCGCCAGACCACGCAGGTTGGCCCCACCGCCGAGGAGGTGGATCCCCTCGTAGATGATGTCCTGGGCCAGTTCGGGCGGCGAGTCGGAGAGGCAGCCGACCACGGTGTCCACGATCAGGTCGACCTGGTCGCGGACCGCGAACCGGATCTCGTCCGGAGCGAGCACCACCGTCCGGGGCTCTCCGGTGGTGACCTCGCGGCCGCGGACCTCGGCCCGCATCTCCCCCTCGTAGGGCAGCGCCGAACCGATCGCCAGCTTCAATTCCTCACCCGTGCGTTCGCTGATGGCCACGCCGTGCTTCTGGCGCACGTACTCCTGGATGGCGGCGTCCATGTCGAAGCCGCCGCACCGGACGGCCCGGTAGGCCACGACCCCCCCGAGCGAGATGACCGCGGTCTCGGTGGTGCCGCCCCCGACGTCGACGACCATGTTCCCCACCGGTTCGTGGATGGCGAGGCCGGCGCCGATGGCGGCGGCCATGGGCTGCTCGATGAGGTGGGCGGCCGAGGCCCCGGCACGCCGCGCCGCCTCCCGGACCGCCCGCCGTTCGACCGAGGTGATGGCCGACGGAACGCAGACCAGGACGCGGGGACGGCTCAGCCTGGTGAGGCCGGACCGGCGGAGCAGCAGGCGGATGGTCCGTTCGGTGATGTCGAAGTCGGTGATCGCCCCTTCGCGGAGCGGTCGGACGGCCACGATGTAGCCGGGGGTGCGGCCGATCAGCTGCCAGACCTCGTCCCCCACCGCCAGCACCTCGTGGGTGCGTGTGTTGAGGGCGATCACCGTCGGCTCCTCGAGGATCACCCCGCGACCCTTGGCGAACACCTGGGTGTTGGAGGTCCCGAGGTCGATCGCGAGGTCCCGGGCCACACGGACATCGTAGGACGGGCGGGTCGACCCCGGGTCCGCACACCCGCCACCGGGAGGCGCCCTCCATTCGGCGCCGGGCATCGGTAACCTTCGACGCGTGCACGGTGAGGACGAGGACGGCTTCGGCGCGCGTCCCGACGACGACTGGTCGGGAGACGACGGGCCCTTGCGCGGGTGGGTCCCACCCGACGACAGGCTGTGGCTCCATCCTTCCGAGCGGGCGACCGTCATGGGCCCGGCAGGGACGGCCGCCCCGGCCCATCCACGCACCCCGATCCGCGGTGTGTGGGTCATCGGCGGGCTCACGCTCTGCGTGGCACTGACCCTCGCCGTGAGCGGCTTCGTCCTGGCCGCCACCAACGACACCGGGCCTTCGACGGCGACCACGCTCACCTTCACCGGCGTGCCGACCACCGAAGCCGATCTCGGCGACCTGACTGATGAACACGAGATGGACTCGGTGGCGTCGACGGTCCGAGCGTCCACGGTCGCACTGGTCGTCTCCACCCGTTCCGGCACCACCGTGGGCACCGGTGTCGTCGTCGAAGCCGGCGGGATCATCGTGGTCATGCGACCGACCATCGCGAGCGCCAGGGTGATCACGGTGGTCGAGCCCGGAGGCGCCCGGGAGACCGCCTCGATCGTGGGGGACGACCCGTACACCGGAATCGCCGTCGTGCGCATCGCCGACGATCTGCCGGTGGCCGACTTCACCAGCGGGGACCCGTCGACGGGTTCGGTCGCGGTGGCCATGTCCGAGGAGGCCGGGCCGTCCGACCACGGTCCCGGCACCCATCTGTACGCGGGGACCGTCCTGTTCTCCGGCATCGCCGCCGGCGTCAGCAGGATCTCCGGCCTGTGCGAGACGGGTGTCGCCGCCCCGCTGTCGGCCGATGACCTCGGGAGCCCCCTCGTCGACCAGACGGGCGCCGTGACCGGGATCCTCGACGGCGTGTTCGGTGCCGGAACCTCGAGGATCTCGGTATTCCTCCCGGCCCAGCTCGTCGTGGACGTCGCCAGCCAGATCGTGTCCCGGGGCTCGGTGGCCCACGGGTACCTCGGGGCGCAGATGGCCGACGTCCCGGCATCGTGGCTTGGTACGTCGGGCCCCGACGAGGGCGGGGCGATGGTCGAGAACGTCACCGCCGGCGACTCGGCCGCCCAGGCCGGGCTGGAGCGCGGGGACCTGATCGTCTCGGTCGACGGCGAGGCGGTCCGGTCGGTCGCCGAACTGGCGACCCGCCTCTACGCGGAACCGCCCGGGACCGAGCTCCCCGTGAGCTTCGTCCGCGGGGGGATGACCTTCGACACCACGGTCGTCCTCGGGGGCGGCCAGGGGTAGCGTCCCGCCCGGCCCCGACGCACCGGCCGGTGGGTGGGGGCCATAGCATGCAGCTATGGCACCGCCCGACCCCGGAGACTCGGGGAACCCGTTCCAGTCCCTGCTCGGCGACCTCATGAACATGCTCGGGTCCAACGGTCCCGACACCTGGGAGATGACCCGGGCCTTCGCCGTCAACGTGGCAACCGGTGGGGTCGCCGAACCCAACGTCGAGCCGCTCCAACGGATCGAGGTCGAGCAGCTGTCGAGGGTGGCGGAGCTCAACGTCATCGAGGCCACCGGGATGCCGGTCACGCCGGACGGCCGTCGGCTCACCTGCGTGCCGGTCGGGCGGGGCGACTGGACCGTGCGGGCCCTCGAGTCGTGGCACCCGATCCTCTCCGCGATGGCCAAGCCGCCGGCACCGCATCCGTCGACGCACGGGGGCGACCTTCCCTACGGGCCCACCGACCTCGACCAGACCGACGACCCGACGGGCGGCATGGCGGCCATGCTCGGACAGTGGGCCACGGCCGTCGGCCCGATGTTCTTCGGCCTCCAGGTCGGCTCGGTCGTCGGCCACCTGGCGCAACGGACGCTCGGGCAGTACCCGCTCGCCCTCCCGTGGGCACCGTCGGACGAGCTGCTGCTCGTGACCTCCAACATCGCCGAGTTCGCCACCGACTGGAGCCTGCCCCACGAGGAGGCCCTGCTGTGGGTGAGTGCCCGCGAACTGGCGTCGAACTCGGTCCTCACCCGACCCGGGGTGCGGGCCCGTTTCGAGGAGTTCCTCCTCGCGCTGGCCGAGTCCCAGGCCGCAGCGCAACAGGATCTGGCCGCCCGGCTACGGGGCCTGACCGGCGGCGAACCCGGGAGCGAACCGGGCGCGGGGATGGATCTCGAGTCGCTGCAGGGCATGTTCGGTGATCCGGAAGCCCTCCTCGGCGACCTGCTGACACCCGAGACCCGGCGCACCTCGGACCAGTTGACCGCGCTCGCCGTGGTCGTCGACGCATACGCGGACCACATCGCCACGGTGGTGGGCACCAAGCTCGTCGGTGCCCACGCCCAGCTGGCCGAGGCCTGGTACCGCAGGCGGATCGAGCGGGGCAAGGGTGAGGAAGCGGCCGGCGCCCTGTTCGGACTCGACCTCGACCAGACCCAGGTCGACCGGGGTCGGGCGTTCGTGGCCGGAGTGGTCGAACGGGCGGGTGAGGACAGCCTCGGCCGTCTCTGGAACCCGGCCATCAACCTCCCCACGCCGGCGGAGGTCGACGCCCCCGGCCTGTGGCTCGAGCGCATCGACCTGCCGCATCTGGAACAGCCGTCCGACGGCTGAGCGTGCGCTCGGCTCAGGCCGGGGCGTCCGGCGCCGGCCCGCCCACGGTGGATTCCGGAGCGACGGGTGTGGGCTCCTCCTCGGGGACGCCGAGATCCCACTCGATCAGGATGTTCTCCCGCTCGGCATCGCGGATGACCCGCTCGCGATTGCGCCGGTACTGCGGGTCGTGGGGAGGGAGCAGGACGAGTCGGGCGTTGGTCCGTCGGCGGAACTCCTCGATGAGCGCGGGATCGCCGAAGTCGGACCGGACCTCCCAGTGGGGCGCCACCGGGCCGAGATAGACGATCCGCACGTGGCCGATCGGCGGCTGCGGTTCAGCATCCTCCTCGGGGAGTGTCGGATCATCGGTGACCGGGGTCATGGCAGAAGTTCCTCCTGGGACGGCAGTGCCGCGATCCTACCGCCGGGCGGGTGGGCGACGGTCCGGGGCCCTCGGGACCGCCGGCGAGCACCCTTGCGGCGACCAAGATAAGAAGGTCCAGGTGACAGTTAAGAATTCGGTGAGGAAAGCATCAGAACCCGGCGATTCCGCACCGTTCCCCGACGGGCGGCGCGACACTGGATCCAGAACGGATGCGGTTGAGGCAGACGGCCGGACAGGCCACTGCGGACGCCGGGGCATCCCCGAGGATCACGGAGGATCCATGGACACGGAGTGGATGGAAGAGGGGAAGTGCAAGGACCTGTCGCCGTCCATCTTCTTCCCGAGTGACGGCGTCGGCGTCCAGGAGGCCCAGCGGATCTGCGCCGAGTGCCCGGTCGCCTCGGCCTGCCTCGAGTACGCCCTCGTCGAGCGGGTCGATCACGGGGTCTGGGGTGGCAAGTCCGAGCGCGAGCGCCGCAGGATCCTGCGCCGGCGCCGGGTCGGTCTGAGCGCCGTCACCGTCTGACCCAGACGTGGTGCCGGTGGGCGCGGCGGGCGGCGCGTCGGCAGAGTGCGTCATCAACATCAGCGAGGGGCGTGACGCCGGGACCGTCGCCACCACGGCCGCATCCGGGGGCGACCTGGTCGTCGACGTCCACTCCGACCACGAGCACAACCGCACGGTGCTCACCCTGGTCGGCCCCCTGGCCGATGTCGAGGAGGCGGCCCGCGCGGTGTCCGCCGCCGCCATCGCAGCAATCGATCTGCGTGGGCACCAGGGAGTCCACCCCCGACTCGGCGCTGTAGACGTCGTCCCCTTCGTCCCCCTGGCCGGTCCCGGTGGAGCCCTGACTCCGTGGGAGTCGGTGATCGGCGCGCGTGACGCGTTCGCCTCCTGGGCCGGAACGACCTTCGACGTCCCCTGCTTCGTCTACGGACCCGAACGCACCCTTCCCGACATCCGACGTGGCGCGTTCACGGTGCTGTCCCCCGACACCGGGCCCCCGTCGCCCCATCCGACGGCCGGCGCGACGGCTGTCGGAGCCCGGACGGTGCTGATCGCCTACAACGTGTGGATCGCCCCGGCCGGAGACGCGGCGCCACCCGACGACGTGGCGCAAGTGGCACGATCGCTGGCGTCCCGGATCCGTAGGACGGAGCTGCGCACGCTCGGACTGGCCGTCGATGGAGGCGCCCAGGTCAGCTGCAACCTGGTCGACCCCGACGCGATCGCCCTGACCGATGTGTTCGATGACGTGGCCCGTGGCGCGGCCGAACACGGATGCACCGCGATCCGGGGAGAGCTCGTCGGCCTGCTCCCCTCCTCGGCTCTGGCCGCCGCGCCGAAGCACCGATGGGCCGAGCTCGGTATCGGGACCGAGCACACCATCGAGTTCCGCCTGGGCTCCGGTCGCTGCTGACCGGAGCGGTCAGCAGCGACCGGGACGCCCCACAGCTACGATGCGGTGGCCGCCCGGCGCTGCATCGCACGTTGACGGCGGAGTCGCCGACGCTCGCGCTCGGACAAGCCTCCCCAGATCCCGAACTTCTCGCCGTTGGCCAATGCATACTCGAGACAGTCCTCGCGCACCACGCACCCACGGCACACTTCCTTCGCCTCGCGGGTGGACGCACCCCGCTCGGGAAAGAAGAGGTCGGGGTCGACCCCCATGCAATTCGCCTTGGTCTGCCATGTCCGTTCTTGGGGCCCGTACATCAATGACACCATGTCCATCGCCAGACCTCCCTCCCACTCATCCATGCGGTTTCGCGTGAAGCCGCATAGCACGGATGTAACTACAGGTATGTAATCCTTCCCCATAACCATCGGAAACGCAAGAAAAACCTGACGGCGCACGGCGACGACCTCCGACACCCCCTCCCGCCCCGTCATGCGACCGGCGTCCGGGGTCCGCCCGCACCCGCCCGCCCGGTCCGCGATGCCCGCGGATGGAGCGGCCCCCGACGGCTCCCGCGTGCGACGTGACGAAGGACTCTTGCCGGGACCGACCGCACGGGTGACGATGGTGGCAGACATCGAGCGGGTTCGTCCCGACGCCGGACCGACGGGTCGGCTCGGGCACCCCGGGAGGTACGGCCATGGGCATTCTCTTCCTTCTCGGCATGATGGTGTTCAGCGCGGGAGTCCTCCTCCTCTTCCAGTCGGCCGTGCGGTGGTCGTTCCACGCCTCCCGCGGTGAACGCGGAGAGGCCGGGCGCAGCGAGCGGATCGACGTATGGGCGGTGCCCGACACCGTTCCGCCCGAGTGGATCGACGCGTATCGAACCGAACAGGGCGGCTGAGCACACGGGCGCAACGAACCGCGGGCGCCGTGTGATCTGCCGCCCGATCGCCAAGGGCACCCTGGAGTCCCGTGCCGTTGCCGCTGTGTCGTCGACCGGTCGGGGGAAGAGTGCCGATCAATGCCTGCGCTCGATCAACGGCAAAACCGGGTCTTCGCACCCGCGGTGATTTACAGTTGACCATGACCATCAGTAAGACCAATCCGGTCCGGGTGCACACCTGGTGCGGGACGGAGGGTCCCGGCGGCTTCGTGGATCAGTTCTTGAACGCACTCTTCTCCGGTCGCACGGCCGAGGCCAAGGGGTTGCTCGACCCCGACCTCGGACGCCGGAGCTTCGGCCACATCCGGGAGGCACTCACCTTCCTGGAGGGCGAGCACTGGATGTTCATCCCGACCCCGGGTCGGACCCCGGAAGGATGCGAACTCGTCCGCTTCGTCCACCTGAACGATCCGGAGGCGACCCTCGGGAGCGGCAAGCCCATCGTGTTGGACATGGTCGACTTCGAGATCCGGGACTCCGGCAACCGGTCGATCGTCCGCATCGGACCCAAGCGCTGGGAGACGTCGGACCTCACCGCCTGACGGATCAGCCGGCCCGGCGGCCCCGTGACCGGACGCTCGTCTTGTGGTTGAGGAAGTCCACCAGCACGTAGTCGCCCAGCTCGCCCGGTGAGGTGGCGAAGGTGCGCCCCTTGTTGATCCGCGAGAGCTGGTCGACGAACCCCCACAGCCCCCGGTCAGGGTCGAGGAGGAACGTGTTGATGGTGATGCCCGCCTTGGTGCACCGCATGACCTCGGCCAGCGTGAGCTCCAAGGTCTCGGGCCTCGGCGGGTAGTTGAACTCGACGTCGTAGCCGAGGCCCCCGTCGTAGTGCACGATGTGGGCGGTGGGCTCGCCGTCGGTCACCAGGATGATCTGCTTGGTCCCCTGCTGGTGGGCGAGCAGCTTGCGGGCCAGGATCAGGCCGTGCTGGAGGTTCGTCCCGTAGACGTAGTCCCAGCTGACGGTGGGCAGGTCCTCCGCCTCGATCTCCCGGGCCACCTCGGAGAACCCGACCAGTCCGAGGTAGTCACGGGGGAACCGGGACGTGATGAGCGTGTGCAGGGCCATGGCCATCTTCTTGGCCGGGACGAAGTTGTCGCGCATCGGCATCGACAGCGACAGGTCGAGCAGCAGCACCGTGGCCGAGCGGGTCAGCGCCTCGGTCTCGATGACCTCGAAGTCGTCGGGATGCAGCCTGACCGGCACGCCGCTCCCGGCGCGGCGCACGGCATTGTGCACCGTGCGGGACAGGTCGAGGTTGAACGGGTCACCGTACTCGTACGGCTTGGTCGTCTCCTCGCGGTCATGGCCGGTGCCGGTCCAGGTGGTGGCGTGGTTGCCGACCCGGTCCTTGGTCAGTTGGGAGAACAGGTCGGACAGCGCCTGCTGGCCGATCCGGCGCGTGCCCTTCGGCGTGAGTTCGAACCGGCCCTCGCGCTGGTCGATCAGGCCCGCCTCCTCCAGCTGCTTGGCCAGCTTGGCCAGCCGGTCGAGCGATTTGGCGGCGTCCTCGCCCAGGCTGCGCGCCACCTTGTCCAGATCGACCTCGGACAGCGATGCCGGCGAGTTGGCCGCCCGCAGGTACCCCTCGAGGTCGTCGAGATCGCGCAGGCGGCCGGCGGCATCGGTCGCCTCCCCCATGCCCATCGGGTCGTCGCCCCGGAAGCGGAACCGCTGCTGCCACCCGGCGTCGGGGAATGCCTTCTGGAGGTTCCCGGCCAGCCTGTCGACCTGCCAGCGGAGGTCCATGTCCTCGAGCAGCGACTCGGCCAGGCCCTGCAGCTGGGACCGCTGTTCGGGGGACATCGAATTCCACATGGCCTGTGCCGCGGCCATGCGCGCCGCCAGCTGTTCGAGGAGCTCGTCCAGGTCCTTCGGGTTGCCGGGGAACAGGTCGCCGAACTGCTCCATGAACGACTCGAAGCTCGGATCGATCTCCTCGCCCGCCTCGCGCTGCTCGATCATCCGGTTGAGGGCGTCGAACGCCTGTCGCATGTGCTCGAGCTGGGCCGGGTCGGGGTTGGCGAGCGCCTCGGACATCTGGTCGAAGTACGTCCTGGCCACTTCCTCGCGTAGGCGCTCCATGAGCTCTTCGAAGTGCTCGCGGGCCTCCGAGGAGACGAATTCGTACTGCTGGAGTCCGCGCACCTGTCCGGCCAGGTCGTTCGGCATGAGGTCGAGCTGCATCCGGCGTTCACTCGCCACCTGGTCGGTGACCTCCTGGCGGCGTTGGTCGCCGGAGTCGCGTGCGTCGGTCTCGAGCCGCTCGATGCCCAGACGCTCCTCGCGCAGCACGTCCTGGAGCTCCTCGGCGATCTCGGAGTAGACGCCGCCCAGGTCGCCCTGCTCGAGCAGCTCCTCGCGCTCCATCCGCAGCTGGTCGAGCAGGTCGCGCAACCCCTGGACCCGTTCGCCGTCGGGCGTCTGCCATCCCCGGTTGAGCATGCGCTGGAGCGCCTCCTGGAGGTCGCCGTTGGCCAGGAGGTCGTCGGTGAGCTGCTTCAGCACGGCGTCGGCGTCGTCGGCCGCCGACTCCTGGGAACCGTCCCACCTGCGGTAGTCGAAGCGCCAGGTCATCCCCGACCCCGGTACGTCGCGCGGGAGCCGGCGGCTTCCTTGTTGAGCCGCTTGGTCAGGTGGAGCCCCTCCAGGATGAACTCGGTGGCGCTGGCCACCATGGCGGGATCCTCGGACCCGCCGGTCAGCCCCAGGACCGGTGCCGACAGCGCCGGCAGCAGCGCCAGGGTCTCGGCGTAGGCGGAGGAGGTCAGGTCGTCCCCCGCGTGGACGACGGTCTCCTCGGTGAACGCCCCGACGACGGCCTGCGGCTCGGCCAGATGGACCCGGCGCCGGAACACGAGGAGCACCGCCGCGTTCAGCAGCTGGGACAGGATGACCTCGTCCCTCCCCTCCTCCAACGATTCGACCTCGACCTTCCCCTGCGTCGACGAGATGAGGGACTGGAGGTCCGACACCCGGGGAACGGCCTCGGACTCCCCGTTGCGCAGCGCCCGCCGGGTGGCGTTGGCCACCAACGTCTCGTAGTTGGCGATGGTCAGCCGGACCGAGACGCCGGAGCGCTGGTTGAGGTGCGGGCTCTGGCGGGCCAACTGGCTCAGCTCGGCCACCACCTCGGCCATGAACGGCGGGACCACCACGCGGGGTTCGCCGACCGTGCCCGGCCCGTCGTCCTGCCCACGGCCCGGAAGGTCCGCTTCGGACTCGGCGATCCGGAGCTCGGTGGCCGCGTCGGGCGGGTAGTGGGTGCGGATCTGCGCGCCGAACCGGTCCTTCAGCGGGGTGATGATGCGACCGCGGTTGGTGTAGTCCTCCGGATTGGCCGTGGCGACCAGCACGATGTCGAGCGGGAGCCGGACCCGGTGTCCGCGGATCTGGACGTCGCGCTCCTCCAGCACGTTGAGCAGTCCGACCTGGATCCGCTCGGCCAGGTCGGGGAGCTCGTTGACGGCGAAGATCCCCCGGTTCAACCGGGGGACGAGGCCGTAGTGGATGGTGAGCTCGTCGGAGAGGTACCGACCTTCGGCGACCCGGATGGGGTCGACCTCGCCGATGAGGTCGGCGATCGAGGTGTCCGGGGTGGCGAGCTTCTCGCCGTAGCGGTCACTGCGGTGCACCCATGCCACCGGCATGTCCTCGCCCGCCTCGGCGAGCAGGTCCTTGGCGAACCGGGAGATGGGGTGGAACGGGTCGTCGTTGATCTCGGAGTGGGCAACGACCGGGAGCCATTCGTCGAGCAGCCCGACCATCGAGCGGATGATGCGGGTCTTGGCCTGGCCGCGCTCGCCCAGCAGGATGATGTCGTGGCCGGCGAGCACGGCGTTCTCCAATTGGGGGAGCACGGTGTCCTCGAAGCCGAGGACTCCGGTCACGAGCGGCTCGCCGGCGGCGATCCGGGCCGCGGCGTTGCGGCGGATCTCGTCGGCCACCGACAGGGGCTGCCACCCGGCCTGGCGGAGGGCACCGAGCGTGGTGACGTCCGGCGCGGGCGTCAGGCGTGCGTACGGGTCGACGTGGGCTCCGTCGTCGGGGCGGGAGGAGGGCTCCGGAGTTGTCATACGGCCGAGCCTACGCGTGGCGCAGGGGGCGTGGTGCGGCCTCCCCCGGGGCGTCCCACCGGGTCCCCGAGCCACGGGGTTTCGCACCGTGCCCCCAGGGATGGAAAGATAACGATCTGTCAGATCACAGGCCCCTGGGCCTGCGCGCGTCGGGGGACCGTTTGCCCCACGGACGACGGCCGGGAACGGCCGATCAACCTGGCCGAGCACGGCCTGATGAGGGAGAAGAGCATTGACGACGTTGGAGGACCCATCAGTAACCCCGGTCGTACTCGGCGGGGCACGGGGCGGCCCGGACGTCGCCACCCTGCGCACCGACCGCTACTGGGTCCAGCCGGTGGTGACGTTCGTGGTCCTCACCTCCTTCGTGGCCTACGCCAGCTGGGCCGCCTTCGTCAACAAGAACTACTTCGTGGGCGCGTCGATGAACCGCACCCTCATCTCGCCCTTCTACTCGCCCTGCCTCGTCGAGAGCTGCGTGCCGGGGAGCCATCCGGGGACGGTCATCACCTGGTGGACGATCTCGCCGGCCCTCCTGATCCTGATCTTCCCGCTCGGCTTCCGGATGACCTGCTACTACTACCGCAAGGCCTACTACCGCTCGTTCTGGCTGGCCCCGCCGGCCTGCGCGGTGTCGGACGGCCACGGCTCGTACACCGGTGAGTCGCGCTTCCCCCTCCTCCTCCAGAACGCCCACCGCTACTTCTTCTACTTCGGCCTCGTCTTCAACGTCATCCTGACCATCGACGCCGTCGAGGCCTTCCGCCAGCCGGGCCTCGGCATCGGCATCAGCGTCGGCACCGTCGTGCTCTGTATCAACGCCACGCTTCTGTGGCTCTACTCCCTCAGCTGCCACGCCTGCCGCCACCTGTGCGGCGGCGGCGTCAAGCAGTTCTCCAAGGCACCGATCCGACACCGGATCTGGAAGACCCTCACGCCGCTGAACGGAAAGCACATGCTCTTCGCGTGGATGAGCCTGGTCTTCGTGGCCTTCACCGACCTGTACGTGCGACTGGTGGCCAGCGGGGCCATCCACGACTACGGCTTCCACTTCTAGAGACGACGAGAACATGACCGACTACGAGAGCCACGAATTCGACGTCATCATCATCGGAGCCGGCGGCGCCGGACTGCGGGCGGCCGTCGAGGCCCGGTCCATGGGCCTGCGCACCGCGGTGGTGTGCAAGTCCCTCCTCGGCAAGGCCCACACCGTCATGGCCGAGGGCGGCATGGCCGCCGCCATGGGCAACGTGTACCCCGAGGACAACTGGAAGGTCCACTTCCGCGACACCATGCGCGGCGGCAAGATGCTCAACAACTGGCGCATGGCCCAGCTCCACGCCCAGGAGGC
>JBEKRV010000079.1:0-13370 GCA_049517675.1 Acidimicrobiales bacterium
CTGCAGCAGGCATGGCAACTGCCGCTGCAAGCACAAGCAACTTGCGAATCATAGTGATTGCTCCTTGATTTCCCCCGTGTCGCCACGGGCTCGAAGTCAGGCGACGGTCGCCCCCCGACATTTGTTCCTTCCACCGGCCAGCAGATCCCCCGGACAGGTAGCAGGGGGTTCGACGAACAACAGCCCCCCACCGTTACAGGAACCGCTACCGGGCCATCCCACGTGCTTGCGCTACCGGTACCGTCGAACCGACGCCCCCCGATGCCCCAGCACTACGAGATGAGAACCGGCACCCCTTCCCCTGCCCCGATGACCTAATGAACCGGTATGCGTACAGTATCGACGACACCCCTCGTTTACAAGCTACGTCGGTTGCAAACACCAGGTCGTCCGCGAAGATCGTCAAATTTGGTGAGACCCGGGAAACTGCCTGCTCCGGGTACTTTTCCGGGTCCGATCGGGCGCCGCCGTCCGTGGCCGTCCCGTTGCGATCACTCCCCTTCCGGCAGCTCCCCGGTGGCCAGGAACGCGGTGAATTCCTCCCCCGGCACGACCGGGATCCCCAGCTGCTCCGCCCTGGACACCTTCGACGCACCGGGGGCCCGGCCCACGACCACCGCGTACGTCTTGGCCGACACCGTGCCCGGTGACTTCCCCCCGCGGGCCAGCACCGCGGCCTCCGCCTCCTCGCGGGTGTAGCCGTCGAGCGATCCGGTCACCACCACCGACCGCCCCTCGAGGGTCCGGGGGATACCGTCGGTGTCGTCGGCCGCGCCGACGGGCTCCTCCAGGTGGAGACCGGCGTCCCGCAGGCGCTCCACGACCGATCGGTTGACCGGTGAGGCGAACCAGGCCACCACGCTCGAGGCGATGACCGGTCCGACCCCGTCGATGGCGGCGAGCGACTCCTCGTCGGCACCCATCACCCCGTCGATGTCCCGGCACGCCCGGGCGAGGGCCGTCGAGCCGACCTGGCCGAGGTGGCGGATGCCGAGGCCGATGAGCACCCGGCTGAGGGGCCGGGCCCGTGACCCGTCGATGGCGGCGAGCAGGTTCGCCGTCGACAGGGCGGCGAAGCCCTCGAGCCCGTCGAACGTCGCCGCGGTGAAGCCGTACAGGTCGGCCACGTCGACCAACAGACCGTGGTCGACCAGCAGCTGGACCCGCTGCTCCCCCAGGCCCTCGATGTCCATGGCCGAGCGCGAGGCGAAGTGGGCGATGCGCTGCACCCGCTGGCCGGGGCAGTCCAGGTTGGTGCAGAAGGTGTCGCTCTCCCCCTCCAGGCGAACCAGCGGACCCGAGCAGACCGGGCAGGTGGTGGGGAACTTCCACACCGGCTTGCGCCGCTTGCCGGCGATCCGGACCGGTCCGACGACCTCGGGGATGACGTCGCCGGCCTTGCGCACGATCACCGTGTCGCCCGGACGGACGTCCTTCAGGTGGACCTGGTCCTCGTTGTGGAGCGTGGCCAGGCCCACGGTGGAACCACCCACGAAGACCGGCTCGAGCACGGCGAAGGGAGTGGCCTTGCCGGTCCGCCCGATCGAGACCTCGATGTCGATCAGCGTCGTCGACCGCTCTTCGGGGGGGAACTTGTAGGCGATGGCCCACCGCGGTGCACGCGACGTCGAGCCGAGCGCGCGCTGGACGGCCAGGCTGTCGACCTTGACCACGACGCCGTCGATGTCGTAGTCGAGATCGTGGCGGTGTTCCTCCCACCGGCCGCAGAAGGCCAGGACGTCGTCGAAGCCGCGCACCAGGTGCACCTCGGGGTTGACCGGAAAACCGGCCCGCCCCAACCAGGCGAGGGTGGCCGACTGGCTGGTGGCGAGGGCGGACAGTGGATCGCCGGAATCGCTGGTGGGTGGCGGCTGGATCTCCCCGACCTGGTACGCCCAGAACGAGAGCGCCCGGCTGGCCGTGACGGCCGGGTCCTTCTGGCGCAGCGATCCGGCCGCGGAGTTGCGCGGGTTGACGAAGAGCTTCTCGCCGGCCTCGGCCTGACGCCGGTTGAGGTCGTCGAAGGCCGTGATGGGCATGTAGACCTCGCCCCGGACCTCGAGCACGTCGGGCACCCGGCCGACGGCCGGGTCGAGCGTCTTCGGGATGGCGGCGACGGTGGCGATGTTGGCGGTCACGTCCTCGCCCGTCGTGCCGTCCCCCCGGGTGGCGGCCTGGACGAAACGCCCGGCGCGGTAGAGGAGGGAGATGGCCAGGCCGTCGATCTTGAGTTCGCACTCGAAGGCGGTGTCGGAGGGGATCAGCTTGGCCAACCGGTCGGTCCAGGCCTGCAGCTCCTCGGAGCTGAAGGCGTTGTCCAGGCTCATCATCGGCACGTGGTGGACGACCGGTGCGAACAGGGTCGACGGGGCGGCACCGACCCGGGCGGTGGGCGAGTCCGGGACGGCCAGGTCCGGGTGCTCGGCCTCGATGGCCCGCAGCTCGCGCACCAGCGCGTCGTACTCGGCATCGGTGACCTCGGGGTCGTCGAGCACGTAGTACCGCTCGTTGTGGTGGGCGATCCGGGCCCGCAGGTCGGCGGCCCGCGCCACCGGGTCCCTGTCGTCGGCGCCGCTCCCGGCGTCGGCGCCGGTCACCGGACGACTCCGGAGCCCAGCACGCTGTCGGGGCGGGTCGGGTCGTAGAGGGCCACCGTCTGACCCGGCGCCACCCGTCGCTGGGGCGCGCCGAACACGACGGCCAGGCCGTCGCCGTCGGGCCGCACCGTGCACGCGACGGCGGGGCCGTGTGCGCTGCACTGGGCCAGGGCGTCGAACCCGGCGCCGCCCGTGCCCGGCCGTTCCTCGACCCAGGCGACCGTATGGAGCTCCAGACCGGTGGCCATGGACGCCTCGGGCGGCCCGACGGTGACCCGTCGGGCCGGTACGTCGACCGCGGTCACGAACCGGCGGCGGCCGTCGGTCCCGTGGCCCATGCCCCGTCGCTGGCCGACGGTGACCAGCTCGACCGCCTCGACCGTCCCGAGGTCGTGCCCCGTGTCGTGGTCGACCAGACGACCGGCGTGGAGCGGCACCCGGTCACCCAGGAAGCCGGCCCGGCCGACGTCGGAGCGGATGAAGCAGACGTCCTGGCTGTCCGGCTTGGCCGCGGTGCGCAGCCCCAGCCGGGCGGCCTCGGCCCGCACCTCGTCCTTGCTCATCGTGCCCACCGGGAAGACGCACCGGGCCAGTTGTGCCTGGCCGAGCATGGCGAGCACGTAGGACTGGTCCTTGCGAACGTCCCGCCCCCGCAGGAGACGGAACCGCCCGTCGGGGTCCCGGACGCACCGCGCATGGTGGCCGGTGGCGACGGCGTCGAACCCGAGGGCCGTCGCCCGTTCGAGGAGCCGGTCGAATTTGAGGTGGCGGTTGCACTCGATGCACGGATTGGGGGTGCGCCCCTCGGCGTGGCCGGACACGTAGGGACCGACCACGTGCTCCTCGAAGTCGGCGGCGAAGTTGAACACGTGATGGACCAGTCCGAGCTGGTCGGCCACCCGGCGGGCGTCGTCCACGTCGGCCACCGAGCAGCATCCGGAGTCGGAGTCGCCGCCCCACAGCTTGAGCGTGGCCCCGGCCACGTCGGCCGTGCCGTGGGCCGCCGCCATCCGCGCCGCGGCCACCGACGAGTCGACTCCACCGGACATGGCCACCAGGACGCGCACCGTTCTAGTTTCGCAGGCGCTCGACCGCGGCCGGGACGCAGTCGAGCGCGCGCTCGACATCCGCCTCCGTCGTCGTCACGCCCAGCGAGAACCGGACGCCCGACGACGACTCGACCGCCCCGAGGCCCATCGACTGCAGCACGTGGCTGGGTTCGACCGCGCCGCTCGAGCACGCGGCCCCGGCGGAGACGGCGATGCCGGCCCGGTCGAGCAGGATCACGAGCGCCTCGGCCTCGGTCCCCTCGACGCGCAGGTGGAGGATCCCGGCCACCCGGTCGTCCCTGCGTCCCGTCTCGACCACACCGCCCACCCGGGCGGCCAGTCCGTCACCCAGGCGGTCGCGCAGGGCGGCCACCCGGGCCACGGTGGCCTCGCGCCCGGACACCGTGGCGTCCAGGGCGGCCGCCATGCCCACGGCTCCGGCGACGTTGGGCGTCCCGCCCCGGCGTCCCCGCTCCTGCCCTCCGCCCTCGACGCGCGGTCGCACACGGGCTCCGCCGCGGAGCACCAGGGCACCACTCCCCTTCGGTCCGCCGAACTTGTGGGCGCTGAGCGAGACCAGATCCGCCGCAGCGGTCCCTGCGGCGGCGTCCAGCCACGGCACGGCCTGGACGGCGTCGGTGTGGAGGACGGCCCCGGGCGACCGACGGGCGACGATCTCGGCCACGGCGTCGAGGGGCTGGATCGTGCCGATCTCGTTGTTCACGGCCATCACCGACACCAGGCCGACCCGCCCGTCGCACGCCGCCGCCAACCCGTCGAGGTCGACGATCCCGTCCCCGGTGGTCGGCACGAGGCGGAGCTCGGCGCCGGTCCGGGAGGCGAGTGCGCGGCACGACCGCAGGACCGCGTGGTGCTCCATCGCCGCGCACACGACAGCCGTGGGCGCCGGTCCGCCCGGCCCCTCGGCCGCCCGTCCGTCCCACCCGCCGCCGACGGCGAGGTCGTCGGCCTCGGTACCGCCGGACGTCAGCACCACGTCCCCCGGTCCGACCCCGAGCACGTCACCGATCCGGTCGCGGGCGTCGTCGAGCGCGATCCTCGCCCGCCTCGACTCGGCGTGCGCCCCGGACGGATTGGCGAAGTCGTCCGTGAGGAACGGGAGCATCGCCTCCAGCGCCTCCGGCCGCAGCGGCGTGGTCGCCGCATGGTCGAAGTAGGAGCGGGGCGCGGTCATCGTCGGGCTCTCACCGTGCGGCCCCGTCCGGCATCAGGCGATCCACACCGACTTCACGTTGCAGAACTCGTGGAGACCCGCGGCGCCGAGCTCGCGACCGATGCCCGAGCTCTTGATGCCCCCGAAGGGCAGCTGCGGCATCGAGGTGGTCATCCCGTTCACGAACACCTGGCCGGCCCGCAGGCCCGTGCAGAACCGCTGCTGTTCGTCGGGGTCGTTCGTCCACACGCTCGAGCCGAGTCCGAACTCGGTGTCGTTGGCGATGGCCAGCGCCTCCTCGGCGTCGGCCGCGGTGTAGAGCAGGGCGACCGGACCGAACACCTCCTCGGTGGCCACCCGCATCCCGGGCACGATGCCGGAGATCACCGTCGGCCGGTAGAAGCAGCCCGGGCGGTCGGGCCCGGCCGGTCCCACCACGCGCTCCCCGCCGCACAGGATGGTCGCACCCTTGGACCGGGCGTCCTCCACCTGGGCCTCGATCACGTCGACGGCGGCGGCATCGACCAGCGGGCCGACCTCGGTGGCCGGGTCGAAGGGGTCGCCGACCGACAGGGCCGACATGGCGGCCACGAACCGCTCGGTGAACTCCTCGGCGACGTCGGCGTGGACGATGAACCGCTTGGCGGCGATGCACGACTGTCCACCGTTCTGCACCCGGGCCTGCACGGCCACCGGCACCGCCCGGTCGAGATCGGCCGACGGCAGGACGACGAAGGGGTCGCTGCCCCCGAGCTCGAGCACGACCTTCTTGCCCACGGCCCCGGCCTGGGCGGCCACCGCACGGCCGGCCCCCACGCTGCCGGTCAGGGTGACCGCGGCCACCCGGTCGTCGGCGATGATGGCCGGGACCTGGTGGGTGCCGATCAACAGTGCCTGGAGGAGCCCGTCGGGGGCACCGGACCGGCGGAACAGGTCCTCGAGGACCAGCGCGGTACGGGGCACGCTGGGCGCGTGCTTGAGGAGGCCGACGTTGCCGACCATGACCGCCGGGGCGATGAACCGGGCCACCTGCCAGAGCGGGAAGTTCCACGGCATGATGGCGAGCACGACCCCGAGCGGCTGGTAGGTGACGAGCGCCAGGGAGGCGTCGACCACCACCTCCTCGTCCTCGAGCAACGCCTCGGCGTGTGCGGCGAACCACCGGAAGCCGGCCGCGCACTTGGCCACCTCCCCCTTGGCCTGGGCGAACGTCTTGCCCATCTCGGTGGTCACCGTCTGGGCGATGTCGGGGACCTCGCCCTCGAGCAGTTCGGCCGCGGTCACGAGCAGGCGGGAGCGTTCGGCGAAGGTGGAAGTGGCCCACTCCTCGGCGCACGCGGCGGCGGTGGCCAGCCGCTCCTCGACGGCGTCGTCGTCATAGGGCTCGAACGACTGGAGCAGCTCGCCGTCGGTCGGGTTGATCGTGGCGATGGGGGGACCGACGTCGGCGGAGCTCATGGCGACCAGTATCGCCCATCGCTCTGGCCCTCCCTCCCGGCCCCGACCGTCTCGGGGAGCGCCAGCCGACGGATCTTCCCGGTGGCCGTGCGGGGCAGTGCCGCGACGATCTCGTACTGCTTGGGCCGCTTGTACCCGGCCAGCCGGGCAGACGCGTGTCCCCGGAGGGCGCCGACCAGTTCGTCGTCCGTGGTGGCGCCGGCGGACACCACAGCGGCGCACACCCGCTGTCCCCACGCCTCGTCGGGCAGCCCGAAGACGGCCACCTCCACCACGCCCGGCACCTCGCTGAGCGCGGCCTCCACCTCCGCCGGGTAGACGTTGACGCCGCCGGTGATGACCAGGTCGTCCCGGCGTCCGTCCAGATAGAGATAGCCCCCGTCGTCCAGGCGCCCGAGATCGCCGACCGTGAACGAGCCGTCCCGCCAGGCGGCGGACGTCTTGTCCTCGTCGTTCCAGTAGGTGAACCGGCCGAACGCGGGGGGCCGGCACCACACGGTCCCGTCGCCGTCGACGGTGAGGACCCGGCCGGCACGGGCCCGGCCGACCGTGCCCGGGCGCTCCTGCCACTCCTCCGGGGAGCACACCGTGAACTGCCCCTCCGTCGACCCGTAGAACTCCCAGAGGACGCCGGGCCCCACCACCTCCAGGGCGGCCCGCTTGAGGGCCGGCGGGCAGGGCGACCCGGCGTGCACCAGCAGGCGGAGCCGGGCGAACCGGTCGGGCCCACCGTCGGGCCGGGACAGGAGCCGGGTGAGGGCGGAGGGGGCCATGAAGGTGGTGGTGGGTACCGGGCCGAACGCGCCGTCGAGGGCGGCGGCGGCCACCTCGGCGTCGAAGTGGTCGAGGATCACGCACGTCCCCCCCGCCAGCAGGGTCCCGCCGGCGAACCGCACCGACACCGAGTGGTACATCGGTGAGCACACCAGGTGCACGTCGTCGGGTCCGAAGGACCACTGGTCGGCCTCGTCGGCCAGGGCGGCGGCGGCGGTCGGCCCGTCCCAGAGCCCCGACCACACCCCCTTCGCCCGCCCCGTGGTGCCCGACGTGTAGTGCATCGGGCGGGCCAGCGGGTGCGGCGCCAACGCCACGGCCGGGCCCCGGTCGAGCCTGGCGAGCGAGGACACGTCGGTGACGACGAGCGCGGGCCCCGCGTCCTCGACCAGGAGGTCGCGCTCGGCTTCGAGCAGGGTGGCGTTCAACAGCACGGGCACGATCCCGACGCGCAGGGCACCGAGCACCGCGCACAGCAGCCCGGCGGACGACGGCAGGCAGAACGCCACCCGGTCCCCGGGGGCGAGCCCCGCGGCCACGAGCGCGCCGGCAGCCCGGCGCTGCGCCTGCTCGGCATCGGAGGCACGCAGGACCTCGACACCCGTCCCGACGGTCATCCCGCGCCCGCGGCGTCGGCGGCGTCCCCCACCACCAGGGCCACGGGCACCGCGGCGAGGGGAGCTCCGCCGTCGGGGGGATCGCCGAGGTCGGTGAGGATCGACGGGCGGAACAGCCTCGCCAGCGCCACCGCGGCGAGCAGGCACAGCGCGCCGACCGCGGTCACCGCCCGCACCCCGTGGGCGTCGGCCAGCCATCCCTGGACGACGGCGCCGAGGGGGTAGATGAGGCCGAGGGCCATCATGTAGATGCTCAGGATCCGGCCCCGGGTGGCCGCCGGCGCGTGGAGCTGCACCACGGTGTTGAGCCCGGAGAGCACGCAGATGTAGGCGGCCCCGACCGCCACGAACGCCGGCACGGCCAGCGCCAGGGTCGGTGCCGCCGCGTAGGCGCAGAGCAGGACCGGCACCGCGACCAGCGCGACGCGCAGCACGGCGAGCCGGCCGTACCGGTCGGCCAGCGACGGAAGGGCGAGGGCACCGGCCACCGCGCCGACCCCCTGGGCCGTCACCAGCGCCGCAGTGGCCAGCCCCAGGCTCCATCCGGCCGGACGCACCGTGTGGGCCATGGCCGGCACCAGGGCGATGAACGGCGAGGCCAGCAGCGCGACCACGGCGATGCAGACGATGGCCGAACGGCACCCCGGTTCGGCCCGGGCCGCCCGGGCGCCCTCGGCGATCCGCCGCGCCATCGACAGGTCGTCGTGGCGCGGCACCGGCTTGGGCAGGCGGACCAGGACCAGGGCGACGACGACCGCGCCGAACGAGGCGGCGTTGATGCCGAAGACGACCGCATAGTTCTGGGTGAGCAGGACGATGCCGGCCAGGGCCGGGCCGAGCACGCGGCCGAGGTTGAACTGCGCCGAGGACAGGGAGACCGCGCCCAGGATGTCCTCGGTCGGCACCAGGTCGGGCACCATCGCCTGGTACGCCGGAAAGCCGATCGCCCCCGATGCGCCGCCCAGGAAGGAGAGGATCACCAGTACCCACGGCGGGTCGTGGTGGAGCCCGGCCAGGACGGCGAGCACCACGGCGAACGACGTCTCCGCCAGGGTGGTGACGATCAGCCAACGTCGCCGGTCGAGCCGGTCGGCGAGGGCACCGCCCACCGGGGCCAGCAGGCCGATGGGGACGAACCCGGCAGCGGCGACGAGCCCGGCCCATGCCGGCCGTCCGGTACGCGAGAAGACCAGCACGCCGAGGGCGATGGTCTGCATCCACGACCCCAGGTTGGACACGAGTGCCGCGGACCAGATGAGGGCGAAGTTGCGCGAGCGCAGTGGGCGGAGGGAGGCCAGAGCCACTGACCAAGGCTACCGGTGACCACCCGGGGCACGGATGTGGGGCGGACGGCACCGGCCCTGCCGGGGTCGGCCCTACCGCGACCCGCCTACTTGTCCAGCTTGACCTTGCGCCGGGGACGCAGGGCGAACCACCAGATGCTCGCCATGGTGGCCAGCACGCCG
The DNA here is from genome assembly GCA_049517675.1 of Acidimicrobiales bacterium. Lineage (GTDB taxonomy): Bacteria > Actinomycetota > Acidimicrobiia > Acidimicrobiales > RAAP-2 > Bog-756. The sequence goes on from JBEKRV010000079.1 coordinate 9,136, forward strand.
AAGGCGGCGGCCGGCTTGGCGATCTTGCGTGTGCGATCGGACATGGCACTGACGTTACCCGGACCGCCCCGGGCACACCGTCCGTGGTCCACCTCCACCTGCTCATCCCCTCGTTCCCGGCTCCTCCTTGTCATCTCCCGCTTCTCATCTCCTTCTTCGGAACTTCTTCGGGTTCTCCTATCCCGTCCTTCGCTCCGCCTTAGGTGGGCACCCCACGATGGGAGACATGCACGGGACGACGTTCCACGCCAGCAGGACCGACCGGGATGCCAGGAGGGCCGCCGGCCCGAGGCTGACGTTCGTCCGCGGCACCGGGGACACCCGTCGCCCACCATCGACCGTCGTCCGCCACGCCCATCCGGCGTCCCCGGACTTCGCACCCGACGCCGTCCCGGGAACCGGCCCCCGGAACGGCGTCCACGATTCCGAGCCGGAGTCATCGACCGACCGCCGGATGTCGAGGGGCAGCACCTCACCCGACTCCGACGGTCCGGCGCACTCCGGCTCGGGCCCGCACGTTCCTGCGACCGCCGCGTTCCGGCGGTCCGCGATCGACCGGGTGCCCGCCGTCGGTCGGTCCGTCCCGTCCCCCGTCGGAGCCTGGGTCCACCTCGTCCGCTGAGCGCCGTCCCCGACCCCCCGCCCGGTCCTCCTGCCGGGACGGCGCTCAGCCGCGACGGGGTTGGTCCGGGACCCGGAACCGGACCGAGCCCCGCCCCTCCTCGGGCTCCCAACGGGTGGCCGGGTCGAGGCAGCGCTCGAGGATGCACCCGGCCACCCAGTCGGTGCTGGCGAACGAGCGGTCCCGGCGAAGCCGGTGGAACCGGTCGACGTCGGGGAACACTTCGGGAGGCGTGGCCCGGATGAGCGCCTGCATGCCGGTGTCGACGACACCCGGGGCCACCGCGAAGGCGAGCAGGCCCGAGCCGCGCTCCTCCAGCCCCACGACCTCGGTGAGCATCTCGACCGCGGCCTTCGACGCGCAGTACGCCGCCCACCCCCGGTAGGGGGTCGTGGCGGCCCCCGAGGACAGGTTGACCAGGGAGCCGACCCCCGGACGGCTCCGGACGTGCCGGGCGAAGGTCGCCGACCCGTGGGCGACGCCGAGCACGTTCGTGTCGATGTGGAGGGCCAGCGCCTCCGGATCGGCATCGGCCAACGGTCCGATCGGCCCGAGCACGCCGGCGTTGTTCACCCACAGGTCGATACGACCGAACCGGCCCACCACCGACTCGGCGAAGGCGTCCACCGCCGCGGCGTCGCGGACGTCGACCGACGCCGCCATCGCGTCGGAGCCGCCCGGCACGACCGGCGCGGAGCGGGCACACAGGCCGAGGTGCAACCCGCGGCGGGCGAAGTGGGCGGCCAGGCCGGCGCCGATCCCCCGGCTGGCCCCGGTGACCACCGCCACCGGCGGACCTCCGTGGGTGTCGCCGGTCCCCACGGGCCCCACCACGTCAGTCGACCGTCGAGACGAACACGTTCTTCACCTCGCTGTACGACGCGAGCGCCTCGAGGCCGAGCTCGCGGCCGAAGCCGGACTGCTTCATGCCGCCGAAGCTGGTCTGCACCCGGACCGAGCTGTTGGAGTTGACCGACAGGTTGCCGGCCTGCACGGCCCGGGCCACCCGCAGCGAGCGGGCGCCGTCCCTCGTCCAGATCGATCCGGACAGCCCGTAAGGGGTGTCGTTGGCCAGGCGCACGGCGTCCTCCTCGTCGTCGAAGGGGATGACCGCCACGATGGGACCGAAGATCTCCTCGCGGGCCATGCGCCACTGCGGGTCCGCCGGGGCCACCACCGTCGGGGGGAACCAGAAGCCGGGTCCGTCGGGGACCACGCCGGTCGTGCGCGCCGCAACCGGTCCGCCCGGGGCGCCCATCCCCTCGTCCAGGAAGCCGGCCACGACACCTCGGTGGGCGGCGGTGACCAGCGGGCCCATCTTGACGTCGGGGTCGGTCGGGTCACCGACCGTCCAGCCGGCCACGGCGGACGCCAGCAGCTCGAGGTACTCGTCGAGCACGGACCGCTGGACCAGGACCCGGCTGCGGGCACAGCAGTCCTGGCCGGCGTTGGCGAACACGCCGCCCGGCGTCGAGGCGGCCGCCCTGGCCAGGTCGGCGTCGGCGAACACCACCGAGGCGGACTTGCCGCCGAGCTCGAGGGTCACCCGCTTGATCGTCCCCGACGCCCGGGCCATCACCTCGCGCCCGACCTCGGTCGATCCGGTGAAGGCGATCTTGGCCACGTCGGGATGCTCGGCCAGCCGTGTGCCCACCACCGAGCCCTTCCCGGTGACCACCTGCAGCACGCCCTCGGGCAGCCCGGCCTCGAGGCCCAGCTCGGCCAGCCGCACCGCGGTCAGCGGGGTGATCTCGGCCGGCTTGACCACGATGGTGTTCCCGGTGGCGAGCGCCGGTCCGACCTTCCACGAGGTGATGGCGACGGGGAAGTTCCACGGGACGATGGCCCCGACCACGCCGAGCGGCTCGTGGAAGGTCATGTCGACGCCGCCGGACACCGGGACGGTGGCGCCGCGGTGCTTGTCCACCGCCCCCGCGTAGAAGTACAGGACCTCGGCCACCATGGCGACCTCGTCCCGGCTCTCGGCGATGGGCTTGCCGACGTTCGCCGTCTCGAGCTGCGCCAGCTCCTCGGCGTGCGCCTCGACCTGGTCGGCGAACCGCCGCATCAGCCGGGCCCGGTCGGCCGGGGCGACGGCCCGCCAGGCCGGACCGGCGGCGAGGGCACGGGCCACCGCCTCGTCGGTCTCGCCCACGCCGAGCACGGGGACCTCGGCGATGACCTTCTCGGTGGCCGGGTTGACGATGTCGGTCGTGGTGCTCATGCATGCTCCTCAGCGGTCGATCGGGACGTCGGGCGTGTGCCGGCGGAACGGGTCGCGTCCACGAGACCGGCGAACAGGCGCACGTCGCCGTTCTCCTCGGGATGCCACTGCACGCCGACGGCGAAGGTGCGGCCCAGGACCTCGACGGCCTCGATCACCCCGTCGTCGCTGCGGGCCGAGACCAGGAGGGACTCGCCCAGCGCGTCGATGGCCTGGTGGTGGCTGCACAGCACCACCGCCTCGCTTCCGAGGAGCCGGTGCACATGGGTCGACGGCTCGGTGCGCACGGTCACCTCGCCGAACGCCCCGGCCCGGGGTTGGTGGTCGGTCGAGCCGAGCACGTCGGGCAGCTGCTGGATGAGCGAGCCCCCGAGCAGCACGTTGAGCACCTGGTGCCCGCGGCACACCGCCAGGATCGGCAGGTCCCGTTCGAGCGCGGCGCCGAGCAGCTCGAACTCGAGCTCGTCCCGCCGGTCGCTGACGCCGCCGTTGCGCGGGTCGGGCTCCTGTCCGTAGCGCCGCGCCGAGACGTCGCCGCCGCCGATGACCACCAGTCCGTCGAGCGCGTCGAGGAGGGGGTCCACCACCGCGGCCACGATGGCGGCGCCACCCGCGCCGTCGCCGCCGGCACCGTCGCCCGTCGGGGGGATGAGGACCGGCCATCCGCCGGCGGCCACCACCATGTCGAGATAGACGCCGGGCACCACCGCCGCGTCCCGGTCCCACGACCACCACCGCGTGTCCTGGCGGTAGCTGGTCACGCCGATGAGCGGACGGGTGGAGGGGCTGGGCACGCCCGTCAGTATCCCATCGCCGTCGACCGCCCCGGAACGTGCCCGACGGGCCGTCGGCGGGCGTGGCCCGGCGCCCGACGGGCCACCACCGTCGGCGCCGGGTGTTGGACGCCCACAGGCAATTGGACCAGAGTGCAGGGATGCTGACGCTCGAGACCCTGCCGCACCAGATCCGCTCCGGGGACGTGCACACCGTCGTGGTGGCCTTCCCCGACCTGCAGGGGCGCCCGGTCGGAAAGCGGGTGACCGGCGGGTTCTTCCTCGACCACGTGCTCGACCACGGGATCGAGGTGTGCGACTACCTCTTGGCCTGCGACGTCGACATGGACCCGCTCCCCGGCTACGAGTTCGCCAACTGGGACACCGGCTACGGCGATCTCAACGCGGTCGTCGACCCGCTTACCATCCGTCCCCTCCCGTGGATGCCCGGCTCGGTGCTGGTCCTGTGCGACCTGGTGACCCTGGCGGGCGAGCCGGTCGAGGTGTCGCCCCGGCGCATGCTCCGGCGCCAGATCGAGCGGGCCGCCGAGCGCGGCTACGTGGTCAAGTGCGCCACCGAGCTCGAGTTCTACCTGTTCCTCGACTCGTTCGCCGA
>JBEKRV010000080.1:0-13244 GCA_049517675.1 Acidimicrobiales bacterium
CGCACTGCGGCGCAACACCGATCGCAAGATCAAGCACCGCCTGGCTCAGTTCGCCCTGGCCGTCACCTTCTTGCTCACCGCCAAGCTCATCGACTGGCGCAACCGGTGGTCACCGGGATTTGTCCCTATCCGCTGAGCCGCTTATCGGCTGTTTCCCGGCAGGTGACGTCAGTTTGCCGCTCCCCCTGACGGAAAGTGCGACCAAAGGCTCTGGCGATCCTGCATCCGGGTCGTCAGACTTCGTCCGTGGTTGTGGTCGCGCGCGCCCCTGTTGAGGAGCTGGACCTCGTCGATGCCGCCGGCCTGGCACCCGACGAGGTGCTGTCGCGCCTGGGCAGCGGCCCTGACGGTCTGTCGTCCGACGAGGTGGCCGAGCGACTGGCACAGTTTGGGCCAAACGCGCTCGGAACGCATCGGGTCCACGCCACCGCCGTCCTCTTCCGCCAGCTCCGTAACCCCATCCTGATCCTGCTGCTGGTCGCCGCACTGATATCGGGGCTGACCGGAGGCGGTACGAACGCGGTGATCATCGCCGTGATCGTCGCCCTGAGTGTCGGATTGGGTTTCTTCAACGAGTATCGGGCGGAGGTGGCGATGGCCTCTCTCCGCGCCAAGATCCGACAGGAGACCGAGGTTCGCAGGGACGGACAGGAAAGCCGGGTTGCCGTCACGAACCTCGTGCCGGGCGACGTGGTGTCGCTCCGCATCGGCGTCCTGGTCCCGGCGGACATCCGTCTGCTGAAGGTCGACGAACTCGAGTGCGATGAAGGCGTGCTGACCGGCGAGTCGATGCCAGTGGCCAAGTCGGCGGCGCCCGTCACCGGCCGCCAGCCGCTGGACCAGCCGGGGTGCGCCTTCATGGGGACGATCGTCCATCAGGGATCGGCCCTTGGCGTTGTGGTTCGGACCGGAGCCGGCACCGCCTTCGGGCAGATTGCCGCAGGCCTGTCCGAGAAGCAGAGTCAGACAGCCTTCGAAGCGGGTCTGTCACGTTTCTCGCGCTTCTTGTTCGGGGTGGCGGCCATCCTGACCGCGTTCATCTTCATCGTCAACGTGCTACTGCACCGGCCCCTCATCGAGGCACTGCTCTTCTCGTTGGCCATCGCCGTAGGCATCGCCCCTGAAATGATGCCGGCCATCGTTACGGTGAGCCTCTCCGCCGGTTCGAGCGCGCTTGCGGCGAAGAAGGTCCTCGTGAAGCGGCTCGTTGCCATCGAGGACCTGGGCAACATCGAGATCCTCTTCACCGACAAGACGGGCACCCTCACCGAAGGGGTCATTACCTTCGAGCGGGCGCTGGACGCCGACGGGAGCGCGAGCGATCGCCCACTCCTACTCGGCCTCGTGTGCAACGAAGCAACCGTCACCGACGGGATACCGGTCGGAGGGAATGCGTTGGACCAGGCCTTGTGGTTGGCCCCCGACACGGTTTCGGGGGAAGGGGTCGCCGCCGCCACCGGTACCTATCAGAGGCTCGGCGTCCTGCCCTTCGACCACGAGCGGCAACTCGCATCGGTACTGGTGAAGGACCCTGGCGGGCATCTGCTCGTGATCACCAAAGGCGCCCCAGAGGTGCTGCTGGACCGGTGCACGAGCGTCCCCGACGGGGCTCGGCAGGCGCTGGAGGCGCTGTTCTCCGAGGGAGCCCGGGTGGTGGCCGTGGCCACCCGCTCCGCCGAGGGCGTCGAGGCTCTCACCGCCCAGGACGAGCAAGGGCTGGAGTTGGAAGGTTTCTTGACCTTCGCCGACCGCCCGAAGGCCGACGCCGGCTCCTCGATCGCCAAACTCGAGCAGCTGGGGGTGGCGGTGAAGATCATCACCGGCGACAACGGCCTGGTGGCGGCCAAGGTGTGCTCGGACATCGGGGTCGACTGCGCAGGAGTGCTCAACGGTGCCGAGGTCGAGTCACTCGACGACGACCACCTCGAAGCAGCGATCCTGACCACAACGGTGTTCGCCCGGATCAGCCCCGATCAGAAGTCGCGGATCATCAAGGTGGCCCGCCGCACAGGAAAGGATGTCGCATTCCTCGGCGACGGCGTCAACGACGCGGTCGCGCTGCACCATGCCGATGTCGGGATCTCGGTGGACTCAGGAACCGACGTGGCCAAGGACGCTGCCGATGTGGTGCTGCTGGAAAAGGATCTCGGGGTCCTTGCCGAGGGCGTGATGGAGGGCCGCCGCATCTTCGCCAACACCATGAAGTACGTCCTGATGGCCACGTCCTCGAACTTCGGCAACATGTTCAGTGCGGCCGGTGCCTCCATCTTCCTGACGTTCCTGCCCATGCTGCCGTCGCAGATCCTCCTCAACAACTTGCTCTACAACACCGGTCAGCTGGTGATCCCGACCGACCGAGTGGATCCCGAGGCCCTCGCCCGGCCAGCGGCATGGGACATGAAGTTCATCCGGAGATTCATGATCGTGTTCGGTCCCGTGAGCTCGATCTTCGACTTCGTCACCTTCTGGGTCATGCTCTCGCTGCTCCACGTCGGTCACGTCGAGTTCAGGACCGGTTGGTTCGTCGAGTCGATCGCCACCCAGACCCTCGTCGTCTACGTGATCCGGACCCGGCGGGTCCCGTTCTTCCGGAGCCGCCCCAGCCTGCCCATGCTTCTCGTGCCGACCGGGGCGGCCCTCGTCGGCGCGATCCTTCCGTACACGGGACTGGCCAACCTGCTGGGCTTCACGCCGCTGCCCACGGTGTTCTTCCTCATCCTGTTCGGGATGGTGGTCGTGTACCTGTTCCTGGTCGAGCTGGCGAAGACCCGTTTCTATCGGGCGCCCCACGCCAAGACCCCCCGGATCGCTACCACTCACGTCGAGCGGCTGGAACGGCGGATCCGGCGCCGGGCATTCCGCTTCATTCGCCATCCGAACCACGGGTCATTGAACGGAGTCGGAGGCAACCTCCCGGCGTCGCGGAGCACTGCTGACAAGTGAATCCGAGTTCACCGCCCGCCCGATATTGCCGGATTCCGCGCAGGTGCGGGTTCCCGTGAACGTGTTGGAGCGGGGCAGGCGACAACGTGAGCACTCGCGAACTTGAGTCCGCCAGTCTTGTCGAGACCCGATGGCTCGGCACCCGCTCCTGGCTCGGGTCGCCGGAGGATTTGCTCGACGCATCGGCGCTCCGGCAGGGGTTCGAACATGGTCCCATCGCCTCCACCACTGTTCGCCTCCGCCGACGTTGGGCGAACGACACCGCTACGGGAGGGTCGATGGCTTCGGGTCCCCGATCCGCCGACCGGGGCAAGTGCCGATCTCCGAACCCCTCGGCCTCGGGAATCCGATTGGGCTGCCGCTGGGGCCATGCGCCACGAGCTCGGACGGAACGGAACGTCCTCGCGAGCTCCGGTGGTCGCCGCTACATCTGTTCGAGCAGTTCCTGAGTCTCCGCCAAGGAGTTCCGGATGATGCGCTTCGCGATCTCCAGCAGGTCGAAGATCTGCGGATCGCTGACGGAGTAGAGGACACTGGATCCCGCCTTGCGCGCCTGGATCAGGTTCGCCCGGCGCATGATCCCGAGTTGTTGGGAGAGATGCGAGGCCTCGAGACCCGTCTCCAGGATCAGCGCACTGACCGGCTGTTCACCTTCGCGGAGGAGCTCGAGGACCCGGATACGGGCAGGGTGGGCGAGCGTCTTGAAGAACTCGGCCTTGACCTGATGGATGGGTGTCGTCATCGACGTGTCTCCTCTTCCTTTCGGCCGCGAATGGTAGGTGACCCCCGTGGACGAAACGATCCGGACGGAATGGAATCGCAGTGGTGCCTCCGGGCCGCCCCCGCCGGCCCCGATGCAGACGCGCCCTCCGGAATGACGTGCTCCCGCATCAGAGGTCGTTTCCTGCGTACGAGAGGTTGAAGCTCTTGTTGGCGAGCGGGAAGTCCGGGACGATCGTGTCGGCCAAGGACACCGGGAGGCCGGGCCAGTTGAGGAAGGACGGGTCGACCACCTTCACCCGGGCGAGGGTCCCGTCGGCACCCAGCTCGATGCGGTGGACGATCGCACCCCGCCACCCTTCGACGACGCCCACGCCTCCATGGGACCGGTCCACAGCAGGCCTGCCAGCATCCGCCGTCAACGACTCCATCGGTCCGGCACGTCCGATCAGGTCCCCGAGCAGCCGGACCGCGGCCCGCACCTCGTCGACCCGGACCTGGTACCGCGCCATGACGTCGCCTCCGTCGTGCGTAACCGGTGTGAATCGATCTCCGAGTTCGACGAACGGGTGCGCCGAGCGTGCGTCGAAGGCGACGCCCGATGCCCGGGCGGCCACTCCGACCAGGCCCAGGTCCCGAGCGTGTGAAAGGTCCAGCGTTGCCGTGCCCGAGAACCGCTCCATCACGAATGCATTCGAGCCGGCCAGTCGGGTCAGGTCGTCGAATTGCCCGGAGATCTCCTCCAACTCGGAGCCGGTGGGCAGCCTCTTGACGCGTGCTCCCCCCACGACGACCCCACCGCGCAGAAGACGGTGGCCGGTCAGGTCGTGATTCAACCGGAGCAGAAGCTCGCGGAGCGACAGCGCCCACGCGTTGGCGAGGCCGAATCCGACGTCGTTGCAGAGTGCTCCGATGTCGGCGACGTGGTTGTAGATCCGCTCCATCTCGAGGAGGACGCCACGCAGCGCCTGTGCCTCGTCCGGCACCTCGACCCCCAGCGCATCCTCCACGGCCTGGCAGTACGCGATCCCGTGCCCGACGGTGGTGTCCCCCGAGATCCGCTCGGCGATAGCCAGTCCATCGGCGATCGTCTTCCCCTCGAAGAGACGCTCGATGCCCTTGTGGACGAACCACAGCCGTGCCTTCATGCGGAGGATCGTCTCCCCCACCACCCAGAACCGGAAGTGTCCGGGCTCGATCAGCCCGGCGTGCACGGGACCGACCGGGATCTCGTAGACACCCGTCCCCTCGACGGGAACGAACGGGTAATGGCCGGCCTCGTCGACCATCGCCGGCAGTGCTCCCGCGTCGAACCGCATCGGGTGCCACCCGGCCGGCCAGTGCTGGTGCAGGACCAGGCGCCGGGGTTGGGGGTGGTCGAGTGGCACGATCCCGAACAGGTCCTGGAGCTCGCGTTCGAACCGGCTGGCCGGAAACGAGACGTCGGCGAGTGTCGGCAGCTCGGGACGCGTGCGGTCCACCGGGACGTGCAGCTCGATCCGACGGTCGGGCGGACCCGAGGTGAGGAGGTAGACGACGCGCATCACCGTCCCGTCGTCGTGCCCGGACACCAGCGCCAGGCGCATCCCGTCCGAAAACAGGGCCGAGACCGCCCCTGCCAGCTCCGACGGTTCGACGCGGGCCGCGGAGCGGTGCAGCCCGCAGGGGGCGAAGCCGGTCCCGGATGGCGGTTGCAGCGCGTCGAGCGGGGTCACGTCGCCACCACCCGCGCCGCGGCCTGGAGGAGTCCGTCGAGCGGCCAGGCGGCCACCCCGATGAAGGCACAGGTGGCCAGACCGCCCACCAGTGGGGCGGTGACCCAACCCGGCGGGCGGGGCGCCGGGGATTCGGAGGCCGATCCCCCGAGCAACATGTGCCGGGCGTGACCGACGACGGCCACGAAGATGACCACCATGAAGGCGACGGCAGCCACGGCCACCCACCCGAGGCCGACCTTGAATTCGGCACGGGTCATGAGGAGCTCGCTGCTGAACAGACTGAACGGTGGCAGCCCGAGCAGGGCCACCAGACCGATGCCGAACACGCCCCCGAGGACCGGGCGCCGCGCCAGGAGGGTCCGGACGCCGTCGATCTGACTGGTTCCTTCGGCGGCCAGGATCTCGCCGGAGGTGAGGAACAGCACCGTCTTGGTCAGGCCGTGCCCGAGGACCTGCAACAGGACCGCGGCGATGGCCAACCGGATCCCGGCCGCGGCCCCGAGGGCGATGAGCCCCATGTGCTCGATGCTCGAGTAGGCCAGCATCCGCTTGTAGTCGCGCTGGGCGATGAGGAGCGACGCGGCCACGCCCAGTGACAGGAGCCCCACGATGACCAGCAGCGTCCGCGGGAACGCCGGACCGACGGCCACGTCCACCACGGCCTTGAACCGGAGGATGGCGTAGAAGGCCACGGTCAGGAGCACACCCGACATCAGGGCCGACACCGGGGCCGGGGCCTGGCTGTGGGCGTCCGGCAACCAACTGTGCATGGGGGCGAGTCCCACCTTCGTGCCGTAGCCGAGCACGAGCAGAGCGAAGGCGAGGCGCATGACCGAGGGGTCGAGCCGATGGGCGCCGGCCATGAGGGACGTCCAGTCGAGCGCGCCGGCCGAGTGGCCGCCGGCGTGGAGTGCGGCCAGGTAGACGAGCACGGTGCCGAGGAAGGCCAGGGCGATGCCGACCGAGCAGATCACCAGGTACTTCCAGGACGCCTCCAGGGCACCCTTGGTTCGTCGGTGACCCACGAGGAAGGTCGTGACGATGGTCGTGGCCTCCACCGCCACCCACAGAACGCCGAGATTGGCGGCGAGTACGGCGAGCAGCATGGTGGCGACGAAGACCTGGACGAGCATCCCGTAGCCCGTGGCCCGGCCCTGGGTGGTGCGGCCGTCCCGCCGCTCGAAGGCAAGGGTGCGGATGCCCAGCCACGAGGCCAGGAGGGCGACCACGCCGATGACCAGGACCATGAAGGCGCTGAGGGCGTCAGCCCGGAGCACCCCCCATGCCCCGGTCATCGGCCCGGACCCGACCACCCGGACGGCCACGGCGATCCCCAGCACCAGGACCGCCCCGTTGGAGGCCACCGCCGTCCACTGGGCCACGGGGTGCCGCGGAGCGACGGCGACGACCGCTCCTCCGAGCAGCGGCAGTACGAGCAGCAGGACGAGCGCCATCAGTCGTGCAGGTCCTGCAGCTCGTCGAGATCGACGTTCCCGAACTCCGACCGGAGCCGGCGGGTGAGGACCATCAGCACCACCACGCCGAGCAGGACGTCCAGGGATACGCCGAGTTCGATGAGGAAGGGCACACCCGCGGTGGACAGGAACGCCACCAGAGCGATGCCGTTGTCGACCATCAGCAGTCCCACGATCTGGACGACCGGGCGCCGACGGGTCACCAGGACCTGGAAGCCCACGAGGAGGGTCGCCACCCCCACCGGGACGAGCGCCCCGGCGGGAGTGCCCACGAACCGGCCGATCCCCCTCGTGGTGAGAAAGGCGATCAGGATCAGCACCGCGGAGGCGACGAGTCCGGCCGGCACGTTCACCAGCGGCCGGGTCTCGCGATCGAGCACACCATCCCCGCCGGCCCGCCCGAGGAGCAGCGGGATCATCGCCCCCTTCACCAGCACCACGACCACCGCGGTGGCGATCAGGCCGGGGTCATCGTGGTGGACCCCGAGGATGAGAGCCACCGAACCGAGGGCGACGCCCTGGACCGCCACCACCCGGATCACGGCCGGCACCGAGGACAGCCAGACGACCAGCACCGCGCACACCAGCACCGCGCCGGCGGCCAACGTGAGGGCGCCGTCGGTGGTCATGCCAGCACCAGGGCGGACACCACGGCCAGCACGGACAGCACGAAGGCTCCGGCCAGGAGCTCGGGGACCCGGAACAGGCGGAGCTTGGCCACGGCCACCTCGAGGGCGGCGAGCGCGGCACCGAGCACCGCGACTTTCGCCACCAGGGCCACCAGGGCGACGGCCAGGTGTCCCGGTCCCGGTCGGGCGGCGATCCCCCAGGGCACGAACAGGTCGACGAAGAGCACCATGAGCACGGCCAGGCGCATGTTCTCCCCCAACTTGACGAGGGCCAGGTCCGAGCCCGCGTACTCGAGGACCATGGCTTCGTGGATCATCGTGAGCTCGAGATGGGTGTCGGGGTTGTCGACCGGCAACCGACCGCTCTCGGCGACGATCACGATGATGAACGCGGCCAGGGCGAGCAGGCGTTGCGGGGTGGCCAGCAGGAGGGGGTGGGCGAGCGACGTGGCGATGATCGTGGGCAGGTTGGACGAGTGCGCCGGCACCGAGAGGGCCAGGATCGACACCAGCAGCGCCGGTTCGGCCACCGCGCCGATGGTCAGTGCCCGACTTGCCCCCATGCCGCCGAACGCCGTGCCCGTGTCGAGGGCGCCGAGCCCGATGGCGACGGTCCCGAGGAGGAGCAGGTACACGACGGCGAAGAGGTCGGCACTCCATCCGAGGGCGGGGTCGGTGGCCAGCAGCGGGGCGATGGCGGCAACGACGAGTGTCGTGCCCACCAGCACCAACGGGGCCAAGGGAAATATCCAGCTGGCGTGCTCCGGCCGGGTCCGTTGACGGTCGGCCAGCTTGCGGAGGTCGAGGAGCGGCTGGCGCACCGGCGGCCCGATCCGACCTTCGAGCCGGCACCGCACTTTGCGCATGAGCCCGACGAGGAGCGGGCCGCCGACGACGACGCCGATCACCTGGAGCAGCGAGATCGCCGCCATCGAGGCAACCGACCATCCGGACCTCACGCCACCACCACCAGGACGACGACGAGTGCCACCATGCCGAAGGCGAGGTAGCGGTGCACGCTCCCGTTGGGCACCGTCCTGGCGACCGCGCCCCAGCGCTGCAGCCCACGGTTGGCGGGGTCGTAGAGGCGGCGTTCGAAGGCGTCGTCCAGCGACGTGTGGACCGTGGCGGCCTCGACGTAGAAGCGCGACTCCGCCACATGGCTGACGTCGACGTCGCGGGACGGGCTGAGCACGTCCTCGAAGATGCGGGTGAGGGGCTCCCCGAACGACGTGGCGGTGTACTCCATGGCCGCCGTCTGGGATTCACGACCGCAGCCCCAGGCCTCGGTGACGCGCACAGCTCCGCTCCCGGACCACCGGCGGACCAGCGCCACCAGGAGCACCGCTGCGACGAGGACGGCCGCCAATAGTCCGGGGGCCAATTGGTTGTGGGCGCCCGAAAGGTCGAGCTGCCAACCGCGGGCGAGTGGATCCGGCACCCGACTTCCGGTCAGGCTGCGGGCGGAGTCCGTCACCGCGGGGATGACGAGGAACGGGGCCACACCGAAGACGAGGCACGACCCGGCGAGGATCCCTCCCCCGATCGACATCGACGGTGCCACGTCGCGGGCCGAGGCCGCCGACCCGGTTCGAGGGAGGCCCAGCAGTCCGATGCCGGCGGCCTTCACGAACGTGAATGCCGCCAGTCCGCCGGTCAGGGCCAGCACGCCCACGCCGATGGGCATGGCCACGGCAACGGCCGCATTCTTCGTCGGCAGGCCGTGCAGCATGCTCTGCAACAGCAGCCACTCACTGACGAATCCGCACACCAGAGGCAGAGCCGCCAGACCCAGGCCGCCGATCAGGAAGATCACCCCGGTGACCGGCATCCGCGTCAGCAGCCCACCGAGACTGTCCAGGTCCCGCGTGCCGGTCGCCTGCTGGATCGAGCCGGCGGCGAGGAAGAGGCTCCCCTTGAACACGGCATGGAAGACCACGTGGAGCAGGGCGGCCACCAGGGCCAGGAGTGCCAGCGCCGGGTGGCCCGTCGAGGCGAACAACCCGGACGCCCCTACGCCGAGGAGGACCAGTCCCATGTTGTCGGTCGTCGAGTAGGCGAGCAGGCGCTTGAGATCGCGGCTCGTGGCCGAGTGCAACGCCCCGAAGAGCGCCGAGAGCGCTCCGACGCCCATGACCAGCAGCCACCACCACGCCGGCCCCCCGTGCAGCAGTCCGTCGCCCACCCGCAGAATGCCGTAGATCCCGAGGTTCACCATCGACGCCGACATCAGCGCGGACACCGGCCCGGACGCCTCGGCGTGGGCCCGGGGGAGCCAGACGTGCAGCGGCACCGCACCGGCCTTGGAGGCGAAGCCGATCAACACGAGCATGAACGCCGTGCTGCGGACCCAGGGACTGAGGTGTCCCGCGGCCAGGGCGATGGCGGCGAACGACTGGCCGTGCGACCGTGTGGCCAACAGGACCAGGCCGACAAGGACGGTCGCCGCGCCGGCCTGGGTCATCACGGCATACCACTGGCCGGCCGTCTGCACGTCGTGTCGGTACCGGTGGTCGGCCAGGACGAGCAGGAGCGACGTCACCGCCATCGACTCCCACAGGAAGAGGAAGGTGGTCACATCGGCGGCCGCCGGGACCAGGAGGAGCGTGGCGACGAAGACCGGCAGGACGGACGAGGCCGTGCGACTCGAGAGTCCGTGACCCTGGTAGCCGAGCCGGTAGACCATGGCACTGGCGCCGACGACGGCCGAAGTGGCGACGAAGAGCGCGCCGAAGCGGTCGAGACGCAAGGTGAACCCGGAGAGCGGGAGCAGCCGGCCGGTATGGAAGCTGACGGCGTCACCGGTGGCGAGGACATGGACCGCCACGACCAGTGCGAGCCCACAGGCGATCACGGTCAGTCCGGCAGAGACCGCCGCCCTCGATCGCTCGCGCACCACCGCACCGGCCAAGCCGGCCGCCAGGCCCACGAGCGCGGCCGCCAGGAACAACTCGACCATCAGGTCCCGGCCAGCTTGCGCAGGGCACGGATGATGGTGGCCGGGTCGGGAGGGCAGCCGGGGATCTCAAGGTCCACCGGGAGCACGTCGCCGACGGGACCTTCGACCCCGTAGGCGCCACGGAACACACCGCAGTCACGCGCACAGTCGCCCAGCGCGATCACGACACCCGGTTCGGGCACCGCCTCGTAGGTCTTCTGGAGCGGACCGACCATGTTGCGGGTGACCGGTCCGGTCACGAGCAGTCCGTCGCAGTGCCGGGGCGACGCCTCGAGGCGGATGCCGAACCGCTCGGCGTCGTAGACGGGAGAGAAGATCGAGGCGATCTCCATCTCGCACCCGTTGCACGAGCCGGCGTCCACGTGGCGCAGTTGGAGTGACCCGCGAAGGCGCGCTGCCGCGCCGGCGATCTGCGGCGTGTCAGCAGCCTCGGCCGGACTCCTGGAGGCCCGGATACGCAGGTGCCGCACAAATGTGCCAATCCGCATAATTGACAACATTATCAATTGTAATGTCGATCACTACAGAATCTGGACAACTCGCCGCTATCCCTGGCCCACGGGCTGCGGCGAAAGTCAGGCATTCGAACGGGTCTGAGCAGGGATGATGCACCCTGCCAGTCCTGAGGATCGTCCCTTCCGGGGACTCGAGCCGATCCCGCGGGCTCCGTGGCGCCGTCGCCGGAACCTGGAAGCAGATGAACCGGACGATCTCGGCGACGATGACCGATCGAGCAGACCGATCGAGCATCTGCCAACTCGGTTCGAAGTCGACCGAGGCCTTCGTCCCGGCACCAGGCGAGGCGTCGGCCAGTCGGTAGGTGCGGGCGCGGCCCTTGCGGCTCGACTCGCCCGATCCCCTTCAGGACCCGCGTCGGGCGATCGCCGTGGAACGGGGACCGTCCTCGCGGTCGTGTCACACAAACATCACTTGCCGACCACCCGGCACCCGTGCACTCTGCGACTATCGGATCGGGGGGCGTTCAGTGGATCGGAGACCCCCCGCATGACGGAGGGTCTCGCCATGGACGGGGACGGTTCGAGCCGGTTCCGAGCGCGGGCACGTGGTCGTCTGCGCCGCGGCGCTGCCCGAGCATCGGGTGCCCTCTGCCTCGTCGCCACATCGGTCGTCTCGGTCATCGGGCTCACCGCCTCCGTTGCATCCGCCACAGGGACGTCGTACCAGGTGATCACCACCCTCACCGATGGCAATTCGTTCAACGGCAACAATCTCCCGTTCGGTATCTCCACCTCCGGTGCCACCTCATGGTTGACCAACGAGTTGGACAACTCGGTCACCGAGATCAACGACGCCACGGGAACGTTTGCGAACGGGACTCTGGGCAACAGCACGTTTCCGGTGGGATCGGGCCCGACTGGCATCTCCTTCGAGGGCACCCACGTCTGGGTGGCCAACCAAGGGGACCACGACGTGACGGAGCTCGACGCCGACGGCTCCTTTGCCGACGGGACGCTGGCTGCGAGTTCGGTGCCCGTCTTCAGTAACAGCCCGTACGACAACGTTGCTTCGGATGGCACCCACGTCTGGGTGGCCAGCTCCGACAGCCTCGGACCTGACTGCGGCCCCTACCTCACGGAGCTCGACACCTCGACCGGTACGGCGATCGCCGCGCTGCCGGGCGAGGCGGTCACGTTCCCCCTGGTCGCCTCGGCCACCGTCGCGCCGACCAAGGGCTCGAGCGCGTGGTTCTCGGCGGAGGGCCTACCCAGCGGTCTCACCCTCGCCGCGGGGACCGGAACCAAGGCTGACACGGCCACCATCGCCGGGGATGCACCTTCCACACCCGGTGTCTACCGCTTCGACGTCCGGGCGTCGAACGCGTCGGGCGTCCAGACGACGCAGGCGATGGGGATCGACGTGTTGGGCTTCACCTCGGGAGCCACGAGCGCGACCTTCACCGTCGGCTCGCACGGCTCGGCCACGGTGGTGGTGATCACCCACTCGATGGGGAATTTGGCGATCTCCGCCGGCATTGCCGCGAAGCTGCCCCCGGGGGTGACGTTCACCGACCACGGCGACGGCACCGCGACCATCGCCGGGACGCCGTCCTCGACAGCCGATCGGAGCGATCCGTACGTGCTCAAGATCACCGCCACCGAAGGGAAGGTGAAGGTGTCGGAGTCGTTCGTGCTCACCGTCGATCAGGCAGCGGCCATCTCGACGGCGACACCGTCCGTCACGGTGAAGGCCGGCAAGGCCGTCTCGATCGAGCTCATGACCACCGGATTCCCGGTACCGACGGTCGGTCTGGGATCCGGCGCACCGTCATGGCTGACGGCGTCGTCCACGAAGCTCTCCGGCACCACGCCGAACACGGGTGGCTCCTGGACGTTCACCGTGAGCGCCTCGAACGGCGTAGGTGGTGCTGCGACCCGGACGGTGACGATCAACGCCCTGGCCATCACCTCGGCCTCCTCGACCACGTTCGTGCACGGCGAGCCGGGCCAGACGTTCACGGTGACCACGGCGGGTGCACCGCCGGGGAGCACCATGGTCGTCGCGGGCGCGATCGCCGAATGGTACGCATTCCACGACAACGGGAACGGGTCCGGCACCATGTCCGGGACGCCACCTGCCGCACAGTCGCGACCGGACAGGTTGACCATCACAGTGACCGCCGGCTCGGTGGTGGTGACCCAGAAGTTCACCCTCCGGGTCACCTAGGAGCGTGGGTCAGAACTTGCAATTGACGAAGTAGTCATCTGATTCGCGATTTGGCGGTGGGTCAGCAAGAATTCTGGACATGGCAACCGACCCCGCCGAGGACGTGCTGTTCGAG
>JBEKRV010000081.1:0-13204 GCA_049517675.1 Acidimicrobiales bacterium
CGATCAACTTCTTGACCTGCTTCTGGGACTTGCCGCAGAAGCTGCACTTCACCAGATCGCCACCGTCTCCGAATTTCGCCACGTCGGTTCCTCGTGTCCTTCTGTCGGCGGTCCCTGGTACTCGACCGAACGCTGTCTACCTCTGCCCAATCAACCCTTCGTCCCGGCCGTGCCGCACCGGGTGACCCGGGGAGGCGGCTGCGCCGTCCGGACCACCAACCCTAGCGGCTGGGGTGGCACGGTCCAGACTTTGTCGTCTCCCCTATGCCGCTCCGATGGCGTCCAGCGGAAGTGCGTCCCGGGCCGAGATGACTTCGTCGACCAGCCCGTACTCGACCGCCTCGGCCGCCGTCATGATGAAATCGCGGTCGGTGTCCTTCGAGACCCGATCGGCGCTCTGGCCGGTGTCGTCGGCGAGCATGCCGTTGAGCAGGTCCCGCATGCGGAGGATCTCCTTGGCCTGCAGCTCGATGTCGCTCGCCTGGCCCTCGACCCCGCCGAAGGGCTGGTGGAGGAGGATCCGGGCGTGGGGAAGGGCGAAGCGCTTCCCGTGGGTACCTGCCCCGAGGAGGACGGCGGCGGCGGAGGCCGCCTGGCCGAAGCAGAACGTGGACACGTCCGGCTTGATGTACTTCATCGTGTCGTAGATGGCGAAGAGCGCCGTGATGTCGCCACCGGGCGAGTTGATGTAGAGATGGATGTCCTTGTCCGACTCCTCGGACTCCAGGAAGAGGAGCTGGGCGCAGACCAGATTGGCGACGGTGTCGTTGATCGGGGTCCCGAGGAAGATGATCCGCTCGCGGAGGAGACGCGAGAACAGGTCGTAGTTACGCTCCCCGCGGCTGGTGGACTCGACGACCCACGGCACGCTGTACGCCTGCGCATCGATCGACCTGCTTGCTTCCGTGAAACTCACTCCGAGTCCTCCTCGCCCTGGTTCACCAACAGGTCGTCCCGTGCTACGGGCTTCCCGTTCTCGTCGACCAATTCGACAGAATCCATTAGCCATCGCATCGCTTTGGCCTTGCGTCGATCCGAGCGTACCGCCGAGAGCCGTCCGGCCTGTTCCAGTTGCTTCCGTACCTGGTCGGCGTCCATCTCCAAGCGGCTGCCCATGGCGGCCAGCTCCTCGTCGAGCTCCTCGTCGGTGACCTCGACGGCCTCTGCCTCGACGAGTGCCCGCAGGGCCAGGTCGGCCTTGACGCTCTGCAGCGCGCTGGCGCGCAGCTCGTCCAGGAACTCCTCCTCGCTGCGTCCGGTGACCCCGAGGAACTGGCCCAGGCTCATACCCTGACCCTCGAGGCGGTGGTTGAGGTCGTGGATGCGCTCGCGCAGCTCTTCGAGGACGAGTTGCTCGGGGATCTCCTCGGTCACCAGTTCGACCAGGGCCTCGACGGTCTTCTGCTGGAGTGCCATCTGGGCCTCGACGATCCGGCGCTGGCGAAGACGTTCGACGATGTCGGCCCGCAGCTCGTCCAGTGTGGCGAATTCGGATGCCTCGGCGGCCCACGCGTCGTCGGCGTCAGGCAGTACGAGCTCCTTCACGTCCTTGACCGTGACCGTGAACGACACCGTCTGCCCAATCGCCTCGATGTCCGCGTCGAAGGTCACGGTGTCACCGGCCTTGGTGCCGAGCAGCTGGTCGTCGAGGCCGGGGACCACGCTCTCGGTGCCCACCTCGTAGAGGAAGTCGTCGGCCGTGAGGTCGGCGTCGTCACCGTCTGCGTCCGCCTCCGGCCGGGTGCCGCGGATGTCGATGGTCACCTGGTCGCCGGTCTGGACGGGCCGGGACACCTCGACCAGTTCGCCCGACGTCGCCCGGAGTCGGTCGATCTGGGCGGTGACCTCGTCGTCGGTGATCTCGAGACTCGGAACGGTCACCACGAGGCCGCCGTAGCCGGGGATGGCCACGATCGGCCGGACCAGGACCACGGCCTCGAACGAGACCGGTCCGGACTCCTCACCGGCGGTGACGTCGATGTCCGGTTGGTCGATCGGGTCGACCTCGGTCTCGCTCACGGCACGCGAGTAGTACTCGGGCAGCGCCTCGCGGATGGCCTCGCTGCGTAGAGCGCCCGCTCCGCCCATCCGGGTCTCGAGCACCTTCCGGGGCACCTTCCCGGGTCGGAACCCGGGCACCCGGACCTCGCGGGACAGACGCCTCATCACGTCGTCGAGGGCTTCGTCGATCTCCGACTCGTCGATCTCGACGGTCAGGCGGACCTTGTTGCCCTCCTCGGGCACTGCCGTTGCTCGCATACGAATAGAGGAGTGTACCGGCACCCGGGCACTGCCTCTCCCGAAACCAGGGGTCGTCCCACCCGCCCCCGGTACCACTGGGCCCAGGGCGTCACCGGCCGTCTCCCCGGTGCCGCGACGGCGCCGGTCCGGGGCCGACCGGGACCGGTCGGAGCGACGGGTCCCCGGTCGCAGTTCCCCGGAACGATGGGTCGCCCCGCTCAGCCGGGGAGGTTCGCCTCGATGGCGTCGATGACCTCGGGCGCCTCGGGATCCACCATGGGCCGGAACCGGTGGAGGATCGCCCCGTCCGGTGAGACGAGGAACTTCTCGAAGTTCCACTGGACGTCACCGGCCTCGCCGTCGTCGTCGGGGAAGGCGGTGAGCTCCTCGTAGACGGGATTGCGGTCGTCGCCGTTGACGTCGATCTTCTCGAACATGGGGAAGGTGACCCCGTAGGTCGCCGAGCAGAAGGTCGCGATTTCCTCGGGGGTTCCCGGCTCCTGGGCGCCGAATTGGTTGCACGGGAAGCCGAGGACCGTGAACCCCTTGTCGCCGTAGGTCTTCTGGAGACGTTCGAGTCCCTCGTACTGCGGGGTCAGTCCGCACTTCGAGGCAACGTTCACCAGGAGCAGGGTCTTGCCGCGGAAGTCGCCGACGGAGGCGGGCTCACCCGACAGCGTGTGCAGTGGTACGTCGTGGATGGTCATGCCCCGAGTCTATGGCGGCGCCGATGGTCCCGGCCGGTGGAACGGGCCCGTCGGCCGGCATGGTGCCATCGCGTGCATCACCTCCCCGGACAGGGGAAGGTACCCGGGCGGACCACCCGGACGGGGTACGAGGGGCAACCGGAGCTAAAGCACGAGGGGGCGTGCGACGAAGAAAGAGGGCAGAGGCGGTCACGCGATCGCGACGTCATGGACGCAACAGATCGGATGGGACATATGGCCTTCGAGGTCGACGACGTGGAGCACGCCCGAGCTTCCCTGCCGGGCGTGTCCGGCACGGTCGTCCACGCGCTGGTCGCCCTCGTCCGCTCGGTTGCCGGGGACGCCGGTCTGGCCCAGGCACTCGCCCTGGCCGCCGAGGACCGATCCTTCCTCGTGCTCGGGGACGCACACAGTTGGACGACCGTCGAGGACGCGGTCGCCCTGTTCGCCGCAGGTGGGCTGGTCACCGGAGACGGTGCCATCGCCCTGCACGTCGGCCAGGACCTGCTGTGGGCCCCCGACACCGCCGCGCTCGCCCTCCGCATCCGGTCCCTCGACTCCCCCGAGGTCGCATTCCGGCACGTCGGCGCGGTGGTCGACCAATTCATCGGGGCCACCGATGCCGCCGCGCTCGAGACCGCTCCGGGCAGGGCACTGGTCGAGGTGGTCCCGGTCGGGGGCGGCAGCCGCCACGCCCACCTGTGCGAGCTCACCCGGGGCCTTCTGACCGAGCTCCCGGTCCTGTTCGACCTGCAGCCGGCATCCGTGTCGGAGCACGAGTGCGCCGCCCGGGGAGGGACGGTCTGCCGCTACGAGCTCAGCTGGGTGCCCTCCGTCACGAGCGACCGGGAGGTCGGAGGATGGATCGACGTCGCCCCGCATGAGCGGCCGGACTACGCCACCGAGCAGCCCGGGCCGGCCGCCGGCACCGAACGCAGGTCGACCGCGAGGGATCATGACGGCCGCCCGGCCGGCGGACGCGGCCCTGCCCCGGTGGACCGTGCCGGGGACGAGGCACCCGGCGGGCCCTCGGAGGTCGAACTCCTCTCCGAACAGCTCGCCGCCGCCCGCGCCGCCCTGGTCGACGCAGTCGCCGCGGCGGCCCGACGGGAGGCGGCGGCCAGCGATCTCGCCGGACTGAGAGAGGCTGACGACCGGGTCCGGGTCGAGGCCGAAGAACGGGCCGCCCGGTACCAACGGGAGGTCGAGCGGCTCGAGCACCTCGTCGAGGAGACGTCGGTCACCACCCTCGACCTCTGCGACAACGACGTCGACGCGTTGCTGGCGGAATTGGCCACGCGTGCCGACCGGGTCGTCGCGGCCAAGCGCTACCTGCTCATGATCCGGGTGGACGCGGGTCTGCCGATCGAGGTCCACCATCCCGGACTCGACGACGAGGAGGCCCGCGTCCTCGCCGCCGAGCTGTGGGGAACCGCCGTCGACGACGACGGTTCCCGGATCGTCGTGGACATCGCCTCGGCCCGGCGGCGCTACGGGAGACTGGCTGTCCTGGTCGAGCCGGGTTCCGAACGCTCCGACGGAGACGAGCGGGTCCTCCGCCTCTTCGCCCGCTACGCGGCGAACGTCCTCGACGTCTACACCGTACTGAGCGACGCCCGCCGCAGTGACACCACGGCGCGGACGATCCTGTCCTTCTCGGAGAAGCTGTCCGGCCTCACCAACCTGGCCCAGACGCTCCAGATCCTGGCCGACACCGTCCCCGGCGTCACCGGCTGCGTCCAGTCGAGCGTCTACCTGTGGGACCGCGAGCAGTCCCGGCTGGTACTCGGGGCGTACACCGCGGGCATGGCCCCGCCCGATGCCGACGTCGGGCTCTTCAGCCCGAACTGGACCCCGAAGACGTCGACCACACACATCCGGGCCGTACACCGCGACGACGTACCCCCACCGGACGCGGCCGGAGGGACGTCCGGGCCCCTCACGGTCGACATCGACAACCCGATGATCCAGCGGATGATCAGTGACCACGAGGTCATGGTCATCGACTCGGAGACGGTGGAGGACCCGCTGATGCGGTCCCTCATGGAGGAGTCGGGGGTACCGGCCTCGGTCGTCGCCCCGCTGTTCGCCGCCGGCGAGTTCCTCGGCGTGATCGCCGCCAATTTCTCGAGGGAAGCGGCCCGACACACCATCCACGACCCCGACCTCCACGAGCGGCTCTCCGGGTTGGCCGACCAGGCCGCCACATCCATCCAGAACCTGGAGCTCCTGGAGAAGGTGTCCCACATGGCGTGGCACGACGCCCTGACCGGACTCCCGAACCGGCGCCTGTTCGAGGATCGCGTGGAACAGGAGCTGGTGAGGTCCCGCCGCGTCGGTGAGCCGGTCTGCATGTTCTTCGTCGACATCGACAACTTCAAGACCGTCAACGACACCCACGGGCACGCGGCCGGTGACGTCCTCATCCAGGAGGTGGGCCGGCGGCTGGTCGACACGGTACGGAGCCAGGACACCGTGGCCCGGGTCGGCGGCGACGAGTTCGCCATCCTGCTTCCCGGCCTCGTCGACCAGCAGGCCATCAACCAGTTGGCCGAGCGCACCCTCGATGCCGTGCACACCCCGTTCACCATCTTCGGCACCGAGGTGATCACCTCCGCCTCGGTCGGCATCGCCATCGCACCCGAGCACGGGGACACCTACGACGATCTCCTGAACCGGGCCGACGAGGCGATGTACCGGGCCAAGGACCACGGGCGCGACGCATTCGAGATGTTCCGGCACTTCCCCGACCCGCTCCATCCCGGACGGCGGGCCCTCGACGACCGCGAGCTCCACGCCGACCTGGTCAACGCGCTCGACGGCAACCAATTCTTCCTCTGTTACCAGCCCTACATCGACCTGCGCACGGCCGAGATCGTCGGCGTCGAGGCCCTGATCCGGTGGCAGCACCCGACCCTCGGGGTCCTCGAACCGCCGCAGTTCATCCCCATGGCCGAACGGAGCGACCTGATCGTCGCCCTCGACAACTGGGTGCTGTGGCAGGCCTGCCGCCAGCTCCGGTCCTGGCAGGACCACGACATCGGTCCCCTGCGCCTATCGGTCAACCTCGCGTCGAGGGACCTCTCCAGCCCCGACTTCTTCGACAGCGTGGAGCGGGCGCTGCGCGAACCGGGGATCGATCCGTCCCTGCTCGAGCTCGAGATCACCGAGCGGGTGGTGCTCGACAAGACCGGTCCCGCGGTCGGCAACATCGACCGGCTGCGTCAGCTCGGCGTGCGGTTCACCATCGACGACTTCGGATCGGGGAACTCGTCCCTCGACCGCATCGGCAGCTTCCCGGTCAGCACCCTCAAGATCGACCAGTCGTTCGTCCAGGTACTCGGCCCCGACGACGCGGACAACAGCCTGGTATCGGCCATCATCGCCATGGCCAACAGGCTCGGACTGTCCTGCGTGGCCGAGGGCGTCGAGACGCTCCTGCAGAGCCGCGTACTCCTCCAGCGTGGCTGCACGACGGCGCAGGGCTACTACTTCAGCCCGCCCCTGCCGCCCGAGGGCATCGAGGCCATGCTCGACTCCCAGGCCCCCGCCGAGGTGCCCGAATCCTTCGGCGAGCCGCCCTCGGGGGCCCCGCCGTCCGATCGGCCCGATCGCTGACATCCCCGGGAGGGGGCCTCCGCCCCGGTTCCCGGCCGCGATCATCTGCTAACTACAGCTAGCAGATCGGGCTCCCATCCCCCGTTCGCCAGGGGGGGGCCGATACCGTCGCTCCATCGGTGTCCGGATGGGCGCCACTCGGAGCAGGAGGAGGAACCATGGCTACGTACGAGGGCTACTGCGTCAAGTGCCGGGAGAAGCGCGAGTTCGACGGCGAGGTGGTCGAGATGGCCAACGGCCGTCGTTCGGCGAAGGGCAAGTGCCCGGTGTGCGGAACGGGGATGAACAGGATCCTGGGCAAGAACGCCTAGGTCGGGGAACCGGCGGCGGACGGGCGTCCGCCGCCTCACGCCCCGCCGGACCAGTGGCACGGCGTTCCGGCGCCACCGCCCTGGTCGACCGGCCTCAGGGCGCCGTGGCCGGGAGCGAGAGCCTGTCGAGGACCGCACCCTCACGGAGCCCCCACTCGCTCACCACCAGGCCCCGGAGGCCGATGAGCTCGACCAGCGTCGACAGCACCACCGCCCCGATCGGCAGGAGTGGCGCCCGCCGGGCCTGGATGCCCGGGAGCGCCATCCGTGCGTCGAGGTCGAGCGTGGACAGACGGTTGGCCAGCTCGTGGAGCTGTTCGGCCGGGATCTCCACCTGGTTGACCGACGGAGCGGCCGACGATCCCGACCTCGGGGCCGGTCGGTGGAGTCCCATGGCCAGTCGGGCCAGGGCCCGTACCGTCCCGCCGCTGGCGATGACCCGCTCGGCGGCCTCCGACCGTTCCGCCAGCATGGCGACGACCGGCTCGGCCCGCTCGGCGGCCAACGCGCCGATCGCGGCTCGCTCGGCCACCGACAGCCGGTCTCCGGTGTTGAGTTCCCCGCGGATGCGGGCGGTGCCGAGGGCCACGCTGGCCACCGAGAGGACCGAGTCGATGGTGCCGATACCTGCCTCCAGGCTCCCGCCCCCGAGGTCGAGGCCGAGCACCGGCGACCTGCCGACCCACACGCCCGCCCGCTGCCCGAGGAAACACAGCCTGGCTTCCTCCTCGCCCGACAGCAGGTTGATCGGGCTCCCGAGGATCCGCTCCATCCGGGCGATCAACCGGGTTCCGTTGTCCGCGTCGCGCAGCGCGGCCGTGGCCATGGCGACCACCACGTCCGCTCCTGCGTCCTCGGCGGCGACGTGGAGGCGCTTCACCGTCCGCACGGCCAGCGCGGAGCGGTCTCCGGGCACGCCTCCCGTCCGGGCCACCTCGGTGCCGAGGTGGAGGAAGGATCGGCGCCGCAGCACCGGGTCGAGTCGCCCGTCCCGGGAGGCGTCCACCACCATGAGGTGGAACGAGCTGCTGCCCAGGTCGAAGACGGCTACTCGAACAGTGGGCATCACAGCGACGCTATCCCGTGGCCGGAGGTACCGGGGAACTCCCGCGGGCTCCGCGCGACCGCTCCACCGGACCGGCGCACCGTGAACCGCGGGGATCCCCGATCGCCTACGATCTCGGTTGTCGGCGCGTCCGCATCGGTGCCCGGCGGCGAGTCCGGGGGCCGGCAGCGGGCGGGGACCGGTCGTCCGCATCGCAGTGGTGCTGCGGGGAGCCGGCACGGAGGCGGCATCCCGCGGGGTGGTCGGTTCGTGTGCACCGGTGCGGAGGATGCAGGAACGGGACGTAGCGCAGCTTGGTAGCGCGCCTGCTTTGGGAGCAGGAGGTCGCAGGTTCAAATCCTGTCGTCCCGACGTGGTGATCAGGCGCTGAGCCGCAGCCCGAACAGGGCACGGAGCTCGCTCGCCGGCACCGGTCGCGAGAACAGGAACCCCTGGGCGAAGTCGCAGTCCAAGGACCGGAGCACCTCGAACTGCTGCTCGGTCTCGACCCCTTCGGCCACCACCACGAGCCCGAGGGCGTGCGCGAGCTGGATGACCGCGGAGACGATCTCGTCGCCGCCCTCGTTCCTCCCGAGCCCCTCGACGAACATCCGGTCGACCTTCACGATGTCGAGCGGGAAGCGCTGGAGGTAGCTGAGCGACGAGTACCCGGTACCGAAGTCGTCGATGGCGAGGAGGACTCCGATCTTCTTGAGGGCCTGCAGCACCACCAGCGCCGAGGCGGCGTCCTTCATCAGGGCGCTCTCGGTGATCTCCAGGGTGAGGTGTTCGGGCGGCAGGCCAGTCCGCGACAGGATCTCCTCGACCGTGCCGACGATCTCGGGGTCGTCGATCTGACGGGCGGACAGGTTCACCTCGACCGAGCCACGGGGGCCGACGGGACCCCGGTGGTGCCAGTCGCGCAACTGGTGGCACGCCTGTTCCAACACCCACGCCCCGATCGGGATGATCAGTCCGCTCTCCTCGGCGACCGGGATGAACCGGCCCGGAGCGACCATGCCCTGGTCGGGGTGGCACCACCGGATCAGTGCCTCCACGCCCACGGTGGTCGCTCCCTGGACCTCGACCACCGGTTGGTAGTGGAGCATCAGTTCGCTGCGTTCGAGGGCACGGTGGAGCGAATGCTCGGTGGCCGACCGGTCGATCACCTCGATGCGGAGGGACTCCCCGAACGTCTCGGCCCCGAAGCCACCCCGCCGCTTGGCCTGGTACATGGCCGCCTCGGCGTGGGCCAGCAGGTCGACGGGGTCGTCGGCACCGAACGTGTTGAGCGCGACGCCGACCGAGGCGTCCAGGAACACCTCCGCACCCTCGACCTGGAAGGGCGACATCAGCGCCGACTGCACCCGCTCGACGAACTGCATCGCCCTCCGTTCGGCACCACCCCTCCGGTCGGTCACGAGGGCGAGGAATTCGTCCCCACCGAATCGGGCCACCAGGTCCGCATCGCCGGCGGCATCGACGAGACGTCCGGCCACGGCGACGAGCACGCCGTCGCCCAGGGCATGACCCACCGAATTGTTCACCGCTTTGAACCGGTCCAGGTCGAGGAGCACCACGGCCACGCTCCCCGGTGTGCCGGCGTTGGCGGACGCGGCCTCCGACAGGCGGAGGAGGAAGGCCGCCCGGTCGGCCAGGCCGGTCAGTCCGTCCCGGGACCCGCGTGCCACCGCCGTCGGGCCGGGGACCTCCTTGTCCACCGGCGTCCGCAGGAAGGCGGCCACCGAGCGTTCGCGACCGTGCCCGAGGACCACCAGTCGGCTGTCGGTACGGATCAGGTGCCCGTCCCGATGACGGAGATCGAGGACGAGGTCGAGGGTTCCGCCGGTGACCGAACCGGTCACCGGCCCGACCGACGCACCGGTCGAGTCAGCCATCAGGAGCCCGATGGGAGACCGGGCGAAGGACCCGGCGAGGACGGTCTCGGTGACGAACACACCGACGACCTCGTCCCGTGGCCAGCCGAACGCCGCCTCGGCCTCGAGGTTCCACTCGACGACCATCCCGCTCCGGTCGACTTCGACGAAGGCGTCCGGACAGCCGGCGATCAAGCGATCGAGCCGTCGCTCACCCCCCGGGGACGCGCCCGCGACCCCGCTGATCCGCCCGGCATGTGGCCGGGACGTCCCCACGTGGGTGGGTGCGGGCTCCGTCACTGCAGCTCTGCGAGTTCGTCGACCATGAGTGTTCGTTCCAACCGGCTTCCGTTGCAGTGCCCCCGATTGCAGGGGGGGTTGCGGGTCAATCTAGGCAGCGCGTCCCACCGGTACAAGGATTTCTGTCCCGAGCGCCGCCCGGCTCAGGATTCCGAATCCGCCGGCGGGGCGACGAGGTCCGACGGTGGGTCGAGGACCCCGCCTCCGGGTCCGCCTCCGGATCCGCCCAGGCCGACGGGTCCGGACTCGGACCGGACTCTGCCCCTCCGGCGTCGCCGCACCTCGAACACCACGAAGCCGGCCACCAGCGCGCCCACCCCGACCAGCGACCACAGGCCGATCTCCCGCAGCACCCGCTCGAAGGAGATGCCCACCACGAAACCGAGCAATGTGTAGCCGACGCCCCAGATCACGGCGCCGAGGACGTTCCAGAACAGGAAGGTCCGGTAGCGGAGCCCGCTCATTCCGGCGAGCCCGGGGATCACGGCGCGGGCGAAGGTGATGAAGCGGCCGACGAAGACCGCCGGGCCGCCGTAGCGGTCGAGGAGACCCAACGTGCTCAAGACCGCGGCACTCCCCGCGAGCGGGCGGTGCTCGAGCAGCCACGGCCCGATCAGTCTGCCCACCTCGAACCCCACGGAGTCGCCGACGACGGCGCAGACCACGACGACGACCATCATCAGACCGAGGTCTACCCGACCCAGCCCGGCGAGGACCCCGCCGACGACCACGGCTGTCTCGCCGGGGATGAAGAAGCCGATCATGAGCGCTGCCTCGGCGAAGGCGAGCAGTCCGATCAACGCGTAGGCCGGCGCACCCCCTACATGCAGCAGGTGGCCGGTGATTCCTCCGGGTGCCGAGGCCGAGGCCGCCAGCACGACCGCTCCGGTCACCGGGTCAGGGTCACGCTGGTCCAGGTGCGCCGCCGGCATGCCGGGCAGGTCATCCACCGGTCGAAGACCCGCATCGGGAGCCACACGCCCACCGGAAGCTGAAGGATCAGGAATTCGACGAGGCCGACCCGGGTGACCGAGCCGCACCGCGAGCAGGCGACGGACAGGAGCCCGATGCGTGGGACCGGGTCGTCCCCGGTGGCGGTGGCCAGGTCCCGCTCCGGCTCGGCCGCCGGTGTGGCGTCGGAGAAGAGTGCGTGCTTCCCGGCCGGCCGCGGGTGGCGAACCCCTTCCGGGACGTGGTGTGCGCCGCTCGGGGCATGGTGGGCACCGGCAGCGGTGGCCGGGTCTGCCCGTGCGCCGCCCCCGTCGTCGGACTCGACTTCGGCCTCGACCTCCACCGGCATCCAGTAGAGCGCCCGCTTGCCGAGCGGATCGGGACCGTCGACCATCAGCCCGCGGTGCCGGCCACCACACCCGGTTCGAGCAGAACGGCCGCCAGCGCACGGTAGGCCTCGGCCCCCGGCGAATTCGGTGCGTGCTGCAGGATCGACTTGCCGCGGGCGGGGGCTTCGGCGAACCGGATCGACTTCCGGACCGGCGGCTGGAGGATGGGGATGCCGTAGCGGGCCTGCACCTCGTCGAAGATGTGCCGGGAGTGCTTGGTGCGATCGTCGTACATGGTGGCGATCACCCCACGGACGGTGAGATCGCCGTTGGCGAAGGCCCGCACGTCCTCGATGGTCTCGAGGAGCTGGCCGACGCCGCGGTGCGACAGGGCCTCGCACTGCAGCGGGATGAGCACCGATCGGGCCGCCGTCAGACCGTTGATGGTCAGGACCCCGAGCGACGGAGGGCAGTCGATCAGCACCAGGTCGTACCGGTCGAGCACCGGCTCGAGGGCCCGTGCGAGGACGTGCTCCCGACCGGTCCGGGTGAGCAGGTGGACCTCCGAGCCGGCGAGGTCGATGGTCGCCGGCAGCAGGTCGAGTCCGGCCACACCGGGTACGGGGAGCACGACATCGGCCACGCACTCGCGCCGGACGAAGACGTCGTGCAACGAGCGCTCGAGTCGATCGGGATCGAATCCGAGTGAGAACGTGAGGCAGGCCTGGGGATCGAGATCGATCACGAGCGTCCGTCGGCCGAGCTCAGCCGACGCGACGCCGAGCGAGTGGACGGTGGTGGTCTTCGCCACCCCGCCCTTCTGATTGGCCACCGCGAGCACATCGGTCACGGTCGGAGTCTAGGCCCGCGACACCCCAGCGGAAGGGGCCCGCGCGATCCGATCGGTCGACGTCCGCCGGCGCTCGCGCATCCCTACGGCACTCGGCGCCCCCGGCAGGAGTCGAACCCGCAACCTGATGGGTAGAAACCACCTGCTCTATCCAGTTGAGCTACAGGGGCGAGGCACGACGGTGCCGGACCCGGTCCGGGCCACCATCGGCTTGTGCCACACTAGAGGCTCCTTGGTGGCCGTAGCTCAGCTGGTCAGAGCGCCGGGTTGTGATCCCGGAGGTCGCGGGTTCGAGCCCCGTCGGCCACCCTCGGTGACCCCGGGGCCCGGCAATTCCGCCCGCGGTCCCCGGGCCACTACCGTAGGTTCCACCCACACGCGCCTCTAGCTCAACGGCAGAGCAACGGACTCTTAATCCGCAGGTTCCGGGTTCAAATCCCGGGGGGCGCACCAGGTCAGAGTGGGTTTTTGGGAGTCTGGCAGGAACCGGAAACCCATAAATAACCCATAATGCGGTAGCCTGGCCACATGCAGGGCTCCAAGCGACTGATCAGTGGACGCGGCAAGTCCGCCGTCTACGAACTGCGCGTGGCGACCGGACGTGACCCGGTCACCGGCAAGTACGGCCAGGTCAGTCGGCGGTGGCCGGGGTACGCGTCGGACGATCCCGAGGTCACCACCGCCGCCAAAGCCCTGGCGAAGCTGGTGAAGGAATTAGAGGGCAACCGAAGCGGTAGGACGGCCGGAGTCGGCATCACGGTCGACCAGCTGCTCACGAAGTGGCTCAAGCAGATCACCAGCGAAGGTCGCTCCCCCACCACCCTGCGGGAGTACCGGCGCCTCATTGACAAGCGCATCAGCCCGGCCCTCGGGCACGTGCCGGCCCGACAGGTCACTGCCCTCGAACTGGACGAGTTCTACCAGGGCCTCACCGACGAAGGACTTGCCCCAGCATCGGTGCGACAGGTGCACGCC
>JBEKRV010000082.1:0-13211 GCA_049517675.1 Acidimicrobiales bacterium
ACGGTGATCAGGCTGGTGATGCCCTGCACCCCCTGCATCAGGACCTCGTCGGCCATCTTGAACGCGTTGACCATCGACGTCTTCTCGTTCGACACGGTCAGGAGCCGGTCGTTCGGGATGATGATGAGGGTGTCGACCTTCTCCTTCAGGTTCTGGATACCCTGTTCGGCCTGGACCGACCGGCGGCGGCCCTCGAAGGTGAAGGGTCGGGTGACCACGCCGATGGTGAGGGCTCCGAGGCCCTTGGCGATCTCGGCGACGACCGGGGCGGCGCCGGTGCCGGTGCCGCCGCCCTTGCCGGCGGTGATGAAGACCATGTCGGCGCCCTTCAGCGCCTCCTCGATCTCGGAACGGTGCTCCTCGGCGGCCAGACGCCCGACTTCGGGGTCGCTGCCGGCGCCGAGGCCACGGGTGAGCTGGCGCCCGATGTCGAGTTTGAGGTCCGCATCGCTCATCAGCAACGCCTGTGCATCGGTGTTGGTGGCGATGAACTCGACCCCACGCAGACCGGCCTCGATCATCCTGTTGACGGCGTTGACGCCGCCGCCGCCGACGCCCACCACCTTGATGACGGCGAAGTAATTGCTCTGAGCCGGAACGGTCATGAAGTTCCTCACCCTCGACCAAAGGTTGAAACCGTTCCAACCTGCGAGTTCGCGCTAACGATACGGTTCGCATCCGACACACCGTCGTCACCTGTGGGCAACCGGGACGCGCGCCTGCTCAGGGTCCGACGGTCGGCGACTCCGGCACGGTGACGTCGATGGTTCGGGCCCCGTCCAGATTCGCATGGGCGATGATGGCGGCCACGTCCTCGTACTTCGCCGTGAGATCGCTCACCGTGCCCAGCAGGACGGTCAGGTCCGAATCGAGGCCCAGGGAGACCGTCCCGTCGCCTGCGACGGTGACCGAGACCACCTGGTGGACGAAGGCCGGGGGCAGGGTGGCGGCGACCACCAGGCCCGGATCCGCATCCGGTGCGACGGTGCCCCCGACCGGGGCCGGGACGGCCGTCCCGGCAGGTGCGTGCACCACGAGCACCGGTAGGTCGGGGCGGGCCGCGGTCACGGCCAGGGTCCGCCCCATCCCGTCGAGGGTCGACCAGGCCGTGCCCGGGCCGGCCATGGTCGCCATCGGAATCCGCTCGGTCACGCTGATGGTCACCGAGTCGGGCCAGTGACGGGTGACCCGGGCCGACGCGATGAACGGCAGCGACTCGACACGGGCGGCCGTTGGTCCGGGGTCGACACTGACCAGCGGCGGATGGTGGAGCAGCCCGGCCGCCGACTCGATGGCCTCGTCGCTGGTGTTCGGGTGGGATCCGGTCACCGTAACGACCCTGGCCTCGAACCACGGGGTGTGCAGCACCAGTGCCCCGATCCCGATCAGGACGACGACGCCGGCCACGACAGCCGCCCGACGGAGCCGCTTCTGGGTCCTGGTCCGCTCGACCTGCTCGCGCCGCTGGCGGATCCTCGGATCGATGGATCCCCCGTCGGCCCGCGGCGGGCTCATGGCCCCTCCCCGTCGTCGAAGCCCACCATCCGGACCTCCGTCGAGAGCTCGATCCCGGTGGCGGCCCCCACCTCGGCACGCACCCGGTCCATCAGACGCTTCACGTCGTCGGCCGACCCGCCCCGGTCGGCCTGGATGAAGTTGGCGTGCTTGGGCGAGACCTGGGCGGTCCCGACCCGCAGTCCCTTCAGCCCGCACGCGTCGATCAGCCGTCCCGCCGAGTCGCCGGGCGGATTGGTGAAGACGGAACCCGCGTTGGCACCGCCCGGCTGGTTGGCCCGGCGCCAGCGGACGATCTCGTCGATGGCCGCCCGGCCGGCCACGGGGTCACCCGGCTCGAGCCGGTAGGTGGCCTCCACCACCACGTCGGTGTCGGCCACCGACGTACGTCGGTAGCCGGCGTGGAGCTGTGCCACCGGCGCGTCGGACACCCGTGCGGTGACCAGGTCGACGGTGCGGTAGCGGATCAGCGACGTCGCCGTGTCCGATCCGTGCCCGCCGGCGTTCATCCGGACGGCCCCCCCGACCGAACCCGGCACACCGACGGCCCACTCGAGTCCGGTGAGCCCGGCCGCAGCGGTGCGCCGGGCCAGCGTCGGTAGGGCCAGGGCGCCACCGGCCCGGACCTCGGACCCCTCGATGGCCAGGCCTTCGAATCCCTCGCCGAGGGTCACGAGCAGTCCCGGGAAGCCGTCGTCGGCGACCAGCAGGTTCGAGCCGTTCCCGATCACCAGGACCGGCACCGGCAGCCCGTCGAGGGCGCGGGCCACCGCCACCAGGGCGGCCTCGTCGGCCGGCTCGGTCCCCAGCGCGGCCGTGCCGCCCACCCGGTAGGTGGTCCGGCTCCCGAGCGGGACGTCGCGCTCGGCCGCGGGACCGAGACGCCGGGCCAGGGCGTCCAGGGCGTCGGTCGTGCTCACCCGCCGCCCCCGGTCCCGTCCGGTCGGACGGCGGCCATGACCTCGTCGGGCAGTGAGGTCAGATCGCCCGCCCCGAGGGTCAGGCACAGATCGCCGGGTCGCAGCAGGCCGGCCACGGCGTCCACCAGATCGGTCCGCCCGGGGATGTAGTGGAGCTCGACGCCGGGGCGCGCCCGTCGGACGGCGTCGGCCACGAGCCGCCCGGTGACCCCGGGAACCGGGGCCTCACCGGCCCCGTAGACGTCGGTCACGACCACGACGTCGGCGTCGGCGAAGGCATCCCCGAACTCCTCCCCGACGTCGGCGGTCCGCGAGTACCGGTGCGGCTGGAACACGGCCACCACCCGACCCCAGGAACCGTTGCGGGCGGCCGACAGCGCGGCCCGGACCTCGGTGGGCAGATGGGCGTAGTCGTCCACGAAGGTGACGCCGCCGTGCTCTCCGCGGAATTCGAAACGTCGGGCCACTCCCCCGAACCGGGCCAGCGCCCGGGCCGCCGCCTCGGCCGGCGCGCCGGCGGCGAGCGCGGCGACCGTGGCGACGGCGGCGTTCTTCGCGTTGTGCAGCCCGGGGACCGCCACCCGTAGATGGGTGACGAGTGCACCGTCCGGGCCCAGCAGGTCGAACGAGACCGAGCTCCGGCCCGTCGCCACCGACGCGATGGCGTACGTCGCGTCGACCCCGAGCCCCACGATGTCCGCCCCGGCGGCCCGCCCGATGGCCAGGGCCTCGGCGTCGTCCCCGCCGACCACCCGGTGGCGGGCCGACGCCAGGAACTCGACGAAGGCGGTGCGCACGGCATCGAAGGAGCCGTAGTGGTCGAGGTGGTCGGCCTCCACGTTCGTGACGACGGCGATGTCGGGCACCAGGTGGAGGAAGGTACCGTCGCTCTCGTCGGCCTCGACCACGATCCACTCGCCGTCGTCCCACGCGGCGTTGGTGCCGATCTCGTTGACCTCCCCACCGATCAGGAACGACGGATGCAGGCCTGCCTCCACCAGCGCCAGCGCCAGCATCGACGCCGTGGTCGTCTTGCCGTGGGTACCGGCCACGGCGATGCAGCGCCTGCGGGCGGCGATGGCGGCCAGCGTCTCCGCCCTCGACAGGACCGGAACCCCCCGCCTCCGGGCCCCGGCGACCTCGGGGTTGTCGGCGTGGACGGCGGTCGAATGGGTGACCAGGCCGGCGTCCCCGACGTTGGACGCGTCGTGGCCGATGGCCACGGTGATCCCGAGCGAGCGCAGCCGTTCGGTCACGCCCGACTCCCTAAGGTCGCTGCCCGACACCTCGTGACCCATGGCCGCGAGGACGGTGGCGACGGCGCTCATGCCGGCCCCGCCCACGCCCACCACGTGGACGTGCCGCAACGAGTCGGGATCGCCGAGACCGGTGCGGGGTGGAGTGGTCACGATGCCGTCCCGGCGCGTCCGCCCGACCCCGGCAGGGCGTTCTCCTCGACCACGCGGGCGCCGGCGTCGGCGGCGTCGGGACGTCCCAGCACGGCGGCGGCCCGGCCCATGGCGTCGAGGCGCCCCGGATCGGCCAGGAGCGCCTCGACCACCCCGGTGAGCCCGACCGGCGTGCAGTCGCCGTCGGGGAGCACGACCGCGGCTCCGGCCCGCTCGAGGACTCGGGCATTGGCCGTCTGGTGGTCCCCGGGGGCACCCGGCAGCGGGACCAGCACCGCGGGAACCCCGGCCACGGACAGCTCCGCCACGGTCATGGCCCCGGCACGGCAGACCACCAGGTCGGCGGCGGCGTACGCGGTGGCCATGCGGTCCTCGTAGGCCACCCGGACCAGCTCGAGGCCGGCCGGTGCGTCCCGGTCACCGGCCCCACCGAGCGCCGGGATCCGCTCGACCGCGGGGTCGGCGCAGTACCCGGCCCAGTCCCGTCGGCCCACGATGTGGTAGATCGCGAGGTCGGACCGGTCGGACCACCGTTCAGCCGCCCCGTCCACCGCCCGGTTGATCCGGCGGGCCCCGAGCGAGCCGCCGAAGACGACGACCACCGACCGGTCGGCCGCCAGCCCCAGCTCGTCCCGGGCCGCGTCGCGGGCCGCGCCGCCACGATCGACCCCCGCGATCTCGGGACGGACCGGCGTCCCGGTCACCACCGAGCGGGGGAGGGGGTTCCCGGCCCACCCCACGGCACTGGCCCGGGCGAACCGGCCGAGCAGCCGGTTGGCCGCCCCGGGCACGGCGTCGACGTTGACCAGCACCAGGGGAACCCGGTGCACGATGGCCCCCACGGCTCCGGCCACGCTGGCGTACCCGCCGACCGCCACCACCACCTGCGGCCTCCGGGCACCGACGACCCGGATGGCCCGGGCGGCGGCCACGCAGAGCCCGCACGCGGACCGCACGTTCCGGACGACGTCCCTCGGGGCCAGGCTCCGGACGATGCCCCGTCCGGGGAGCAGCGTCACCGGGTACCCCCGACCGTCCAGCGTCGCCGCATCCTGGCCCCGCTCCGAGCCGATGAACTCGATCGTCCGCCGGTCGTGCCCGCGGGCCACCAGGGCCTCGGCGATGGCCAGAGCGGGCTGCAGGTGGCCGGCCGTCCCCCCACCGGCCACGAGTGCGTAGCGCCGGCCGGTCCCGCTGCCCGCGTCGGTCACGCTGCCCCCGTCGGTCACGCCCGGACGGGTCGCCGGCGCACCGCGGGCCGCGGGCTCGGACGTTCCTGCATGGCGATGTTCATGAGGATTCCCATGGCGGCCAGGGTGATCACCAGGGACGAGCCGCCGAAGGAGATGAACGGGAGCGGGATCCCGGTCACCGGCAGCACGCCGATGACCGCGCCGACGTTGATGACGGCCTGACTGGTGATCCAGGTCGTGACGCCGACCGCCATCAGGGTCCCGAACCGGTCCGGTGCCCGGCTGGCCACCCGGTAGCCGTACCACGCGAGGGCGAAGAACAGGGCCAGCACGATCACCGCTCCGATCAGGCCCAGCTCCTCGCCCACCACGGAGAAGATGAAGTCGGTCTGGGCGTTCGGGAGCGTCCCCCACTTCTCGCGTCCTCCCCCGAGGCCGAGGCCGAAGAGGTGGCCGGAGCCGAGTCCGATCAGGGACTGCCAGACCTGGTAGCCCGAACCCGCCTGGTGGGCCCCGGGATTGACGAAGGAGAGGATCCGGTCGCGACGGTACGAGTCGCTCAGGGCGAACACGGTGGCGACCCCGAGGAACACCACCAGGACCTTGGACAGCGGTCCGAGCGGGACCCCGCCCATGAAGAGGATGCCGAAGGCGATACAGCTGAGGACCATGGCCGTGCCCATGTCGGGCTGTTTGATGATGAGCGCCGCCGAGACGACCAGGACCCCGACCACCGGTGCGATGAGCTGCTTGGCCGGTGCCGACCGGTCCGACCGCTTCACGACGATGTCGGCGGCGAAGATCACCATGGCCAACTTCATCAGCTCGGACGGCTGGAGACGGAACAACCCGTACCCGATCCACCGGGCCGAGCCGCCGGCGGACACGCCGACGCCGGGGACGAGCACGGCGACCAGCAGGACGACGGTGACCACGACCAGGGGCACCGACCACCTGCGCCACGCCCGGTAGTCGATCCGGGCCAGGATCAGCATGGCCCCCACACCCACCACCATCCAGAGTGCCTGGCGGAAGAAGATCGTCCACGGTGAGTCGTAGGTGATCAGGGAGATCACCGGCGACGCCGAGCCGACCATGACCAGGCCGGCGACGCACAGCACCGTGACCAGGACGCCCAGCGCCGCCACCGTGGGCACGCCGGAGCCCCGCCGCACGACCGTCGGACGGACGGGGCGCTCCGGCTGGGGCCGGGCCCTGCGGCTGGTCGAGACCCGGTCAGCCACGGCCGACCACCCGGGCTGGGGAGGTGCCGATCGGAAGGGTGGCACCGAGGCCGACATCGGTGGACTCCATCCCACCAGCCTCGCCCATGCGCGCGTCCGAGTGGTGGAGCCCGTACGAACCCTCGGACCCGGGTGCGGTGGCGCTCAATGGAGCGTCCCCACCGACAGGAAGTCGCCGTAGAAGATGCCGAGGCCGAGAGCGGCGAACAGCCCGGCGAGGATCCAGAAGCGCACGATCACCGTCGTCTCCGGCCAGCCCATCAACTCGAAGTGGTGGTGCAGCGGCGCCATCAGGAAGACACGCCTCTTGAACACCCGGAAGCTGATGATCTGGATCACCACCGAGAGCGTGACGATCACGAAGAGGCCGCCGAGGATGACCAGCAGGAGGTCCAGGTTCATGAGCAGGCACAGCGCGGCCAGGCCCGAGCCGATCGACAGGGAGCCGGTGTCCCCCATGAAGATCTTGGCCGGCGCCGCGTTCCACCACAGGAACCCGACACACGCCCCGGCCAGGGCGACGGCCGCCAGGGCCAGGTCGAGTGCGTCGGCGACGTGGTAGATGCTGTAGTGCCGGTACTGCCAGTACCCGATGATGGCCAGACAGGCGAAGCAGAACGTGGAGGAGCCGGCGGCCAGACCGTCGAGCCCGTCGGTGAGGTTCACCGCGTTGGCGGAGGCGGCGATGATCAGGGTGGCCCAGACCACCCACACCACCGAGCCCATGTGGAGGCCGATCGAGTTGTAGCGGGTGAACGACAGCGTGGTCGAGGCGTGAGCCCAGTAGACGGCAAGGATCGAGAACAGGAGCCCGAGGGCGATCTGCGACCCGAACTTGGCCCGCTTGTTGAGCCCGAGACTCCGACGGTGCCGGACCTTGGTCCAGTCGTCGGCGAACCCGACGGCCGCCGCGCCCACGATGGCCAGCATCACCAGGGCCCCCGATCGCGTGAACCGGACCCCGGGGATGAGGTGGGCGGAGAGGAACCCCACCAGTACCGCACCGACGATGCAGATCCCCCCCATCGTCGGCGTACCCGCCTTGGCGATGTGGACCTGGGGGCCGTCCTCCCGGATCTGCTGGCCGATGTTGTTCTTGATCAGCCACCGGATGAGGAACGGGGTGGTGAGGACCGCCACCCACAGCGCGGTGCCCCCCGAGGTCATCAGCGAGATCATCCGGCCGTCCCCCCGAACCGGTCGGCCAGGGCCAGCGCGGCCTCCACCCGGTCGTCGAGCGGCACCGTGCGCCCGCCGGCCGTCTGGGTCTCCTCGTGGCCCTTGCCGGCGACGAGCACGACGTCCCCCGGCTCGGCGATACCCACCGCCACCCGGATCGCCGCGGCCCGGTCGGGTTCCACCGTCACCTCGGCACCGCCGGACATCCCGGCCCGGACCTCGTCGATGATGGCGAGCGGGTCCTCGGAGCGGGGATTGTCCGAGGTGAGCACGACGGTGTCGGCCCCGGCCGAGGCCACGGCGCCCATCTCGGGACGCTTGCCGCGGTCCCGGTCGCCGCCGCAGCCGAACACGCAGACCACCCGCCCGTGGCCGGCCAGCGAACGTGCGGCGCCCAGCGCCACCTCGAGTCCGGCCGGCGTGTGGGCGTAGTCGACGATCACCGACACCGGTGAACCCTCACCGACCACCTGCATGCGCCCGGGAACGGCGGGCGCCGACTCGAGGCCCTCGACCACGCGCGACTCGTCGACGCCGAGGACGACGGCGACGGCTGCGGCAACCAGGGCGTTGTCGACGTTGAACCGGCCCGACAGCTGCAGTTCCACCCTCCGACCACGCCAGGTGAACCCCGACGTGCCGACCGAAAGCTCCACCGCGGTGGCCTCGCTGCGCCGAACGGGTACGGCCCGGTCCCCGTCCAACCGGTCGAGGAGACGCGCCCCCCACGGATCGTCCACGAAGACCACGGCACGACGGCACCGTTCGGGCGTGAAGAGGGCGGTCTTGGCGGCGAAGTACGCCTCCATCGACCCGTGGTGGTCGAGGTGGTCGCGGCTGAGGTTGGTGAACGCGGCCACGTCGAAGACGATGCCGTCCACCCGGTGCTGGGTCAGCCCGTGCGAGGAGACCTCCAGTGCCACCGCCCGCGTCCCCCCGGCCACCAGTTCGGCGAGCCGGCGCTGGAGTTCGGGCGACTCGGGCGTGGTCCGGGCACCCCCCAGGGTGCCGATCACCCCGGTCGGCCTCCCGTCGGCCTCGAGGATGGACCGGACCAGGTGGGTCACCGTGGTCTTGCCGTTCGTCCCGGTGACGCCGACCGTCTCGAGCGATCGCGACGGGTGGCCGTAGAACGACGATGCCACCGACGCCATGGCCGGGCGGACGGCGCCGGGAGCCACCCGCACCTGGGTCACCCCCGCTTCGACGTAGTGCTCGCACAGGAGCGACGTCGCACCCCGCGACACCGCGTCGCCGGCATGAACGTGGCCGTCGGTCCGCTCCCCGGGGACGCAGCAGAACAGCGCGCCCGGGCCGACGTCCCGGCTGTCGAACTCGATCGAGCTCACCGGGGTCGTCGTCGCATCGCCCCTGATCCCGGTCACGCGGACGCCGTCGAGGAGGTCGGCCACCATCACCACGTCGGATTCCGGGTGATCGCTGGCGGGTCGGGGCGGCGGACGTTCGTATCCGGGCCCACCCCTAGGGCCCTTCCGTGACCGCTCCGGCCGGCACGGTGATGCTGCCCGTGCCACCCACGGCCGTCGGCGAGTCGGCCGTGGTGGCCGCGGCGGTCGTGGGGATCCCGAAATGGTGGAGGGCATAGGACATGATCGTGGAGAACACCGGGGCGGCCACCGCACCACCGTAGATCGGCGTCGGGTGGTTCAGGACCACGATGGCCGAGAGCACCGGGTCCTGGGCGGGGGCGAACCCGGCGAACGAGCCGACGTAGGCACCGGGCACGTAGCCCAGGTGGTCGGCGCTCGGGATCTGCGCCGTGCCGGTCTTGCCGGCCACCGTGTAGCCGTCGATGGCCGCCTCGGTCCCGGTCCCCTCGGTGACCACCGCCTCGAGCATGTTGACCAGCTCGGCGTTGACGGTCGGATCGATGATCCGGTGGGACTCCGACGGGGCGACCGCGGTCGCCCCCCCGTCGGGCGCGACCGTGGCCCGGATCAGGCGGGGCGACACGAAGACCCCGCCGTTCGCCACCGCGTTGTAGGCGTCGAGGACCTGCTGGGCGGTGACCGCGTCGTCCTGGCCGATCGGCGTGGACCCGATGGAGGAATCGGTCCACTGGGCCGCGCCGGGCACCAGGCCCTGGGACTCGCCGGGGACCCCGAGCCCGGTGGGGCTGCCGAACCCGAGGAGGGAGATCTGGTTGAGGAGGGCGGACTCGCCGAGCTTCTCGGCCACCTCGATCGTACCGAGGTTGGAGGACTGGGCCAGGATCTGGGTGGCGGTGAGCGACTCGGTTCCGTGGCCCTCCGCGTCGTGGAAGGTGTACTGGCCCAACTGCAGTCCGGACGGAACCGAGAGGGGCGTGTTCGGCGTGACCAGGTCGTCGGCCAGCGCCGCCGAGAAGGTGACCAGCTTGAACACGGAGCCGGGCTCGTAGACCTGGGTGACGGCCGAATTCGACGGGGCCTCCACCACACCGGCCGGCAGCGTGTCGGACGGGGCGACCAGCGTCGGGCCCGACGTGTCCGTCGGTACCGACACCCGGTCGGTGAGGGTGGCCGTCCCCGAGGACGGGGCGGCACCGGCCGACCCCGGAGCGGCGTCGAGGTTGGCCATGGCCAGGATGTCGCCGGTCTTCACGTCCATGATCACGGCCGTGCCGCTCGTGGCGTGGGATGCCACGATCTCGGCGGCCAGCGCATGCTCGGTCACGTACTGGACCGACTCGTCGAGGGTGAGCTCGAGCCCCGTGCCGGGTTGGGCCGGCGTCGACCGGTTGCTACTGGGGAGGGAGACCCCGTCCGGCGATTCCAGCAGATCGGTCGAGCCGGGCTTTCCGGCCAGCAGCGAGTTGTACTGGTACTCGATTCCCGAGTTCCCGCTGCCGTTCCAACCCACCGTGCCCACCACGGGCTCGGCCAGGAGTCCGACGGGGACGACCCGCTGGGACTCGGGAACCAGGTTGATCCCGTTGAGGTCGAGCTTGCTGACGGCGGAGGCCACCGCGCTGGTGACGCGGTGCGCCAGGTAGACGTAGCCGGACGGCTCGGTCAGCTGCGAGCGGAGCGTGGACGCCGGGATCCCGAGGATCGGCGACAGCGTCGCGGCCAGCGAGGTGGGGTCCTTGATGATCTCCGGGTCGGCGACCACGGTCTCGCGGGTGACCGTCTCGGCCAGGACCTCGCCGTTGCGGTCGTAGATGCCGCCGCGGACGGGTGGGACGCTGACCTCCTGGGTCAGCTGGGCGCGCGACAGGGCGGCATAGTGCTCGTGGCCGAACTCCTGGACCTGGACCAGGCGGAGGACCATGACCAGGAAGACGGAGGCGACCAGCAACCGCATGGCCCGGGTGCGACCGTTGAGGAGGACTGCCGGACTCACTGGGCGGGCGCCCTCGCGGTGGTGGTGCTCGCCGCACCTGTCTGCGGCACCGGCAGCGGGACGTCGAGCGGGACGTACGGGAGGTCGACCACCGAGCGCGATTCGGTCAGGCCGTCGGCGAGCCCCTGGGCGACGATCTTGTCGGGGGCGGCCAGCGCCGACACCTCGGTCTGCATCGACTTCTGGGTAGCCTGGTCGGTGCTGATCTGCGTCTGGACGTCGGTCAGGCGGATCTGGTCCTGGGCCACCAGGGCGTCGCCCACGACCACCACGAGGAGGCTGGCCACCACCAGGACGACGGCCATCCATGCGTGGGCACGCCGGGAGGCCAGGCGTCGGTTCGATCGACGGGGAGCCGGCTCGAAGACGCGGAGCGGGGGCCGGCGGCCGGCGGGCCGCGTCTGGGGAACCGCCGTCACACGGCGTGCCGCGGTGGACGCGGGCGGCGCCATCAGGCCACTTCCCCGCTGTTGTCCGCGGGCCGCCCGGTGGCCGGCAGTCGCTCGAGCACCCGCAGGCGTGCCGCCTCCGCCCGGTGGTTGCGGGTCACCTCGTCCTGGGTCGGGCGCCTCGAACCGCGGTGGACCAGGCGGAACTGGGGATCCGCCCCGCAGACGCACGGGAGCCCCGGCGGGCAGTGGCAGTCGTCGGTGGCGGCTCGGGTGAACGTGGTCTTGACCAGCCGGTCCTCACCCGACTGGTACGAGATCACGACACAACGGCCCCCGGGGCGGAGCAGGGCCAGTGCGGCGTCGAGCCCGGTGCGGAGCTGGTCGAGCTCCTCGTTGACGGCGATGCGCACGGCCTGGAACACCTTCCGGGCCGGATGGCCACCGGTACGGCGGGTGGCGGCCGGGATGGCGTCGCGCACGATGTCGGCGAGCTGCCCGGTCGTGGTGATCGGCCGGGCGGCGATGACCGCCTTGGCGATCCGGCGGGCGAACCGGGCCTCACCGTTGTCCGCGAACATCTCGACGAGGGCGTCCTCGTCGCTGGCGTTGACCACGTCCGCCGCGGTGCGCCCGGTGGTGGGATCCATGCGCATGTCCAACGGGGCGTCGCTGCGGTAGGAGAAGCCGCGCTCGGCCACGTCCAGCTGTGGCGAGCTCACGCCGAGGTCGAACAGGGCACCCGTCAGGCCCCGCTGGTCCTCGGGGGTCCCGATGCTGTCCTGCACCTCCCGGACCACGTCGGTGAGCGTGTCGAACCGGGCCCGCCGGATGATGGCGCGGTCGCCGAACATGGCGAGCTCACCGGTGGCAGCGGCGACGGCGATCGGGTCCCGGTCGATGCCGAGCAGCCGGATGCCGGGGTTCGCCCGCAGGAGCGCCCGTGCGTGACCGGCTCCGCCCAACGTTGCGTCGAGCACCAGACCGTCGGGCACCGCGCCGAGGAGCTCGACGACCTCGGCGGCCATGACCGGCTCGTGGGGGAAGGCCTGGCTCATCCGCAGCCCCTCGGCCGGCACGGATCGTGCGGGCGGAGTACCGCGACGACCCGACTGGGAGGAGGCGGAGGAGAGTTCTCCCAGCACTCCGGTCGAGGGACTGCGCATGGGCCAGACACGTTCGATGTGGACGTCCCGCCGGGACACGGCGGCCTGGCCTGACTGGAAGGGAGTGAGGCGCGGCAACGAGGCGGGGTGGCCCACCCGTTCGGCCAGCTCCGCGGCGGACAGGGTGAGGGCCGAGGTGATCCGGCGGACGGCGATGACGCCTTCCCCGGGCGACGGGGTGTCCGCCGTGGCGTGATCGGACGGCGCGTCGCCGGCAACGTCGTCACCGGACGGCGCTTCGGTGAGCCCGGCGACGGCGGTGAGCACGGCCGTGCCCCGACGGGGGCGCCGGGTGTTCGACGGATCGCGGTCCCGGTGGGTCGCGCCGTGGCGAGCGAGGTGGAGGCGCATCGCGTCACTCAGCCGTCGTCGCCCATGGTCAGGCGCGCTTCCTCGGGGAGCACCTTCTCGTCCCAGGTCCGGCGGTCCCACAGCTCGACCCGGTCGATCGCCCCGAGCACCAGCACGTCGGAATCCAGGCCGGCGAACTCCCGCAGCCTGGCCGGAATCGCCATCCGGCCCTGCTTGTCGATCTCCATCTCGTGGGAGGTCGAGGCCCATAGACGCACGAGGTTCCGGTCGCTCCGGCTCACCGTCGCCCGCTCCATCATGGCGTCCATCTGCAGCTCGAACTGCTCCGGTGTCCACAGCGACAGGCAGCCGTCCTGCTCGGGAGCGAGATAGCCGCCGTGCTCGAAGTGGGTGCGGAACTTCGCCGGCAGGATCACCCTCCCCTTGTCGTCGAGCGAGTGCTCGTGTCTGCCGAAGAACCGTGCCACTGGACCTTGCTCCCACAACGCTCCCCGCAGTGCCCGGTACCCGACTGATTCGGGCCCCTCCCTTTCACACCA
>JBEKRV010000083.1:0-15281 GCA_049517675.1 Acidimicrobiales bacterium
CCGGTCTTGTCGTAGACGGACAGCAGTGCCTTCATTCGGTGGCCTCCTCAGGTGACGGCCCCCCACCGACGGACTGGGACGCCAGGTCGTCGATGAAGGTGCGGATGGTGGCCGGGTAGAGCGTGCGCTCCACGGCCTTGATGCGTTCGTGCAGGGTCGCCTCGGTGTCGTCGGGGAGGACCGCCACGATGGTCTGGGCCAGGATCGGTCCGGTGTCCATCTCCAAATGGGCGACGTGGACCGTGGTCCCCGTCTCCGTCACCCCGGCGGCCAGGGCGTCACCCACGGCGTGCCACCCCGGGAACGCAGGAAGGAGTGCCGGGTGCGTGTTGAGGATGCGCCCCGGATAGGCGTCGTGGACGGGCTGGGCGAGGACGGTGCCGAATCCGGCCATGACGACGACGTCGACACCGGCGGCCACCATGGCCGCGGCCACCCCCTCGGAGTAGCGCTCCCGGTCGAAGCCGGGCCCGAAGCCCCCGAAATCGGCCCGGTCGACCAGGACCGTGGGCACCGATGCCCCGGCCGCGACGTCGAGTGCGCGACACGGTCGGTCGGCGGCCACCACGACGACGGGGAGGTCGGCGGCGAGGATCGCCTCCAGGATGGTGCCGCTCCCCGAAGCCAGGACGCCGATCCGCACGGGTGCCCGTT
Organism: Acidimicrobiales bacterium; assembly: GCA_049517675.1. Classification (GTDB taxonomy): domain Bacteria; phylum Actinomycetota; class Acidimicrobiia; order Acidimicrobiales; family RAAP-2; genus Bog-756. The sequence goes on from JBEKRV010000083.1 coordinate 655, forward strand.
CGGTACCAGCTGTCGATCCGGTGGCCACGGGCGCACGCTACCAGCGCCCCCGGGGGCGGGGTCCGTGCCCGCGCGCGACGGACGGTGTGGTCACCGCCCGTCGCGAACGAGACGCCCGGGTGATGCCGCCCTTTCGGCCTGCCCTCCGAAACGGGCTCGGCATCACCCTGCTCCCCCTGCCCTGGGGACTGCCCCTCGTGGATGATTCATCGGCGTCGCCCGCGCACAACCCAAGCGAAGTGGCGTCTCTGAAACGATGTTGCAACGTTGCCGCGCCGCATGGGGTGTTGCACCCCGGCGGCGTGTCGCGCCGTCACGACCGGGGGTCCTCGAGGGCCCGCAGGGCGGCCTCGTCGAACGACTCGAGCGAGCCGAGCACCAGGTCGCAGAATCCCCACCTGGTCGAGGCCAGGGCCGCCGGCTCGGGGACGGCCACCACCCGCATCCGCGCCGCCTTGGCCGAGATGGCGCCGTTGAAGGAGTCCTCGAAGGCGAGGCACGCGGTGGGGTCCACTCCCAGCTTGGCCGCCGTGGTCAGGTAGGCGCCGGGGTGGGGCTTGCCGAGCGGCTCCCACTCCGCCGAGTGCCACGCCGCCATCGACGCGGTGATGCCCAGCCGGTCCATAGCCGCCTCGATGACCGTGGCGTACGAGCCCGAACAGACGGCCATCGGGATGGCCAGGTCCCGGCAGAGGTCGACCACGGCCAGCGCCCCGGGCATCGGTTCGCCCTCGGCCTCGACGAGTTCGGCCACCCTGGCGGTGACCGCTCCTTCGACCTCGGCCCGCGATCTCCCCTCCCACGGGTGGCGGTCCCACCAGTGGCGGACGGCGTCGTCGATGCGCAGCCCCATGGTCTGGCGGACGTCCTGGTCGCTCAGGTCCAGCCCGACGTCGGCGAAGACCTCGATCTCAGCCCGGCGCCAGAACGGCTCCGAGTCGATCAGGAGCCCGTCGAGGTCGAACACCACCGCACCCACCGGCCTGCCGGCGAGGGCGTCCGCCGACGGGAGGCCGGCGGCCGGGTGCGGGGTGTCCGGCCTGATGGTCAGCCCAGGTTCCGGACGACGTCGACCATGGCCTCGCCGGCCGCGGTCGGGTTGAGTGCCACGGTGACCCCGGCGGCCGACAGCGCGTCCATCTTGGCCTGCGCGGTCCCCTTGGAGCCGGAGATGATGGCGCCGGCGTGGCCCATCTTCCGCCCGGGGGGCGCCGTGACGCCGGCGACGTAGGACACGACCGGCTTGGTGACCGACGACGCGATGAACTCGGCGGCCTCCTCCTCGGCGGAGCCGCCGATCTCGCCGATCATCATGATCGCCCGCGTATCGGGGTCGGCCTCGAACGCGGCCAGGCAGTCGATGAAGCTGGTGCCCGGAACGGGGTCCCCGCCGATGCCCACGCAGGTGGTCTGTCCGACGCCCTGCTGGCTGAGCTCGTGCAGTGCCTGGTAGGTCAGGGTGCCCGACCGGCTGACGATGCCGACGGGACCGCCGGGCAGGGCGATGTCCCCCGAGGTGATCCCGATGTTGCACTTGCCGGGGGAGATGATGCCCGGGCAGTTGGGCCCGAGGAGCCGGGTCCCGGGGAAGTCGCGGACCAGGCGGTTGTAGGCCAGGGCCTCGTCCTGGGCCGGGATCCCCTCGGTGATGCACACCACGAAGGGCACACCGGCGGCGGCCGCCTCGACGATGGCGTCGGCGGCGAACTTGGGCGGCACCGAGATGAACGACGCGTTGGCGCCGGTCGCGTCGACAGCCTCGGCCACGGTGGCGAACACCGGGATGCCCTCGATGTCCTCGCCGCCCCGCTTCGGGTTGGTCCCGGCCACCACCTTGGTGCCGTAGGCCCGATTGCGCAGGCCGTGGTACAGGCCCTGGCTGGTGGGGCTGATGCCCTGCACCACGACCTTGGTGTTCTCGTCAACGAAGATGCTCACGACTGACCTCCGGCAAGGGCGACCGCCCGGCGGGCGGCGTCGAGCATGGTCGGTTCGGCGACCAGGCGATCGGACAGATGGGCGGCCAGGATCTCCCGACCGGCCACGGCGTTGGTGCCATCGAGGCGGAGCACGATGGGGGAGCTGATGTCCACCCGGTCGAGGGCCTCGAGCACGCCGTTGGCCACCTCGTCGACCCGGGTGATCCCGCCGAAGATGTTGACGAGGATCGACTTGACCGCGGGGTCCGAGTTGATGACCTCGAGTGCGGCCGCCATGACGTCGGCATTGGCGCCGCCCCCGATGTCCAGGAAGTTGGCCGCCGACCCGCCGCACTGGTTGACCACGTCGAGCGTGCTCATGGCCAGGCCGGCACCGTTGGCGATGATCCCCACCGAGCCGGACAGGCCGATGTAATTGAGCCCGCGCTCCTTCGCCCTGGTCTCGCGCTCGTCCTCGACGTCGCTCCCGGCGAAGTCGTCCCACTCCGGGTGCCGGTAGGCGGCGTTGTCGTCGAGGGTCACCTTGGCGTCGAGCGCGTGCACCCGACCGTCGGGGGTGAGGATGAGCGGGTTGATCTCGGCGAGGTCGCAGTCGCCCTCGGTGTAACAGGCGTAGAGCTTGACCAGCAGCTCGGCGGCCTGCCCGCGGGCCTCGGGGTCGAGGTCGGCCCGGGCGACCCATTCGGTCGCGGCATCGAGGCTGAGCCCGTCGACCGGATCGACGTGGAGCACGGCGATGGCGTCCGGGTTGGTGACCGCCACGTCCTCGATCTCGACGCCGCCCTCGGCGGACAGCATGCCCAGGTGCTTCTTGGCGCTGCGGTCGAGGGTGAAGCTCGCGTAGTACTCCTTGGCGATGTCCGAGGCATGCTCGACCCAGAGGCGCTTGACCACATGGCCCTTGATGTCGAGGCCCAGGATGTTGCCGGCATGGAGCCGCACCTCGTCGGCGTCGTTGGCGAGCTTGACGCCACCGGCCTTGCCGCGGCCGCCCACCTTCACCTGTGCCTTGACGACGACCGGGTAGCCCGACTCCTCCGCCTGGGCGACGGCCTGGTCGACCGTGTCGGCCACCCCACCTTTGGAGATGGGGATGCCGAACCGGGCGAAGTACTGCTTGCCCTGGTATTCGAATAGATCCACCGGATCCGTTCCTCTCTGCCTGCTTGGCTGACTCTGACTGCTCGGATGGTGCTGGTACTGCTCGGATGGTGCTGATTGCGACCGACTGTAGGTCCTGGCGCGAGCGGCGCCCGTGGGGCCGGCTACCGGACCCGCCGGGTTCCGTCGACCGGTGGGCGGGAGGGTGTCGGTGGCGGCCCTGCCGACAGGAGCCGGGGGCGGGACTGCTCGTCGTCCCGGTGTGGGCTCAGGCGACCTCTCCGCTCTCCCGCTCGTCGAGGGCCTCGCCCAACCAGGCGCCGATCGCCGGGAGGGGGGCGCCGGGGGTGAACACCTCGGCCACGCCCATCTCCTTCAGCACCGGGATGTCCGCCTCGGGGATGATCCCGCCGACCAGGACCAGGACATCGGACCGGCCCTGCTCGCGCAGGCCCTCGATCACCCGCGGGACCAGTGTCAGGTGGGCACCGGAGAGCAACGACAGCCCCACGGCGTCGGCATCCTCCTGGATGACCGCCTGGACGACCTGGTCGGCCGTCTGGTGGAGGCCCGTGTAGATGACCTCGAACCCCGCGTCGCGCAGGGCCCGGGCGATCACCTTGGCGCCGCGGTCGTGCCCGTCCAGGCCCGGTTTGGCGACGACCACTCGATAGGGGCGCTTCACGGCGGGAGATACTAGATGCTGGGGGCGTGGGAGGCCCATCCGGGATCGCCGGACATCCGACCCGACCCGGGTCGTCCACCCGGCGCGCGCCCAGGCCCTACCCTGTTGGTGCCCCGCCTCCCGCCAGGGAGGCCCTGGCGGGACGGCTCGCGGAGGAGCCCCGACCATCCGTCCCCACCATCGACCCCGACCATCCACGAGGACCCAGTGACCACATCGGCCGAGGCTGTGGACAGACCTGACGACCACTCCGCCGCGACAGAGGGCGGGACCGGGTCGCTGGTGCACGGCCTCGTCCGCCTCGCCCGGCCCCGGCAGTGGATCAAGAACCTCCTCGTCCTCGTGGCCCCCGCTGCCGCCGGCGTCCTCTTCCACCCCGGCGTCCTGTGGCACGCGGCCGCGGCGTTCGGCATCTTCTGCACGGCGGCGACCGGGACCTACTACCTGAACGACGCGATCGACGCCGCCGCGGACCGGCAGCACCCGACCAAGCGCATCCGTCCGGTGGCCGCCGGTGTGGTTCCCGCTCCGCTGGCCGTCGCCGTGGGGCTCGTCCTGCTCGCCCTGTCGGTCGGGCTGGCCCTGCTGCTGGCCGGGTGGCACCTGGGCGTGGTCATGGGCGCATACGCCGTGGTGCAGCTCGCCTACTCGTTCGGCCTGAAGGACGAGCCGATCCTGGACCTGGCCTGCGTCAGCGCCGGGTTCATCCTGCGGGCGGTGGCCGGCGGCGAAGCGACCTCGGTCCCCCTCTCCAACTGGTTCCTCATCGTGGTCTCGTTCGGCTCGCTCCTGGTGGTCACCGGCAAGCGGTCGGGTGAGAAGCAGCTCCTGAGCGACGGCGGCGACGACGACGGCCTGATCCGCCCGATCCTCGGCCTCTACACGACGTCGTTCCTGCGCACGGTGCGCACCCTGTCGGCCGCGGTCGCCGTGAGCGCCTACTGCCTCTGGGCCTTCGAACGGGCCAGCGAGGTCCACCCGGGCCACGACCCGGTCTGGTTCCAGCTCACGATCATCCCCTTCGTGATCGCCCTGTTGCACGTGCTCCGGCTCCTCGACCTGGGCGAGGGGGCGGCGCCCGAGGACATCGCGATCCACGACCACCGGCTCCAGGTCTACGGGATCTGCTGGATGGCCCTGTTCGCCGTCGGGATCTACGCCTCGTGAACGGACCCCGGTCCGAACGGGCGCTCCTCACCGGATGGGGTCGGACGGCACCGACGGCCGCGGACGTGGTCCATGCCGTCCACCCGAGCGTCGTCGACGAGGCCATGGCGGCTGCGCTGGCCTCCGCGGGCACCGGCGACCGCGGCATCGTGGCGCGGGGCCTGGGCCGCAGCTACGGGGACGCCGCCCAGAACGCCGGCGGAACGGTCCTCGACGCCGTCTGGCTCGACGGGATCCACTCCTTCGACGCGGAGGCCGGACTGGTCACCGTGGGCGCCGGGATCAGCCTGGAGGCGCTGATGGAGCGCCTGGTCCCGCTGGGCTGGTTCGTCCCGGTCACCCCCGGGACCCGCATGGTGACCGTGGGCGGGGCCATCGCCGCCGACATCCACGGCAAGAACCACCACGTGGACGGCAGCTTCTGCTCCCACGTGGCGTCGATGACCCTGGTCACCCCCACAGGCACCCGCACCGTGACCCCGGAGTGCGATCCCGACCTCTTCTGGGCGACCGCCGGCGGGATGGGGCTGACCGGTGTCGTCACCGAGGCGACGATCCGGATGATCCCCGTCGAGACCAGCTACATGCTGGTCGACACCGAGCGGGCCGTGGACCTCGACGACGTCATGGGCAAGATGTTCCACGGCGACGCCGCGTACCGGTACTCGGTGGCTTGGATCGACTGCCAGTCCACCGGCAGCCGACTGGGCCGTTCGGTCCTGACCCGGGGCGACCACGCCCGCATGGCGGACCTCCCCGACCGGCTCCGGGCCGACCCCGGCCGTGCCCGGGCCTTCGCTCCCCGTCAGCTGGCCCGCGTCCCGCTCACCCCGCCGAGCGGCCTCCTCAACCCGGTCACCGTCGGAGCCTTCAACGAGTTCTGGTTCCGAAAGGCGCCGAAGAGCCAGCTGGCCAAGCCCTGTCACCTGGCCGGGTTCTTCCACCCGCTCGACGGCGTCGGCGGGTGGAACCGCCTCTACGGGGACAGGGGATTCCTCCAGTACCAGTTCGTGGTCCCCGACGCCGAGGGGGAGACCGTCCGGCGGATCATCGAGCGGCTGACCGAGGTCCGGCTGGCCTCGTTCCTCGCCGTGCTCAAGCGGTTCGGGCCCGGGGACCCCGGGCCCCTCTCGTTCCCCATGCCGGGATGGACCCTCGCCCTCGACCTGCCCGTGGGCCACCACGGCCTGGACCGGCTGCTCGACGACCTCGACGAGCTGGTCCTCGCCGCCGGGGGGAGGATCTACCTGGCCAAGGACTCGCGCCTGGCCCCGGACACCTTCCGTACCATGTACCCGGAGCTCGACCGGTTCCTCGAGGTGCGCAGCCGGGTCGACCCCCACGGCATCCTCCGTTCCGATCTCGGCCGCCGGTTGGGCCTGTGCTCGGACGCCGGCCCACTCCCCCACGAGACCCCCACCCATCCCCAAGGACGGACCGCACCATGATCGACGCCACCGGGCGCCCCCAGTCAGTACTCGTGCTCGGGGGCTCCTCCGAGATCGCCCAGGCCATCGTGGCCCGGCTCGTGCCCGGTCGGTGCAGGACGGTGATCCTGGCCGGTCGCCCGGGCGGGCGCCTCGACTCGGCGGCGCACGCCGCACGCGCCGCCGGCGCCGACGTGGTCGAGACGGTGGCGTTCGACACCACCGACGTGGCCGGCGTCGGAGAGGTGATCGACGGCGTGTTCGCCCGCTTCGGCGACATCGACCTGGTCCTGGCCGCGGCCGGCGCCCTGGGCTCCCAGGCCGAGCTCGAGTCCGACCCGCAGGCCGCGGCCGAGCTCATCACCACCAACTTCACCGGCCTGGCCGCCGCCCTCCTCGCCACCGCCGCACGGATGCGGGCCCAGGGGCACGGACGGATCGTGGTGATCTCGTCGGTCGCGGGCGACCGCCCCCGGAGGGCCAACTTCATCTACGGGTCGACGAAGTCCGGCCTCGACGCCTTCGCCCAGGGCCTGGGCGACTCGCTGGTCGGCTCCGGGGCGGCCGTGACGATCGTGCGGCCCGGGTTCGTGGTGGGACGGATGACCGAGGGGATGGACCCCGCTCCGTTCTCGACGACGCCGGAGGCGGTGGCCCAGGTGGTGGTCTCGGGGATCGCGTCGGGGGCGGAGGTGGTCTACGCACCCCCGGTCCTCCGGTGGGTGTTCGCGGTCATGCGCGTGCTTCCCCGTGCCGTCTGGCGCCGCATGCCCGGCTGAGCGCCACCGGCCGACCCGGCCGACCCGGCTGAGCGCCACGGCAGGCCCGGCCGGGCGGGGGTGGTCAGTCGACCAGGGTGGCGGCGACGTCGGGGACGTACGTGTACAGGTCGCGGGGCGGCCGGTGGTACGAGTCGTCCCTGACCCGCTTGGGGAGCTTGAGCCGGGCCTCGTCGATCGGCTGGTAGGGGACCCTGCCGAGCAGATGGGCGATGCAGTTGATGCGGGCGGCCCGCTTGTTCCCGGCGTCCACCACGTACCAGGGGGACTCGGGGGTGTCGGTGTGGAGGAACATGGTGTCCTTGGCCCGCGAGTAGTCCGACCATCGCTGTCGGGCCTCGAGATCCATCGCGCTCAGCTTCCAGCGGCGCAGCGGGTCGTTGATCCTGCTCTGGAACCGGCGCTCCTGCTCCTCGTCGCTCACCGAGAACCAGTACTTGACCAGGATGATCCCGTCCTCGATGAGCAGGTGCTCGAAGACCGGGCACTGGGCCAGGAAGCGGTGGTACTCCGCCGAGGTGCAGAAACCCATCACGTGCTCGACCCCGGCCCGGTTGTACCAGCTGCGGTCGAAGAGGACGAGCTCGCCGGCCGACGGGAGCTGGTCGACGTAGCGCTGGAAGTACCACTGGGTGCGCTCGCGCTCGGTCGGTGCCGGCAGGGCCACGATCCGGCAGATCCGTGGGCTCAGGTACTCGGCGATCCGCTTGATCACCCCGCCCTTGCCCGCGGCGTCGCGGCCCTCGAAGACCACCACGACCCGGGTCCCGGTCTGGCGGATCCACTCGGTCATCGTGGTCAGCTCGGCCTGGAGGCGGAGCAGCTCGGTGTCGTAGAGGCGCTTCGGCAGGCCCCGCGACGCGGCGGTCTCCTCGGCGTCCCACCCCCGCACACCGTCGTCGGATCGGCGGTGGGCGGGCGGGTCGGTCTTGGGCACGGGCCTCAGCCTTCCCCAAAGTGGGTGCCCCTGCCACCCCGCCGCCGCCGGAGTCCCCACACCGTCGGGGACCCGACGCGGCCCGGAGGTCAGGCCCGCTTCAGGGGGGCCATGCGCAACAGGAGCTTCTTGCGGCCCACCGAGGTGAAGATGACCTCGGCCTCGGCGTCGTCGCCGGACCCGGCCACCGACACCACCCGGCCTTCGCCCCACTGGCCGTGCACGACCACGTCGCCCACGGCCAGCCCGAGCAGCTCGGCACCGGTCGACGCCGGGGCCCGCCGGCGGCGGCCGTTGGCGTCGAAGGCGCCCTCGCCGGGTGAGACCCCGCTGCCGAACACCGACCGCCCCGGTGTGCCCTGGCGCTCCTCGACCGCCGGGGTCCGACGGAACGGGCCCGGCGACCCACCGTAGGTGGAGCCGCTCGACCCCCACTCCCGGTCGACGGCCACGTCGCGCACGAGCTCGGCGGGGATCTCGTTGAGGAACCGGCTCGGGATGTTGGAACCGGAATTGCCCCACAGCATCCGGCTCCAGGCGTGGGAGACGTAGAGGTGGCGCTCGGCGCGGGTGATCCCCACGTAACAGAGCCGCCGCTCCTCCTCGAGCTCGACCGGATCGCCCAGGGACCGCACGTGCGGGAAGACCCCGTCCTCCATGCCGACCAGGAACACCGCCGGGAACTCCAGGCCCTTGGCGATGTGCATCGTCATGAGCGAGACCTTGGTGCCGTCGCCGTCCAGCTGGTCGGAGTCGGCCACCAGGGCGGCCGCCTCCAGGAACTCGGCCAGGGTCCGGTACTCGCCGGCCACACCGACCAGTTCGTCCACGTTCTCCACCCGGCCGAGTGCCTCGATGGTCCCTTCCGCCAGGAGCTCGCTGCGGTAGCCGGTGCCGTCGACGACGGCGGTCACCAGCTCGCCGGGTCCGAGGGTGGCAACCGCCGCACTGTCCCCGCCCGCACTTCCGAGAGCGGCCGGCACGGGTCCGGGAGGCGTCCCCGGGGCCACGGCGTCACCCTCCCCGTCGACGAGGTCGGGGACGGCCATCCGTCCGCGCAGGTCGGTGAGGAAGTCGGCGAGCGTCTCGAGGGCCGCGCCCGCCCTGCCACCCACGCCGGCCTCGCCGGCGTCGGCCACGGCCTGGCCGAAGGAGACCCCGTGCAGGCCGGCCCACCCGGCCAGCTTGGCCACCGACGTCTCGCCCACACCCCGCTTGGGCACGTTGACGATGCGCCGCCAGCTCACCTCGTCGTCCGGGTTGACCAGCACGCGCAGGTAGGCGAGTACGTCCTTGACCTCCTTGCGGTCGTAGAACTTGGTGCCGCCCACCACCTTGTAGGGGACCTCGGCCCGGACCATGGCCTCCTCGAGGGCGCGGCTCTGGGCGTTGGTGCGGTAGAACACGGCCACGTCACCCCACCGGAGCGACCGGTCGCCGCGGAGGCGGACGATCTCGTGGGCCACCCACTCGGCCTCGTCGTGCTCGTCCTCGGCCCGGTAGCGGACGATCTGGTCGCCGGCCCCCTTGTCGGTCCACAGCGACTTCGGCTTCCGGGACACGTTGTTGGTGATCACCGCGTTGGCCGCGTCGAGGATGGTCTGGGTCGAGCGGAAGTTCTGGTCGAGGGTGATGGCGAGCGCGTCCGGGAACGCCTGCTCGAAGTCGAGGATGTTGGAGATGTCGGCACCCCGGAACCGGTACACGGACTGGTCGCTGTCCCCCACCACCACGATGTTCCGGTGGCCGCCGGCGAGCTGCACGGCCAGTGCGTTCTGGACGGCGTTGGTGTCCTGGTACTCGTCGACGAGGATGTGGGTGAACCGGCTCCGATAGTGCTCGAGCACGCCGGGGTGCTCCCGGAACAGCCGCACCGCATTGAGCAGCAGGTCGTCGAAGTCCATGGCGTTGGCCGCCAGCATCCGCTTCTGGTAGAGCTCGAACACGTCGGCGATCTTGCGGTCGTAGATCGAGACGGCCGCGGCGCGGTACTCGGCGGGACCCTGTTGGCGGGACTTGGCCTGGCTGATCTGGCCGAGCATGGACCGGGGGGACATCTTCTTGGTGTCGATGTCCAGCTCGCGGGCGATGATCTCGACGAGCCGGCGCGAGTCGGCGTCGTCGTAGATGGTGAACGAGCCCTTGTAGCCGAGCAGGTCACCGTGGGCCCGCAGGATCCGCACGCAGGCCGAGTGGAAGGTGGAGACCCACATGCGGTCGGCCCGGGGCCCGACCAGTTCGGCCACCCGCCTGCGCATCTCGTCGGCCGCCTTGTTGGTGAAGGTGATGGCCAGGATCTGCCACGGCGCGGCGTCACCGGTGGCGATGAGGTGGGCGATCCGACGGGTGAGCACCCGGGTCTTGCCCGAGCCGGCTCCGGCCACGATGAGCAGGGGTCCGCCCCGGTGGACGACCGACGCCTCCTGGGACGGGGTGAGCCCGGCGGTGAGTTCGTCGATCCCGGCGGGGGGGTGCCGGTGAGGGTCGTCGGGGGCCGCCCGGCTGTCGTCGGGGTGGTCACCGGGGCCCCCGCCCCACGCGGTCATTCCCACTCGATGGTGCCGGGCGGCTTGGACGTGATGTCCAGTGCCACCCGGTTGACGCCCTCCACCTCGTTGCCGGGTAGGCGTAGGTGCGGCCGTCCCCCATGACCCCGACCGTGCGCACGGCGGGCAGGACGGCGAAGCTCTGCCACAGGTCGCGGTAGAGGCCGGCCTTGCGGATCTCCTCGACCACGATCGAGTCGGCGGCCCTCAGGATCCCGGCCCGTTCCGACGTCACCTCGCCCACGATCCTCACGGCCAGCCCCGGTCCCGGGAAGGGTTGGCGCCAGACGATCTCGTGGGGCAGGCCCAGCTCCTCGCCCACGGCCCGCACCTCGTCCTTGAACAGCAGGCGGAGCGGCTCGACCAGGTCGAAGGCCAGGTCCTCGGGCAGCCCGCCCACGTTGTGGTGGGACTTGATGGTGGCGGCCGTGCCCGAACCCGACTCGATGACGTCGGGATAGAGGGTGCCCTGGACCAGGTAGCCCGCCGGCTCGTCCTCGGGGCCGCCGTCGACGTGCCCCTTCTCGACGACCAGGTCGCGGGCCACCTCCTCGAAGATCCGGATGAACAGCTCGCCGATGATCTTGCGCTTGGTCTCGGGGTCGGTCACACCGGCCAGGGCCTCGAAGAACCGGTCGGCGGCCTTCACGTGGACCAGGTCGATGTGGAACTGGCGGCGGAACGTCTCCTCGACCTGTTCGCTCTCGTCCGCCCGCATGAGCCCGGTGTCGACGTAGACGCACGTGAGCTGCTCGCCGATGGCCTTGTGCACCAGCGCGGCGGCCACCGCCGAGTCGACCCCGCCGGAGAGGGCGCACAGGACCGGGGAGGACCCGACCTGGGCCCGCACCGCGGCCACCTGGCTCTCGATGATCGAGGTGTGGGTCCACGACGGGGGGCAGCGGCAGATGTCGTGGAGGAAGCGCTCGAGGAGGTCGCGCCCGTGGGCGGTGTGGACGACCTCGGGGTGGAACTGCACGCCGAAGATGCTCCGCTCGGGATCGTGGAGTGCGGCCACCGGGGCGTCGGGGCAGGTCGCCGTGGCCACGAACCCGTCGGGCACCCGGGTGATGGCGTCGGCGTGGCTCATCCACACCTCGGACGCCTCGGGCCAGTCCATGAAGATCGGCGATGCCGAGGTCACCGTGAGCGGGGTGCGTCCGTACTCACCCCGCCCGGTACGGGCCACTTCGCCACCCAGTTGCGCGGTGAGCAGCTGGGCGCCGTAACAGATGCCCAGGATCGGGACGCCGAGGTCGTAGACGTCGGGGTCGATGGACGGCGCCGGCGTCTCGTTGACCGACTTCGGCCCGCCCGACAGGATGATCCCCGACGGGCGGCGGGCGGCCAGCTCGGCGGCACTGGCCGTGTGCGGGACGATTTCGGAGTAGACGTGGGCCTCACGGACCCTGCGGGCGATGAGCTGCGCGTACTGGGCACCGAAGTCGACGACCAGGACCGGCCCCTCACGGGGGTCGTCGGTCGGGGCGGTACGGCTCAATGCCCCATGCCGACGCCCTGCGAGCGCTGGAGGTCCTTGCCCTCGGTCTGGAGGGCGGGGGCCACCATGACCTCGGCCTTCTGGAACTCCTTGACGGTCTGGTAGCCGCAGGTGGCCATGGCCGTGCGCAACGCTCCGAACAGGTTCATCCGGCCGTCGTTCTCGTGGGCGGGGCCGAGCAGGATCTCCTGGAGGGTGCCCCGGGTGGTGGTCTTCACCCGTGCGCCCCGGGGAAGGGTCGGGTGGAAGGTGGCCATTCCCCAGTGGAAGCCGCGGGCCGGGGCCTCGACGGCCGAGGAGAGGGGCGAGCCGAGCATCACGGCGTCGGCCCCGCAGGCGACGGCCTTCGCGATGTCCCCGCCCTTGGACATCCCGCCGTCGGCGATCACGTGGCAGTAGACGCCGGTCTCGTCGAGGTGGCGCATGCGGGCGCCGGCGACGTCGGCGATGGCGGTGGCTTGGGGGACGCCGATGCCGAGGACGCCGCGGGTGGTGCAGGCGTTGCCGGGGCCGACCCCGACGAGCACCCCGACCGCTCCGGTCCGCATCAGGTGGAGCCCGGCCTGGTACGAGGCGCAGCCCCCGACGATCACCGGGACCTCGAACTCTCGGATGAACCGCTTGAGGTTGAGGGGCTCGGACGTCTTCGAGACGTGCTCGGCCGAGACGACCGTGCCCTGGATCACCAGGATGTCGAGCTCCGCGGCGAGGAGGGCGGGGGCGAATTGCTGGGTCTTCTGCGGGGTGACGGACGCCGCGGTGGTGATGCCGGCCGCCTTCATCTCCTTGATCCGTTGGGTGACCAGGTCCAGCTGCACCGGTTCGGAGTACATCTGCTGCATCCGTGCCGTCGCCTTCTCGGTGGGCAGCTCGCGGATCTCGTCGAAGAGCTTGGTCGGGTCCTCGTAGCGGGTCCACAGCCCCTCGAGGTTGAGGACGCCGAGACCACCGAGGCGCCCGATCTCGATGGCGGTGGTGGGGCTGACCACACCGTCCATGGCCGACGCCAGGAGGGGGAGCTCGAACTTGTAGGCGTCGATCTGCCAGCTGATGTCGACGTCCTCGGGATCCCGGGTCCTGCGGCTGGGGACGATGGCGATGTCGTCGAACCCGTAGGCCCTCCGTCCCGACTTGAAGATGCCGATCTCTAGCTCAGCCACTGAATTGTCCTCCGGACCCTGGTTTCGATTCGTCGTGCCTCCGGGACGGCGACAGCTCCGACACTGCGCCTGCCGACCTCCCCCCACGATACCGCCTGGGCGCAGGGGCCGTATCCCCATCAGGGGCCCGGATCGGCCCGGGCCGGCCCGTTCGCGGCCCCGATCAGCGGCCTCGAGGCGACGACGGTCCCGGAACTCCGAGGACCAGGCAGAGCAGCTCGGTCAGCACCCGTGCGGTCGCCCCCCAGATCGTCTCCCCGGCCACCGAGTAGAACCACACCGGGAACTCGCCCCCGCGGAGCCCGTCGATCCCCTGGCGTCCGGGGACGGCCCACCACTCCTCGGCGAACACTCCGTCGGCCAGCAGGTCGCGCAACGCCACGTCGAAGACCCGGGACACCTCGTCGGGGGCGGGAGCGGTGGCCGGGCGACCGTCGAGCACGGCCACCACCGGGGTCATCAGGGTGTTGGACGACACCGTCGGCATCGCCGTCAGGTGCCCGACCACCGTGACCAGGGCCGGATCGAGCCCGACCTCCTCGGCGGCCTCGCGGAGGGCGCCCTCGTCGATCCCCTCGCCCGAGTCGAGCTTGCCACCGGGGAAGGCCACCTCGCCCTGGTGGGACCGCAGGTGGGACGACCGGACGGTCAGCAGCACCCGGGCCTCACCATCCTCCTCGAACAGGGCCACCAGGACGGCTGCCGGGTTGGTATCGGGGAAGGCGTCGGCGAACGACCGTTCGAACTCGGACACCTCGGCGGCCGTGACCGCGTCGTCACCGGTGCGGTCCCTCGAGGCCACCGCGTCCACCACCGCGGCGAGCGGCACCGACGCCCGGAGGGACGGATCGATATCGGACCAGGGGGCCGGTCCGCCGTCCCGGTGCATCGGGGGTCGGGGGATCACCTGGGGGCCGGTCCGGTGTCGTGGGTCGGGGGCGGACATCGACCCCGACACTAGGGGGAGCGGTGAGGCCGGCATGCGGCGCACGCCGGCCGACTGACCCGACCCGCGACGAAGGCCGGGCCCCGGGGGCCCGGCCTTCGCGCACGACGGTGTGCTGCGTGGCGCAGCGGGTCGGCCCGGTGCGGGCCGACGGCGTGACTACATCATCCCGCCCATGCCGCCCATGCCGCCCATTCCGCCGCCCATGGCGGCGGCAGCCGCAGCGGCAGCGGCCGGGTCGGCCTTCTCGGGCTTGTCGGCCACGAGTGCCTCGGTGGTCAGGAGGAGGCCGGCGATGGAGGCCGCGTTCTGCAGTGCGGAGCGGGTCACCTTGGCCGGGTCGATGACGCCGGCCTTGACCAGGTCCTCGAGCTCCCCGGTGGCGGCGTTCAGACCGATGTGGCCCTTCTTGCCCTCCACCTCCTTGACGTAGACGCT
>JBEKRV010000084.1:0-10811 GCA_049517675.1 Acidimicrobiales bacterium
CAGCCTGCTACCGGGCCTCCTGGCAGCTACCCGGACCGGACTTGCACCGGCTGGCGACGACGAGCTTGTCGTTGTCAGGTCTGCTCTATCGCATCACCTCCAACTGTCTGGACGCACGACTGATCGGAGCTAGTTGCCGAGAGAACCGGAAGGTGTCTGGCCGGCCTCGTCGTCACCGACCACCCGCCATCTGGACGGTATGTGTGGGTTCAGCAGACGGTATTGGCGATCTGAAGTTGACTATATCCGGCGCTTCCCGCTGCTTGCGGATTGACACTTCCATATGTTCCACCTTCGCCTTCGGCGGTACGAAGGATGTCATAAGTCTCTCCAGCAATGCCTACGTCAAACGCTCCAGCGTCAACTCCGACTTTCGCTGCAGTGGAAAGTCCACCAAAAAGAGATGCACCCCCAAGGCCAAATGAAATGGCTCCCAGGGCTGCTCCAACACAGGCCGCCGCATCCAGTCCAGCAGCTCGCTGGGGTTGCAATCGTGTTCGAGATCATCTCATGGGCGCGCCGGAGCCGGGTGGACTGCCGGGGAAGGGCGTTCAGGCGGGGTCAGGGAACGTCTGGAAGGACGGGCTGGTCGGGAAGAGTGGTCAGTGACAGCGAGTGGAACGGCCGAAGGGTTATGCGGGCCATCTGCCTGAGCACCGGAAGCTGGCGAGGGATGTCCGCCTCGAACCGGACGACCTGGCCGACCACGGCATCGGTCTCGACGCGTGGGCTCAGATACCACCAGAGGCGCACCCTCACGACGTGGTGGCCAGGGTCCACGGGAACTCGGAGAGCGCCGGACAGCGGTGCCGTGCCCACCGCCTTCCCATCGACATAGACCCTGAAGCGCCCGAGGCGAGGATCACCAATCCATCGGTAGCTGTTGACAACTTCGAGCCAAGAACTGTCAAGCACCACATTTGCTCATGGGAACTTCTGCGTTCATTTTGCTGAGTCTGACAACAGACCCGTTAAAGAACTCAGATTTCGGAATGCTTAAGCATCCGATGTACTCTCGTGTCTCCCCACGATAAACGATGCATAACGCCGAGGTCGGTGTGGATGGAGGATACAAATTCACGGACTGACCAGGATTTACTGTGGCTGGATCTGAACCACACGTAGCGACTGTGGCCTGCTCTGACGTGTCATTTTCGACGAATACATTGGTCGTTCTCGTAGAGAGGAATACAAATGCAAGTATCAGGCAAATTACCAACCCGCCGATGATACTGGCCGCGATAATGGTCCTCTTTCGTGCCGTCGAAATTGAACTCACCACTCAAAGTCTATGTTGACTTGTCCACACGAGTTCTTGGAC
The DNA here is from genome assembly GCA_049517675.1 of Acidimicrobiales bacterium. GTDB lineage: Bacteria > Actinomycetota > Acidimicrobiia > Acidimicrobiales > RAAP-2 > Bog-756. The sequence continues at coordinate 1,322 of JBEKRV010000084.1, forward strand.
AATCCAGGAAGCCACACTGTCGGGCCTCCCCAGCCTCTTGGAAAAATGCTCCCGTAGATGTCTTCGTCGTAGATCGACTCCCCATTGCCGGTGACCTTGTTCTTGATCCAGTCGAGCGTCACGTCTCCGGCAAGACCACTGGCTTCCAGTTCAGGTATCGGCGTCCCTGCGATCAACACATGAGATGCCGCACACCCGACGCTCCCGAGAGAGCACCCAAAATCGTTGACTGCTTTCGCCGCTTCGAAGGGGAAGTAGTACTCCGCGTAGACAGGCACGGCCACGATGTTCAGCGCTTGGTGCACGAGGCTCTCTCCCCAGTACAAGCCGCTGGGATCAGAATTGTTCACCGGGTCGTCGCCGGCGTACTGGTAAGCCTCGCCCGTAACTTGGAGCTCCGGATCTATCGTCAAGAACTCGGCCGTGGCGGGATCGTAGTAGCGGTGCTGAAGGTAAATTAGGCCGGATTCGGAGTCGGTATAGCCACTTCCATACTGCAATGGTGTCATGATCGAACCGCTGCTGGTGAGTACCTGGCCGTACGGTCCGTAGCTGTAAGTTCTTACCACGACTCCTCCTGAGTTGGTCAAGGCAATCGTCGACCCGAGGTTGTCGTGGACGAAGTAGCTGCTTGCTGATGAGTTCGTCTGTTCGATCGGAAGGCCGCCGGGACCGTAGAGGTAGTCGTTTGTTCCGTCTGTAAGGAGCAAATTGCTCCCAGACACAGACCCCCAGGTGAACTGTGTCGTAACTCCAGAAACGGTCTTGGCCATCCGAAGGCCATCTCCATTGTACGCGTAGGTCCCCGAACCGCTCGGCGTCGCAGCAGTCGTGAGCGAACCGGCCTGGTCGTAGGCGTAAGTGCTGGGGGTCCCACTGGTCGGTGTTGTGCTTGTGCGTTGGCCGTTGGCGTTGTAGGCAAATGTTGTCGCTCCCGTTGGCACCGTTGTGCAACTCGGTGTGCCCGTCACGGAAACAGCGGTCGACCAGCAGAGCTGCCCGGCGGCGTCGAACTCCTGCATCGCCCCTCCCAGGTCGGTCGGATCGTTCGCGCTGTTGTAGGTGTACTGGCTTGCCGAAGAGATCCCCGTACCGGCTAGCTGTTGCAGTGGGGTGTAGCTATCGGACTCCGCCGAGCCGGGAAGAGTGCCCGATGGTGTGCTTGAAGCAACTTGGCCAGCATTGTCCCGCGCGTAGACGACGGCCCCGAGGATGGTCGCTCCCGCTGCAAGAGTGGTGGAGGTCTCTTGGCCACCGTTGTTGAATCCATTGGTCACCGTCGTGCCGTTTGGATAAGTCGTGGTGGCGTTGTCCCCACCGAGTCGCAGAAGCAGACCCGATTGGGTTGGTCGACCGTCAAGATGGCCCGCCACTACACCGACTCCGTACCCGAGGAGGACCGGCGAGCCGCCGTTCACGTCGGGAAGATGCTGTCCACAGGTGTCACCGGCTCCGGATCGCCCGGAGGATCGAACTGACTCCTCGACCACATGCTCGGATGGTAGAGGGTCACGCGCTCTTCTTCAGGCTCCGTGTCCGTGATGATCGTGAGTGGGGAATAGCGGCACCATGAAATCGCCAGCAGCTGAGGCACGGATGTTCGACGATCGCGCCGCGCCAGCGTCGCCTCGTTCCGAACCCTGTGACCAGCGCCCGTCCATCCGCAGGTCGGTGCCCCGGGGCTCGGACACCATGGACCTCCTCTCCACTCGTCGCCCGGGACCCTCGCCCGCCAGCTCGCCTGTCCTCGGGTGGAGCTCCGCCCCGGTTGTCGTGAACACGACCGATCGCCACGAGTGGCAAGCCGGACCGCGATGGCGGTCACCGGTCGACCGTGGACGGGTGTGTCGCACCACCACTCCCTAGGTCACCGCGTCGAGCCACAGGGGTCAGAACTAGGAGGTGTCCCCAGGGTGATCGGAGATCCCGGCTGGCACGGTGGGGGTATGGACGTGCTGGTGGTGGGCCCGCTGTCGCGGACGGCGAATCTGGTACCAGCCCAGAGCAAAGGAGCAGCACCATGACATCAGTCCAACGACCGGGCGTCCCCCGCGGGGCAGGGTCAGCCACGACCCGCGGGCGCCGTCACCTCCGCCGCATCGTGCCCTTGGTCGCGTTCGTCGCGGCGGTCGCCGGAGCTGCGTCGCTCGGGGTGGTCGCCCCCGCTTCCACTCCGGCCGGCGCCTCCGCCGTCCCGTCCCTCGTTTGCCATGGCTCGTTGGCCGGGCAGCCCCTCAACAAGCCGATCGTCGGCATCGCCAACACACCCGATCAGCAGGGCTACTGGCTGGTCGCCTCGGACGGCGGCGTCTTCAGCTTCGGTGACGCCGGCTTCTACGGCTCCGCCGGCAACCTGACGCTCAACAAGCCGGTGGTGGGCATCGCCTCCACCACCGACGGCAAGGGCTACTGGCTGGTGGCGTCCGACGGTGGCGTCTTCAGCTACGGGGATGCCGGCTTCTACGGCTCCGCAGGCAACATCCGGCTCAACAAGCCGGTGGTGGGCATCGCCTCCACCACCGACGGTAAGGGCTACTGGCTGGTGGCGTCCGACGGTGGCGTCTTCAGCTACGGGGATGCCGGCTTCTACGGCTCCGCAGGCAACATCCGGCTCAATGAGCCGGCGATCGGCATCTCCCGGACGGCCGACGGTGCCGGCTACTGGCTCGCCGCGGCCGACGCCGGCGTCTTCAGCTACGGCGACGCCCGCTACCTGGGCGGGGGCCCTATCAGTCAGGACGGTGGCCCGATCGTGACCGACTTCAGTTCCTTCGCCGTGGCCGACGACTTCGCGGGCTACACCATGGCCAGCGCGGACGGGGCCTACCTCCTCAACTTCGGCACGGCGAAGTACCAGGGACTGGCGTCGCCGGGGACGGCGACGGTCGCCGGAGTCACGTCACCTGCCGCCGCCGCGGGATACGGCTACTGGGAGGCGACGTCGAGCGGAGCGGTCTACACGCTCACGAGCTCGGGCCAGGCCGCCTGCTGAGCTCGTGCGGCACGACGAGGAGCGCAGGGCCGGGGACTGGTTCCCCGGCCCTGTCGCGTGTACAGGCCCGGTTCCGGCCGGCAATCGGTCGGGGTCCAGGACGATCACGACCTCCGGGCTCCCGGGGCCCCTCACGGAAGTGGGAGCCCGGCCGGCCGCGAGCGGTCCGCTCGACCTGACGTCGATCCCCGGGTCCGTCAACTAGGGACTCGCCCTAGGGATGAGCGGATCTCCCGGGCAGACAGTGGAGACACGCAGTTCCGGCTGAACGCACGTGACCTCACCCATCGGGGTCACGTGCGGCCCGGTCGGGCGGCGAGGAACTGGCCTCGTGAGGCCTCTGACCGAAAGGAGCAACATATGCAACACCATGACAACAACTCCACGAGGACGGGCCGGGCGCTGGTGCTCGGCGGAGTTCTGACGGCCGGATGCGTCCTGGCGGCGTGCTCGAGCGGGACAACCGCCGCGCACCAGGCGACGACCACCGTCGCCCCGAGCACCACGGCCCCCACGTCGACACCGACGAACGGTTCGGGCACCAACGGCTCGACGACCACGACCACCGGTTCCACCAACCCGGTCACAGCGGCGATCGACGCGTTCCAGGCGGCCAACGGGCCCGCCACCGGTTGGGAGATCACCTCGACCCAGACCTCGATGGTCGATCCGACCTACGTGCTGTTCAAGCTGGGTCCGGCGCCGGGGTACGAGGCCACCTACCAGGGCGGTTACGGGTTCGTCCACCAGCAAGGTGCGGGGACGTGGTCGGTCATCGGCTTCGGTACCTCCGCCGTCGGGTGCACCTCGGGTGGGTCGTCGACCCCCGCCGTCTCCACTGCGGTGATGACCGGGTTCGGGTTGAGCTGCCCGAGCTGACGTGCGACGGCGTGCCGGCCGGGCGGGAGACTCAGAGTCCTCGGGGCTCGAGCATGAGTGCAGGGTGATTGCGCAGCTCCTGGCGGGAGCGGACTCCGAGCTTCCCGTAGATGTTGGACAGGTGGTACTCGACGGCCTTCTGGCTCACGTACAGCTCCGAGGCTGCCTGCCGGTTGGTCAGTCCGCGGGCCACCAGGGCGGCCACGCTCTGCTCCCGCTCGGTCAGCGCCAGCATGGTCCGGGAGGGATCGGTGACCACTCTCACGCCACCCCAGGTGGCGAGATCCAGCCTCATCCGGTCGAGGAACGGATCCGCACCCAGTGGCTCGAGCAGCTCCGTCGCCTCGCGGAGTAGGCGGAGCGCCCCGGGGCGGTCACCCACGGCGTACCGGTGCCGACCCACGGCGTGCCGGAGGAGGGCTCGCTCCACCACGGGATCGTCCTGGACCAGACGGTCCAGGGCGGCGTCGAACGCCTCGGTCGCTTCATCGGTGCGTCCCTCGACGACGGCCACGGCTGCCCGGGAACGGAAGAAGGCGGCACCGCGAGGCACACCTCCCTGCTCGTGCAGGGCGTCTAGGGCATCCAGGGCGTGCCGGGCCTCCCCGGAACGCCCTCCGGCCACGAGCGCGTCGATGAAGACGACCGAGACGACATCGGCCCAGAAGCGCTGGAGCCCGACGAACGAGGAGTGGCCGATGGTCGCCGCCAGAGGCGCGAGCAGAGCGATGACATCGTCCCACCGGCCACGGGCGCGAGCGAGCCAGGCCGCTGCGAGGCGCGAGGCGACGTCGCCCTCCGGATTGTGCGACGCCTCGGCGGCCCGTAGCGCCTGCTCGGCATACCCCTCTGCCACACTCCACTGGCCTCGTGCAGCCGGAACCAGCGTCGCCGCCGCGAACACCTGTGCCTCCTCCCAGACATGCGGGTCGTCGAGGATCAGCGACAAGGCCAGGCGCGAGTGGACTGCGGCGTCGTCCCAGTCGCCGGAATTGAACAGCAGCTGGCAGAGGTGGACATGCGCCCGGGGGTGCTGGGCGAGCGGCGCGCCGCGTCGAGCGAGCTCGGTGGCTCGACGCAGGTCCCGGACGGGGGTGACCTGCTGGCTGTCGTAGTAGCCGAGCATCCCGCGGGTGACCAGGATGTCGGCATCGCCGAATCCGGCAGCGGCGGCCGACTCGGAGAACTCCTCCGCCAGCACCTCGAGCCCGCGGTGTGCGCCCTCCTGGATGCCGCGGCCGACGGCCAGCGAGGGGAGAGTCGCCCGCCGTAGCTCGTCGTCGGTGGGTTGGAGGCGGCGTGCACGTTCCGCCGTGTCGATGCCCTCCGCCGCCTGGAACCGGACGAGCTGGATGGACGCCAGACGGGCCAGCGCCTGTGCCGCGGCTGCCGGATCTGCGGCCACGCTCCGCTCGTCGGACGCCGCGAGGAGGTGCTCCTCGGCGTCCGCCGGCTCGCCCCGGACCCAGGACATCATGCCGAGCACCAGGCTGCGACGAGGCGAATCGCCACAGTGCTCGACCTGGTGCCACAGCGCCAGTCCGCGGGATACGTGCCGGTTCACCAGGAGCACCCTTGCCGCCTCGATCAGGCGGTCCTCCCGCACCCTCCGGTCGGAGGAGAGCGACGACGCCCAGAGCAAGTACTGCGCCCGGGTCGCCGCCGACAGCCGCAGACCGTGATCGTCAGCGGTGGCGACCAATTCGTCCGCCAGGGCGTCATCCGTGCTCTCGGCGGCCGCCACGCGGTGGACGAGAGCCGTCGCGTCGTCCGACACGTCGGCCGCCTGCATGTGGAGGTGCCGTCGGGTGGTCGGCGGGAGATCGTCGTAGATTGCCGCTCGGGACAGCGGATGGGACAGCTGGATGACGGTCTGCGGCTCGCGGGGATGCCACAGCACCAGGCCGCTCGGGAGCAGGTCCTCGAGAGCGATTGCCGGATTCTCGATCCCGGCGACGAGGCCAGCCGTGCTCAGCGGGACGGCGTCGTTCAGAACCGCCAGTGCACTGGCCAGCCCACGGGCTTCGCTGGGCAGCCGGGCGAGCGACGCCGTGATGGTCGACGCCAGTGACCGGGGGGCGGGGAGGTCGTCCGCCTGCTCGAGTTGGGAGATCGAGAGTTCGGATAGCAGTACCCGCGTGTACAGGGGGTGCCCGTCCGTGTGCTGGTGGAGGCGGCTCACGTGCCGCGGCGCCAGGCCCATCCCGACCCGGTCGGCCAGCTCGGCCACTTCCTGTACCGAGAAATTACGGAGGTCGACCTGCCCGCAACCGGCGGTGTCGAGCCGCATCCGCTGCCATTCCTCGTTGTGGAGATCCGGCCGACTGGTGATCATCAACAAGAGGTGTTCCTGGTCGAGACGCTGCGCCATGGACAACAGGGCCCGACGGGAGTCGGCGTCGGCCCAGTGGAGATCCTCGACCACAACGACGAGCAGGTCGCCCTCCATCCTCGACGACAGGTGCTCCAGCAGCTCGAGTCCGGCGGCGAACGACGACGGGGCCTCCACCGGGGCCAGCTGGTGGACCAGGTCGAGCGATACGGATCCCGCGTACTCGTGGGCGGAGGCCCGGACGATCTGACAGCGTCCGGGTAGGGAGAGGAGGGCCTGGCGCACCAGGGCGGTCTTGCCCGAACCCGCTTCCCCCTCGATCCAGACGGTCCCCGAGGCTCCGCTGCGGGCACGCTCGGCCCACACCGAGATACAGGTCAGCTCGTCGTGACGGCCAACGAACAGCTGGGGCGGCGACCGCCTGACCCCCCGCCCGATTCCCGGCGAAATCTGCACCATCGCCCCACAACGGTACCAAGGATGCCCGAAGCACGACAGTGGGGGCGGGCGGGGGCAGGCGGCGGGGACGCGCCCCGCCAGCCCCGATCCGGGAGACCGGTGCACCGATCCCGAGGTGCACCGTCGGGTCGAGTTTGCCAGGCCTCTGGGTGGCGGCGGGGCGTCTCCCTAGGCACACGACTAGGGCCGGGCCCTAGGGACCTAGGACGGTGGGGGGCTCACGATGTACTCGATGCAATTCCTGCTCGACATCACCTGGTCACCGGACGGAAAGCACGTGAGTGGAACCTTGCGGCCCCTGATCCAGGAGGACGCCGCCCCGTTCACGGGGACGCTCGAGTTCATCGCCAGGATCGAAGAGCTCCTCGCCGGCGCACTCGCCGGCGAGGACAGAGCGAAAGGACCATCCGATGCGTCAACATGACGGGAGATGCCATAGACGGTTGCGGAAGGCGATGCTCAGCGGAGCCATCGTGGCGGTGAGCGTGCTGGCCGTGGGAGCCCCGGCTGCAGGGGCCGCAACCGCCGGCTCGGGCCAGCGCTCCGGAAGCGCAGCCGGGGTGATCGGCTCCCGGGACGTCACCGCCACGCCCCTGGTGCATGCCCGGGCACACGTGGTGAGCCCCGATCTGGCCGGCCCCGACCCCGACACCGTCTTCGTCGCCAACTCGAGTGGCTACACGGTCGACGGTTTCGCGACCACGGCGTCCGGGAACGCGAGCCCGTCGTACCTCCTGGGCAACTCAGCGAGCAGCCCTAGCGGACCCATCCAGGGTGCCTTCGACGCGTCGGGCGACCTCTGGATGATCAACCAGGGCTCGAGCTCGATCACCGAGTACACGAAGAGCCAGGTGGCCCAGGGCGGGAACCCACACCCCGCCACGACGTTGCTCTCCAACGGAACCAACCTCGACGGCCCCTCGAGCCTGGCGTTCGACGGCGCCGGCGATCTCTGGGTCTCCAACTACGGCGATGACACGATCGTCGAATTCACACCTGCACAGCTGGCGGCCGGGGGTGCCCCGACGCCTGCGACGCTCGTGTCATCGGACACCACCGGCAGTCTCGCCAACCCCGGTGCGCTGCTTTTCATCGGAACGAGCCTGTGGGTGGGTAACGACCAGCAGTCGACGTCATCGATCGTGGAGTACACCGCGAACCAGTTGTTGGCCAGCGGGGACCCCAACCCGGTCACCACCATCACCGACACGGGTCACATCGACGACCCCACCTCCCTCGCGGTCGATGCCACAGGCAATCTGTGGGTGTCGTCACGTAGCGGGACCTCGGGCGAGGTCGGCGCCTTCACCCCGGGCCAGCGCCTCCTCGGGGGTGCCATCGATCCTTCGGTCATCTTGGCCAGCAGCGCGTTCTCCGCTCCGGCGGGCCTGTCCTTCGACCGGTCGGGGAACCTGTGGATGAGCAACGAGGACGGCGACACGGTGATCGACTTCACACGGGCCCAGCTCGCCACCTCGGGATCACCGCAACCGACCGTGGTGCTCTCCGCGAGCGGCACGGGAACCACGGCCAGCCTGGCGACTCCGTTCGGCACGGCATTCGACGCTGCGGGAAACCTCTGGGTGGAGAACCTCGGGAACAGCTCGGTCGTGTCCTTCCCACCTTCGCAACTCGCCACCACGGGAGATCCGGTGCCGGCGGCCCGGCTCATGCCGTCCGTCGGGCTGGAGGGCCCGGGGGATGTGGCCTTCGACCCGTCCGGGAACCTCTGGGTGACCAATCCGAGCGACTCGGTCAACGCGGTCGTGGCCTTTACACCCGCTCAGATCGCCGCGGGTGCGTCCCGGCCGAGCATCGTCGTCTCGCTGCCGGGCGGCACGACGGTCTCGGGAATCACGTTCGACGCGACGGGCGATCTCTGGGTGTCCGACGATCTCAGCAATGCCATCTCGGAGTACCCGGCGGCCTCCCTGGCCACCAGTGGGGCGCCGACCCCGTCGGTCATCCTGTCGGCCAACGGCGACACCCTGGACGGCCCCCAGACCATGGCATTCGACGCGGCCGGCGACCTCTGGGTGGCCGACGCCGGGAACAACCACGTCGTGGAGTACGCCGCGACCCAACTCGCCACCAGTGGATCACCGATTCCGGCGGTCACCCTGGAGAGCAACGGCACCAACCTGGTGTCGCCGGTCGGTCTCACCTTCGATAAGGCTGGCGACCTGTGGGTGGCCAACAACTTCGGCGACAGCGTGGTGGAGTTCACCAAGTCCCAGCTGGGTAGCTCGGGGGGCCCGACGCCGGCGGTGATGATCTCGGCGAACAACGGCAGCCTCTCCGGGCCGATCGGTCTCGCCTTCGATGCCTCCGGCAACCTCTGGGTGGCCAATGGAGGCAACAACACGGTGATCGCGTACTCGGCGAGCCAACTCTCGACGTCGGGTGCACCGACGCCGGCCACCACCGTGGTCGGCCCCGCCACGGGCCTCAACCGACCGGCCGGGATCGCGGTTCCACCGGCATCGCAGCGAGCCACACTGCCGGGCTACTGGGAGGTGGCGGCTGACGGCAGCATCTTCAGCTTCGGTTCCCGTACCCCCTTCGGTTCGTTGGGCGGAACGGTGCTCAACGCACCCGTAGTGGGAATCGCCCCGACCCCGGTGGCGGGATCCGTGGGAGGCAGGGGCTACTGGCTGGTGGCGTCCGACGGCGGCGTCTTCAGCTACGGCGACGCCCGGTTCCACGGCTCCGCCGGCGGCCTGACGCTCAACAAGCCGGTTGTGGGCATGGCCGCCACCCCCGACGGCCAGGGCTACTGGCTGGTCGCCTCCGACGGCGGCGTCTTCAGCTACGGGGACGCCCGGTAC
>JBEKRV010000085.1:0-10436 GCA_049517675.1 Acidimicrobiales bacterium
TGGGCGCGCCAGGCCGGTGCGCTCGACTGGTTCCGCCCGTGGGACACGGTCCTGAGCTGGGACCTCCCCTTCGCCCGCTGGTTCGACGGCGGGACGCTCAACGTCTCCTACAACTGCCTGGACCGCCACGTCGCGGCCGGCCGTGGCGACAAGGTGGCCTTCCACTGGGAGGGTGAGCCGGGCGACACCCGGACCATCAGCTACGCCGAGCTCCTGGTCGAGGTGTCCCGGTTCGCCAACGTCCTCCGCGGCCTCGGTGTGGCCCGGGGCGACCGGGTGGCCGTCTACATGCCGATGGTCCCGGAGCTGGCCGTGGCCATGCTGGCGTGCACCCGCATCGGGGCGGTCCACTCGGTGGTGTTCGGCGGGTTCTCCTCGGACGCCCTCCGGGACCGGATCCTCGACGCCGAGGCGCGGGTCGTGGTGACGGCCGACGGCGGGTGGCGGCGGGGGCAGGCCGTGGGGCTCAAGGGGAACGTGGACGCCGCCGTGTCGGAGTGCCCGTGCGTCGAGCACGTGGTGGTGGTCGCCAGGACCGGCGGCGACACCAGGGGGGGCGTCCCGCCGATGTCGGCCGGGCGCGACCACTGGTGGCACGAGCTCATGACCGGTGAGGACGTCGCCGCCGGGGGGGAGCCCTCGGACGTCTGCGAGCCGGAGCACATGGACGCCGAGGACCTGCTGTTCATCCTCTACACGTCGGGGACGACGGCGGCACCCAAGGGCATCATGCACACCACCGGCGGCTACCTGACCCAGGTCGCGTACACCCACAAGGTCGTCTTCGACCTCCATCCGGAGGACGACGTCTACTGGTGCGCGGCGGACATCGGCTGGGTCACCGGCCACAGCTACATCGTCTACGGCCCGCTGGCCAACGGCGCCACGTCGGTCATGTACGAGGGGACACCCGACCATCCGGGCCGCGACCGTTGGTGGTCGATCGTCGAGCGCTACGGCGTGAGCATCCTCTACTGCGCGCCGACGGCCATCCGGACGTTCATGAAGTGGGGCGCCGAGGAGCCGGCCGGGCACGACCTGTCCAGCCTGCGCCTGCTCGGATCGGTGGGCGAGCCCATCAACCCCGAGGCGTGGATGTGGTACGCCACCCACATCGGCGGCGGGCGGTGCCCGGTGGTCGACACCTGGTGGCAGACCGAGACGGGCGCCATCATGATCGCCCCGTTGCCCGGCATCACCGTCACCAAGCCGGGCTCGGCCACCTTCCCCCTCCCGGGCATCGGCGCCGAGGTCGTCGACGAGGAGGGCATGCCGATCGAGCGCGGCGGGGGCTACCTCACCCTGACGACACCGTGGCCGTCGATGCTGCGCGGCATCTACGGCGACCCCGAGCGCTACCGCGACACCTACTGGAGCCGGTTCGAGGGGCGCTACTTCGCCGGCGACGGGGCCAAGATCGACGACGACGGCTACTTCTGGCTCCTCGGCCGGGTGGACGACGTCATGAACGTCTCGGGGCACCGCATCTCCACCACCGAGGTCGAGTCGGCGCTCGTCGACCACTACCTGGTGGCCGAGTCGGCGGTGGTGGGGGCGGTCGATCCCACCACGGGCCAGGCCATCGTGGCCTTCGTGACCCTGGTGGCCGACGCCGGCGTGGCCACCGACGAGCGGGGTCAGGAGCTGCGGGCCCACGTGGCCACGAAGATCGGTCCCATCGCCCGGCCCAAGACGGTCATCTTCACCGACGAGCTGCCGAAGACGCGGAGCGGGAAGATCATGCGCCGACTCCTGCGCGACGTGGCCGAGGGGCGGGTCCTCGGCGACACGACCACCCTGGCCGACCCGGCCGTGGTCGAGGAGATCCGGCGGCTGGCCGACGCCTCGTCGGGCGAGGACTGAACGGGTGGGCGATCCGGGGAACTGGGCCTGGCACCGCGGGCGGATCGAGCACCCCGGCGAGGCGGTGGTCTTCGACGTCGACGGCGTGCTGTCGGACGCGGTCGGCCGCCAGCACTTCATCGAGCGCGGCCGGCGCGACTGGGACGCGTTCTTCGACGCGTGCGGGGAGGACGCCGTCATCGCCGAGCTGGCGCGGGTGCTCGAGCTCCTCGACCCGTCCCTCCAGATCATCCTGCTCACCGGGCGGCCGATGCGGGTGCAGCCACAGACCCTGGCCTGGCTGGAGCGCTACGAGCTGAGGTGGGACCTGCTGGTGATGCGGTCCCGGGGCGACTACTCGCAGGTGACGTGGTTCAAGCGCGACACGGTGGAGGAGCTGCGCCACTTCGGGTTCGATCTGCGCCTGGCCTTCGAGGACGATCCCGACAACTTCTCGATGTTCCACGCCATGGGCATCCCCTGCGTCTACATCCACTCCGGCTACTACGAGTAGCCCCGTGTCCTACTGGCCCGGGAGCGCCCCCGCCCGGCCACGGCGGGACACCGCCAGCCACCACCCCGCGGCCAGGGCGACGAGCGACGCCAACTCCACCGGGGTGTCGCCCCACCGCACGTACAGGGTGAACCCGACCCGCCGCTCGAGGGTGGCCGTCACGATCTGGCGGACGCCGAGCGCGGACCGGGCGAGCAGGGCTCCCCGGTTGGTGATCCATGCGCTGTAGCCGGTGGGTGCGGACTGGAGCAGGTCCCGGCCCTGCTGCACCGCCTGGACCTCGCTGGCCGCGATCTCCTGGGTCGGCACCTGGGAGGTGGCGTAGGAGGAGGTGTTGGTGGGCACGATGAGCAGCTGGGCCCCGGCCCGGACCGCGGACCGACCCCGGTCGGCGTAGAAGACCTCGTAGGAGATCATCGCCCCGAGGGGGGCGGCCGGGGTGCGCAGCAGACCGCTCCCGGTGCCCGGAACGGCATCGAGGGGCACGGCCGAGAGGCTGCCGAGACGGGCGAAGAAGGACCGGTAGGGGACGTACTCGCCGAACGGCACCCGGTGGACCTTCTCGTAGCGGTCGACGATCGCGCCGTCGGGCCCGAAGGCCACGACCTCGTTCCGGAAGGCGGTGGCCGACACCGTCTCGGTCACCCCGACCACGAGCGCGGCGTGGAGCGAGACGGCCAGCTGGGACAGGGCGTCCTGCTCGGGCGAGTCGCCCAGCGGCTCCTCGAGGGACACCACGTCCTCGGGCCAGAGCACCAGGTCGAGCGGGTGGCCGGCCGTGCGCCGCTCGAGCTCGTCCGTGGCCGCCACCGCGGCACCCAGCACCACGGCCGGGTCCACCTGGGACTTTCTGAAGCCGCGCACGCCGCCCCCCTGGACGGCGGCGGCCGTGACCGATCCGACCGGCGGCCCTCCGTCGGGCGCGTGGTCGGCGACGGCGGCGACCACCGAGAGCCCGGCCAGGGCGACGGCAGCGGCGGCGGTGAGGGTCCCGAGGCCGGCCACCGCCCCCCGCAACGGGGACGTCGCCGGCGGGTCGCCGTCGGGCCCGTGGCCCTGGGTCCGGCGGAACCGGCGGATACGCGTCCCGTCCCGCCAGGCCCGTCCGGCCGCCGTGCCGAGGGCCCCCACCCCCACCCCCCCGACGAAGACGGCGGCGGTCAGTCCGAGGGGACCCCCCAGCCGTGCCACCCCCAGCACCGGGCCGTCGGCCTGTCCGAGGAAGACCCCGCCGATGGGCAGGCCGCCGAACGGCCAGGCCTGCCGGAGCGCCTCGGCCAGGGTCATGGCCGCCGGGAAGGCGAGCGCCCGGGCCACCACCGGTCCACGGGGGACGGCCAGGCAGGCCAGCCCCACGAAGAGCGCCTCGATGGCGATGAGCGCCATCGCACCGGGGAGGGTGAACGAGCGCACCCACATCAGCCCCGGGACGTACGCTCCGAGGCCGGCCAACCACCCGGCCCACAGCCGGGTCCGGGGACGGAGCCCACCGATCCGCCACCACAGCAGGCCCGCGGCCGGGAAGGCCAGGATCCAGAAGCCCCACGGCGGCAGCGACAGGGCCAATCCGACGCCGGCGGCCAGGGCGGGCAGCGCCACCCGGCCGCGCCCCGGGGCGACCGTGTCCGAGCGGTCCGCGGTCATCCGCACGGGCGGACCGCGCCACGGGGGTTCGGCCCCACCGTCGCGGTGGCGGTCCTCGCCGCGGTCCCAGTCGACCTGCGGTGCCGACGGGCCGGAGGGCGCCTGCGGACCGGTGGAGGCCGGGCTCATCGTCCCGCGGGCGGCGGGACTGCTCCGTCGAGGGACCGGAGCACGGCCCGGGCGGCGGTCCGACCGCTCCCCACGACCGCGGGGATGCCCACTCCACGGTACGCGGCGCCGGCGACGCCGACACCGGGGAGCTCGGCCACGGACCGTTCGATCCGGGCGGTCCTGGCCAGGTGGCCCACCGTGTACTGGGGGAAGGCCCCGTCCCACCGGGTGACGACCGACTGACGGGGCCCTCCGCCGATGTCGAGGATCCCGGAGAGCTCGCCGAACGCCGCGGCGGTCAGCTCGTCGTCGTCCAGGGAGGCCGGACGGTCGTCCCCGAAGCGCCCCACCGACAGGCGGATGAGCTCGTCGTCGGGACGGGCCAGACCGGGCCACTTGCGGCTGAGGTACGTGCACCCGGTGATCAGGGGGGGCCGGCCGTCGATGGTCGAGGTCCGGGGGACCAGGAAGCCGGTGCCGACCAGCTCGCTCCTGACGGACCCGGCCGGCATCGACAGCGTCACGACCGTCACCGACGAGTGCTCGATGTCGCCGAGGAGGGACGCGGCCACCGTGGCGTGGCCGGCGAGCAGGACGGACGCCTGCCCGGCGGGCACGGCGAGCACGACGCCGTCGACGGCCAGGACCCTCTGCGAGTCGGAGGAGCCGACGGCGCCGGGCACCGGCGCGGTCTCCCCGGCGAGGGTCAGGAGCCAGGTCCGCCGATCGGGGCCGCCGGCCGGGGCACGGGAGAGCGACTCCACGGCCACGCCGGTGTGGACGGTGACCCCGCGGGCGGCCAGGGACGAGGTGAGCTCGGCCGGCAGCCGGGCCGTGCCACCGGCGAGCGACCAGAAGACCGGGGTCGGGGGGGACGGGGGTTGGGCCGGGGTATTCGACGGGGACGGGGCACCTGCCGGGGGTCGGCCGAGCGCGCGCATGAGGCTCCCCGGCTGCCGGTCGGCGACGAGGAGGGGTGGGAAGGTGGCCTCGGCGCTGAGCTCGTCGACGCCGCCGGCGTGGATCCCGCCGACCAGGGGGTCGACCAGGCGCTCGACGACCTCGTGCCCGAGCCGGGCGGCGACCACCGGGCCCACGGCGCGGTCCCCGGTCGCGTCCGGCTCCCCCCGATGGGGCCGGACCAGGTCGAGGGCGGCACGCAGCGAGCCCTCCGGACTGAGGATGCCGGATCGGAACAGCGGCCACCATCGGGTCGGCACCCCGAGGTTGACGCCGTCGGGCATCATCCGGAGGCGGCCCCGCGACCACAGGGCCGCTCCTGCCGCACCGGGGGCCACCAGGTCGCCGTCGAGGCCGAGCTCGGTGCAGAGCCCGGTGGCCTCGGGCCGTCGGGCGAGGAAGGCGTCGGCGGCCAGGTCCACGGACCGACCGCAGAACTCCGTCGCACGGACCTTCCCACCGGGACGGCTACCGGCTTCGAGGACGACCACCCGTGGACCGGAACCGTCGCCCCCACCGGTACCGGCGACCAGCTCCCACGCGGCGGCCAGGCCGGCCATGCCTCCCCCGACGACGGCGACGACGGGCCGGTGCACCTCGTGGTCCCCGTCCTGGTCCCCGCTCACGTCCATGCTCACGAGCCCCCGTCCGCGGCATCCCGGACCACGTCGGCCAGCATGGCCAGGAATGCGGGGTCGTCGTCGAGGGACGGCGTGCGGGCGAAGGCGATCCCGAGGGAGTCGGCCCGTCCGCGCGCCTCGATGTCGAGGTCGTAGAGGACCTCGAGGTGGTCGGAGACGAATCCGACGGGGCAGACCACCACGGCGGTGGCCCCCTCGGCGGCCACCCGGTCGATCTCGAGGAGGAGGTCGGGGCCGATCCACGGTTCGGGGGTGCGTCCTGCGCTCTGCCACGCCGTCCCCCAGGTGACGGAAGGATCGGCGTCGAGGTCGAGGAGTCCGGCGATGTCGGCCGCGGACTCGGCCACCTGCTCCGGATAGGGGTCGCCCTCGGCCACCGCACGCTGCGGGAGGCTGTGGGCGGTGAAGAGGACGCCGGTCCGTCGGCGGGCGGACGGATCGAGGGCGCCGAGGACGGCGCGCAGACGACCGGCCAGGATCGGGGGGAACGCCGGCGCGCGGTGCCACGACGGGACCACGGTGACGGCGAGGGGAGGAAGGCCGTGTGCGGCCGCTTCGGCCCGCTCGGCGTACTGACCCGACCCCATCGTCGACCGGTGGGGGGTGAGCACGAGCCCGACGACCCGGTCCACGCCGTCGGCGGCCAGGCCCGCGACCGCCTCCTCGATCGTCGGGTGCACGTACTTGGTGCCCAACCGGACGGTGAACCGACCGGGTTCGGCCGCCTCGAGCGCGGCGGCCAGACCGTCGACCTGGGCACGCGTCCTCGCGGTCAGGGGTGAGGTGCCGCCGATCGCCTCGTAGCGGGCGGTGAGCTCGGCGAGGAGCTCGGGGGTGGGCGGTCGGCCGCGCCGGATCCGGGTGTAGAAGGCCTCGATCTGGTCGGGCGTGTCCGGGGTCCCGTGGGCCATCACCAGCACGCCGGTCCGCGGGCCGCGGGCGGCGCTCACGCCGGTGCCGCCACGCCGGCCCGTCCCTCGGCGTGGACCAGCTCCACCACCCGCTCGAGGATGGACGGATCGGTCTCGGGCAGCACGCCGTGGCCGAGGTTGAAGACGTGGCCCGGGGCGGTGCCCGCCCGCTCCAGGACCTCGCGGGTCTCGGACGCCACGACCTCCCACGGCCCGAGGCAGACCGACGGGTCGAGGTTGCCCTGCACGGCGGTGCCGGGGCCGACCCGGAGGCGTGCCTCGTCGAGCGGGACCCTCCAGTCGACGCCGACGACCGACGTCCCGGCCGTCGCCATCTGGCGGAGGAGCTCGCCGGTCCCGACGCCGAAGAGGATGGTGGGGACGCCCGGGTGCGACGCCGCCAGCTCGGCCACCAGCCGCCGGGTGGCCGGCAGCACCAGCTCCCCGTAGTGGTGGGGGGTGAGGATCCCGGCCCAGCTGTCGAAGACCTGGACGGCCGATGCCCCGGCGTCCAGCTGGGACCGCAGCGAGGCCAGTGCCATGTCGGTCAGCCGTTCGACCAGAGCGTGCCACAGCCCGGGATCGCCGAGCATCAGGGACTTGACCCGGGTGAAGTTCTTGGACGGCCCGCCCTCGACCAGGTAGCTGGCCACGGTGAACGGTCCCCCGGCGAAGCCGATCAGGGGCACGTCGAGCGTCTCGACCAGGAGCCGGACCGCCTCGATGACGTGGGGGGTGTCCAGCTCCGGCTCGAGGGGACGGAGCCGGCCGAGGTCGCCGGCGGAGCGGAAGGGCTCGGCCACCACCGGTCCGGTACCCGGGGCGACGTCGATCCCGAACCCGACGGCGGCGGCCGGCACCACGATGTCGGAGAAGAAGATGGCGGCGTCGGTGCCGTAGCGGTCGACGGGCTGGCGGGTCAGCTCGGCCACCAGCTCCGGCTGGGCGATGGCGTCGAGGATGCTGCCCGGGCCGCGGGCGGCCCGGTACTCCGGCAGCGACCGGCCCGCCTGGCGCATGAACCAGACCGGCACGTGGGGGACCGACTGCCCCCGGCAGGCCCGGATGAACGGGGCGTCGTCGAATCGGCCGGCACCGGGAGCGGACCCGCGGGACGCGCTGGGCGCTGCGGTGGACATGGGGCGAGTCTACGAGCAGGCGCCCCACCCCCGGGAGCGCCGGCGGGTCCCCGACGCGGCCACATCCGGTGGCGCATACAATCGAGGGTTCCCCTGGGCCGTGCTCGGACCCGTTCGGTCGACCACGGGTCGGGGGCCGGGCAGACAGGAGGTGGGGCATGGAGACGGAATTGGAGGTCGAGCAGGACTTCGTCGACCTCGCCTACGCACGTCTCGACGCCATGCGCGGCGACGCCAACTCCATGCTCGAGGGCGTCCTCGACCTCGGCAGGGGCGGGACCTTCCAGTCGCGTACCGAGCGCGACGTGATCGTCCGGACCAGCCTGGCCCGCCTCGAGCAGCTCGACATCGGCGACCAGGCGCTGACCTTCGGCCGGATCGACCGCCTGACCGGCGAACCCCCGGGATCCGGGGCCGACGACGGCCCGGCCAGCGAGACCTTCCACATCGGCCGGCTGGCCATCCACGGCCCGGACCACGAGCCGCTGGTCGTCGACTGGCGGGCTCCGGTGGCCGAGCCCTTCTACCGGGCCACCGGGCGTGACCCGCTCGGCCTCGTCCTCCGGCGCCACCTGGCGCTGCAGGGGCGCACGGTCGTCAGCGTCGAGGACGAGCGGTTCAGTCCGCCGGGCGAGGTGCGGGACACCGTGGAGGCCGAGGACGGGACCGACCACTACGCCGGAGACAACTCCGGCGAGCTGATCGTGGGGGACCTCCCCATCGGTGGTCCGGCCGCCCTGCTGGCTGCACTGGACCGGGCCCGGTCGGGTCGGATGACCGACATCGTCTCCACGATCCAGGCCGAACAGGACGAGATCATCCGGGCCCCGTTGAGCGGGGTGCTGGTCGTCCAGGGAGGCCCGGGGACGGGCAAGACGGCGGTCGCCCTGCACCGGGCCGCGTACCTCCTCTACACCCACCGGTTCCCCCTCGAGCGACAGGGCGTCCTCGTGGTGGGCCCGAACCCGCTGTTCCTGCGCTACATCGAACAGGTGCTGCCCTCACTGGGGGAGACCGGTGTCACCCTGTCGACGGTGGCCGGCCTGGTACCGGAGATCCGGATCGTCGAGAACGGGCCGGCCGACGTCGCCCGGCTGAAGGGCGACGTGCGGATGGCCAAGGTCATCGCCCGGGCCGTCCGGACCCGCCAGCGCCCGCTGTCACGCGACGTGGAAGTGCCCTACGGGGCCCTGGTGCTCCGTCTGACGGCCGAGGACTCCCGCCGGATCGTCGAGGGGGCCAGGCGGCGGCCGGGGACCCACAACGCGCGCCGGCGCCTCGTCGAGCAGTCGGTGGCCCAGGTGCTCGCCGACCGGGCCCGCCAGACCCAGCAGCGGCTCGGCATCGGCTCCCCCGGGGTCACCCCCTTCCCGGGCTACGAGGACCCGGCCGACCTGGACGACGACGAGTTCGACTTCGAGGACTTCTCGCGCAAGGTCCGGCGGGTGCCCGAACTGGCGCGCGCCCTCGACAGGATGTGGCCCCGCCTCTCCCCCCACGAGCTGCTCCACGACCTGTACGGCGCACCGCCGCTCATCGGTGCCGCCGGCCGGGGCATCCTCTCCCCCGAGGAGCAGGCCCTGCTCCGCCGCCCCCGCTCGGCCTCCTTCGACGACGTGGCCTGGACGCCGGCCGACGCCGCCCTGGTCGACGAGGCCCGCCACCTGCTCGGCCCCCGGTCCGGCGGCGCCGACGACGCGCTGCGCAAGTACGGGCACATCGTGGTCGACGAGGTCCAGGACCTGTCGCCGATGCAGCTCCGGATGCTCACCCGGCGGTCGCTGGCCGGCTCGATGACCGTGGTGGGGGACATCGCCCAGGCGACGGCGCCGTGGGCGCCGGCCTCGTGGGACGACATCGTCGAGCACCTGCCCCGGCGACGCCCGTCCCGTTCGGTGGAGCTCACGGTCAGCTACCGGACCCCGGCCGAGGTCCTCGCCGTGGCCAGCCGGGTCCTCGCGGTGGCGGCCCCCGAGCTGACCCCTCCGAAGCCGGTCCGCAGGACGGGCGTCGAGCCCCGGATGATCCAGGTGCAGGGGTCTGACGGGCCGGCCACCCCCGACGACCTCGCCCGTGCCGTGGCCGCCGCCGCCGCCGAGGAGGTGGACGAGGTGCGACCGGGCCGGGTGGCCATCCTCGCCCCGGAGTCGCTGCTCGTGCCGCTGGCCAAGGCCCTCGACGCAGGGGGGACCCCGGTGGTCGACGCCCGGGACATGCGCCGAGGCGGGCTGTCCGAGCCGCTCGTGCTGTTGGGGGCGGACTCGTCCAACGGGCTCGAATTCGACTCGGTCATCGTGGTCGAGCCGGCGGTCATCGCCGGCGAGACGGCGCGGGGATTGCGCACGCTCTACGTGGCCCTGACCCGGCCCACCCAGCGCCTGACGGTCGTCTCGCTGACCACGCCGCCCGCCGCGCTGTCCGCTGCGGGCTGAGGCGGCAGGCCCCGTAACCGGGGGTCGCGACAGGCATGGACCCGAGTTGGCTCTCCGCGCGCCGTATGGAGTAAAACTACGTCCGTGACCCAGGCTCTCGCCGCCGATCCGGCCATAAGCACCCGACCAGCGCGCCACCGTCCGGACAGGCCACCGATGCTCGCAGTGGGCGTCATCATCTGGCTCGGCTCCGAGGTGATGTTCTTCAGCTCGCTGTTCGCCGCGTTCTTCACCATCCGGGC
>JBEKRV010000086.1:0-8260 GCA_049517675.1 Acidimicrobiales bacterium
CACCGCCAGCGTGGTGGGCTACGACCGCACCGGTGACGTCGCGGTGCTGCAACTCCACAACGCGTCGGGCCTCACGACGGCGAACCTGGGCAACTCGTCCAACGCCTCGGTCGGCCAGGGCGTGGTCGGTGTCGGGAACGCCGGCGGGACCGGCGGGACGCCGAGTGCGGCCGGCGGCACCGTCACGGCTCTCAACCAGTCGATCACGGCCAGCGACGAGGGCGACGGCACGTCCGAGCAGCTCAGTGGCCTGATAGAGACGAACGCCAACATTCAGCCCGGTGACTCGGGTGGAGCGCTGGTCAACGCCTCGGGTCAGGTGCTCGGCATGGACACGGCCGCCTCGGCGGGCTTCTCGTTCCAGTCCAACGACCAGTCGTCGGGCAGCCAGGGCTACGCCATCCCGATCAACACGGCGCTCACCATCGCCCGGGCCATTGAGGCCGGGTCGTCGTCGACCACGATCCACATCGGCGAGACCGCCTTCCTGGGCGTCGAGATCAGCCCCTCGGGCAGCAGCTCGGGCGGCAGTAACGGCGGGTTCGGCAGCGTCTTCGGCGGCAACTCCGGGAACACCGGGTCCTCCGTCGCCGGCGCCGCGGTCGCCGGTGTCGTCACCAACGGCCCGGCCCAGACCGCCGGCCTCGCCCAGGGTGACACCATCACCTCGCTCGGCGGCAAGGCGATCGGCTCGGCCAACGCCCTGACCAGCGCCATGGCCACCTACCACCCCGGCGACAAGGTACAGGTCGGCTGGACCGACAGCTCCGGCCAGACCCACACGGCCACGGTCCAGCTCTCCTCGGGCCCGCCGCAGTAGGCGCCCCGTACAACGCAGCAGGCACGCTCGGGCGAGCGGCCGGTCCGATGACCGGTCGCTCGCCCGACGTCGTCAGCGCTGGACCAGCCGCACCAGGGTGATCAGTGTGGCGAGGACAGCGGCGCTGAGCACGCAGATCAGACCCCACCCGACGCTGACGGTCGCACCGGCCGAGGCGGGCACCTGATCGATCTTCTGCACGATGCGGAACATGTCGTAAATGGCGAAGACCGCGACGATGGCAGCAATGACCGTCGTGAAGACCGACAGCATGAGCTCGTCCGACGTCATCTCGAAGCAGGCGAAGATGACCAGCAGCATGCCGCCGATGAAGGTGACCCAGCCGTTGACGCTGATCAGCGTCGAGACCACCGGGTCGATCCCGTTGAAGGACGCGTGGAAGTCGCCGATCCCCAGGCTTCCCGAGACGTGCACCCAGGACCCGATGGAGCCGTACATCAGGGCGACCCCGCAGATCCAGAGCAGCAGGACGCCGAGGTTGAACGAGAAGCCGGTCCCCCTGGGCCGAGCCACCGACACCGGGGCGTACGGGTTGGCCGAATGCCGAGAGGCGACCTGCGGCGGTCCCGAATCACCGTCCGACCCTGCAGGGGCGTCGCCCACCACGACCCAGCCCTTGCCCGAAGTCCATCGCCGCCGGGCGGTCCAATCCTGGCCGTCCCAGTAGGTCTGGTCGTTGGGGTTCGTCCGGGTGGGGTACCACCCGGGGTTCTTCGGGGTCGACCCGGCGCCGTCCTCGCCCTGCGGGCCCGGCATCACCGATCGTGAGGTCCCAGACTCTTCTTCGACCATGCTCATCACCTCCGGCGAGGGCGCTGTCCCCGCCTGTCACTCGACCGCTAGCTTGGCCCGCGTGACCGCTGAGGACGGGGACCCCGGGGAGATCCCGAGCGACGAGGAGTTGACGGCCCTGGCGCTGGCCGCCGACCCCGACCAGCCGATCGCTGAGGGCGCGGTGCCGATCGGCATCCACCTGGCCCAGGTCGGCGCCGGACTACCGCTCTGGTACATGCCGCCGGCGGTGCGTCGGGGAGGGAGCCGCTGGAAGGCGCCCGTCGTGATCGCGGTGGTCGCGGCGTTCCTCCTGATCGACCTGGCCGGCCTCTGCAACACCTACGGGATCCTCAGCCTGGCCTGAGGAAAGTCTCAACCTCAACTCGAGCCTCAGGTATCCGCCTGAGGCGCCGTCGACAGCGCTGCAACCCGAGCGGCTCAGGGCTTGCCCGCCTCCACCCAACTCTTTATCCGGGCGTCGCTGATCCTCCGCGCCGTCGCCATGTTCGCCCAGGCCCGAAAGCGTGCCTTCTCGTCGTCGCCGAGCTGGGAGTACAGGCTCCTCTCGACAGGGCCGCCACTCGCCCGGGGCGAGCGGGAACGTGCGCCGTCCCCGCTGGGTCGCCCTTTGTCGATGTAGCGCTGGAACGCCGCACGAAGGTCCGATGCGTTCGCGGAGCTCAGGTCGATCTCGTAGGACCGCCCGTCGAGGGCGAAACGGACGGTCTCGTCGGCGTCCCCGCCGTCGAGGTCGTCGGTCAGCTTCACAATCACGGTCTTTGCCATGGCCAAATGGTAGAGCCGTCGGCCGCCGCACCCTCCGGCAGAGCCAGAGGGGACCACCGGTAGGGTGCATTGGTCCCGTCGCGCCGGGGTTCGGCCCTTTTCCCCCTCCGTCGAATCCACGGCGCCTCGGGGCCATTTCCGCCCTAGACCAGGTGGTTCGTCGCGACCCGGCAATCGAGCCGCCAGAATGGACGCGATGCCTCGGCGAAACAAGCCCAAGGGCGCCCTCCGGCCCGAGACGCCAGCCAGAGACCGGGTGTCCGGCCTGGGGACACACTGGCGCGCCGACGGCGCCCCCAAGACCGCATACCGCAGCCAGGGCGACGCGCTCACCGCCGCCCTCGTGCGACGCCAGGAGTCCGGAGTCGAGCTGAACGTCTACCGATGCGACGTGTGCTCGTCGTGGCACATGGGAAACCCCCGCCCTCGGGACACGACGCGAAACCGAGACGACTGAGGAACCAGCGCGGCGTCGGGCCTTCGAGGTCCTCAGGTCGTGTGAATGGTGACTAAACCGGGGTCGATCCAAACTATTTGTCCCACTGTTGTGTCCGCGTATTGGAGCCGAATTCCCTCAGCCTCAGGCCGAGGTCCAGGTTTCGATGGTGCCGCGCGAGCCTTCAACCAATCTCACCATTCTCCCTGGTCAGACCCACTCAATCCCGGAAGAGCGGAGCGGGCGGTCGCACGAGACTGGAAATACCCCTCAGGTTCGGCTCGCCGAGGGCCGACTCAAATGGTCAGGGCTGCACCTCCTCCGGCTGCATATGGGGGAACCGCGGCATTCAACACAGGGATTTCGGGCTAAATTTGCCTCCTCAGCAATTATCTGAGGTAAGTCGGGCGTAGGCGGTCCGCTTATTGGGAGCAGTGCTTTGGCGAAGCGGCGAACCGACGACGGTGCATTGGCGACCGGATTCCACCGGTCTAGGTACTGCTGTGTCCAGACGCCAGCCCCCTATGACCGACCCTTCAAGCGGGCATCGGGCACCGGGGCACTGCAATGAGGCCGCTCCGAACGTCTCGGCACCCCGTCATGGCTGCGCGGCACGCGTTGCGCACCCGGATGGCCGGCGCCACACAGCGCGAATTCGACGAGGCTGGGTTCACCCTGATTGAGTTGATCATCACGATCGCGATCCTGCCGATCGTCGTCGGCGCAATCGCCGTTGCTCTTCTTTCGGTCTTCAACCTGCAGGGCAGCGTGTCCAACAGGATCTCCGACTCGAACGACGCTCTCGTCAGCTCGTCGGTCTTCAACAAGGACGTGCAGAGCGCCCAGGAGATCCAAACCGTGACGGCGCCTGCGTGCGGGTCGACCGGCCAGCAGCTTGTCGGCCTGGAATGGGCTGCGAACTCGAGTGGCACGTACCAGACCGTCGTGTCGTACGTGCAGAGCACGACCGGAACGTCGACCTCCCTGATCCGTGTCGCATGCACGTCAGGTGCCTCGACCGCTCCCACGAGCACCCGTACGATCGCCCACAACGTCGGGTCGTTGACGGTCGCCCTGAACCCGACAGGCTTCAGCTACAACACCAATCAAGGCTGGACTTCGACGCAAGGCCTCTACGGAGTCACCCTCAACGTCAACGCCCTCAAGAGCGGGTTTACCTACTCCCTCAGCGGACTCCCGAGCGCGAGCTCGTCCACCGGCTCGGTGTCACAGATCGCAGGGACACAGAGCCTCCCGAGTTGCAACCTGGCGAATGCGGGGTCAGGCCAATACGCCAAGATCCTCTGCTTCAGCGATTTCTCAGCCGCGGGCGCTAGCACAGCCACCCAGGCGGCCTACCTCAAGACCTTCGCCAACCCGTCGTCGACGTGCACTCCCATGAAGTTCTCCATTGCCGATTCCCCCGACCTCTTGCAATTCTGCCTCAGCGTCAGTGGGACCACGCAATCCGTCTCCCCTCAGCAGATCCCGACGTTCGACATCCCCAACCAGGGGGCGAACAGCGAGCCGTACCTGGGCAACAACGGCTTCTACCAGGGCATCCAGGGGTACCCGGCGATCTCCTCGAGGCCGGCCCCGAACTTGAACAACTTCGGGGGCTGTAACGGCTGCCTGACCACGATGACATTCACAAGCATCCAGGTCACCACCGCATCCGGTGCACCCGCAACGAACTGGACGCTTGTGACAGGCGACGCCGAGTCGACCGACTCCAACGAGTTCAACCTCTACACCGACTCCAACGTGAACTGGGACATCCTTCCGAACACCACGACGTCTTTGTTCGGCAACTCGTGCTACGACACGGCGGATCCCAACAACAACGGCCTGTTCCAGTACACGGGACCCAGGCCCACGGCGGCCAACCAGACCCAAACCGCCCAGAACGTGGGGAGCCCCTCGAACGCCCCGACCTCGTACGACACGCCGATCACCATCACCGCGACACAGCCGTACACGCAGTACCCCGTGAATGCTTCGTCGGTCGGGTGCGAAGCGAACGCACAGCTGGACAAGACGGGTTCTTTGATGCTTGCCGCGCCTGAGCCGTCGAATTCTTCGGCCGCGCAGAACGTCACCATCACGATGCAGAGCGGTGGCTACCAAGCGGTGTTCCTCGGGGTGCTGCTGTGATGCGGAGGGCCATGTACCTGGAGCGCGCCCTCAAGAGGTGGCTCGCCGATCGCCGCCAACTTGAGGAAATGCCATCCTCCGAACGGGGGGACACGCTCGTCGAGGTTCTCTTTGCGCTCGTCGTGCTCAGCATCGCCGGACTCGCCCTCGTCACCGGATTCGCGACCTCCATCACGGCCTCTGCCGAACACCGCAGCCTGTCCTCGCTCGACGCCTCGACGCGGGTTGCCGCCAACAGGGCCATCGCGGACATCCAGCAGCAGGCACAGACGTACGCCAACCAGCCGGCGAACGATCCGTTCGTGTGCGGCAATACGTTCACGCCGAGCTTCTCCAACCTCCCCGGGAACTTCGAGGTGACGTACAACGCTCCCAACTATTGGAACTCGTCTCCGCCATCGCCGGGCTGGCAGTCCGGTTGCATCGCCGACGCTCCTCAGCAGTACACGCTGACCATCTCTTCCACCACGGTCAGCTACAGCACCTCCGTTACGACCGTGATCACCGACCCCGGGGCACCCCAGTCCCCCACCGGGGCCGGCGCCGCCTACCAACTGGTCTGGCTCCCAGGAACGGAACCGACCGGTGGCTCGGCGGAAACGCCGTTCTCGCCGCAGCCCGAGGTCGCCGTCGAGGACAAGCAGGGCGACATCGTCTCGAGCGACTTCTCCTCGGTCACCCTCGCACTGATGTCCGCGCCCACCGGCGGCACCATCTCCAGCACGTGCTCGGGCGTCGAGTCTTATGGCATCGTCCAATTCTCGGATTGCAGCGTGAACCTCGCAGGGTCCTACGAGATTCAGGCCGTTGACGCAGGGCTCTTCCCGACCCCCGGCGCGACCTTCACGGTGTCCGCCAATCCTGCTGTGAAGGTCTCGTTCACCACGACCCCCGTGTCCGCGACCGCGTCGAAGAGCGCCACCTCGGGGCCGATCACGGTCCAGATTCAGGACACCTTCGGCACCGCGATCACCGCGAGCACCTCCGAGGCGGTGGCCCTCACCTCGACTTCGTCGGCGGGAGTCTTCTCGTTGACGCCGGGCGGCACCGCCGTGACGTCGGTCACCATCCCGGCCGGCTCCTCGTCGGCGTCCTTCTACTACGGTGACTCGACCGCAGGGACCCCGACCATCACCGCGACGCCGCCTCTGGCATCCGGCTTGGCGGCCGGGACGCAGACCGAGACGATCACAGGGGCCGCTGCGTCCAAGCTCGCGATCACGAGCAGTCCGTTCACGGCAGCGGCGGGGAACTCGGCGGCCACCCCGTTCACGGTGACGCTCGAGGACACCTACGGCAACGCCACCACGTCGGCCGGCACCACGACGGTCAAGCTGTCGAGCACCTCAGGCACCGGCAAGTTCGCCGCCACCTCCGGTGGGACGGGCGTGACCAGCGTCCCCTTGGCGGCCGGCACCTCCACGGTGACCGCCTACTACGGCGACACCACGACCGGCACCCCGACCATCACCGCGGCGGCGACGGGCCTGACCTCGGGCACCCAGAAGGAGACTGTGACCGGCGGCCCCACCAAGCTGGTGTGGTCGACGGCTCCGGTGACGGGCCACGCCTCGGCTGGTGCCGCGATCGGCCCGATCACGGTGACCGAGGAAGCCGCCAACGGGACTGCCACGACGGCTGCGCTGACGATCAACCTGAGCTCGAGCTCGTCGGGCACCTACATCTTCAACACCACGCAGGGTACGACGAGCCCCTCCGGCGCCACGAGTGTGTCGATCCCCGGGGGCTCGTCCTCGGTGACGTTCTATTACGGCGACACGCTGGCCGGGACGCCGACGATCACGGCTGCCTCTACGGGATTGCCGTCGATTACGCAGCAGGAGACCGTCACCGCGGGCACCGCCAGCCAGCTCGCCATCACCTCGACCGCCTTCAGCGGCGCCGCCAACTCGTCGGCGACCAACGCCTTCACCGTGACCCTCGAGGACGGCTTCGGCAACGCGACGACCAGCCCGACCGCCACCACGGTCAACCTGGTGTCGAACTCGGCCGGGACCCACGAGTTCGCGGCCACCTCGGGCGGAACGCCGGTGACGAGCGTCACCCTGCCGGCCAACACCGCCTCGGTGACCGCCTACTACGGCGACGAGACGGCCGGGACCCCGACCATCACGGCGGCCACCACCGGCCTCACCTGGGGCACCCAGACCGAGACCATCACCGCCGGTACCGGGACCAAGTTGGCCATCACCTCGACCGCCTTCAGCGGTGCGGCCAACTCGTCGGCGACCAACGCCTTCACGGTGACCCTCGAGGACGGCTTCGGCAACGCGACGACGAAGACCACGGCCACCACGATCAACCTGTCTTCGAACTCCACCGGCACCCACGAGTTCTCGGCGACGTCGGGCGGGACCGCCACGACGAGCGTCACCTTGCCCGCCAACACCTCCTCGGTCAGCGCCTACTACGGCGACGAGACTCCCGGCACCCCGACCATCACTGCGGCGGCGACCGGTCTGACATCGGGCACGCAGCAAGAGTCCATCACCGCCGGCGCGCCGGCCAAGGTGGTATTCACCACGGGATCGGTGTCCGGGCCGGCGTCGAGCAGTGCGACCCTGGGCCCGATCACAGTCGAGCTGCAGGACGCCTACGGCAACGTCGCCACCAGTGGCAGCCCCACCACGGTCAACCTGACGTCGACGTCGGCCGGTGCCAGCTTCTCGGCCACGTCGGGCGGGGCGGCCATCACGTCGGTCACGATTCCGGGCAGCTACTCGACCGCCTCCTTCTTCTACGGCGACACCAAGGCGGGCTCCCCCACCGTCTCTGCGGGCGCGACCGGGCTCACGTCGGGCACGCAGGTCGAGACCATCACGGCGTTGGCGGGGACGCAATTGGGAGTCAGCACGTTCACCGGGGGTGCCGGCGCTTCTGCCACAAATGCCTTCACGGTGACGCTCGAGGACACCTACGGCAACGCGACGACCAAGGCCGGGGCCACGACCGTGACCCTCTCGACCACCTCGGGCACCGGCAAGTTCGCCGCCACGTCGGGCGGGGCGTCCGTCGCGAGCGTCACCTTGCCCGCCAACACCGCCTCGGTGACCGCCTACTACGGCGACACCACGGCGGGCTCCCCGACAATCACCGCGGCCGCAACCGGCCTGACCTCGGGCAGCCAGGCCGAGACCATCACGGGTGGGACCGGCACCAAGCTGGTCATCACCTCGACCGCCTTCAGCGGTGGGGCGAGCATCTCGGCCACCAACGCCTTCACGGTGACCCTCGAGGACGCCTACGGC
>JBEKRV010000087.1:0-12076 GCA_049517675.1 Acidimicrobiales bacterium
CCGGTACTGGCCATCGCCTTCGTGGCCGCACTCGGCCCGAGCGAGTTCCACACCCTGCTGGCCGTGGCCATCGTCTGGTGGCCCTTCTACGCCCGGATCATGCGGGGCGAGATCCGCTCCCTGGCCGCACGTCCCCACCTGGAGGCCGCGGCCCTCGCCGGGGCCGGTCCGTTCCGACGGGCCTTCCGTCATCTGCTGCCCGGGGCGGTACCGGCCATCGTGGTGACCGCCAGTCTCGACGTGGGCAACCTGGTGCTCACCCTGGCCGGCCTGTCCTTCCTCGGCCTGGGCGCCCCCGCCCCGGCCCCCGAGCTCGGCGCCATGGCCGCCCGAGGCCTGCAGTTCCTGCTCCAGGAGTGGTGGGTGCCGGTGATGCCGGCCATGGCCGTCTTCCTGCTCACCCTGGCATCCAACCTCGCCGGGGACGGGCTCAACAACGCGATGAGCGACCGGTGAGGGCCGGGGGATGCCGGTCGTGATCAAGTTCGCCGCCAAGCGGCTGGTGTCGATGGTGCTGATCCTGTTGGCGCTGACCGCCATCGTCTTCCTGCTCCAGAAGCTCAGCAACGTCAACCCGGCCCACGCCTACCTGGGGGCGAACGCCTCCCAGGCGGCCATCGACCACGAGACCCGCATCCTCGGCTACGACCGCCCGCTGATCGACCAGTACATCCACTACGTGAGCGGAGTGCTGCACGGAGATCTCGGTGTGTCACTGCGGACCCGGCACCCCGTGTCCACCGACATCGCCACGTTCCTGCCGGCCACCCTCGAGCTCGCGCTCACCGCACTGCTCCTGGCCGTGCTGCTCGGCACGTTCTTCGGCCTGGTGTCGGCTGCCCGGTTCCGGGGCGCGGGCGCCTTCCGGATCGTGCTGATGGCCCTCGCCTCGGCCCCGGTCTTCCTGCTCGCCCTGCTCCTCATCCTGGTCATCAGTGGCGACCTCCACTGGCTGCCGGGGACCGGTGACACCGGCTACACCAACGCGCCCACCGGGCCGACCGGGATGGTGGTGATCGACGGGATCCTGCACGGCCAGCCGGCCGTGGCCTGGGACGGGGTCCGCCACCTGATCCTGCCGGCCATCGTGGTGGCCATCGGACCGGCCGTGTCCATCGGCCGGGTCCTGCGGGGCTCCCTCGAGTCGGCCATGGCCTCCGACTTCGCGCGCACCGCCCGGGCCAAGGGGCTGAAGGAACGGTCGGTGGTGGTCCGCCATGCACTGCGCAACTCGGCCAGCGCGGCACTGTCGATGACCGGTCTCCAGGTCGGCCTGATGTTCGCCGGGGTCGTGGTGGTCGAGACCATCTTCGCCTGGCCCGGCATCGGGCTCTACGTCGACCAGAGCATCCCCCAGGCCGACTTCCCGGCCATCGCCGGGGTGACGCTGGTGCTCGGCGTCGGCTACGTGGTCATCAACGCCGTCGTCGACATCCTCCAGGCCGTCGTCGACCCCCGTGTCACTCTCGAGTGACGGTCGGTAGCCCAGGTCTCCACCCGCCACAAGGAGTCACCATGTCCCACGACATCGAGCCGCAGTCCTCCGGCGCCACCGCCGCGGCGGTCGACCCGCTGCCGGCGCCGCCGCCCACCCGTGCGCCCGGGCCGATGGACCTCAACCGCTACGAGACGGAGATGGCGTGGCAGGGCATCCAGACGTTCATGAAGCTGCCGCTGTGCCTCACCCCCGAGGACCTGCGGGCCGGGGCCGTCGACGTGGCCATCGCCGGTGTGCCGTGGGACCAGACGGCGATGACCCGGTCGGGCACCCACCTCGGGCCGAAGGCCATCCGGGGCTGCGACCACCTGCCCAGCCCGCCGTGGAGCCGGCCCCACCTGCACGTGCGGGTCGACCCGTTCGAGCACCTCGACGTCTGCGACTACAGCGACGCCGAGGTGATCATCGGCAACACCGAGCGCACCTCCGCCAACGTCCGTGCCTTCGTCGGCGAGATCCTGGAGGCCGGGGCCCTGCCGATCATCCTGGGGGCGAC
Source organism: Acidimicrobiales bacterium (assembly GCA_049517675.1). GTDB lineage: Bacteria > Actinomycetota > Acidimicrobiia > Acidimicrobiales > RAAP-2 > Bog-756. The sequence goes on from JBEKRV010000087.1 coordinate 1,995, forward strand.
CACGGGATCACCTGACCGGAGGCGAGGGCCGTGGCCGACCACCACGGCCACGGCAAGATCGGTGTCGTCCACTTCGACGCCCATGCCGACACGGCCCCGGACATGCAGGGCGAACTGGCCGGCCACGGGACACCGATGCGCCGCCTGATCGAATCCGGAGCCGTCCTCGGACGTAATTCCGTCCAGGTCGGCCTGCGGGGCTACTGGCCCGGGCCCGACGTGGTGGAGTGGATGGAGGACCAGGGGATGCGGTCCCATTGCATGGCCGAGGTCCAGCGCCACGGCTTCGACACCGTGCTCGAACGGGCGCTGAACGAGGCGCTTTCCGGATCGGCCGACCTCCTCTACGTGTCGGTGGACGTCGACTCCGTCGATCCGGCCCACGCCCCGGGCACCGGGTCGCCCGAGCCCGGCGGCCTCACCAGCATCGACGTCCTGCGGGCGGTGCGCCGGATGACCGCGGAGGTCGGCATGGTGGCCATGGACATCGTGGAGGTCAGCCCGCCCTACGACTCGGGGAACAACATCACCGCGCTGTTCGCCCACCGCTGCGTCCTGGAGGGACTGACCGGTACGGCCATGCGACGGCTGGGCATGACCGAGCCCGACTACCTCGACGCCCGGGCCGCCGGCGGCCCCCCGCCGCTGCCCGACGGACCCGTTTCATGAGCGTGGACGACGAGCCGACGGCGACCCCCGTCCCGGACTGGCTGTCCGGCGCGTGGGTCCGCGACGGCCGGTCGATCGCGAACGGGCCGCCCGGCGAGTGCAGCGACGTGGTCTGGCTGCAGGTCGGACCGTGGTTCGCCGATGTGCGCCTCCCGCGCCCGGGCCGGGCGGCGGGGCACCCGTTCGACGAGGCCCACGCCTTCAGTGGGCTGCTCGAGGTCCTGACGCCCGGAGACGACGGGACCCGGGTGGCCTGGCACCACGACCTCGACTCGGCCGAACTCCCCGGCGACCCGGACACGGCCGTGGTGGCGGTCCGGGAAGGGGTGCTGGTCGAGTCGGGTGAGGGGTACGTCGAGTGGTGGGCCCGCCCCGAGGCGACGGTCGACCACCCGCCACTGGTGCTGGAGTGGCGACCCGTCCCCGATGTCGGGGGCGGTCCGGCGGGGGCCCGGGTGGTCTGCACCGGGGGCATGGCGGTGACCGTGTGGTCGGGGCCGACGGCCGGCGGGGCGTGGTGCGCTGCCGGCACCGGGTGGGAACCGGCCCGGGTCGTGGGCGTGCCCCCGTCCGGCCTCGACATCGCCGGCGCGCTCGGCGCCGGGCTCACCGACGTCCGGCTGCCGGCCGGCTGGCACCGACAGGAGGCGCCGTGACCATCGGACCGAGGGCGGCCCACGGGGTACGCCGCGTCGTCCTGCTCACCCTCGGTTGGGAGGACCTGCCGAAGTCGGTGTCGATCCACGGTGCACCTGCTTCCGACCGCCTGCGCGAGCCGGTGCCCGGGGTGCTGCTGCAGTGCGACGGCGGCTGGCTGCTGCTCGACACCGGATTCAACCCGGCACTCATCCGCGACCCGGCACTGCGGCGGCGCTTCCACGGCGACCCGGCCTTCCGCCCGGTCCTCCCCGGTCCGGGCGAGCCGCTCGAGGAGGCGTTGGCCGGGGCGGGCATCGCCATGGACGAGATCGTCACCGTGGCCGTCAGCCATCTGCACAACGACCACGCCGGCGGCCTGCGGCACTTCGCCGGGCGGGTGCCGGTGCACGCCCAGCGGGCCGAGCTCGAATTCGGGCTGGCCGACCACCCCACCCCTGAACACCACGCCATCTTCCGGGTGGACTTCGACGACCCGACCATCGACTGGCACCTGGCCGACGGGGATGCCGAGATCGCCCCCGGCGTCACCGCGGTGCTGACCGCGGGCCACACCCCCGGCCATCAGAGCTTCGTGGTCGACCTCGACGACTCGGTGGGCGGGGGCGGGCTGGTCTTCGCCTTCGACGCGGCCGACCTGACCGAGAACATCGAGGGCGAGCTGCCGGTCGGCCGGCTCAAGAGCCTGGCCGCCCAACGGGGCTACGAGCTGGTTCCCGGACACGATCCGGTGGTGTGGCCGGCCCTCACCCGGCGATTGGCCGAACGGTTCGCCACCACCGGTTGAGCCGGGCCGCGGCCCGGTCGGGTGCGGCGCCCGGCCCCGGGTTGAGCGTCCGGAGAGGCTCAGCGTCCGGAGTGGCTCAGCGACCGGAGAGATGGGCACGCCATCCCCCCGATCCGGTGATCTCGTCCGCCCCGTCGAGGGCGGCCGGTTCACACCCGAACCCGGGCACCTCGGTTCCGTCGGCCAGGATGACCGGTCCGATGGTCATGGGGTGGGGGAGTCCGGCCACGAAGGTGGCGAAGCCGGCCGGGGGGAGCTCCCATACCTCGACCTCGATGGCCGCGCCCGGGGCGTCGTCCCCCACCCGCACCAGGCCGGGTTTGGGAGGCTCGGTGGCCAGGGCGTAGAGGCGGTAGGCGGGGGCGGTCGTGGTCGTGGCGACCAACCGGGCGCCCCGGTCGGTCAACTGGCGGTTGAGGGGCTGGCCCGACAGATGGGCGCCGGCCACGGCCAGGCGCACCGAGGGGAACGCCGGTCGGGCCCAGGCGTCGTCCGACGCGGGGGCCCCGGCATCGTCGGCGTGCTCCACCCGCCGGGCGAGGTCGGCCTGGACGCGGTCGCTCCACGCCGGGCCGATGAGGCTGACCCCGAAGGGCAGCCCGTCGACCGGCTCGGACGGTACAGCGACCGCGCACAGGTCGAGAAGGTTGACGAAGTGGGTGAACACACCCAGTCGGGCGTTGACTCCCACCGGGTCGGCGGCCACCTCGGCCAGCGTCGGATGGAGGGCGACGGTGGGAAGGACCAGTGAGCAGGCCCCGGCGGACGCCAGCAGCTCGGCGGCAACGGCGGCCAGGCGTGCGAGTGTGTCGGTGTCCCGGGCCAGGCGTGCGGCGGAGAGGCCCGCAGCGGACGAGATGATCGGCCCGACCACCGGGTCGACGTCGTCGGGGTGGGCGTCGACCCACGCCCCCACTGCGTCGTAGCGCTCGGCCAGGAAGGCGCCCTGGTAGAGGAGGCGCCCGGCCTCCAGGAACGGGTCGAGGTCGATCACCTCGGTGGTGCACCCGCGCCTCTCGAGGCGGTCGACGGCGGCCTCGTAGCTCCGGCGCCGTCCGGGGTCGAGGTCGACCAGGGCAGCGGGCGACGCTCTGCCCACGACCGGCGACGCCGGGGGTCCGAGCGGCGCGGTGAGAGGCACGGCTCTGCGGTCGGCCCCGTCCGCCGCCTGCTGGGGCGGTCCGGTGGCGACCAGGACGGCCAGCACCCGCTCGGCCAGGGTCACCGACCGGGCGAACACCGACACGCAGTCGAAGGAGCGGCAGGCCGGCACCACGCCGGTGGTCGGAACCAGGCCTCGGGTGGGCTTGACCCCGACGATCCCGTTGAGGGCGGCCGGGACCCGGCCCGAGCCGGCCGTGTCGGTGCCCAGCGAGAAGTCGACCAGGCCGAGGGCCACGGCCACGGCCGACCCGCTCGAGGACCCGCCCGAGATCCGTGCCGGGTCGACGGCATTGCGTACCGCCCCGTAGGGGCTGCGGGTTCCGACCAGGCCGGTGGCGAACTGGTCGAGATTGGTCTTTCCCACGTAGACCGCGCCGGCGTCGACCAGGGCCCCGACCGCCGGTGCGGTGGAGGTGGCCATGGTGGAGTACGCGGGGCAGCCGGCCGTGGTCGGCACTCCGGCGACGTCGATGTTGTCCTTGACCGCGAACGTCCTGCCGGCCAACGGCAGGTCCTCGCCGGCGGCCAGGCGGGCCTCCACCGCGGCGAAGGCCGCGGAGAGACCGGCCACCCCCGCCCGGTCGATCCACACCTCGTCCCGCTCGGCGGCGTCGATGCGGGCGACCAGTGCGGCGGCCCGGTCGTCCGGGATCACGCCGGCGGTCCGAGCACGACCAGCGGTCGACCGGAGTCCACCTGGTCGCCGGGGGTGACCAGGACGTCGACCACCACGCCGGCGACCGCCGCGGTCACGTGCATCTCGGTCTTCATGGCCTCGAGCACCACCAGGTCCTGACCGCGCTCGACCACGTCGCCGGGCCGGGCCGAGACCTTCCACACGCTGGCCGTCATCGGGGCGCCCACCACCGACCCACCGTCGGGGGCGGTCACCGTGGCGACGTCGACCGCGGCCGCGTCCTCGCGGGGCTCGAACTCGCCGGCACGCTTCCAGGCGTCGCGTTCGGCGGCGAAGGCCGCTGCCTGGTGCTCCCGGAACTCGGCGATCGACCCGGCGTTGTCGGTCAGCAGCCGCTCATAGTCGGCCAGGCGGAACACCCCCGGCTCGATGTGCACGTCGAGCCGGCCGGCGGCCATGTCGGCCCTGGCGTCGAGCAGCTCGTCGGCGCTCACCGGATACCAGCGGATCCGGTCGAAGAACCGCAGCAGCCATGGGACCCCCTGCTCGAACGGCGGTTTCTGCGAGTAGTGGCTCCAGATCTGCACCGTGCGCCCGACCAGCTGGTAGCCGCCGGGCCCCTCGAGGCCGTAGATGCACAGGTAGGAGCCGCCGATGCCCACCGCGTTCTGTGCGGTGGTCGTCCGGGCCGGGTTGTACTTGGTGGTGACCAGCCGGTGGCGCGGGTCGACCGGGGTGGCCAGCGGTGCGCCCAGATAGACGTCGCCGAGGCCGAGGACCACGTAGGTGGCGTCGAACACCGTCCGCTCCACCTCGCCCACGTCGGCCAGGCCGTTGATGCGACGGATGAACTCGATGTTGGACGGGCACCAGGGGGCGTCGTCGCGCACCCCGGCCACGTAGCGGTCGATCGTGTCGCGGATGGCGGGGTCGTCCCAGGACAACGGCAGGTGGACCTCACGACTCGGCACCTCGAGCTCGGCGGTCGGCGGCAGGTGCTCCTCCAGGTCTCCCACGACGTCGAGGACCCGGTCGAGGTCGGTGACGGCCGGGTCGAAGTGGACCTGGAGTCCCCGGACCCCCGGTGTCAGCTCGAGCACACCGTCCGTGCCGGTGGCCGCCACCCGGTCGGCGAGGCCCTGGACCCGGGCCCGTAGGGCCAGGTCCAGGACCATGTCGCCGTACTCCACGAGCAGGTTGTCGTCACCGTTGGCCCGGTAGGTGACGGACGGGCCGTCGCCGGCGGGAGTGCGGGCCAGGACGCCCGAGCGCCGATCGCCGCCCCCGGTGCGTCGTCGGTGGGCATCGGGGACCGGGACGAAGCGAACGGTGTCGCCGGGGCGCAGCTGGCCCAGCTTCCAGCGCTCGGCGGTCACCACGGTGGCCGGGCACACGAACCCGCCCAGGCTGGGACCGTCCGGGCCGAGGATGATGGGGAGGTCGCCGGTGAAGTTGACCGCCCCCACCGAGTACGGGGTGTCGTGGATGTTCGAGGGGTGCAGACCGGCCTCGCCTCCGTCGGTCCGGGCCCAGTCCGGGCGGGGGCCGACCAGGCGCAGGCCGGTGCGGGCCGAGTTGAAGTGGACCTCGTAGTCGATGTCGTAGAGGGTGTCGAGGTCGGACTTCGTGAAGAACTCCTCGTCCGCGTGGGGTCCCGGCAGTACCCCGAGCTCCCATTCGGTGCGCCATCCGTCGACCGCACCGTTCGGTGCCGCCGGGCGGGGCGTCGGCGCGACGCCGCCGGTGCCGGGGCGCAGGACGTCGCCGGGACGCAGGGGCAGGCCACCGTGGCCGCCGAACACGCCGAGGATGAAGGTGGCCCCGCTGCCCAGGTAGTCGGGCACCGACAGTCCGCCCTCGACGAGCAGGTAGGTGCGGATGCCGGGCGGGCCGACGGCTCCGATGTCGAGGGTGGCGCCGGCCCGCACCACGAAGGGCAGGCCCTGGACCACCGGTCGCCCGTCGCAGGTGGCCTCGCACGGGGCGCCGGCCAGGCAGAACTCCGTGTCGGCCGTGCACAACAGGGCCGGGCCGGCCAGGGTGATCTCGAGGCCGGCGGCGCCCTCGGGGTTGCCGAGTGCCCGGTTGCCCATACGGAACGAGCGGTCGTCCATCGGGCCCGACGGGGGCACGCCGACGTGCCAGTAGCCGAGGCGGCCCGGCCAGGCCTGCACGGTGGTCTGGGTCCCGCCCCGCAGCACCTCGATCCGGGGGGAGGGGTCGGCCACCGCGGCCAGCGTGGCCGTGGTGTGGGAGACACCCCGCACGACCGGGTCCGCCAGGGCGGCACCGAGGAGGCCGAGGTTCGTCTCGATGCCGGCGATCGTCGTCTCGGCCAGGGCGCCGCCCAGGATGTCGAGCGCCGCGTCGCGCTCCGGCGCCCAGGCGACCATCTTGGCCAGCAGAGGGTCGTAGGCGGCGGTGACCTCGGTACCGGCCTCGACCCACCCGTCGACACGCACCCCGGTGGGGATCGACACCTCGGTGATCCGACCCGGGCTCGGGCGGTAGTCCCGGGCCGGGTCCTCGGCGTAGACCCGGGCCTCGACGGCATGTCCGCGCTGCTCGGCCGCTGCCAGCTCGCCCATGACCTCGGTGTCGCCGTTGGCCAGGCGGAGCATGGCCGCCACCAGGTCGATCAGGTAGATCTCCTCGGTCACCGGGTGCTCGACCTGCAGCCGGGTGTTGACCTCCAGGAACGACGCCTCCTGGCGGTCGGTGTCGTAGACGTACTCGACCGTTCCCACCGAGCGGTAGGAGACCGAGTGGGCCAGCCGGGTCGACGACCCGGCCAGGGTGCGGCGGACGTGGTCGGGCAGTCCCGGGGCCGGCGCCTCCTCGACCACCTTCTGGTTCCGGCGCTGCAGCGAGCAGTCGCGATCGCCGAGGACCACCACCGATCCTCCGCCGTCTCCGACCACCTGGACCTCGATGTGGCGGGCCCGCTCGACCAGGCGCTCGATGAAGACCCCACCGGTGCGGAATCCGGCCCCGGCGGCGCGGGCCACGGACTCGTAGGCCCGGGCGACCTCGTCGGGCCCGGTGCAGGGTTGGATCCCGATGCCGCCCCCGCCCCCGGTGGCCTTGACCATGACCGGGTAGCCGAGGGCGTCAGCCGCCTCGACCGCCTCGGAGGCGTCGGCCAGCAGGCCGGTGCCGGCCAGGAGCGGCACCCCGGCCGCGGCCGCCGCCTCGCGGGCCCGGTGCTTGACACCGAACAGGGCCATCTGCTCGGGCGTCGGGCCGACGAAGACCAGCCCGGCCGCCTCGACCGCCGTCGCGAACTCGGCGTCTTCGGAGAGGAACCCGTAGCCGGGGTGGATGGCCCCGGCCCCGGTGGCCAGCGCTGCCTCGATGACGGCGTCGGCCCGCAGGTAGCTCTCCCGGGCCGGAGCCGGCCCGAGGCGCACGGCGGCGTCTGCCATGGCCACATGGGGCGCCCCCCGGTCGACATCGCTGAAGACGGCGACGGTGGCGAGGCCGAGCTCGGTGGCCGAGCGGAGGATGCGGCAGGCGATCTCCCCCCGGTTGGCGACCAGGACGGAGTCGAATCGGGCCCGATGGTTCATGAGTCGCCGATCACGAGGCGCACCGGGGTGGGGTCGAACCCGTTGCACGGATTGTTCACCTGGGGGCAGTTGGAGATCAGGGTGAGGACGTCCTCATGGGCCCGTAGGGTCAGCGAGAGGCCCGGCGCCGATATCCCGTCGACGATCCCGAGAGCCCCCGAGTCTTCGACGGGCACGTTCATGTACCAGTTGATGTTCGAGACCAGGTCCCGCTTGCCGAGGCCCCAGCGGGCCCCTTCGGCCAGGAAGTTCTCCACGCAGGCGTGCTGGTGGCGGGTGTGGTGGCCGTAGCGCAGGGAGTTCGACTCCTTGGAGCATGCTCCGCCCAGGGTGTCGTGGCGGCCGACCTGGTCCTCGACCACGGTGAGGAGGGGCCGGCCGGTGTCGGAGCGCAGGACGGTGCCGGTGGTGAGATAGACCGACCCCTGCCAGGTCAGGGTCTCGGGGGCGCTGTAGCGCTCGCTGGTGTCCGAGGCGAGGTAGAAGAGGCAGTCGACGGCCTGGTTGCCGCCGAGGTCGACGATCTGCAGCGTCCCTCCGGCCGGCACGATGCCGGACCACGGTGCCCGTGCCTCTACGACCACGTCGGTCAGCACGGTCACGATGCCTCCCCTGGTGCTCCCGGTCCCCGCGCGACGAGGTCCTCGGCATTGTTGGCGAAGGCCCGGGAAGCCTCGGGCGAGGCGGTGGCCGGCCACCGGTCCGGTGGGGTGGGGTCTCCCGGCCAGGCCAGGACTTCGAGCGTGGAGCACGACCACTCCCGCCGCGGGTCGACCGGGTGGGCCGTGTTGGCGATCAGGACCAGGAGGTCGAGCTCGGCCCGCAGCTCGACGTGCGACGGATGGGGTGCGGCTCCGACCCAGCCGAGGTCCCCGGTGTCGGGCTCGACCCGGACGCCCTTGAAGAACGAGATGCCGGGTGGGATGTCGGCCGGGCCCAGGCCGTGCTTGGCCGCGGCCAGCACGAACAGCTCCCGGCCCGCCGGGCTCGGGCCCTGGGCCTGTCCCGAGCCGTAGCGGTGTTCATTCCGCATCCGGCTGGTCGTACCGCAGAGGGCGTCGTGGTGACCACTGGTGTCGGTCAGGATGCTTGCCAGTACCCGGCCCTGGTCGGAGAGGAGCAGCTGGCCGGCGCCGAGGTAGGCGTTCCACTGGACCTTGACGGTGTCGGCCACGTTCAGCCGCTCCCACGGTTCGCCGGCCCTGTACACCAGGAGATGGGCGCAGGCGTCGCCGTACAGGTCGGTGAGGCGGACCGTGGTTCCCCGGCGCACCACCCGGTGGGTGTACCCGCCGCCGGCCACCCGCTCCGCCCACACCAGCGCGGACGGGTCGATTCCGGACGGAGGATCGGCGTACGCGTTGGCCGGGAGGGTGGGCATGTGGTCCACCACGGCGCCGGCCTGGGCGCGGGCGTGGACCCGGGCGCCGGACGTGGTGGTCGTGTCGCCGCCCGGCGCGGTGGTGGTCGGTTCGCTCATGGCCCACATTGTTATCTATCGTCTGATAGAAATACAGCGCGTTGCGACCGGGTTAACGTGGTTTTCACATGAGTCCCGTCGGGCGCCCCCGCGCCGATCCCCGCACGTCCACTGCCGATCCGCAGGAGGAGATCCTGAGGGCCGCAGCCGAGCTGTTCGCGTCCGAGGGATACACCGCGACGTCCACCCGGGCCATCGCCCAGGCCGTCGGACTGCGCCAGGCCTCGTTGTTCCACTACTACCCGCGCAAGGAGGCGATCCTCGCCGAGCTGCTCGACCGGACCTTGCGCCCGACGCTCGAGATGAGCCGCCGCCTCGAGCGGGCCGCGCTCGGTCCGGAGGCCACGCTGTGGGTGCTGGCCGAGCGCGACGTGGGCAATCTGTGCGCCGGTCCCCACAACCTGGGGGCGCTGCAGCTCCTGCCCGAGGCCAGAGGCGACCAGTTCGCCTGGTTCTGGCGCCGTCGCCAGCGTCTCTCCTCCTGTTACCGGCGGGCCATCCGGACCGGGACCGAGATCGGCCTGTTCCCGGCGGCCACGCGGGCGACCGCGCCCGACCTGGTGTTCGGTCTGGTGGAGAGCGTGATCACGGCAAAGCCGGTCGTGCGGGCCGACCCGGCCACCCCGGCCCTGGTGGCCGACTCCGCGCTGCGGATGCTCGGGGTGACCCCGGCCCGCCTCGAGCGGGCCCGCAGCCGGGCCGTGTGGTACGTCGAGCACGACCTCGAGGCCGAACAGGCGACGCTGCCCACGGTGGCGCCGGCGGGAGGTCGGCTGCAGGTCCCCGTTCCGGTACCGGCCCCCGAGGGGTGACCCGGATCCCACACGGCGGAGAGAGTGGGATTCGAACCCACGGAGGGTTACCCCTCACGGCTTTTCAAGTGCGACCCTGGGTGTCCAGTTGGCACGCGCCAGTCCGCTGACCTGCATGTATTCGGAGGCGGGTCCAGCCGGTACGACCCTGTGCGGCCGAATTCGCCCGAGTTTATGGCTAGGATTATGGCTAGTGGCCCTGCCGATAAGTACAGCGGTGTAATTTTTGCATAGGGCGGTTCCCCTGCGGACGGCCCGATGCGGAGGTTGGCCGATGTCACGCCGTTCGCCGTTCGAGGTCCAGGCG
>JBEKRV010000088.1:0-7799 GCA_049517675.1 Acidimicrobiales bacterium
GGATCACCCGGACATCGCGACTACAACCCGATGTCGCCCATCAACACGCCCGGCGGACGCGGGCCCACGGCAGCGATCGGAGTCGCCCCATTGGCGGATACCGACCCACGCTCCTAGGGGACGGAGGGGGCCGACAGGGGTCGGAACCGGGTTCTCACAGGGGTCCCGGAGTGTTGCCGACGGCGGAATCGGGGTGTCGCGATCCTGGGATCCGGCGATTCCGTCACCTCAAGTAGACTCGCCGGCGATGGCCGAAAGTGAACTCGACGTCGAAGAGCCCGTGGGCGGGGAGCAGGCGATGAGCCGGCGCGAGCAGGCCGTGGCCCGGTCGCTGTTCACGGCCCGGGCCCGGGCCGAGAACCGCCTGCAGCGGTTTCTCGACGCCGCCCTCGAGCTGATGAACGAAGGGGAGTCGGGGCGCGACTTCACCGTGCACGAGGTCGTCGAGCGTTCGGGCCAGTCGCTGCGCCTCTTCTACCAGTACTTCGGCGGCAAGCACGAGCTGCTGCTGGCCCTGTTCGAGGAGTCCGTGCGCTCGACGGCGGAGTTCCTCAACGAGAAGATCGACGAGGAGACCGACCCGCTCGAGCGCATCCACCGGTTCGTGATCGAGTACTACCGGCTCTGCCGTCCTCCGCTGCCGGGGGATCCCGTGGAGCCGCTGTCGACCACGTGGGTGATGGTGGACTTCGCGCAGCAGCTGCTGACCAGCCACCCCACCGAGGCGGCACTCGCCTTCGACCCGGTGGTGTCGCTGTTCGGCGAGGTGCTCGATGACGCCGAGGCGGCCGGGTGCATCCGCCCCGGAGTGCGCCGGAGCCCGATCGCCGGGATGGTGCTCGAGGCGATCATGTTCAACGCCTTCTCCGCCACCATCGGCGGCACGTCGGTCCGTCGGGTCGACCCCGACCCGGCCGAGGAGCTCTGGGAGTTCATCCTCCACGGGGTGGGCTCCGACAAGTCCGGCACGACGACCGGACCCGCCTAGCTCCCGGACCTCCCGCCACTCCGTGCCGAACCCCTGCGGGTGGTGCAGGCGGCCAGGCAGAAGCCGACCACGCGGTCCGTCTCGGCCCGGGTCGTACTCCTCCTTCCCCACAGCAGGTCGTTGAGCCGGCCGACGACGGCGTGGGCCACGAGCTCGGCGTCGAATTCGGGATCGACGCCGTGGAGCTCGACGAGGGGCTGATGGAGCAGCGTGGCCAGGCGGGCGCTCGTCGAGACGTGGGACGCGCTCATCGTCTGGCCCAGGCTCGCCGCGTTCCAGAGCACGGCGAGGGTGGTGGCGGCGCTCTCCTCGTCGGTCGCCTGGGACAGGATGCCCTCCACCCAGCGACGGACCCTGCCCTCGGCCGTCGACTCCTTGTCCATCTGGTGGGCCAGGTAGCCGATGAGCCGTTCGGTGCCGTCGTCGAGGATGGCGGCCACGAGAGCGTCCTTCGACGCGAAGTGCCGGTAGAAGCCCTCGTTGGAGAGATCCGCCTCGGCGACGATGTCGGCCACCCGCGGACGGGAGTCCGTCCCGCACCGCCGCATGACGGTGCGCCCCGCGTCGATCAGCCGGCGCACCTCGTCCGTGTAGTCCGAACTGCGCCGGTCCAGTGTCCGGCGGGCGATCCGGGTCGCAACATCGTTCTGATCCTCCAGAGGTGGATTCTCCATATCTGGAATGTTATTCTGCCAGCCGACGAGGAGGGGAGACACCCATGGCCTGGGAGTTCGAGACCGATCCCGAGTACCAGACGAAGCTGGACTGGGCGGAGGAGTTCGTGCGGTCCGAGGTGGAGCCGATCGACATGCTGTGGCGGGGGCTCGAGTTCACGCCGCCGGACGAGACGTTGCGGACGGTCATCGACCCGCTGAAGGACCAGGTGCGGGCACAGGGGCTGTGGGCCACCCACCTCGGGCCCGAGCTCGGCGGCCAGGGGCACGGGCAGTTGAAGCTCTCGCTGCTCAACGAGATCCTCGGCGGCTCCTCATGGGCGCCGGTCATCTTCGGCTGCCAGGCGCCCGACACCGGGAACGCCGAGATCATCGCCCACTACGGCACCGAGGCCCAGAAGGAGCGGTACCTGCGCCCGCTCCTCGAGGGGAAGATCTTCTCCTGCTACTCGATGACCGAGCCCCAGGGCGGTTCGGACCCCGCCCTGTTCGAGACCCGCGCCTACCGGGACGGGGACGAATGGGTCCTCGACGGCTGGAAGTTCTTCTCCTCCAACGCCCGCACCGCGGCATTCCTCATCGTGATGGCCGTCACCAATCCCGACGTGTCCGCCTACGAGGGCATGTCGATGTTCCTGGTCCCGTCCGACACCCCGGGCATCGACATCGTCCGCGACGTGGGCCTGGCCGGCGAGCCCGAGGGCCACGGCTCCCACGCCCTCATCCACTACGACGGCGTGCGCCTCCCCGCCGAAGCGCTGCTCGGCGGCGAGGGCCAGGCGTTCGCCATCGCCCAGACCCGCCTCGGGGGCGGCCGCATCCACCACGCCATGCGCACGATCGGTCTCGCCCGACGGGGACTCGACGCCATGTGCGAGCGGGCACTCAGCCGTCAGGTGGCCGGTGGTCTGCTCGCCGACAAGCAGTTCGTGCAGGGCTACATCGCCGACTCGTACGCCCAGCTCATGCAGTTCCGCCTGTACGTGCTCTACACGGCCTGGCTGATCGACAAGCACAACAACTACCTGAAGGTCCGCAAGGACATCGCCGCCATCAAGGTCCTGATGCCCGGTGTGCTCCACGACATCGCCTGGCGGGCCATCCAGGTCCATGGTGCGCTCGGCATCAGCAACGAGATGCCCTTCCCGTCGATGCTGGTCGCGGCCAGTGTCATGGGCCTCGCCGACGGCCCCACCGAGGTGCACAAGGTGACGGTCGCCCGCCAGGTGCTGCGCGATCACCGGGCCACCGACGACCTGTGGCCGACCCAGCACCTCCCGAAGCGTCGCGAGGCGGCCCGCGAGAAGTTCGCCGCGCTCCTCGAGCACGAAGTGGGGAACCTCTGATGATCGACATCGAACGGCTGGCCGCGTGGATGGACGATCGCGGGCTCGGGGTGGGGGAGCCCGTCGAGTCCGCCTTCGTGTCCGGGGGCACCCAGAACGAGATCTACGAGATCCGCAGGGGCGACGTGCACGCCGCCCTGCGCATCCCCCCGACGTCGGCCCCCGCCACGCGCGATGCCGGGATCCTGCGCGAGTGGCGCATCATCGCCGCCCTCGACGGGACCGACGTCCCGCACACGGCGGCCATCGCCGCCTGCGAGGACCCGTCTGTGCTCGGGCGCACCTTCTACCTCATGGGCTACGTCGACGGCTGGTCGCCGATGAACACCGACGGGTGGCCGGCACCGTTCGACACGGACCTCGACGCCCGGAAGGGACTGGCCTTCGAGCTGGTCGACGGGATCTCGTTGCTGTCGAAGGTCGACTGGTCGGCGAAGGGCCTGTCCGACCTCGGGCACCCCGAGGGATTCCACGAGCGCCAGGTCGACCGGTGGACCGCGTTCCTCGAGAGGATCAAGGGCCGTGAGCTGCCCGGATTCGACGAGGCGTCGGCCTGGCTGCGGACGCACCGGCCGATCGACTTCGTCCCCGGTCTCATGCACGGCGACTACCAGTTCGCCAACGTCATGTACCGCCATGGCGCGCCGGCAAGGATGGCGGCGATCGTGGACTGGGAGATGGGCACGGTCGGCGATCCGAAGCTGGACCTGGCCTGGGTGGTCAATGGCTGGCCGGAGGATCCCGACCACGCGCCGGGGATCACCTACGTCGACATGACGGGAATGCCCTCCCGCTCGGCCGTCCTCGACCGGTACGCCGAGGTGTCCGGGCGCCAGGTCGACGACATCGACTACTACTGCGTTCTGGCCAAGTGGAAGCTCGCCGTCGTCCTCGAACAGGGCTTTCAGCGGGCCGGCGACAACGCCGTGCTCCAGACCTACGGGCCGGTGGTGCTCGACCTCATGCAGGGCGCCGCCGACCTGGCCGAGACCACGGACTACGGCGGATGAGCGGGCCCGACGCCGAGCTGGTGTGCGAGCGCCAGGGCGCGCTCTCGCTCCTCCGGCTCAACCGTCCCGAGGCCCGCAACTCACTCACGACGGGCCTGGTCGACGCACTCGGGGCGGCGGTCCTCGAGGCCGAGGCCGAGCCCGGCGTCCGGGCCATCGTGCTCACCGGCACTGGCGACCGCGCCTTCTGTTCGGGCATGGACCTGAAGTCGTTCTCCGAGGGGGACGTGCCCGGTGCGACACCCGGCGAGACGACGGAGGCCTTCTATCGGCTGCTGCGGGGCGAGGTGAGCGTCCCCGTGGTCGGCGCGGCCAACGGGTCCGCGGTTGCGGGCGGCCTCGAACTGCTCCTCGGGTGCGACGTGGTCATCGCCTCGAGTGAGGCCCGCTTCGGCCTGCCCGAGGTCAAGCGCGGGCTCTTCGCCGCCGGAGGCGGCACCCTGATCGGCAACCGGATCCCGACCGCGATCGCCCTCGAGCTCACCCTCACCGGTGACCTCGTCGACGCCGCCCGTGCCTACCAGATCGGCCTGGTCAACGCCGTGGTGGCTCCCGGGGAGGTGTGGGCGACGGCCGTTGCCATGGCCGAACGCATCGCCGCCAACGGGCCCCTCGGGCTCGCCGCCTCGAAGGAGCTCGTCCGGCTCAGCGCCTCGGACCCGGCCGCCGCACGCGAGCGCCAGGCCGAGTGGTCGTCGGTGGTCTTCGCCAGTGAGGACGCCATGGAGGGTGCCCGGGCCTACATGGAGAAGCGCGACCCGGTGTGGAGGGGCCGCTGACGTGCGGGCCGCAGTGTGTCGCGCCTACGGCGGGCCCGAGGTGGTGACGGTCGAGGAGCTCCCTGCGCCGGCGATCGGTGCGGGCCAGGTGCGGGTCCGGGTCCGGGCCGCCGCAGTCAACTTCCCCGACGTGCTCCTCGTGGCCGACCGGTACCAGGTCACCGTGACACCTCCTTTCGTCCCGGGCAGCGAGTTCGCCGGTGTGATCGAGGAGGTGGCCGACGGCGTCGTCGGGCCGGCGGTCGGTGACCGCGTGGCCGGCACCGTGCTGGTCGGCGCCTTCGCCGAGGAGGTGGTCGTGGGGGCGGCAGCGGTCCGGACCGTACCGCAGGGTGTCGACGACCGGCATGCTGCCGCCTTCGGCGTGGCCTGGCGGACCGCGTACCACGTCCTCCGCTCGGTCGCACGCCTGCAGGCTGGCGAGGAGCTGGTCGTGCTCGGCGCCGGTGGTGGCGTCGGACTGGCGGCGGTCAGCCTGGGTCGCCACCTCGGCGCCTCGGTGACGGCGGTGGCCTCGTCCCCGGCGAAGCTCGAGGCGGCCCGCGACACCGG
This sequence comes from Acidimicrobiales bacterium, assembly GCA_049517675.1. Classification (GTDB taxonomy): domain Bacteria; phylum Actinomycetota; class Acidimicrobiia; order Acidimicrobiales; family RAAP-2; genus Bog-756. The sequence continues at coordinate 5,350 of JBEKRV010000088.1, forward strand.
TGCCTCCCGCCTCGTCCAGCACACGGCCGTCGACCTGCGGACCGCGCTGAAGGAGGTGCTCCCCGGTGGGGCCGATGTCGTCGTCGACCCCGTCGGCGGCGACCTGGCCGAGCCCGCCCTGCGGTCGCTCCACTGGGGCGGCCGGTTCGTGACCGTTGGCTACGCCTCCGGAGAGATCCCGCGGATCCCGCTCAACCTGGTGCTCCTGAAGGGCTGCCAGGTGCTCGGCTTCCAATTCCGGGACTTCGCCGAGCACTGCCCCGACGAACTCGCCCGCAACGACGACGAGCTGTGGGGGCTCCTGGCCAGGGGTCAGGTGAGCCCACTCCTCGGGGCATCCTTCGGTCTCGACGACGTGGCCTCCGCTCTGGCGTCGGTGGCCGACGGCCGGTTGGTGGGCAAGGCCGTCCTCGACGTGGATCCGGGAGCGGCGCCGGTCTGACCCTGCATGCCCCGGAGTGCTGACGGTCTCCCGGTCAGGACGCCCTGGGAATTGGCGGAGTGCCCCAGTTTGGACAAGATAAGGATCGGGCGTTATTGCCTGCCCCCTACCAACACTTTGTCAACACTGCGACCACGAGGTCGGGCGGATGTTATGGGGCACTCCTGAGTAGCGGGCTGCTTCCTCGGGCAGGTCAGCAATGTATCCAGCAATTCGGCTGGCTATCTTCCCCTCCAATCATCTCTCGGTGAGCGACCTAACACGAGTTCGTCACTGATTGGAGGGCCGACCTGATCCAGTTGGACGTTCTTTCATTGAACACCTTGACGGACTTTCCATCGGTCAAATGCCCCTTTTTGCAATGGCGGATAGTTCAAGATTCCCACTTTAATGCCAAAATGTGACGAAATTGACCTAGCCGCACATTTTAGGAATACAACACCTGTGACGAATATGACGACCGCCAACCCGATAGCTATGTCAGCAATTGAATTAAGCAAGACACTGTGACTGGTTTCAGCTATAGAAAGGACCGTGACTGTAATGATCAAAAACAGCGACCCTGCACTCAACAATCGATAAGCGATACATTGGTATCTCGCCGCCGGCTCTCCAATACGGGGCGACCAACGCTCGGCAAACGATCTTGAAAACACCGTCTGCATCTATGGAGCTTCTTCGCTTAGCATGATGCCCGAGACAAGCCAGCAGTTTCGATTGCAGCCAGGTCGCCATAAAGAGGATTCGATCTGTTGGATTCGAGTGACGCTCGCGATTGATGTAGACGGCAGCGTTGCGGACGATCTCGGTCAGGCGGTCGGCCTGATTCACTCTTGACTCCCACTAGTCCATCATGCCCCGAAGTGGCTCGACAGAAGAGTTGCCCCCGAACGTTCCGGCACCACTCTCCTCCGGCCTGCCCCCGAACGCCGGATGGGTGGGACATCTGGCCCTACGCTGATTGTGAAACCGATTTAGCGGAATCCCATGCTCCCAGTCGTCCGAACAGCAGAACCTGAAGACCTCAACGAGATCGTTGACGTTTTGGCGGAGTGCTCTGCGTGGCTGAAGTCTCTGGGCATCATCCAATGGCCCGATCGGTTCTCGTCGGCCCAACTGTCCCCGTCTCTGAAAGCTGGTGACCTTTATGTGGTTGATGGCGACTCTCACTTGGCTGCGACCGTCACTCTCCAATGGTCAGACTCAATGTTCTGGGGTGATCGGACCGATGCTGCGTTCGTGCACCGAATGGGCGTGAGGAGGTCTCACGCAGGGCTGGGTCGGGACATCCTGAAGTGGGCTTCAATCGAAGCGCTGGGCCGAGGTCGCCGTTACCTCTGCCTCGACTGCCTCGGCACGAACCATCGGCTGCGGGAATACTACGAAGATCACGGTTTCTCCATGGTCGGAGAGATCCCGGGCCCCATCGATCATGCCCATACGGTTGCGCACGGTCCATGGACGGCGATTCTCTACGAGAAGGCCGTCGATCTAGGGTGAGGTGCCCCCGAACGCCGGGTTGGGGACCCATCTGGGCCGTTACTCGGTCACCCAGATCGTCGCGCCGGTAGCCTCACTTGAGTGGGAGCAACTCCCGAGGAGAATCCAAGCGGTCAGCGGGCAGCCCATCGGGCACTTCGGGAGTCTCTAGGGCGAGCCAGGGCAGCCCTTGAACGCACGGACGATGACGACTTCTTCACGGAAGTCGCGAACTGCCTGACCTGGATCGTCGCGATTGACGATGGCTGCAAAGTCGCGTCCGGATACGTTGAGCGTCGCGACGGCGACTGCACTGGACGGACGATTCTCGGTCTCCGATGGGCGCGGGGCGAGAGTCTGCACCAGCTAACTCAGGTCCACGTCCGACGCGACGAGCTGACCTTCCCAATTTGTCGCTTGCCAGTCTTAAGGGACCACCCCGTTGCCAGCATCATGGGACCACCTCGCGCCCACCTCTGCCGGCCGACCTGATGATCCCGGTGACCGGCGGCGGTGTCAAGTGCGTGGG
>JBEKRV010000089.1:0-7943 GCA_049517675.1 Acidimicrobiales bacterium
TCGTGGGTTCAATCCCCACCGGGGGCTCGCCCATGGCGGCGTAGCTCAGTTGGTTAGAGCACACGGCTCATAATCGTGGGGTCGCCGGTTCGAGTCCGGCCGCCGCTACCAGTTCACCGGACCGGGGCAACCAGATCCAGGGCAGTCAGCTCGAGGGCAGTCAGTTCCAGGGCAGTACGCACAGGCAGCAATCACATCGGATCCGCCGCCACCACCGGCGGCGGGCACAAGGGAGTCACCGTGGCAAAGAACGAGAAGCGGATCCAGGTCACCTTGGCCTGCGAGTCGTGCAAGCGGCGGAACTACATCACCACCAAGAACAAGATGAACGACCGCGAGCGGATCGAGATGAAGAAGTTCTGCTCGTGGGACCGCCGCCACACCCTCCACAAGGAGACCCGCTAGACACCCTGGTGGAGCCGCCCCGGCCCCGGTGGAGGCGAGGCGATCTCCGCCTGGGACTCCAGGCGTCCCCGGTGGTAGCCTGAGGAGCCGCCCCTGCGTGTTCGGAAGCCCGTTCGCGTCACGGCGGTCGACAGAGGGCAGTAGCTCAACTGGTAGAGCACCGGTCTCCAAAACCGAAGGTTGGGGGTTCAAGTCCCTCCTGCCCTGCTCTGCAACAGAAGCGAATGATGCAGCGACAGGGCCAGGACCCCGATGGGGAGGCCGCGCCCGCTCGCACCGCCACACCCGCTCGCAAACCGGCCAAGCGTGAACCGTTCCGGATCGGGCAGTTCCTTCGCGAGGTACGCTCGGAGCTACGCCAGGTGGCCTGGCCCAACAGGTCGGAGGTCGTCAACTACACGACGGTGACCCTGGTCACCCTGGTGTCGCTGATGGTCCTGATCTTCATCCTCAACTACGCCTTCGCAAAAGGCGTCTTCTGGCTGTTCAAGCCCTGATCGGTATGACTGTGACCCAAGACGGAACGACCGCACCACTGGGCGACGACCCTGACCTCGACGATGTCGAGGGAGTCGTCGCGACCGATGTCGAGACCGGCGAGACCGTGGCGGACGACGCCCCGGCCGTCGATGCCGCCGAGAATGGTGAGGAGTCCCTCGACGCGGGCGGGGACGACGGATTCGATGACGACGAGCCCTTCGTGGTGAGTCCCTACGACCAGCCCGGTCGCTGGTATGTCGTGCACACCTACGCCGGCTATGAGAACAAGGTGAAGTCGAACCTGCACAGCCGCACCGCGTCGATGGGGATGGAGGACCGCATCTACGAGGTCGTCATCCCGATGGAGGACGTCGCCGAGTTCAAGAACGGCAAGAAGGTCATCGTCCAGAAGAAGGTCTTCCCGGGGTACCTGTTGTGCCGCTGCGAGCTGGACGACGACAGCTGGGCGGTCATCCGCAACACCCCCGGCGTCACCGGTTTCGTCGGACCGGGCACCAAGCCCACGCCGCTGTCCCGGCGCGAGGTCGAGGGAATCCTGCAGGTCAAGGTCGAGGGGGGCGAGGCCCCGTCGAAGCGCAGCCGCCCCCGCCTCGAGCACGAGGTCGGCGAGACGGTGCGGGTCAAGGAAGGCCCGTTCGCCGACTTCTCCGGTCAGGTCGCCGAGATCAACGAGGACCAGCTCAAGCTCAAGGTGCTGGTCAACATCTTCGGTCGGGAGACCCCGGTCGAGCTCGAATTCAGCCAGGTCGCCAAGCTCTAGGTCGTCGACCGGGCATCAGGTAACCAGGCATCACGTAAGAGGAGACACACGCCATGGCACCCAAGAAGAAGATCCTCGCGGTCGTCAAGATCCAACTGCCCGCCGGCGGCGCGACGCCCGCGCCCCCGGTCGGCACGGCCCTCGGGCCGCACGGCGTCCAGACCATGGACTTCGTGAAGCAGTACAACGCCGCCACCGAGAAGCAGGCCGGCTCGATCATCCCGGTCGAGATCTCGATCTACGAGGACCGGAGCTTCTCGTTCGTCCTGAAGACCCCGCCGGCCGCCGCCCTCCTGCGCCAGGCCGCCGGGATCGACAAGGGTGCGGCTACCGCTGGACGGGCGCAGGTGGCCACCGTCACCGACGCACAGATCACCGAGATCGCCACCGTCAAGCTGCCCGACCTCAATACCACCGATCTCGAGTCGGCCAAGAAGCAGGTTGCCGGCACCGCCCGCTCCATGGGGATCGCCGTCGCCGGCTGAGCCGACCGACCGCACACGAACGCACGACGAAAGAGACCCACCACATGTCCAGGGGAAAGAAGTACAAGGCCAGCGTCGCCGGGATCGACCGCCAGCACCTCTACACGGTGTCCGAGGCGGTCGACCTGGTGAAGGCCTCGGCCAAGGCATCCTTCGACGAGACCGTCGAACTGGCCATCCGCCTCGGGGTCGACCCCCGCAAGGCCGACCAGATCGTCCGTGGCACCCTGTCGCTGCCGGCCGGCACCGGCCGGACCGCACGGGTGGCCGTATTCGCCGCCGGCGAGAAGGCCGCCGAGGCACGGGCGGCAGGCGCCGACGTGGTCGGGGCAGACGACCTGGTCGCCCGGGTCGCCGGTGAGGGATTCCTCGATTTCGACATCGCCATCGCCACGCCGGACCTGATGGGCCAGGTCGGCACCCTGGGCCGGGTCCTCGGTCCCCGCGGCCTCATGCCCAACCCCAAGACGGGCACCGTCACCGACGACGTCGAGCGGGCCGTGCTCGAATTCAAGGGCGGGCGCGTCGAGTACCGGACCGACAAGGTGGGCAACATCCACATCCGGGTGGGCAAGGCCTCGTTCGAGAAGGCGAAGCTGCTGGAGAACATCCATGCGGTCATGGAGGAGATCTACCGGGCCAAGCCGGCCTCGGCCAAGGGCAGGTACGTCCGTGCCGTGACGCTGTCCTCGACCATGGGCCCGGGCGTCCACATCGACCCGCTCCTGGCCCGCAAGGCCGACGAAGAGCTGGCCGTCACCGCCTGACCCGTGCATCCCGCTGGCTCCGGCCGGCCGGCGTGCGCTAGCATCACCCTTTCCAGATCTACAGAACTGCCGTAGACCTCCGGTGTACCGGCCACCCGGTACCGAAGGGACCCCGACGGGTCCGCCTGATGAGGCGTTCCGCTCCGAGCACCGGGTGCTCGTTGCCGACCTCTCGATGGTGTCTGCGGCCCGAACCAGAGCGTTTCGCTCGGTGGAGGCACGATGGACAATCCGAGGGCCGAAAAGGTCGCCGTCGTCAACGAGGTGCGGGAACGGATGGAGGCTGCAGACGGCGCCGTCCTCACCGAGTACCGCGGCCTGACCGTGGCCGAACTGGCCCAGCTCCGCCGTGAGCTCGCCGCCGCCGGGGGCGACTACAAGGTTTACAAGAACACCCTGGTCCGCCTGGCCGTGGTCGACACCCCCCGTGAGGGCGTGAGCGAGCTGCTCACCGGGCCTACCGCGATCGCCTTCGTCCAGGGGGACGTCAGCGCCGTGGCCAAGGCACTGCGCGACTTCTCCCGGGCCAATCCCAATCTGGTCGTCAAGGGCGGCGTGGTCGGCGCGTCGATCATGTCCGCCGCCGATATCGACATCCTGGCCGAGCTCCCGTCCCGCGAGGCCCTGCTGGCCCAGTTCGCCGGCGCACTGTCGGCCCCGCTGCAGCAGCTGGCCGGGCTGGTCCAGGCACTGCCCCGGAACCTGGCCTACGGTCTCTCGGCCCTGATCGACCAGCGTCGGGCCGAGGCGCCGGCCGAGGAAGCCGCTCCGGAGGCCACGGCCGCCGAGACGGCGGAGGCCACGGCCGAAGGGGAGGCGACCACCGAGACGGCGGAGGCTCCCGCCACCGAGACGGCGGAGGCTCCCGCCACCGAGACGGCGGAGGCCGAATCCGACGTGACGGCCGAGCCCGAGTCCGAGCCCGAGGCAGACGCGGCACCGGCCGGCGAGTAGCCGGCCCCACCCAGTTCCGATCAACCGACCAATCAACGACACAACCAGGAACAAGGAGTAACGACGATGGCAGGAACCCTGACCAAGGACCAGATTCTGGACGGCATCTCTGAGCTGTCCGTGCTCGAGCTGAGCGAGCTCCTGAAGGAGTTCGAGGAGCGCTTCGGCGTCACCGCCGCAGCACCCGTGGCCGTGGCCGCAGCCGCACCGGCCGGTGGCGGCGGTGGTGGCGAGGCGGCCGCCGAGGAGGAGAAGAGCGAGTTCGACGTCATCCTGACCGGCGCCGGCGACAAGAAGATCCAGGTGATCAAGGAAGTCCGCTCGCTGACCAGCCTCGGCCTCAAGGAGGCCAAGGACCTCGTGGACGGCGCCCCCAAGCCCGTCCTCGAGAAGGTCAACAAGGAGGACGCCGAGAAGGCCAAGGCCCAGCTCGAGGGCGCCGGCGCCACCGTCGAGCTCAAGTAGCACCCCCGGGTCCCGGCCGCCGTTCCACCGGTGGCCGGGCCCGGGTCGCAGGTTGTCGGCGCGGTCGCCCGGGTACTCCCGGACCGGTCGTTCGGCGGTCGGAATCCTTGACTGGGGCCCCACGTTCTCGTACCTTGTTGGGGCCTGGCTCCGGGGTCCCCCCGTATGGGTTGTGATCTTGTGCGCTTCCGGTTATGCTTACTGGTTGCCGTGCCTGCCCTCGTCGCCTTCCTCAGCCGTTTCCACTGAGTGGCGCGCGTCCCGACGCCCTTGACGACTGCTCCGGCGGTGGTCGTCGACCCCTCAGACCCCGCGTAGACGTACCGCATTCAACGCCCGAACCACCGCAGTACCCCGTCCTTGCCCCATTCGCCTTGCAACTGGGAGGAGTAGGCCGTTGCCTACACGGTCCAACAGCCCGGAACGTTTTTCGTTTGCCAATATCGACGAAGCGCTTCCACTGCCCGATCTCGTCGCCATCCAGCGGGACTCCTTCAAGTGGTTCCTCGACCGCGGCCTGGCGGAGACGTTCAACGACATCAGCCCGATCGAGGACTTCACCGGTCAGCTGAGCCTCGAACTCGAGTTCGACCCGACCGACCCCGACCTGCGCCCACCGCCGAAGTTCTCGGTGGAGGAGTGCAAGGAGAAGGACATGACCTACGCCGCGCCGGTCTTCGTGCGCGCCCGGTTCATGAACGCGGGAACCGGTGAGATCAAGGAGCAGACGGTCTTCATGGGGGACTTCCCCGTCATGACCGACAAGGGCACCTTCATCGTCAACGGCACCGAGCGGGTCGTCGTCAGCCAGCTGGTCCGGTCCCCGGGCGTCATCTTCCAGCCGGGCCGCGACGCCAAGACGGTGTTCACCGGCACCATCCACCCCTACCGTGGCGAGTGGATCGAGTTCGACGTCGAGGCCAAGCCGGGCAAGGACGTCACCGCCGGCTGTCGGGTCGCCCGCAAGCGCCGGCTCTCCCTGTTCGTGCTGCTGCGCGCCCTCGGCTACGAGGACCAGGCCTTCCTCGAGCGGTTCGTCCGCCACTTCGACTTCCTCGAGGGCCAGTGGGAGAAGGAGCAGAACCTCGCCCCCACCCGGGAGGAGGCCCTGCTCGAGATCTACAAGCGGGCCCGTCCCGGCGAGCCGCTCTCGGTCGAGGCCGCCCGCCAGTACTTCGAGAACGCCTTCTTCAACCCGAAGCGCTACGACCTCACCCGGGTCGGCCGCTACAAGCTGAACCGGAAGCTCGGCCCGGAGATCGAGCGGATCTCGGACATCCTGAGCATCGACCTCGAGCGGCCCACGCCCACCCAGGGCGTGCTCAGCCCGGCGGAGATCCTGGCGTCGTCGACGTACATGCTCCACCTGGCCAAGCACATGGCCGACGGCGAGTCGACCTACCGGATCGACGACCAGGACCACTTCGCCAACCGCCGCATCCGGTCGGTCGGCGAGCTCATCCAGAACCAGGTCCGGGTGGGCCTGTCCCGGATGGAGCGTGTCGTCCGCGAGCGCATGACCACCCAGGACGTCGAGGCCATCACGCCCCAGACCCTGATCAACATCCGCCCGGTGGTCGCCGCCGTCAAGGAGTTCTTCGGGACCAGCCAGCTCAGCCAGTTCATGGACCAGAACAACCCGCTGTCGGGCCTGGCCCACAAGCGCCGCCTGTCGGCCCTCGGTCCGGGTGGCCTGTCCCGCGAGCGGGCCGGCTTCGAGGTCCGTGACGTCCACACCTCCCACTACGGCCGGATGTGCCCGATCGAGACCCCGGAGGGCCCGAACATCGGCCTGATCGGCTCGCTGGCCACCTACGCCCGGGTCAATGAGTACGGCTTCATCGAGACCCCGTACCGCAAGGTCGTCAACGGCCAGGTCACCGAGGAGATCCTGTACCTCGCCGCCGACGAGGAGGAGGAGCACGTCATCGCCCAGGCGTCGGCCGCCCTCGATGCGAAGGGGCGGTTCACCGAGGAGCGGGTGCTCGTGCGCCGCGGGCCGCAGGGCACCGGCGTCCGGGTCGGTCTGGCCACCACCTCCTACGGGACCACCTCGGAGATCGACTTCGTGCCCCCCGCCGAGGTCGACCTCATGGACGTCTCCCCGAAGCAGATCGTGTCGGTCTCGACCGCGCTGATCCCCTTCGTCGAGCACGACGACGCCAACCGTGCCCTGATGGGCGCCAACATGCAGAAGCAGGCGGTGCCGCTTGTCGTCCCGGAGGCCCCCTACATCGGCACCGGCGTCGAGGCCCGGGCCGCCCGCGACGCGGGCGACGTGATCATGGCCGAGGGCGACGGCACGGTGGTCGACGTCTCCGGTGACCAGATCACCGTCGAGTACAAGGCCGGTACCAAGGACCGCAACGGGGTCGTGCTGGGCAAGAAGGTATACCGCCTGGCCAAATTCCGCCGCTCCAACCAGAACACCGCCATCAACCAGAAGGTCATCGTCGACGAGGGCCAGAAGATCTCGGCCGGCGATGTCCTGGCCGACGGCCCGGCCACCCACAACGGCGAGCTCGCCCTGGGCAAGAACCTGCTCGTGGCCTTCATGCCGTGGGAGGGCTACAACTACGAGGACGCCATCATCCTGTCCGAGCGCCTGGTGAAGGACGACGTGCTCACGTCGATCCACATCGAGGAGCACGAGGTGGACGCCCGGGACACCAAGCTGGGCGCCGAGGAGATCACCCGGGACATCCCGAACCTCTCCGAGGAGATCCTCGCCGACCTCGACGAGCGGGGCATCATCCGCATCGGGGCCGAGGTCGGCCCCGGCGACGTGCTGGTCGGAAAGGTGACCCCCAAGGGCGAGACCGAGCAGACCCCCGAGGAGCGCCTGCTCCGTGCCATCTTCGGTGAGAAGGCCCGCGAGGTCCGTGACACGTCCCTCAAGGTCCCCCACGGCGAGCAGGGCACGGTCATCGACGTCCGTGTGTTCTCCCGTGAGGACGCCCACGAGCTGCCCCCCGGCGTGGAGCAGCTGGTCCGGGTGTACGTGGCCCAGAAGCGCAAGATCTCCGAGGGCGACAAGCTGGCCGGCCGTCACGGCAACAAGGGTGTCATCTCGAAGATCCTGCCCATCGAGGACATGCCGTTCCAGGCCGACGGCACCCCGGTCGACATCGTGCTCAACCCGCTCGGCGTGCCGAGCCGGATGAACGTCGGCCAGGTGCTCGAGTCCCACCTGGGCTATGCCGCCCGATGGGGTTGGGAGGGCGCCGGCGAGGTCGCCCGCACCCCGCTGCGCGGCACCGAGACCAAGACCCGTCCCCGGACCGAGCCCGCCGTGTGGGTCTCGACCCCGGTGTTCGACGGCGCCCACTGGGACGAGGAGGACCAGGCCGGACGTCACCCGACGATCCAGCAGATCTTCCGGAAGCTCAACCCGGACGGCGAGGACGGCTCGATCCAGGTGGACGACCGGGGCAAGTCCCAGCTGTACAACGGCCGCACCGGTGAGCCCTACGACAACCCGGTCTCCGTCGGCTACGTGTACATCCTGAAGCTCCACCACCTGGTGGACGACAAGATCCACGCCCGGTCGACCGGCCCGTACTCGATGATCACGCAGCAGCCCCTGGGCGGCAAGGCCCAGTTCGG
>JBEKRV010000090.1:0-17634 GCA_049517675.1 Acidimicrobiales bacterium
CTGGTGGGGGTCATGGGCAAGTCGGCCCAGATCCCGCTCTTCCCGTGGCTGGCGGACGCCATGGAGGGCCCCACCCCGGTGTCCGCCCTCATCCACGCCGCCACCATGGTGACGGCCGGCGTCTACCTCCTGTGCCGGATCAGCCCCCTGCTGCACGCGTCGCCCGACGCCGCCTTCACCATCGCCTGCGTGGGAGCCGCCACCGCATTCGTGGCCGCCACCATCGCCTGCGCCCAGCAGGACATCAAGAAGGTGCTGGCCTACTCGACGGTGTCCCAGCTCGGCTACATGTTCCTGGCCATCGGGTGCGGCGCCTACACGGCGGCCATCTTCCTCATGGTGGCCCACGCCTTCTTCAAGGGCCTGCTCTTCCTCGGCGCCGGTTCGACCATCCACGGCCTCCACGACGAGCAGGACCTGAAGCGCATGGGCAATCTCCGGGCCTACATGCCGGTGACCTTCGTCACGTTCGCCATCGGATGGCTGTGCATCGCCGCCGTCCCACCCCTGTCGGGCTTCTGGGCCAAGGGCGCCGTCCTCGAGAACGCCTGGGCCGCCCATCCGGGCCTGTGGGCCGTCGGCATCGTCACCGCCGCACTGACCGCCTACTACATGAGTCGCCTGACCGGGCTGGCCTTCTTCGGCACGGACCGGTGGGCCGGGTCCTCCGACGCCCATCCGGAGCTCGACGCCGCCCACGCCCACCACGCCGACGGGGTCACCTCGGAGCCGCACGAGTCGCCCGCGATCATGACGGTGCCGCTGTGGATCCTGTCCTTCTTCGCGGCGTTCGCCGGCGTCATGGCCATCTCCGGGAGCCGCTTCTCGCTCGCCAGGTGGGTGGACCCGGTCTTCGGCGGGACGCTCTACCACGACAACCTGAGCTCGTCGGCGGTGTGGACGCTGGCCACCATCGACGGCATCGTGGCCATCGTCTTCGTGCTCATCGGCGTCCGCCTGTGGTCGACCCGGTCGGAGCGTCCCAACCTCGAGATCGCGTTCCTGCGGGGCGCCTGGTACATCAACGAGCTCTACGACGCGGTGTTCGGCCGACCGAGCGAGCGTCTCGCCACCTTCTGTGCCGACGTGGTCGACACGAAGGTGATCGACGGCGCCGTCAACGGCGTGGCCGGGGCCTTCCGGGGGTCCGGCTCGCTGCTGCGCCGGACCCAGACCGGCTACGTGCGCAATTACGTGCTGGGCATCACCTTCGGAACCGTCGTGGTGCTCGGGTTCATGCTGACGAGGATGTGGTGGGGCTGATGGGTTCCTCGACGTTCCCCTACCTGACCGTCCTGGTGTTGCTGCCCGCGGTGGGTGCCGCCGTGGTGGCCCTCATCCCCCGCCAGGCCGTCGCCTCGTGGTTCCACGAGGCGGTCGGCGTCGCCGTGACGGTGCTCACCCTGGCCGTTGCCGCGGCCGTGCTCTTCGAGTTCAAGTCCGGCGACGGCAGCTACCAGATGGTCAGCGACCACACCTGGGCCACCGGCCTCGGCATCCACTGGTCGCTCGGGGTCGACGGCATCTCGCTGTTCCTGGTGGTCCTCACCGCGGTGCTCTTCCCGCTCACCATGCTGGGGGCCAGGGTGCGCCGCGACCCGCGGTCGTTCATCGCCTGGGTGCTGCTCCTCGAAGCGGCGTGCATGGGGAGCTTCGTCTCGCTCGACCTGATCCTGTTCTTCCTCTTCTTCGAGCTGACCCTCGTGCCCTCGTACTTCATCATCGGGGGGTGGGGATACGCCCGGCGCGGCTACGCGGCGATCAAGTTCTTCGTCTACACGTTCGCCGGATCCGCGTTCCTGCTGGTGGGGATCGTGTCGATCGCCTTCATCCACCAGTCGCAGACCGGGGTGCTCACCTTCGAGCTCGTCCCCCTGATGCACACCCACCTGTCCGGCACCGAGGGGGTGCTGCTCTTCACCGCCTTCACCGCCGCCTTCGCGGTCAAGGCGCCGATCTTCCCGTTCCACACCTGGTCGCCCGACGCCTATGCCGAGTCACCGACGGCCGGGTCCATCCTCCTCGTGGCGATCATGGCCAAGCTCGGCACCTACGGGATCATCCGGTTCGACCTCAACCTGTTCCCCCAGGCCAGCCGCACCGTGGCACCGATCCTGCTCACGCTGGCCGTGATCGGCATCGTCTACGGCGCCGTCGTGGCCTGTGCCCAGCGGGACCTGAAGCGGCTGCTCGCCTACTCGTCGTTGGCCCAGATCGGGTTCATCGCGCTGGGCACCTTCGCCCTCAACAGCCAGGGCCTGAGCGGTGGTGTCCTCCAGATGGTCAACCACGGCCTGGTCATCGCCACCCTGTTCATCCTGGTGGGCTGGATCTACGAGCGTCGCCGGACGTGGCAGATCGGCTCGCTGAAGGGTCTGCAGGGTCCCGCCCCGGTCCTCGCCGGCGTGTTCACCCTGGCCATGCTGGCCTCGATCGGGGTGCCCGGGCTCAACGGCTTCGTCGGTGAGTTCCTCATCCTGCTCGGTACCTTCGTCGCCCACCGGTGGTGGGCGGTGGCGGCCAGCATGGGTGTGATCGTGGCCGCCATCTACCTCCTGTGGGGCTACCAGCAGGTCTTCCACGGTGAGCCGACCGAGGAGGACAGCGCCACCCGGGACCTGTCGTGGAACGAGCGGCTCATCGTGGCGCCGCTGATCATCCTCATCGTGCTCCTCGGCATCTTCCCGAAGCCGGTCCTCGACCGCATCACCCCGTCGGTCGACCGGCTGGTCGTCCACGTCGACCAGGTCACCAACACCCCGATCCCGTCCGGCCTCCGTCCCGGCCCGCTCGTCGCCGCCCGGACCCCGGGCGCCGGAGCCCGTGCCGGAGCGTCGGCCGCGCCCGCCGTGACGACGGGAGACCCCAAGTGACGTCCCTGCTGGCCGCGTCGGCGGCGCCCACCATCCACGTGCCCCACATCGACTACCTGAGCATCCTGCCCATGCTGATCATGCTGGGCGGTGCGCTGGCCCTGATGCTGGTGTCGTCGCTGCTCCGGCGGATCCTGGACGTGCGCTCCGGCACGCTCATCGCCGCCACCGTCTCGGTCGCGTCGCTGGTGGCAGCCCTGTTCCAGTGGGACCAGGTCGCCACCCACGGTCCCCAGGTGACCATCGCCGGGGCCATCGCCTTCGACGGGTTCGACGTCTTCGTGCAGGTGGTGGTCTCCATCGCCATGCTTCTGACCGCACTGGTCGGCGACGGCTACCTGAGGCGCGAGGGCATCGACGGACCGGAGTACCAGGTGCTCGCCATGGTGTCCGCATCGGGGGCGATGATGATGGGCGCGGCCAACGACCTGATCGTGGTGTTCCTCGGCCTCGAGATCATGTCGATCGCCCTCTACGTGCTGGCCGCCTTCAACCATCGCCGGTCCGAGTCCGGTGAGGCCGCCCTCAAGTACTTCGTGCTCGGCGGGTTCTCCTCGGCGATCTTCCTCTACGGCATCGCCCTCACCTACGGTGCCACCGGGACGACCAACCTGCCCCAGATCGCCGACTACCTGTCCCGCACCGTGATCGTCGACAACGGCGTGCTCCTCGGCGGGCTGGCCCTCCTCCTGGTCGGGTTCGGGTTCAAGGTCGCCGCCGTCCCGTTCCACATGTGGTCCCCCGACGTCTACGAGGGCTCGCCCTCGCCCATCGCCGGATTCATGGCGGCGGTGGCCAAGGCCGGCGCGTTCGCCGCCCTGCTGCGGGTCTTCGTCACGTCGTTCCCCACGGTGCGGGCCGACTGGCAACCGGTCGTGTGGGTGCTGGCCCTGCTCAGCCTGGTGCTCGGTGCCGTGGTGGCGCTGACCCAGCGCGACGTCAAGCGGATGATGGCCTACTCGTCCATCAACCACGTCGGCTTCATCCTCCTCGGGGTGCTGGCGTGCAGCGCCCGTGGTGTGTCGGCCTCGCTCTACTACGTCTTCACCTACATGTTCCTGGTCATCGGGACGTTCGCCGTCATCACGGTGGTGGCAGGCCCGGGCGACACCCGGTCGTCGATCACCGACTACCGGGGACTGGCCAAGCGCCAGCCGTTGCTGGCCCTCGCCTTCGCCGTCCTGCTGCTCGGCCAGGCCGGTGCGCCGTTCACCACCGGGTTCCTGGCCAAGCTCGGCGTCATCGAGGCGTCGGTGTCCCAGCAGGGCTATGCCCTGGCCGCAGTGGCGATGGCGTCGGCCGCCGTGGCCGCCTTCTTCTACCTCCGACTGGCCGTCACGATGTTCTCGCCGGTCGGTGATTCCGGCGATGTGATCGGGTCGGGCACCGGCGGCGGTGAAGGTGACGCCGACCGCGGGTCCCGAGGTGTCGGCGGGACGGCGCCGGCGGTTCCGCGGGCCGACGACCGGGTGGCCAGCCTCCAGGTCCTGACCGACGCACCGCCGGCCGCCGAGGTCGAGGCCAGGGGCCTGGTGCCGGTCCCGGCGCTCACCGCGGTGGCCATCGGGGTGTGTGTGGCCTTCACGATCGTGTTCGGGATCATCCCCGGTCCGATCCTCGACTTCGCCCACCAGGCCACGCTGCTGTTGGGTTGAGCCCCACGGGCGCCGGCACGGCGCCCGGTCGATGGCGGCGGCGCATCCCGACCCGGTGGCGCCCCCGGGGGTACTGTCGATGCTGTCCGGAGAGGCAGACGGAAGGCGTCGGATGGCACGGTCATCGAAGGGTGCTGACGGATCGCCGTTGCACAAGCGGGGCAACCGGGACATCGCCCGTCTCGTCGTGTACGGCGTCGGACTGCTGCTGCTCATCGCGTTCATCCTCCGCAACTCCACCCCGGCGACGGTCGACTTCCTCGTCTTCCACACGCACGCCAGCCTGATCTGGGTGATCCTGATCTCGGCGGTGCTCGGGGTGTTCGTCGACCGCCTGGCCATCGCCATCGCCAAGCGCCGGAAGAAGCAGTAGCCGCCCCGGACCCCCGCGGAACCGCACGGGACCCGCCCGCGACACCGGTGGTCGGAGCGGGCGACCGGTGGAATGATGGGTCCGTGACCCTGCCCACTCCCGACGAGCGCGCGGCCCACGGACGCAAGGCCAGGGAGCTGGTGCCCCGGTCGCGCCACGGCGAGTGGGAGACGCCGGCCGATCGGACCGACCCGCTCGAGATCCTGGCCCTGCAGGCGACGACCCGGGTTCCCGACCTCGTCCCGATCCGCTACGGCCGCATGGCCGCATCGCCCTTCGCCTTCTTCCGGGGGGCGGCGGCGGTCATGGCCGCCGACCTGGCCCTCGAGGAGCACTCCCAGCTGGACGTGCAGCTGTGCGGCGACGCCCACCTGGTCAACTTCGGCGGGTTCGCCTCGCCCGAACGCGACTTCATCTTCGACGTCAACGACTTCGACGAGACGATCCCCGGGCCGTTCGAGTGGGACCTCAAGCGGCTGGCCGCCAGCGTCGAGGTGGCGGCCAGGAGCCGTGGATTCGACGACGCCCTGCGCCGGTCGCTCGTGGCCGGGTCGGTCCGCGGCTACCGGGAGGCGATCCGCGACTTCGCCACCATGGGCAACCTGGGGATCTGGTACTCGAAGCTCGACGGGGACCATCTGACGGCCCGGTGGGGGAACCAGGCCGGGAAGGCGGTCATGGCGAACCTGACCGCCCAGGTGGCCAAGGCCAAGAGCAAGGACCACCTCCGCGCGGTGGCCAAGCTCACCGAGGAGGTCGACGGGAAGCTCCGATTCCGGGCAGACCCCCCGCTGCTGGTGCCGGCGGACCAGCTCTTCGACCCGGACCACTCGACCGAGGTGGTCACCAGCCTGCTCGGGGCGCTGTCCGAGTACCGCGCGACCCTGTCCGGCGACCGCCAGCACCTCCTCGGCAACTACGAGTTCATGGACCTCGCCCGCAAGGTGGTCGGGGTCGGGTCGGTGGGGACGCGGTGCTGGGTGGCCCTGTTCATCGGACGAGACCACGGCGACCCCCTCGTCCTCCAGGTGAAGGAGGCCGAGCACTCGGTTGCCGAGCCGTTCCTGGCGCCGAGCGCCTACGCCAACATGGGCCAGCGGGTCGTCGAGGGTCAGCGGCTGGTGCAGAGCTCGAGCGACATCTTCCTCGGCTGGGACGCCGTGCCCGGGGTGGACGGCGTCGAGCGCGACTTCTACTTCCGCCAGATGTGGGACTGGAAGGCGTCCGCCGACATCGAGTCGATGCGGACCGACGGGATGGCCATCTACGTCCAGATGTGCGGGTGGGTGCTGGCCCTCGGTCACGCCCGCTCGGGCGACGCCATCGCCATCGGCTCGTATCTCGGCGCGGGCGACCGCTTCGACGAGGCCCTGTGCGACTTCGCCTCGTCGTACGCCGACCAGAACCAGAAGGACTACCAGGCGCTGAAGCTGGCCATCGCCACCAACCAGGTTCACGCCATCAGCGACGTCTAGACCGAGCGACCACCGGACCCCCGTGCCTTGCGGGACCACGAGAAGAGGACCCCGACATGCCCCTGCACAAGCACCACTCGATCCGCGACGACCTGCTCAATTCGGTCTACGCCGGTCAGGACCTGCTCACCTGCCTGCCGTCCCACCTGTTCCCGAAGGAGGAGATGCGGGAGGACGACGCGTTCCAGGCCATCTCCGACGAGCTGCTGCTCGACGGCAACGCGCGCCAGAACCTGGCCACCTTCTGCCAGACGTGGGAGGAGGACGAGGTCCACAAGCTGATGGACCTGTCGATCAACAAGAACATGATCGACAAGGACGAGAGGTGCGGTCGGCTGCTCAGCGATCGGCTCCTCGGAGGCGTGCATGCTCGGGGGCATGGCCGCGCTGTGGCGGTGGCGGGCCAGGCGCAAGGCCGAGGGCAAGCCCACCGGCACACCCAACTTCGTGTGCGGGCCGGTCCAGGTCGTGTGGCACAAGTTCGCCCGCTACTGGGACGTCGAGATCCGGGAGATCCCGATGTCGCCCGGCAGGTACTGCATGGACGTCGAGCAGATGCTGGCCAACGTCGACGAGTGCACGATCATGGTGGTGCCCACCTTCGGGGTCACCTACACCGGGAGCTACGAGCCGGTGCTCGAGATCGCCAATGCGCTCGACAAGCTGGCGGCCGACACCGGGCTCGACCTGGACATCCACGTGGACGGAGCCTCGGGCGCCTTCCTCGCCCCGTTCTGCGCCCCCGACGTGGTCTGGGACTTCCGCATCCCGCGGGTGAAGTCGATCTCCACCTCCGGCCACAAGTTCGGCCTGGCCCCGCTCGGGGTCGGCTGGGTGCTGTGGCGCCACGTCGACGACCTCCCCGAGGATCTGATCTTCCACGTCACCTACCTCGGCGGCGACATGCCGGTCTTCCAGATCAACTTCTCCCGGCCGGCGGGACAGATCGTGGCCCAGTACTACAACTTCGTCCGGTTGGGGAGGAAGGGCTACCAGGCCGTCCACGACTCGTGCTACGAGACCTGCCAGTTCCTGGCCACGGAGATCGTGAAGCTCGGACCCTTCGAGCTGCTGTGCGACGGCAATCCGTTGACCGGGATCCCGTCGGTGGCATGGCGGATCAAGGAGGGCGAGGACCCCGGCTACACGCTCTACGACGTCGCCGACCGGCTCCGGGTCAAGGGGTGGCAGGTGCCGGCCTACCCGTTGACCGGCGCGTTGGCGGACATCTCGGTCCAGCGCATCCTGGTCCGCCAGGGGGTCAGCCGCGACCTGGGCCTGCTGCTCCTCGGCGACATCCGCGAGTCGATCGCCCACTTCGACCGGCACCCGGTGTCGGTGGCCATGACGCCCGAGGAGTCGGGCGGGTTCAGCCACCTGTAGGGCCCGGGAGGATCGAGCACGCCGTCGCGGGACGGCGGCGAAGGGGGAACCATGACCACGCAGCTCGGGGTGTACGGGGTGTTCGGCATCGCCACCACCGCCTTCGCCTTCGCGGCGAACCGCCGCCTCTTCGGCCCGGGAGGGGCCGGACGGACGGCGCCGCTCGAGGGCGTGTACTACGTGCTCGGGCTGGTGTCGCTGTGCCTCGGGTGGTACTTCAACGTCCGCTACACCCACGTCGCCGGCCACCAGGCGAGCTACGTCGACTACACCAAGGCCCTCTTCTCCAACTGGGCGTCGGACTCGGCGGCCCAGGACTACATCATGGTCAACGTGGTCCTGCTGCCGCTGTGGACCATCGTCGACGGGCGGCGCCGGGGCCTGCGGTCCCCGTGGATCTTCTTCGTGATGAGCCTGTTCACCAGCCTGGCCTTCGCCATGGCGTTCTACCTGGCCTTCGTCGAGCGCCGGATCCGGTACGGCCGGGTGGAGGCCGTCGAGCCGGGGGCGGTCCGCCAGGGGGCGTAGCCCGGACGGTCAGGACCGGACCCGGTCCCCCCCGGGGGCGTCGGGCAGCGTCCAGTCGACGGCGATCGGCCGGCTGGACAGGAGGCGGGGTCGGCCCACGTCGGCCGGGCGGTCGGTGGTCCACGGCGCGGGTGTGGCCAGGGTGAGCCCGGCCAGGCCGCGGAGCGCCCGGTCGTAGGAGGACCGCACGGCGGCGAAGCGCAGCCACGCCTTCTCCCGATCGTGCTCGGGGACGGTGAAGGTCCCGGCCAGGCGATCGACGGCGGCCAGGTACTCGTCCCGGGAGACGGAGATGTCGGGTGCCGTCCCGGACCCGTCGGGGACGAGTTCGAGGAGGGGGACGGGCGGATCGATCGGCAGGCCGGCGGCGCGCCCGATCTCGACGACCGTGGGGACGCCGTGCGCCAGGACCATGATGGGCCCCTGGTGGTGCATGCCGGTGTTCTCCTCGATCCGGAGCGGCGAGGCCGAGATCAGGAGGGCGCCGGCGTCGAGGAGGGCCCCCACCGAGCCGACCCAGGTCTGGACGGCGAAGGACTCGGGGAAGTAGCACAGCGCCGGGAAGGCACAGTGGGTCTGGTCGAGCTCGAGCAGCCAGGCCGACGCCGTCTGCCACACCTCGGGGTTGTCGAGTGCGTCGAACCGGGTCAGGTTCGTCAGAAGGTCGACGCCCGACGGTGGCGTGCCGGAGAAGGGTCGCATGGCGCGCATCCCCTTTTCGCGGTCGTGGTGGGCGGCGTAGATGGTGGGCAGGTAGCTGATCAGCAGGGCCACCAGTCCGAGTCCGATGATGGCCTCGACGAAGGTGACCCAGGTCCGGGCGCTGCCGTCAGGTGCGGCGAACCCGAGCGTGGTCACCGAGGAGCCGCTGATCTCGAAGGACCGGTTGATGGTGCCCGACCCGATGCCCCAGAAGACGAAGGTGAAGCCGACGATGACCGAGAGCATCCACACCAGGGGCAGGCTGACCAGGGCCACGGGAGCGTAGAGGCCCCGGACACGTGCGGACCGTTCCTCGTTGCGCCAGCGGTGGACGAGGAGCCGGTCGACCACGGCGAAGGTGACCCGTGAGATCCGGGTGAACGTGTTGCGCGGAAGGACGACGGTCTCGAGCGCCGACACCAGGACGGCGCCGACCAGCACGGTACCGAACACGATCGAGATCACCTTGGCGACGAGCGGGCCGCCGGATCCGGATGCGACGGCCAGCGCGGGGACGACGACGTGCACCGGTCAGCCTCCCGCGCCGGCCGCCCCGACCGGCGGGGCCGGGGTGGCCGGCGGGGCCGGGGTGGCCGGGGTGGCCGTTGCGTCGAGCGTCGCCGCCCCGGTGTGTCGACCGAGCCCGGACGGTTGCTGGGGGAATCGGGCACTCAGCACGTAGGCGACGACCACGGCCACGATCACCAGTGGGGTCACGGTCAGGCTGTCGCTGGCGAAAAGCAGGACGGCGAGCAGGGTCGCCGTCATGGGCAGCCGGAGCATGACCGTGGTCATGGCCCCGATCCCCATGGCGACAGCGGGCACCAGGGACAGACCGGGCAGGTGGGAGCCGGCGACACCGATGGTGGCGCCGACGAACATCGCCGGGAAGATCGGTCCTCCCCGGAAGCCCGAAAGCGACACGGCGTAGGCCAGTGCCTTGGCGATCGCCAGGACCACGAGCGCGCCGACGGTCCACGCCGTGGCGTGGAGCACCAGGCCGGGAAGCTGGACCTGGCCGGAGAAGAGGACGAACTGCACGCCCTTGCCGGTGAGCTCCGAGAATCCGATGGCGATGCCGGCCACGACCAGTCCGGCCAGCGGTGTCCACAGGAGGCGTCGTCTGGCGACGACCGCCTGGAGGGCGAGGGCGGCGAGGTGGATGGCGGTGCCGGCGAAGGTGGCCACGACCCCGATGGCGATGGCCCACAGGAACAGGACCCCGGTCGGGTGGCTGAAGGCGGGCAACCCGGGAATGGCCAGGGAGAAGGTCCCCAGCCCGGTGAGGTGGTCGAGGCCGACGAAGATCAGGGTGCCCACCCCGGCCGCCAGCAGGCCGGGCACGAGGACCAGGCCGAGCATGGGGCCCCCGATGCCGGATGCCTCCATGAGCAGGAACGCGCCGACGATGGGCGAGCCGAGCAGCGTGCTGATGGCGGCGAAGCTCCCTGCCGCGGCGATGACGGTCGCCGCCATCGGGGGGGCGTCCCGGGCGGCCAGGCGGACGGCCAGGACGCCGAGGCCACCGCCGATGGCGATCAGCGGTGCCTCGGGACCGAGGACCACCCCGAGCGACAGCGTGGTCAGTGCCGCCAGGAACACCCCCGGCAGCTCGATCGGGAGGGGGGACGCTCCGGTGTGGAACCCTTCGGCCGGCTCGTGGCCGGAGGTCCCGGGCAGGTAGGTGATGGTGAGGCTGACCAGCACGCCGGACACCAGGAGGAGTGGGGCGGGCCACCACGCGGGGCTCCCGTGGAAGCCGAGGGCGGAGGGGATCGAGGTGAACAGCCAATCCTGGAGGTGGCCGACCAGGGCCAGGAACCCGTAGGCGACGGCGGAGACGGGTACGCCGATGAGTGCGGCCAGGACGAGGAGCTGGACGTAGCCGCGCGACTTGAGGAGCTCGGTCGGGTCGGGGGCGGCCGGCTCGGTCGGCGTCGGGGGACCCGTCGCGGCGTCGCTCATCGCCGGACCGACCGGCGTCGGCGCTCCCCGTCGGTGGCGGCCGCGCCCACCGGCACGGTGGCGGGCACTCCGACGATGCGTTGCTGGATCATGGTCGCCCTTCCCCGGTATCCGTCTGCGTCGACACTAGGTGGTGGCCGACGGGGAGTGGAGACAAGCGACCGCGGGCGCGGCGGTCGGCGGGTACCCGAGCCGAAGTCCGAGGAATTGCTGGTCACCGGGGTTAGGGTGGCACGGTGTCGGTCCGCCGACAGCCACCGCCCACGCGTAAGGAGCAGTACCTGTCATGACATTTGCGACCTACAACTACCCGATCCTCAGCCTCATCTGGATGATGTTCTGCTTCTTCGTGTTCGTCCTCTGGATCTGGCTCCTCATCAGCGTCTTCATGGACATCTTCCGGAGCCACGACAGCAGCAGAAGGCGTTCGACGCCTACGTCAAGCAGGCCGCCGGATCGGGGAACAACGTCGAGTCCCTCGCCAAGCTCGCCGACCTGAAGGAGAAGGGCGTCATCACCGACGCGGAGTTCCAGGCCGAGAAGACCAAGCTCCTGGCCTGACGGGAGCCCGCCCGCCGGCGCGCCCGCCCGGCGCCGCCGGCCCCGACGAGGGTGCTCCGCGATGGCCGCCCCACGTGCAGCGCGCACGCGGGCGGCCATCGCCGCGTGCGGATGGACCGGCGTCCCCGGTCGGCGGGAGCACCGCCGGTACAGTGTCCACGTGAGCGACGATTCTCCAGCGGACGTCCCGGACGCCGAGGCGCTCCGCCACGAGGTCGAGGTGCTCCAGCAGGAGAACGAGGAGCTCCACCGCGAGGTCGAGGTGCGGAAGGGGTCGACCAGGACCCGAGGGCGGACCATCTCCTCCTGGGTGCTCGTCGTCCTGG
This sequence comes from Acidimicrobiales bacterium, assembly GCA_049517675.1. GTDB lineage: Bacteria > Actinomycetota > Acidimicrobiia > Acidimicrobiales > RAAP-2 > Bog-756. Next base: position 11,842 of record JBEKRV010000090.1, read on the forward strand.
CCTGCCTCCTGGCCGTCCTCTCCGTCGTCGTCGCCTACGCCCGCAACGAGCTGCTCGACACGGACACCTTCGTGGCCACGGTCGCCCCACTGGCCAGGAACGCCGCGGTGCAGAGCACGGTCGCCACCAAGGTGAGCGACAGCCTGGTCGCCAGGACGGACCTCGAGCAGCGGGTGGCGAGCGTCCTGCCACGCCAGGCCGGGTTCCTGGCGGAGCCGATCAGTTCGGCGGTCAAGACCGCCACCTACCAGATCACCCTCAAGCTGGTGCAGAGCTCCCGGTTCCAGACGCTGTGGGACGAGGCGTTGCGCCGGTCCCACGAACAGCTGGACAACCTGCTCCTGGGCGAGAAGGTGGGCCCGTTGGCGGTCAGCCACGGCCAGGTGACGGTCGACCTGTCCCAGGTCGAGGTGGCCGCCAAGAAGCAGCTCGCCCAGCACGGACTGAGCGTGTTCGACAAGGTGCCCGCCTACAGCGGTGCCCCCTTCGTGCTCTTCCAGTCCGACCAATTGTTGAAGCTGCAGCGGTGGGTGCGCTTCCTCAACGACCTCGCGCTGGTCCTGCCGATCGTGTCCGTCCTCCTCTTCGCGCTGTCCGTCGTCCTGTCCCGTGACCGACGACGGGGACTGGTCCACGCCGCGTCCGGCCTCGCCGTCTCGATGGCGCTCCTCCTCGTGGCGGCGAACGTCGGACGCAACCAGTATCTCGGTTCCCTCCTGCCCTCGCAGTCGAAGGACGCGGCCGCCGCGGTCGTCGACACCGTCGGCGCCGTGTTGCTCGACACCGTCCGGACGGTCCTCGTCGTGTCGACCCTGGTGGCCGTGGTCGCCTTCGTCGTGGGGCTCGGTCCCGTGCGCCGGTGGATCGACGCCCGGTCCATGCCGGCGTGGTGGACCGGGGGCCCGGTCCACGACACGGTCGCCGCCCACCGCAAGGCGTTCCAGTGGGGGGTGGTGGTCCTCGGACTGGTCGTGCTCGTCCTGTGGAACCAACCGACGGCCGAGGTGGCCGTGATCGTCGTCCTGGTCACCCTGGCCGTCGTGGGCCTGGTGGGCCTCTTCGCCGGAAGGCGCCGTCCGGAGGACCGCCGCCAGGCGCCTCCGTCGGTCGGCGCCGGCCCCGGACCCGACGCGGCCCTGGTCGGGGGCCCGTCCGGGGGCTGAACGGTGCCCGAGCGGGTCGGTGCGGTTCCCACCGCACGCGACTGGTGGCTCCTCCTCGAGCCGCTCCACGCCGTCGTCTACTTCGACGACGGATGCCGACGGTCCATGGACGAGGTCGGCATGCGCGGATTCTGGATGGGCTACTTCGCCGGTCGCGCCGCGCCGATGGGACCCGTCGGTCCCGAGGTCGTCGGGGCGACGTTCTTCAACTTCCACCCGGACCTGGTCCGGCGGGCCGTCCCCGACGCCTGGTCCTTCGCCGACCCGGGACGGATCTGGGCGGCCCGGCGGTACGGCGCGGCCGGAACCCTGCGTCGTTGCGTCCCCGACATCGAGGCGGGCGCGGCGCGGGCCGTCCCGCTGCTGTCCCGTCTGGTGGACGGCGCCGTCGGCGCGGGCCGACCGCTGTTCGCCGCGACCCGGGCGACCGGGGCGCCCGACGACCCGGTGGAGGCCCTGTGGCACGCGTGCACCTGCCTGCGGGAGCACCGCGGGGACGGCCATGTCGCCGCGTTGACGGCGTCGGGGCTGGACGGCGCCGAGGCCCTGGTGCTCTTCGCCGCGTCGGAGGGCCTGCCCGACGACCTCTTCATCCGGTCGCGCGGGTGGTCCGCGTCGGAGTGGGCACAGGCGGGCGAACGGCTGGCGCGCCGCGGGCTCCTCGACGACTCGGGCCTCACCACCGGAGGCGCCGGGCTCCGCAGGGACATCGAGGCGATGACCGACCGTCAGGCGGCCCGTCCGTTCGGGTCGCTGGACGACCGGATGCTCCACGAGCTGGCCGACACGCTGCGCCCGATGGCCGCGGCCGTCCACGGGGCCGGGATCATCGGCTACCCGAACCCGATGGGGCTCCCCGAGCCGTCGCCGGCCGGGTGACGCTCAGGCCCCGGCCGTGCCGTCGCCCGCCGGTTCCGGGTCGCGGTCGGGTCCCGGGGGCGGGGCGCCTCCGGGGGCGGGCGCGGCCACGGTGACCGCCGGGTCGCGATCGGCACCGTCCACGCGCACCCCGTCCTCGTCCCACCGCACGATGGAGGCGAGGAACTCGTCGGTGTCCCGCTGGGCGGCGAGCATCCGCTTCTCCGCCCCGGCGGCCAGGAGCCGTCCGAGGACCGGGATCTCCCACAGCGACTCGGCGCGCAGGATGGCCATGACGACCGGCACCAGGTGCTCGGCCGTGTCGAACACCACGTAGCGGGGCAGCCACGCGGGCTCGTACTTGGCGTTGAACTTCCACAGCGACTCGATCTGGGCGAAGTTGGAGAGACGCTTGAGGAACCAGCGCTCGGCCCGCTGCATCGTCCCGTCACCCTTCTCACCGGCCAGGGTGGAGCGCAGGGCGGCGAAGTTGAGACTCAGCCCGTCGAACCCCCGCGACGCCAGGTGCTCGATGGTGGAGCAGAGGGCGAAGTCGAGCAGGCCGTTCGGGTGCTCGCCCGGGTCGCGTCGCATCAGGTCGAGGGAGAACCCGCTGATACCGGGCGCCGGGACGAACTGGCACATCGCCGCCGCCCCACCGTCGGGCGCCCGGACCACGGTCAACAGCAGTCCGGTGTCGCGCGGGTCGAAGATCCGGCCCAGCATCATGGAGAACCCCCGCTCGTGCTCGCCCTGGCGGGAGAGCTTCATCAGGCCGGTGAGCTCGGCCCTCAGTGCGGGATCGATCCTCGAGGGGTCGTGGAAGCTGGCGGTGTAGCCGTACTTGGCGATGCGGTTGTGGGCCTGGCGCAGACCCTTCATGTGCTTGCCGGCGAGACTGAACTCCTGGACCTTCACCACCGCCTCGTCGCCGAGGTAGATGTGGTGCATGCCCGAGTCGCGGTAGGTGGGGAGCCACTCCTCGCCCGCCCCCATGACGGCGGTGGTCCACCCGTGGGTGTCGGCGAAGGCCCGGAAGGCGCCCCACACCTGCTCGCGCTCGTTGCGCGGGCCGATCGGGTCGGGGGAGATCAGGCAGACCCCGCCGTAGACGGCGTAGGCGACCAGGCTGTCCCGGTGGAAGAACCACTTCTTGTCGGACCGGAGGGCGAAGTAGTCGAGGGTGGACGAGCCGTGGCGGCGGACGATGTCACGGGCCCGGAACTCGGCGGCACGGCCCGAGCCGAGTCGTCGGTCGACGACCGGCCGGGTCAGGAGGTAGAGGGCGACCGCGACCAGGCACAGCCCGATGCCGAGGAGGGCGGGGGACAGGAAGCGGTCCGCCCAGTGCGGGAGGGCGAGCGTGGTGATCCCGACGTAGCGCTCGGACACGGCCCAGAAGGTGGTCCACCACGGGAGCGGTGGGTGGTGGTGGTTCCGGAAGTGGGTGAAGAGCTCGATCGACACCGTGGAGAGCAGGGCGACCCCGACGGCGATCACCCCCAGGGTGACGAGTGCCGACCGCAGCGAGGTGGCGTCGGACGCCGCCTGGAACTCCCTGCGGTTGACGAGGAGGAACACGAGCACGGCCCCGGCGACGAGCGACTCCTCGACGTCCACCCCGGCCACCAGGTGGAGGAAGATGGTGCCACCGAGCAGGGCGGTGGCCACCCGCCAGGCGCGGCGCTGGCCGCGCAGGATGCCCCGCCCGAGGGCGATGAGGGCCAGGCCGGCGATGGCCACCAGGGTTCCGGCGGCCACGCTGGCCCGCAGCGGCAGGTACGGCTCGAGCTCGTGGAGCCGACCGCGCAGTGGCGGGGTGATCGAGTCGAGGACGTCGATGAGGCCGGTGACCAGGATGGCGGCGGCCGCCCACCGCCGGACGCGGCGGGTGCGGCGGTGGGCCATGCGCAGATCGGGCGCGGGCGGCCACGAGTCGCCGATCGGGTAGGACGCGACCAGCGCCGGATGGAGCGTCCCGCCGATCCGCCTGCGGGTGACCACCCGCTCGAGCCGACTGGGGGAGGGGAGCTCGCTGTGGGCGAGCAGGAGCCGGGCATGGAGCTCGGCGCCGGACTCGAGCTCGACCCAGCTGACCCACTGGCTGTGGAGGAAGACGGGGGGGAGCCCGAAGCGACCACGGTGCTCGGCCACCACCTCGGCGCTGGCGCCCACGTTGGCGTAGAAGCCGGAGCCGAGGTTGGTGAGCTCGGACTTGAAGGTGGCCGCCGTGATGACCCCGGCGTACCCCTGGGTCACCAGGCGGCGGGCGTCGTCGCGGGCGGTGTCGTTGGCACCGGCCTCCGTGCGCACCTCGTTCAGCGTGCCCCCACCGAGGATCGACCACATGCGACGGCTCAGCAGGCCGAGGACCAGGGCCAGCACGATCAGCACGACCAGCGCCACCAGGACGGCGATGACCAGCTGGTCGTTGAGGTCGGCGGCGTGGGCGTGCCGCAGGGCCCGAGCCGCCGGACCCGTCCCGAGGTGCCCGAGCAGCCACGGGGTCACCGCCACCCGCACCAGCAGGGCGGCGGCGAAGGGGACCAGCAGCCACCACGCGTAGCGGCCGAACCGACGGTAGAGGGTCCGGGAGACGACGAACCGGGTCAGCGCCGACGGGTCGCTCAGGTGGTCCAGGCCCTCGAGCCACGGAGCGTCCTCGGTCGACTCGGTGGCCAGGGTCCGCCAGTGGCGTCCCGTCCCGGGGGTGGGGATCCCGCCGGGCTTGGCGTCCGCGGTCGGGTCGCCCCCGCCGGCCGTCCCCGTCGGCACGGCACCGCACCCGCCCGGCTCCACCCGCACGACCCGCTCGCCGATGCCCGTCTGCAGATGGAGGTCGATGGCCCCGAGGTGTTCCACCCCGGCGGCGGCCAGCGTCGCCACGATGTCCGACATCTGCCCGTTCCGGGCGGCGGCGCCTCCGGCGAGGTCCGCCGGTTCGTGGGTCCCGCGCTGGCGCAGGACGCGGCGCTCGTCGATGGCGAGGAAGCGGATGAGTGCCCCGGCCAGTGCGGTGTGGGCGTCGATGGCCCGGCCCGCCGTGGCGACGGGGTCGTCCGCACCGCTCAGGTCGAAGAGGTTGCCGGCGATGACCAGGATCCCGGGTCCGTCCCAGGTGTCGAGCGCCTGGGCGAGCTCGGCGGTCACCGCCAGCGAGGACGGCGTCGGCTCCGGGGTGAGCAGCAGGTCGCTGACCACCATGACCCGTCGACCGATGGGGACGTCGATCCGTGTGCCGCCCGGTTCGAGGGTCACCTGGTGGGTCCGGTCCCGCGCCCCGTCCGGGGCGAGGTCGGTCGGATCCTCGGTTTCGGTGGCGGAGCTCACAGCCCGGCCATTCTACGAGAACGCCGGCGTTAGGCTGAGGCGTTCCCCCGGGGACCGTCCCGAGCCGTGGCACGGCGATCGGCCGGTACCCGGTGGTGGCGACGGCCCCTGGTCCGCGGACGCGTCCCGTGGGAACCAGCGACGAAGGGGGAGCAGTGTCCGAAGAGGAGAGCACCGAGGCGACCGGGGGCCCGTCGGGCCCGCACGAGCCGACCATCGAGGACTACTTCACCGAGGAGCGCGTCTTCCCACCGCCGCCCGGGTTCCGGGCCGGCGCCGTCGTGAGCGATCCCGGCGTCTACGACGAGGCGGCCGCGCTCGGCCCCGAGTTCTGGGCGCGCCAGGCCGGTGCGCTCGACTGGTTCCGCCCGTGGGACACGGTCCTGAGCTGGGACCTCCCCTTCGCCCGCTGGTTCGACGGCGGGACGCTCAACGTCTCCTA
>JBEKRV010000091.1:0-6601 GCA_049517675.1 Acidimicrobiales bacterium
ACGGTGCCGCTCATCTACTCGGGAGACGAGACAACCGAGGTCGGATCCGACCTGGGCACCCCGGTGAGCGACGAGTACCCGGGCAAGGGAAACGGGTTCACGGGCAAGGTGCGCTGGGTCCAGATCGACGTCGACGAGCTGGCGGAAGATCACCTGGTCCACGCGGAGGATCGGCTGCGGATCATCATGGCGAGGCAGTAGTCAGGCCCTCAACGACGCCGCCGGGAAGAGGGTGGAATAGGACGGTCGAGGGCTTCGCCGAATCCGTGGCCCGAGAGGTGGCCAGCTTCGGGATCGGCGTCACCATCGTGGAGCCCGGCGGTGGCCGACCCGATGCCCGAGTACGTGGGAACGCCGGCACGTGCCTTTGAGCGCATGCTGGGGCCGGGCAACGGTCTCGCGCCCGGCGACCCCGCCCGGATGGCAGCTGCGATAATCGCGAGCGTGGATCGGGAGCCGGCGCCGTTGAGGGTGGTCCTCGGCTCCCCGGCCCTCGAGACCACGATCGATGTCCTCAAGGCCAGGATCGCCGGGTTCGAGGCGCAGGCAGAGCTGGCTGCCTCGCTTGACTTCGGACCCGAGCAGTGAGCGTCCGGGGTCTGCAAACGAAAGTGAGGAGAACATGAAGCACATCGAGCTCGGCGGCCTGGAGGTGTCTCGCATAGGGCTGGGTGCGATGGGCATGTCCACCGCCTACGTCGACCCCACCGTCGATGAAGCCCAGTCCATCGAGACGATCCACCGCGCCCTGGAGTTGGGCGTCACCTTCATCGACACCGCCGAGGTGTACGGCCCCTACAGGAACGAAGAGCTGGTGGGGCGGGCGCTCAAGGGCCGGCGTCAGGAGGTCGTGCTTGCCACCAAGTTCGGCATGATCTCCCACGTTGGCGACGGACCCGGCCACCTCGACAGCTCCCCGGCGAACATCCGAATCGCCGTCGAAGGTTCGCTGCGGCGCCTCGACACCGACTACGTCGACCTCTACTACCAACACCGGGTCGACCCCGACACGCCAATTGAGGAGACGGTCTTCGCCTTGGCCGAGCTCGTGGCGGAAGGCAAGGTCCGTCATATCGGCCTCTCAGAAGCCGCCCCCGAAACCATCCGCCGCGCGCACGCGGTGCACCAGGTCACCGCCCTGCAATCGGAGTACTCGCTGTGGACCCGGGACTCGGAAGCCCGGGTGTTGCCCGTCTTGCGCGAACTCGGGATCGGGTTCGTTGCCTACTCGCCCCTGGGCCGCGGGATGCTGACCGGCACGATCCGGTCCGTCGATCAACTCGATGCAACAGACTTCCGCCGGACCAACCCACGGTTCACAGGCGAGAACTTCGAGACCAACTTGACCAGCCTGAGTGAGGTCGAGGCGGTCGCCCGTGAGGCTGGAGCCACACCCGCACAGGTGGCCTTGGCCTGGCTCCTGGCGCAGGGTGACGACATTGCCCCGATCCCAGGAACCAAGCGGATCTCCCGGCTCGAGGAGAACGTCGGCGCAGATGCTGTGCAGCTCACGTCCGATCAGCTGTCTCGGCTGGACGCCCTGCCTCCGGCGGCGGGTGACCACCACAGCGAGGAACAGATGCGCATGATCGAACGCTGATTGACGAACGGCTGCCTGTCCACGCCCATCCGCGCGGTCGGCGTCAGCCTGAGTTCGCTTCGAAAGAGCGCCTCGCTGGTCGTGTACGCAGCCGGACGGCTCAGCCGAGGCCGGCCTGTTGCCCGATCTCCCCAGCGTCGATGCGGCTGGACACGCCAAGTTTGCGCAGGATGTTCGACACGTGGACGCTCGCCGTCTTCTTGCTGATGAAGAGCGCCTCGGCGATCTGCGCGTCGGTCCGGCCGGCGGCCAGCCGCCCGAGCACCTCCACTTCGCGGTGGGTGAGGCCGAGGTCAGACCCGGCGGAGGCCGCCGCTGGCGGCGGCTCGTCGGCCATCTCGAGCTCGATCCGAGCCCGACGTGCCAGGTTCTCGACGTCGCGCCGCAGCGGCTCAGCGCCGAGCGACACCGCCGTGCGCCACGCATCGATGACGAGTGCGGTCGCTCGTTCCCGACCGGATCGGCCGGCCAGCAGCGCCTCGGCCTCCCGCCATCGGCAGTAGGCAGTGCCGAACGGCTCATTCAGCGACTCCCACGCGTCGGCGGCTGACTGCCACAGCTGCGGCGCCGGAGGGCCGGTGCGTGCCGCCTCGGCGCGGCACTGTGCCAGCCACGCCAGTGTGCGCGGCAGTCGCGGCAGCCCCTGGCGACGGGGCCGCTCCGCGATCTCGTCTGCCTTGTCGGCCAGCTCGGCGGCATGCAGGCGGACCTTGGCGTCGTCCACCCGTCGGCGCTCGGCTCGGGCCTGCACGGCCCCGTCGACGACCGCCCTGATGCCGATCGCGCAGATCTCCATCGACAGGGACTCATCCTCGGTCCCGGCGACCAGGCCGAAAGCCTGTTCGATGGCGTCGGAGGCGTCCGTGAAGCGGCCCTCGACCAACGCCAGCTGGGCGTCGAGCAGATGGAACGACCCCCGGAACTGGACGTCGGTCAGCGACGCCGTGCGGGTTCCGACCTCCTCGAGCAACGGGCGGGCGCGGTCGAACTCCCCCTGCAGCAGGGCCAAGGTGACGTGCAACATCAAGGGGTTCGAGGCGCAGTTGCCAGACGGCACTCCGCCGTAGTCGCGGGCCATGGCCTCGGCTTCGTCCCACCGACCGAGCCGGACAAGGGCATCCGCGCTGTTGAAGACCGACCCGTTCAGACGGATGCCCTCGAGATGCTCGCCGGCGGCCACCATGTCGAGTGTCACGGCAGCCGCCTCCTCAAGCCGGGCCCAATCGACAAGACAGGAGGCCAGGTTGCTGTAGGCACGGTTGAGGCTCTCCGGGTCCCCGACCTCCTCTGCCACCTCGAGCGACCACCGCAGCAGGGCCAGGCCCTCGTCGGGATGGCCCAACAGGCACAGTGCGACCCCGAGCGTGTTGCTGGCGTGACCCTCCTCCAGGCGGCTCCCGACTGCCCGGGCAGTGTCGATGGCCTGCCGGCAGCGAGCCTCGGCCTGCTCGTAGCGGGACATGAGCATCAGCCATCGGGCCTGCTCGCACTGGACGCGGGCCAGTTCCACCGATGGCTCGTCCTCGAGCAGCAGACGCTCCGCCTCGGCAAGCGCTTCGGCGGATCCCGGCGGATCACCGACGGCCCAGGCGTTGCGCCCCAACCGCGTCCAGCAGCGTGCCGCGCCCATCGGATCTTTATCAGCGTCGGTCAGTTCCACCGCGACGCGGGCGAAGGCGACGGCGCGCTCACCCCGTCCCCCCCAATAGGCGGCATCCGCCGCCCGACCCAGCACCTCCACGCGGTCCACCGAGCCGACTATCTCCGCATTGCCCAGACGGTCGCAGGCGCCGAGCACCCGCTCGAACTGTCCCAGTGCCTCGTCGAATGCGTACACGGCCATGGCCTCGTCGGCCGCCGCCAGCGACGTGCGCAGCGCCGACTCCCACTCGCCAGCGTTCCACCAGTGCCGGGCCAGCTCGGCCATCAGCCGGCCGTCCGGGTTGGGCTCAACGTCCAGGACGCGGGCGAGGCGGCCGTGCAGCCGGCGCCGCTCCCCCGGCAACAACGAGTCGTACAGTGTCTCGCGCAGCAGGTCGTGGCGGAACCGGTAGCCGGGGCCATCGACGACGAGCAGCCCCCGTCGCACCACCTCGCGCAAGGCGGAGTCGAGTTCGACGCCCTCCAGGTCGACGACTTCCGCCAAAAGCCGATGCTCTACGGCGTCGCCGAACACCGACGTCGCACTCAGCGCATGGCGCGCCGTCGGTGAGAGCTGCTCCACCCCGACCATGACAACATCGCGCAGGCCCGTTGGCACGACGTCGCCGGCCGCGAGGAGCTCCTCGGCGAAGAACGGGTTCCCCCCGGCGAGACGTTCGACTTGGTCCAGCCGATCGGTCGGCACCGCGGCGCCCAGGATGTCGGCCGCCATCGCCGCGAGGGCGGCGCGGTCGAGCCCGCCGAGCTCGACCGGTCGTACGTTGACGCCACGGACGAGCTCAGCGGCAAATGCCCGTAGCGCCTCGTCGGAGCCGAGTGCGTCAGACCGGCACGTGCACACGAGCAGAACGGTGCAGTCGCCCAGGTTTCGGGCGAGGTGGTCGATGACGCCCAGTGTCCCGCGATCGGCCCACTGGATGTCCTCGACGACGAGCACTACGGGGGTGTGGCTGGACACGCCTGCCACCCGCTCGAGGATCGTCTCGAAGAGCCACGTCCTGCCCAGTTCCCCTGCATCGGGCCGCGTCGGCACCGGCTCGGCGCCGGAGACTCCGAGGGCGCGCAGTGCCGGCTGGAGCGCGCCGTCGCCGGCGCCGCGGGCCAGGCTGCGGAGCACGCTCACAACCGCTCCGTAGGGCAGGTCGAGACCGGTCACCGGCGAGCACCCACCCACGGCGACCAGCCACCCGCCGGCCACCGCCCGGTTGCAGAGCTCAGCCACCAGCCGGCTCTTGCCGATGCCTGGCTCTCCGCTTACGAGCACCGTCGTCGACGTGGAGCCGGCGCCGACCAGCGCGTCCTCGAGCAGCGCCAACTCGGCCGAGCGACCCACCAGCTCAGAGGACGACGCCCTTCCGGTCACGGTGGAATTCTCCCACAGCGTCATCACCGGCACCCGACCTGCACGCGCGCGCCCAGGAGCGTCCTCCCGTTCAGCACGCAGTCACCGAGCGAGGACCGACGTTGCAGGCGGCTCCGCCACCGGCGGACGCCGCCGGCGCCTGCAGGTGGGTCGGTGCGGGGGACATCGTGGTGGACGGAGCCGACACGCGCCCGATGATGAAGACGCCGGCAAGCAGTACCACGAGGACCACGGCGACCAGAGCGGCCCGAAGAGCCTGGGGCCACGTGTGGACGGGGTCGATGGTGTCGATGGAGGTGCTGATGGTTGTCATTGGGGGGTCCTTTCGGTGCTCGGGGTTGGTCAGTGTTCGGAGACTTCGAAGATCTCGTCGGCGACGAGCCCGTGTGCTTCGCGGTGCACTGTGTTGGCAGCGTCGGCGCTGGGGGCCTCTACCAGGCAAAAGATCTTCCCGGCCTTCTCGTCCACCCAGTAGTGGCGATAGTCGACCCCGTGACGGTCTTGGGTGGCCAGATCAGCCTCGTGGGCCTTGGCCACATCGGCGACCGACACGCCTCCCTCGATGTTGTGCACATCCATGTACAGCGGCATCGCCGTCCTCCTTGGGGTACGTGATGGATCCGGTCGGTGGTGATCAGGACAACCTCCACCTCCACCATGCGCCTCGACAGGCTCCGGCACATCGGGAATGCTCCTTAGATCAGCTGCCGCGCTCCTTATCGGCCGAGTGCGGGTGACATATCGATGGGGCGTTGGGAGAGGCCTCTAGGCCTCGGCGGCATCCCGGGAGGACGGCGGAAGGGCACTCGGGCTCCTCTTCGGACGAGCTGCCACCGCGGCATGCGACGACCGCCAGTCAGATACCTCTCAACACGGCGGTGCCGTCGAACAACCGCGAGACGTCGACCCCAGTGACGGCCAGCCCACGCGACCCCGTGGCGCCGAACTGCTGACTGTGGCGATTGCCTTCGGAACATGCAGCAGTGCATCGACCACGAGCACCGAGCCCACACCCACTGCGACGCCACCGATCGCGTCGGTCGGATAGTGCCACCGCAACACGATGACCGCGGCACACGTCCCCACGATGGCGAACAGACCGACCAGCGCCATCGGAATGCGCACCTTCGCCGGAACGACCAAGGTGAGCGCGGTGGCCAATGCAGCCACGGCGGCAACGGTCCCCGACGGATAGGAGAGACTGCCGGTGAGAACGCTGTGCCGGTCGACCAGCGGCTTGGCGATTTCCTGGACGATGAGCACCGCTATCACCGGGGCCATCGCACATGCGATGGCCCGCGCCCAGTCCCGCCACACGCTGATGAAGAACACGAGAGCCACGCCCGCGATGAGGACGCTGAGGGAGCCGAGATTGACGAAGTCGTGAGCCCAGCGCGAGCTCAGATCGGCGGGGAGGAGACGGTCGCCCCATATGTCGAGTCGGTTGGGCCATGGGCGATGCACGAAAGCGAGTCCGGCCAGGGCGGCCAGGGCCAACAACAGAGCACCCACTCCCAGTTCGATCGTGATTCCCGTGCGACCGAGCGGGGAGGGACCGGATGCCGTCGCACGGAGACTGCGAGTCGGGATCCGGTCGACATCGATCCTCTCGGTTGGAGCAACCTCAGCCATGACCGGGCTCGCCTCTTGTGGGCGTCACGTGGAGCTTGGAGGCGGCGATGTCCTCAAGGGCCCGGAGATGGATGGTCGACATGGCCACCCCAGGCTAGGAAGCCAACGCGGCACCTGGAGCAGCCGCGAGGATGAATCCCTCCGTGCGGGCTCATCCCTAGGTCCGAGGCTCGCCCGGATTCTTCAGATGTCGACGCCCCTGGACGGCGGGTTCGATCAGGAGGAAGCCGACGCCGCAGCTGGAGCGGGCGTCGACGCCGGGCTCGGACTGATCCACACGGCGGTGACATAGGACACGATCACACCCACGATCACCACCGGCATCAACTCGAGCGCGTCGGAGA
>JBEKRV010000092.1:0-6338 GCA_049517675.1 Acidimicrobiales bacterium
ATGCCGTACATGGCGGAGACCAGGGCGACCGCGACGAACCCGACGATGAGACCCATGAAGATGATGATGGCCGGCTCGAACAGGCTCGTGAAGTGCTTGACCTTGATCTCGAGCTCCCGGTGGTAGAAGGCGGCAGCGGTCGAGAGCTGCTTGTCCAGGGTCCCCGTCTCCTCGCCGACCCGGAACATCTGGCGGGCGGCCGCTGGGAAGAGCCCAGTCTCTGCGAGCGGCACGGCCAAGCCGTTGCCTTCCATCATCTCCTCACGGATGTGGTTGAGTCCCTCGTTGTACACAGCGTTGTTGGACGCCTCGGCCGTCACAGCCATGGCCCGAGGGAGGTCCACTCCGGCAGTGACCAGTGACGCCAGCACCCGGCAGACGCGCTCGACGATGGCGGCCTGGAGGAGGCTCCCGGCGACGGGAAGCTTCAGAATCACCGAGTCGAGCCATGCCCGGCCCTGCTTCGAGCGCCGTAGGGCCACGAACGAGATGATGGCCACCAGGATGATGCCACCGATGGCCCACCACCACGTGCTGATGAACCCGGAGATGCTCAGCAACATGCGCGTCGGAAGCGGGAGCTTCGCATTGAGAGAGGCGAAGAACGTGCGGAACTTGGGTAGCACGAAGGTGGCCAGGATGATGACCGTGGCAATGGCCATGACCGCCACCACGGCTGGGTAGATGAGTGCCGAGGTGACCGCCGACCGGGCCTCGATGTCCGTCTCGAGGTAGGTGGCGAGCTCCAGGAGAACAGTGTCGAGCGTTCCGGTCAGCTCCGCCGATTCGAGGACCGCGACGTAGTACCGGGGGAATGCCTCGGGGTGAGACGCCGCAGCGGACGCGAACGTGTCACCGGCCTGGAGCTCGATGACCATGTCGAGCAGCACTTTCTTGAGGAGCTTGTCGGTCGTCTCTTCGGAGATCAGCTCCAGGGCTTCCATGATCGGGATGCCTGCTTCGACGAACACGCTGAGCTGCCTCGAGAAGTGCATGATCTCCTTGCGCGAGACCGACTTCTTCGTGATCTCGAACTTGAGGATGCTCTTGTGCTCTTTGACGTCGATCGGATTCAACCCGCGCTGAATAAGCATGAGGTGCGCGGCACTCACCGAGGCCGCCTTTTCAGTGCCGCTTACCTTCTTGCCGTTCTCGTCGAGAGCGCTGTAGCGGTAACTCTCCATGGTGCTCATTGGTGTCTCCTGACTCTTACAACGCGTAGATGCTTCTGATGACTTCGGAAACGGTGGTGACGTCCTGTGCGACCAGATCGATGGCCTCTGTCCGCAACGAGCGCATCCCTTGTCGTTCGGCGAGACGCCGTAATTCGTCCTGGGTGGCCCATCCGACGACCAGCCGCTTGATCTCGGGGGTGATCCGGAGCAGTTCGTAGACTCCGATCCGCTCCTGGTACCCCGTGCCGCTACAGAAATTGCACCCCTGGCCGCGAACGAAGTCCCGCTTTTCGGGACCACCGCTCTCCTCGTAGAACGCGCGCTCTGCGTCGGTGAGCGTGTAGCGCGCCTTGCAGGAGGGGCAGATGCGTCGCACGAGGCGCTGGCCGACGATCCCGATGACCGAGGAGGCCACGAGGAAGGACTCGATGCCCATGTCGAGGAAGCGGTGAAGGGCGGACACTGAGTCCGTGGCGTGCAGTGATGACAGGACGAGGTGGCCGGTCAGGGCGGACTGCACCGCGATCCGGGCGGTCTCGACGTCACGGATCTCGCCGACGAGGATCACGTCGGGGTCCTGTCGCAGGATCGAGCGAAGTCCGGTGGCGAACGTGAGCCCTGCCTGTTCGTTGGTCTGGATCTGGTTGATGCTCGGGAAGACATATTCGACCGGATCTTCGATCGTCATGACGTTCCGGGTGCTGTCGGCAATCTCCGTCAATGTGGCGTACAGCGTGGTGGTCTTGCCACTCCCGGTCGGACCGGCGCAGAGCACCATCCCGAAAGGGGCCCGGACTAAGGCGGAGTAGGTGTCAGCTGCATCCTTGCGCATGCCCAGCTCGCTCAGGCGGAGCACCGAGCGTGTGCGATCGAGGATCCGCATGACACACTTCTCGCCCCAGATGGTGGCGACGGTGGCGACGCGGACGTCCACCTCTTTTCCGTCGATCTCCGTGCGCAACTGGCCGTCTTGCGGCCGGCGACGCTCGACGATGTTCATTCCCGCCATGATCTTGATGCGGCTGATGAGGCCGACGCCCATGGACGAGGGAAGAGTCAGCACCGGCTTCAGTGCGCCGTCGATCCGGTAGCGAACCCGGATTCCGTCTTCGGACGGCTCGATGTGCACGTCAGAAGCGCGGTCACGCATGGCCTGCGTGAGGATGCGGCCGACAACTTGGACGACTGGGGCGTCGTCGGCGACCACGTCGGGAGTGACCGTCGTGGTGTCGAGGGGTCGCCTGCGTGTGCCCTCGACGGCCTCGAATGCCTGGACCAGTTGGTCGAGGCCACCGATGGCACGGTAGTTGATCTCGATGGCGTGCCGGATATCCGAGAGTGGCGCCAACACAGGCAGGATCGCCCTCTGGCTCGTCCGCGCCAGCAGATCGATTAGCTCCGGCGACGGCCGGTCGGCCACGGCAACGGCAAGGCTCTGCTCGTCCACCGCCACCGGTATGAGGTAATGCTCACGGGCCATGGAGTCAGGGATGAGCTCGAGGGCCTCCGTTTCGGGGTTGGTCGAACGGAGGTCGACCACGTCCAAGCCGTATAGCTCTGCCCGAGCCTGGGCGAGATCCTGCTCGTTGAGCGTTCCGAGCCGAAGGAGGACCTCCCCGATGTCCGTCGCCGACTGAGGATCGGCTTCGAACGCCTCATTGAGCTGTGCCTCCGTCACGAACTCACGTCGGAGGAACACTTCGCGCAGGCGTGCGTTGGCCTGTCTCTCCTCTTCCCTGGGCGGTGCGTCCACTGTTGATCCGTTCGAGGACGGGGGTGCCGCCTCGATGCCGGACATTTTGCGGTCCTTCCCGCCCCGGCGGCTACGCACCATCAGGCCACGTCCCGGGAGGGGGCCACGAGCCAGCCACGGGGCGCGCCAAACCGATCGTCATGCCCGAGGGCAACGTCGGTTGAACGACTTCGATTCGCCAAATGTGCATTTGAACTCCAGGTGTTCCGCCTAAACCCACCAAAATCTAGTCTTCTCTGGCAACGCCAGTGTTGCGCGTGCGTCGTGAGGCAATCTTCCCCGTTAGAACCATCGGCTCTTTTCGGAGGGTTCCAAAGGGCTTATTTCGCTCGGGGCTCCGAGATGCGCCGATGACGCTCGGCCGCGAGTGGGTACATTGGGGCGCAGCACCTGGGAAATAGAGGGATTCATCGGTCGTCTCCGCTGCCGCCGCCTACGAGTAGACGAATTCGTCAGCGGACTCGAGGTAGGGGAGGGCTGGTTCGTAGCTCGACCCGGTGTACGGATACGGGAGCGCCAGGACCGGGAAGTAGGTGGTGCCCGAGGGCGATCCGAGGTTCGGCACCGTCACCACGAGTTGGGTCGAGCTGACGGGCTGGACGGTCACCATGGAGTTGCCCCCGTTGCTGACGCACGCCGCGTCGTAGTACGGGGCCGTGGTCGTCTCGGGGCAGAAGCCGACGGTCATGTTCGCGATGAAGTTGTAGCCCGTGATAGTGAGGGTGCTTCCCGGGGCCACCGGCGTCGTCGGCGACACGCTCGCAATGATGGGCACCTGTACGTCGTAGGTGTAGACCGCATTGGAGTTGGGTGCGCTGGGGACGTTGTTCACGTACACCTCGACGTAGTACGGCGCGGGAGCGCTCACGGGCGGTGAGAGCGCACTGACGGTCTCGTACTGCGATCCGTTCTGAGGGAGTTCGAGCACGACCCCGTTCGTGCCGTTGCTGGGGCTGGCCACGCAGGACCCGCCGGCGACGGGGCAGAAGTAGACCTCCACGGGGACTCCACTCGACGGAGCCCAGAAGTTCGATCCCTGGACCGTGACCGTGTTACCGCCTGTGATGGAGCCGCCCGTCACCGCTCCCGAGAGGCCGTTGACGACCGGCGTCGGGGTGGGGGGCGGGTTGTACGTGAAGACCGCTGAGTACGCGCTGGTGCCACCCGGTGTCGTCACCGTCACGAAATAGCCTTGGCCCGACAAAACGGTAGGTGTCGTCGCCTGGATGCAGGTCGGAAGGGCGCAACTCGACGGCGGATTGGAGACCAGGGTCGCCGGAACCGGCGGGTTGTACCCCTGCAAGTTCGACGGGTCCACTGGTGAGCCACCGGACTCCTGGACGAAGCTGACCGACGAGCCGCTCACGAAGCCGGTGCCGGTGATCGTGACCGTCGTGCCCCCGCCTGACGGCCCGCTGGTGGGGCTGACGGTGGAGACCGTCGGCACCACCGGACTCCATTGCCAGCTGAGCTGCGTCATGCTCTCGCCGCAATAGCCGCCGCTCGAGATCGGCGTGCACGGCTGGGGGGTGAGGGCGGGTTGGACGGCACCGACCTGGTTGTCGTCGAAAGCCACGATGGCCTGAAGCTGGGGGGTGGCGGGACAGTTCGCAACCGTACTCAGGCAGGCCGAATAGGTGACGACGCGGGTGTTGGCACTGTAGGGCTGCCAGACCATGGAGCAGTACACGTTGATGTAGGTCTGCTCACCAGCGACGGGGTATCCGGGGTCGGGGGGATTCGACAAGCAGGACTGCGGAGCCGCCGCGTCGAGCGTGCTGTAGGGGTCGAAGGAGTAGCGGGTGTTCTGAATGGCCAGGTTGACCGCGTCCGTTGCGGCGTACTCCACGTTCCGCTCGTTGGAGAACACACTGGTCGCCTGCAGGCTCGTCCCCACCCAGCTGAGCAAGCCGACCACGATGAGGCTGACGGCCACTAGGAAGATCATGGCCAGGATCAGGACGGCGCCGGCTTCGTTCCCGTCGGGCCCTGCGCAGGCGCGGCGAGTTGTGAGGTCCGATCGACCTCGATGAGTGAGGGCCTTGCGGAGACCACGCGTACGCACAGTCATCAGTTCATCGTTTCCGTCTGCGTGGCCTGCATCATGCCGGTTGCGGTGACCGTGATGACCGGGGATCCGGCCACTGTGTCGCCATAGTAGAAGGTGGCTGTCGAGTTCCCGGCCGTTATGTTGATGGAGGTCACGGTCGTGCCGCCCGAGGTCGCCGCGAAGATTCCCCCGCCAGAGGACGACGACAGATTGACGGTTATCGCCGACGTGCTGACGTTCCCGTACGCGTCCTGCTCTTGAACGGTGATGGGTCCCGCAGTCGCAGTGTCACCGAACCTGTGGTGGGTACCGGTGACGGGACTTGTTGTGAAGACCAGCTTCGACGCTGCCCCCGCCGTGATGGTCTCGCCCTGGGTGCCCGAGGGGCTGAGGCCCGTCGCCGCGGCCGTGATGGTCGGCGTGCCGGCCTTCTCGTCGCCGTAGTACGCGGTCACCGAGGAGGTGTTGGCGGGCAGGGTCACGCTGGTCACGGCCGTCCCGCCCGAGGTGGCGGCGAACTCGTGCGTGCCGGTGGAGGTGGAGGACAGGTTGACCGTGGTGGCGGTGGCCTTGGTCGTCGTGTTGCCGTAGGTGTCCTCGAGGGTCACCGTGAAGGCGTTGGTCGCCGAGGCGCTCGCGGCGCCGCTGAATGCGGTCGAGGTGATGGCGAGCTGGGTGCCCGTGAGCGCCGTGATGGACTCGGCCTGGGTGCCCGAGGTCAGCCCCGTCGCGGCAGCCGTGATCACCGGGGCTCCGGCCTTCTGGTCGCCGTAGTAGAAGGTGGCGGTCGAGTTGCCGGCAGTGATGTTGATGGATGTCACGGCCGTCCCGCCCGAGGTGGCGGCGAACTCGTGGGTGCCCGTGGAGCTCGACGACAGGTTGACCGTCATGGCCGTGGTGGTCACGTTGCCGTAGGCGTCCTGCTCCTGGACGGTGATCGGGCCGACGGTCGGGCTCGCCGATGCGGGACCGGTCTTGGTGGTCGTGGTGAAGACCAGCTGCGCGGCGGTCCCGGCCGTGATCGTCTCACCCTGGGTGGCCGACGGGCTGAGGCCCGTCGCCGCGGCGGTAATCGTCGGCGTCCCCGCCTTGGTGTCGCCGTAGTAGGCGGTCACCGAGGTGGTGTTGGCCGGCAGGGTCACGCTGGTCACGGTCGACCCGCCCGAGGTGGCGGAGAACGTCCCGGTGCCCGAGGTGCTCGAGAGGTTCACCGTGATGGCGCTGGCCTTGGTCGTGGCGTTGCCGTAGGCGTCCTCGAGGGTCACCGTGAAGGCGTTGGTGGCCGAGATGCTCGCCCCACCGCTGAAGGCGGTCGAGGTGATGACCAGCTTGGTGCCGGTCCCACCCGTGATGGTCTCGG
>JBEKRV010000093.1:0-5566 GCA_049517675.1 Acidimicrobiales bacterium
CGCCTGGACCTCGAACGGCGAACGGCGTGACATCGGCCAACCTCCGCATCGGGCCGTCCGCAGGGGAACCGCCCTATGCAAAAATTACACCGCTGTACTTATCGGCAGGGCCACTAGCCGGGGCAGCCGTCCAGGGGGTCCTCCCCGGACGGGCAGCCGTACGTTGCGTTCTGTTCCATGGCGTAGTCGCGCAGCCGCCGGAGCGAGTCGGCCAGCCGGGCCTCCTCCTCGGGGGTGAAGAGCTCGTCCAGGACCCGGTCGACGGCGGCGATGTGATCGGGGATGGCTTCGGCCATCAGCGCCCGGCCCGCCGGGGTCAGCACGGCGAAGGAGCCACGACGGTCCTCGGGGCAGGTGCGCCGGTCGACCAGGCCCTGCTCCCGGAGGCGGTCGACGGCACGGGTCAGGCCGCTCGGGGTGAGGGATGCCTGGACCGCCAGCTCGCTCATGCGGAGCTCGCCGCCCTCTGACCTCGCCAGCCGGATCAGGATGTCGAACGCCTGGGACGTCGCCGACCCGGTCGACTCGAGCTGGCGGTGGAAGAGGCGTCGCAGGCCGGCGGCCGACTCGAACAGCAGTCCGATGGTGGTCAGCCGCTCGTCGTCATAGTCCGGGGTGGTGGGTGCTCCCATGCCCACAGTGTACTGAATCGCAGTAGTAGTTGCGAGCGCAAGTAGATGTGCTATACTTGCCCATGCAAGGAAGTCCGTGCCCCGAGGGGCCGGAATGCGAACCCCCCGCACCAGCGATCCCCAAGGAGCAGACATGACAGATTCTACGGACATCACGACCAGGATCGTCGACGGCGTCGAGTACCCGGCCGTCGGCACCTTCCCGATCGACGTGAGCCACAGCCGGGTCGGATTCGCCGTCCGCCACATGGCCGTGTCCAAGGTGCGCGGCCACTTCACGGAGTTCTCGGGCACCCTCGAGCTGGCCGAGGACCCGGTCGACTCCACGATCTCGGTGACGATGCAGGCCGGCAGCGTCGACACCAACGACGAGAACCGCGACAACCACCTCCGCACCAACGACTTCTTCGACATCGAGAACCACCCCACCTGGACGTTCACCAGCACGGCCATTCGGCCGATCTCGGCCTCGGAGTGGAACGTGGACGGTGACCTCACCATCCGTGGCGTCACCAAGAACGTGACCCTGGACGCGACCCTCGAAGGCGTCGTCAAGGACCCCTACGGCAACCAGCGGGTCGGGTTCAGTGCCACGACGTCGATCGACCGCGAGGACTTCGGTGTGTCCTTCAACGGCGTGATGGAGGCCGGCGGTGTGATCGTCGGCAAGAAGGTGGACATCGACATCGAGATCGAGGCCGTCCTGCAGGTCTGACCCCTCCGGCACCTCCACCCGCCGGCTCACGGCATCCGACCATGGCCACCTCCCCGGGGGTGGCCATGGTCGCGCCCGCGCCCGGCACGGCCTCCGTCGCCCGGCCAGGCTCCGGTTCGCCACCGCGGACCGGCGGCGCCGCAGGTGACGGGGACGGCCCCAGCTAGAATGGGCCGATGACCGATGCCACTCGTTCCGACCGTCCGACCGGCACCTTCACCGTGAAGCGCGGCCTCGCCGAGATGCTGCGCGGCGGGGTGATCATGGACGTGGTCGACGCCGAGCAGGCCAAGGTGGCGGAGGACGCCGGCGCCGTGGCCGTCATGGCCCTCGAGCGGGTCCCCGCCGACATCCGCCGGGACGGGGGAGTGGCCCGGATGAGCGATCCGGCTCTCATCGAGGGGATCAAGGCCGCCGTCACCGTCCCGGTGATGGCCAAGGCCCGGATCGGCCACTTCGCCGAGGCGCAGGTGCTGGCCGCCCTCGGGGTCGACTTCATCGACGAGAGCGAGGTGCTGACCCCGGCCGACGAGGCCCACCACATCGACAAGTGGGGCTTCGAGGTCCCGTTCGTGTGCGGGGCCACCAACCTGGGCGAGGCCCTCCGCCGGATCTCGGAGGGCGCGGCCATGATCCGGTCCAAGGGGGAGGCCGGCACCGGCAACATCGTGGAGGCCGTCCGCCACCTGCGCTCGATCCTGGGTGACATCCGCAAGGTGACCGAGGCCGACTCCGCCGAGCTGTACGCGTGGGCGAAGGAGTTGGCCGCGCCGATCGGCCTGGTGCAGGAGATCGCCACCACCGGCCGCCTGCCCGTCCCGCTCTTCTGCGCCGGTGGCATCGCCACCCCCGCCGACGCCTCGTTGGTCATGCAGCTCGGGGCGGAGGCCGTGTTCGTCGGTTCAGGCATCTTCAAGAGCTCGAACCCGTCGCTCATGGCCCGCGCCGTCGTCGAGGCCACCGCCCACTACACCGACGCCGATCTGGTCGCCAAGGTCTCCACCGGACTGGGCGACGCCATGGCGGGCCAGGAGATCGGCACACTCGGTGTGCACCTGGCCGATCGTGGCTGGTAGCCGGCGCCAGGCCGACACCGGCCGGTCCCGGGTCCGTTGACCATCGGGGTTCTCGCCCTCCAGGGCGACGTGCGGGAGCACGCGGCCGCCTTCGCCGATCTCGGTGAGGCGGTCCGCGAGGTCCGGCGCCCCGCCCACCTGGCCGGGCTCCATGGCCTGGTGGTGCCCGGTGGCGAGTCGACGACGCTGTCGCTGCTCCTCGGGTCTTCCGGACTGGCCGGCCCGGTGGCCGACGCCCTGGGCTCCGGGCTCCCGGTCTTCGGCACGTGCGCCGGCATGATCCTGCTGGCCACCACGGTCCTCGACGGCCGACCCGACCAGCTGAGCTTCGCGGCGATCGACCTCACCATCCGCCGGAACGGCTACGGGCGCCAGGTGGCATCGTTCGAGGGTCAGGTGGAGGTGGCGGGCCTGGGCACGGAGCCCCTGCCCGCCGTCTTCATCCGGGCGCCGGTCGTCGAGGCGGCCGGTGCGGGAGTCGAGGTCCTGGCTACGCTGCCAGGCGAGGGAGGCGTCCCGGGACGACCGGTGGTGTGCCGCCAGGGGGCGGTCCTGGTGGCGTCGTTCCATCCGGAGCTCACCGCCGACCGTAGGCTGCACCGGCTGTTCGTGGAGATGGCCAAAGAGGAAAGGCGTTAGGGAATGTCGGGACACTCCAAGTGGGCGACCACCAAGCACCAGAAGGGCGCCAAGGACGCGGCCCGGGCCAAGGTGTTCGCGAAGCTCATCCGCCAGATCGAGGTGGCGGCCCGCGAGGGCGGCAGCGACATGACCGCCAATGCCAGCCTCCGGACCATGTACGCGAAGGCCCGTGACTCCTCGGTCCCCATCGACACCATCGAGCGCGCCGTCAAGCGCGGCTCCGGGGAGCTCGAGGGCGTGCGCTACGAGTCGATCTCCTACGAGGGGTACGCCCCGGACGGTGTCGCGGTGATCGTCGAGTGCCTGTCGGACAACCGCAACCGCACCGGAGCCGAAATCCGGAACCTGTTCACCAGGAACGGGGGAGCGATGGCCGAGCCCGGCGCGGTCAGCTGGCAGTTCGAGCGCAAGGGCGTCGTCGGCGTGCCCCGTACCCACGACGAGGAGCGGGTCCTCGAGGTGGCCATGGAGGCCGGTGCCGAGGACCTGAGCGACGACGGCGAGCAGTGGCAGGTGACGTGTGCCCCGGCCGACCTGACGGCCGTGCGCAACGCGCTCGAGGAGGCCGGGCTGGAGCCGGGTGGGCCCGAGCTGACCATGGTCCCGACCTCGACCGTCGAGGTGCACTCCGAGGCCGAGGCCAAGCGGGTACTGCGCCTCATCGAGGCGCTCGACGACCACGACGACGTGCAGAACGTCTACGCCAACTTCGACATCCCCGACGAGGTCATGGCCGCCTACGACGGCTGAGTCGGGGATCACCCCACCCGGTAGCGGCGCACGCTACGATCGAACGCATGTTCGTCCTCGGGATCGACCCCGGCCTGTCGCGCTGCGGCTACGGCGTGGTGACCAGGCGGGGCGGCTCCCTGGCCGCGGTGGCGGGCGGGGTGATCTCCTCGCCGCCGACCATGGCGCTGCCGGACCGGCTCCGCCTGCTGTCGGACGAGCTGCGCGCCCTGGTGGCCGAGTTCAGCCCGGACGCGGTGGTGGTCGAGCGGGTGTTCTTCCAGGTCAACGCCAGGACGGCCATGGCCACCGGTCAGGCCGGCGGCGTCGCACTGGTGGCGGCGGCCGAGTCGGGATGCGAGGTGGCCCAGTACACGTCGAACGAGGTCAAGCAGGCATTGGTGGGCTACGGGAGCGCCACCAAGGACCAGGTGCAGCGCATGGTGGCCTCGGTGCTCGGCCTGTCCGAGCCGCCCCGGCCCCCCGACGTCGCCGACGCACTGGCCCTGGCCGCCTGCCACCTCACCACCCGCTCCCTGCGCCGCGCCGTGGATGCCGCCACCGCCGCGGCCCCGTCGACGGGGGTGACGCCATGATCGGGTCGTTGCGGGGGACGCTCCTCGACCGTCCGTCGACCGGCGAGGTCGTCGTCGAGGTCCACGGCGTCGGGTACCGGGCCTCGGTGCCCACGTCGGTGCTCGCCGGACTCGGCGCGCCGGGGACCGAGGTGTTCCTGTACGTGCACACCCACGTGCGCGAGGACGCCATCATCCTCTACGGGTTCGCCCACGCCGACGAGCGCCGGTGCTTCGAGGCACTGCTCGGGGCGCACGGAGTGGGGCCGTCGCTGGCGCTCGCCATCCTGTCGTCGTTGTCGCCGGCCGCCTTGTCCACGGCCGTGCTCGAGGAGGACGTCGACACCCTGTGCCTGGTCCCCGGCGTGGGGAAGAAGACCGCTGCCCGGCTGCTGCTCGAGCTGAAGGCCAGGCTCGACCTGCCCGCTCTCGACGGAGGTGGCACGAGGACGACGGTGGCCGGGTCGGCCCGCGGCGAGGCCCGGGCCGCGCTGGTCGAGCTGGGCTACGGACCCGACGAGATCGCCGGCGCACTCGACGGCCTCGACGCCGGGGCGCCGGTGGAGGAGATGGTCCGGTCGGCACTGCGCGAGCTGGTCCGCAACCGGTGACCCCGTCAGCCCGCAAGGAGGTGCTCGCCCCGCACGACGTCGATGCGGGGGTGGAACGCGACCCGATGCGGCCGGTCGACCCGGTGGCGGCCCCGGCGGAAGAGGCCGACGAGGCCGGGCTCCGGCCCCGGACCCTGCGCGAGTTCGTCGGCCAGGGCCAGCTCACCGAGCACCTGCAGATCGTGATCGAGGCCGCCCTCAAGCGGGACCAGCCGGCGGACCACCTGCTGTTTGCCGGGCCACCCGGACTCGGCAAGACATCGCTGGCCGGGATCGTGGCGGCCGAGATGGGAGTCGGTCTGCGGGTGACCTCGGGGCCGGTGCTGGTCCGTTCGGGCGACCTGGCCGCCCTCCTCACCGACCTCCAGGAGGGCGACGTCCTCTTCATCGACGAGATCCACCGGATGCACCGGTCGGTCGAGGAGATCCTCTATCCGGCCATGGAGGACTTCAAGCTCGACATCCTGATCGGCAAGGGCCCGACGGCGCGCAGCATCCGGCTGGACCTTCCCCGGTTCACCCTGGTCGGTGCCACCACCCGCACCGGTCTGGTCGCCGGGCCGCTCCGCGACCGGTTCGGCTTCGT
>JBEKRV010000094.1:0-5563 GCA_049517675.1 Acidimicrobiales bacterium
TGGCGGGGGTTGTCGCAGATGACGATGACGCGCCGGTGCCGGCGGATCACTTTGCACTTCTCACACATCGGCTTGACGCTGGGTCGAACCTTCACGTTGTCGTCCTTGTCTCGTTCCGTGCGCCCGGGGCCCACGGTTCCGTGCCTCCCGGGCGTGGGCCCGGACCCGTCGGGGGCCGGACTGCTGCACGGGCCATTCCTGAACTGCCCCCGCCCCCACCGGTGCGGCGGGCACGGCCTGGCTCACTTGTAGCGGTAGGTGATCCGCCCTCGAGCCAGGTCGTAGGGAGTGATCTCCACCTGCACCTTGTCGCCGGGGAGGATGCGGATGCGGTGCATCCGCATCTTTCCCGAACTGTGCGCCAGCACGTTGTGGCCGTTCTCCAGCTCCACACGGAACATGGCGTTCGGGAGCGGCTCGACGACCGTCCCCTCCAGCACGATGGCATCTTCCTTGGGCTTGGGCAGGTGAATCTCCTACTACTCTGTCGTTCTCGTACCAAGTCGGCCCGGGGGTCGACGTGCGCCTCGGACCACGATGTTCGTCGTCCGGACCCAACCGCAGTCGGGGGCACGCCTGAGCAGCGCCTCCGGAAACGGGGTCGGCACGCCACCACACACCCGTGGCCAGCCGAATGACCAGTCTAGCCCTTCGTCGCCAAATTGCCAGTCCGACCTCCCGGGCCCGCCGTCCCCACCCCACGGGAAGCGAACTCCCAGGTCAGCGGCTCAGGGAACGGTGAAGATCTCCGGCCCGTGATCGGTGACCGCGATGGTGTGCTCGAAGTGGGCCGACAGGCGCCCGTCCGAGGTGACCACGCTCCAGCCGTCGTCGAGGAGCACCGTGCCGGTCCCGCCGGCGTTCACCATCGGCTCGATGGCGAAGACCATCCCCTCCTTGAGGGTCGGCCCCGGGGTCCCGGGCCAGTAGTTGGGGACCTGGGGCTCCTCGTGCATGGCCGTGCCGATGGCATGGCCGACGTACTCGCGGACCACCGAGAACCCGGCCGCCTCGGCCACCTGCTGGACCGCCCGGCCGACCTCGTGGAGGCGGTTCCCCGGGACCAGCTGGTCGATGCCGGCGTAGAGGCTCGCCTCGGTGACCTCCATCAGGCGGGCGGCCTCGGCGGACACCTCGCCCACCCCGACCGTGTACGCGGCGTCCCCGTGGTAGCCCTCGATGATCGCCCCGCAGTCGACCGAGATGATGTCGCCCTCGGCCAGCACCACCTTCGCCGAGGGGATCCCGTGGACGATCATGGAGTTCGGCGAGGTGCACACCACCGCCGGGAACCCGTGGTACCCGAGGAAGTTGGAGCCCGCTCCCCGCTTCTCCAGCACCTCGCGGGCCACACGGTCGATCTCGAGGGTGGTCACGCCGGGGGCGATGACCGCCCGGGTGGCCGCGTGCATCTCGGCCACCACCCTCCCGGCCTTGCGCATCTTGGCCAGTTCGTCGGCGTTGCGCCTCATCGGGCGTCCCGGTGTGCATCCCGGGGGCCGCTCCACACGGTCGTGACGTCTGCGGACATGCCCGTCATCGTAGGGCCAGGATCACGTGAACCGACCACCCTTGCGGTTGCGCCGGTCCTCGATTGCCCGGACGATCCGCTTGGTCACGGCCTCGGGCGAGCCGGTCCCGGTGACGGCCGCCAGCTGACCACGCCGCGTGTACCAGTCGATGAGCGGCGCGGTCTGGACCTCGTAGATCTCGAGCCGGCGGGTGATGGCCTCCTCGGTGTCGTCCTCTCGCTGGACGACCTCGCCGCCGCACACGTCGCACGTCCAGTTGATCAGCGGTCGCGCCGCCAACGAGTAGTTGGCTCCGCAGTCGACACACACCCGCCGTGACGCCAGCCTCCGGAGCACCTGGGAGGTGGGGACCTCGATGTCGATCACCAGATCGAGGTCGACCGGATCCAGCAGGTCGGCCAGCATCTGGGCCTGGGCCACCGTCCGGGGGCAACCGTCCAGGATGAAGCCGCGGTTCTTGGTGTCGCTCTCCTCCAGTCGGGAGGAGACCATCTCCATGATGAGGTCGTCCCCGAGGAGCTCGCCGCGGTCCATGATCTCCTTGGCCTTGACGCCGAGCGGGGTCCCCTGCTTGACGGCCTCGCGGAGCATGTCACCCGTCGAGACGTGGGTGACGACGTAGTGATGGGAGAGGGACAGACACTGGGTCCCCTTCCCCGCCCCCTGTTTGCCGAGGACGACGAGCCTGGCTCCGACTACCACCTACTTGAGGAAGCCCTCGTAGTTTCGCATCATGAGCTGGCTGTCGATCTGCTTCATCGTCTCGAGGGCCACGCCAGTTGCGATGAGGAGCGTCGTTCCGTAGAAGGGATAGCTGGTGATGTTCCACGCGGCCATGAGGAGTGACGGGGTGACGGCCACCGCTCCGAGGAACAGGGCTCCCGGCCAGGTGATCCGGTTGAGGATGTGGGCCAGGTACCGCTCGGTCGGCTGACCGGGTCGGATCCCGGGGATGTAGCCGCCCTGCTTCCGGATGATGTCCGCCTGCTGGTGGGGATCGAACGCCACGTACACGTAGAAGAAGGTGAAGAGGAGGATGAAGAGGAAGTAGGTGAAGATGTAGAAGACGCTGGTCGGGGTGACGTTGTGGTTGACCCACGCACGGAACGCCGCCGAGGGGATGATGTTCGACAGCAGGACGGGGATGTAGAGCACCGAGCTGGCGAAGATGATGGGGATCACGCCCGCCTGGTTGACCTTCAGCGGGATGTACGTGTTCGAGCCGCCGTACATCTTCCTGCCGACCACCCGTTTGGCGAACGTCACCGGGATCCGGCGCTGGCCCTGGTCGACGAAGACGATGAGGACCAGCAGGGCGAGCGAGACCAGCAGGATGGTGGCGAACTTGACCCGACCACCCTCCTGGAGGACGGTGTTGAGGCCGGTGGGGATGCCGGCCACGACGTTGGCGAAGATGAGGATCGACATCCCCTGGCCGATGCCCCGCTGGGTGATGAGCTCGGCCAGCCACATCACGAAGGCGGTGCCGGCGGTGAGGGTCAGCACGATGAAGCCGGCCCGCCAGATCGAGTAGTTGAGGATGAGGTCGATGTTCTCGGTGCTTCCGAACAGACCGCCCCCGCCCTTGTGGAACAGGTAGACGAGTCCGGTCGACTGCATGAGGGCGAGGGCCACCGTCAGGTACCGGGTGGTCTGGGTCAGCTTCTTCTGACCGACCGCCCCCTGGTCGCGCCACTGCTCGAGCTTCGGGATCACCGTGGCCAGCAGCTGGATGATGATGCTCGAGGTGATGTAGGGCATGATGCCCAACCCGAACACCGCCATTCGGGTCAGGGCGCCCCCGCTGAACAGGTTGAGGAAACCGAGCACGCCCGACGACTTCGACGCCGCTTCGAGCTGGGCCACCTTCGAGAAGTTCACGAAGGGGACCGGGACGTTGGCCCCGAACTGGTACAGGGCGATGATGGTCAGCGTGAAGAGGACCTTCTTGCGAAGGTCGGGGATGCGGAAGATGTTGGCCAGGCTGGCAAGCATGGGACTCCTCGACGCCGCGTTCGGAAGATGCTAGCGGTTGGTGAGGGCGTTGCCGCTGGCCGGCGGGCGGTCGTTGCCGAACGGTAGCGGCACGATGGAAACCGAACCGCCGGCGGCCGTGATGGCCGCCTCGGCCGACGCGGAGAAGGCATGGGCCTCGACCCGCAGGGCCCGGGACAGCTCGCCGCCGCCGAGGACCTTGACCAGGTCCCCCTTGTGGGCGAGACCGGCCGCCACCAGGGCGGCGATGTCGGCGGTGTCCCCCTCGACGGCGCCCAGGGCGCCGACGTTGACCGGGGAGTACTCCACCCGGAACGGGTTGGTGAAGCCGCGGAGCTTGGGGATCCGCTGCATCAGGGGCAGCTGGCCGCCCTCGAAGCCCATCGGGATGGTGTCGCGGGCGCCCTGGCCCTTGGTGCCACGGCCTGCCGTCTTACCACCCTTGCCGCCGATGCCGCGACCGACCCGCTTGCGGGCGCGGTTGGAACCTGCCGGAGGGCGGAGCTCATGGACCTTCATGGTCAGCCTTTCTCGTCTTCGCCGGCGGACGTGACGTCCACCAGGTGCGGGACACGGGCCAGCATCCCACGGATCTCCGGACGGTCCGGCAGCACGTTGGTGCGTCCGATGCCGCGGAGCCCGAGGGCGCGCAGGGTCCCACGGTGCTTGGGCTTGGTGCCGATGGAGGAGCGGATCTGGGTGACCCGGATCCATCCGGTCGGGGACGTCGTGGCGTCGTGGGCCATCTCAGCTCACCTCCGTGAACACGTCGGCCTCGCGGCGCCGCTCGCGGTAGGCGCGCAGCATGGCGGCGGGCACGACCTCGTCGACCGGCTTGCCGCGAAGGGCGGCGATCTCGTCGGGGCGCTTCAGGCCCTTCAGCCCGGCGATGGTGGCGTGGGCCACGTTGATGCCGTTGGAGGAGCCGAGCGACTTGGCCAGGATGTCGCGGATGCCGGCCATCTCGAGGATGGCACGGGCCGCGCCCCCGGCGATGACCCCGGTACCGGGAGCGGCGGGCTTCAGCATGACCCGTCCGGCGCCGCTCTCCCCGACGACGGGGTGGGTGATGGTCGAACCGGCCAGCGGGACGTCGAACATGTTCTTGCGTGCCTCTTCGATGCCCTTCTGCACGGCCAGGCCGGCCTCCTTGGCCTTGCCGTAGCCGAGCCCGACACGTCCGTTGCCGTCGCCGACGACCATGAGGGCGGCGAACGAGAACCGGCGACCGCCCTTGACCACCTTGGACACCCGGTTGACTCGGATGGTGCGCTCCTCGAACTGGAGCTCGTTGTTGTTCACGGCCATCTCAGAACTCCAGTCCTTCGGCGCGGGCGGCGTCGGCCAGCGCGGCCACCCGCCCGTGGTAGGCGAACCCGCCGCGGTCGAAGACCACGGTGGTGATGCCGGCTTCCCTGGCACGGGCGGCCACGAGGGCCCCCACGGCCTTGGCCGCCTCGATGTTGCCGCCGGTGGCCCCCCGCAGGGACGGTTCCACCGAGGACGCCGAGGTCAGGGTGCGGCCGGCGAGGTCGTCGATGAGCTGGGCGGTGATGTGCTTGTTGGAGCGGAACACGGCCAGGCGCGGACGCTCGGCGGTGCCCTCGACCCGGCGACGGACCCGCTTGTGGCGGCGGCGGCGGAGCTCGAGCTTGTGATCTGTGCGTGCCATTACTTGGCTGCCTTCCCGGCCTTGCGCACGACCCGCTCACCCGCGTACCGGATGCCCTTGCCCTTGTAGGGCTCGGGCTTGCGCAGCTTGCGGATGTCCGCGGCGACCTGGCCGACCTTCTCCTTGTCGATTCCCTTGATGATGATGCGGGTGGCGCTCGGCACCTCGAACGTGACGCCCTCGGGGGCGTCGACGTTGACCGGGCTCGAGGGCGCCGGGGCCCTTGGGCACGGCGCGGTAGCCGACGCCGACGATCTCGAGTTCCTTGGAGAAGCCCTCGGTCACGCCGACCACCATGTTCGCCACCAGTGACCGGGTCAGCCCGTGCAGGGCACGGTTCTGGCGCTGGTCATCAGGGCGCTCC
>JBEKRV010000095.1:0-5617 GCA_049517675.1 Acidimicrobiales bacterium
CGGCCACCAGCGGGGCCAGGGCCTCGGCCACCTCGGACACCCGGGCCGACAGGCCGGGGCCGCCCGCACCGGAGGACCCACGGCGACCGGTGGACCCGGTGGCCCCGCCACCGGGACCGGGAAGGGCGTCGGCAAGGCGACCGGTGGACCCGGCGGCCCGGCCACCGGGACCGCAGAGGGTGTCGGAACGGCTGTCGGCGAGGCTGTCGGAACAGGTGGCGAGCGCCATGGGGCCATGGTTGCCGAGGGGTGTATCAGGGGGACCCGGGGACGGACAGGAGGGGGGACGGAGGGACGGACGCGCGGTTGCACGTGGACAGGACAGGTGGCAGGCGGACGGGAGGGAGCGGACCCGCCACGAACAGCGGCGCCGGGGCTGCTGGTCAGCCCTGTAGTTCCTCCAACACCTTGGCGGCGTGCCCGTCGGCCTTCACGTGGTACCAGGCTCGGGCGATGGTGCCGTCGGCCGCGATCAGGAAGGTCGAGCGGATCACCCCGATCGTCTTCTTGCCGTACAGGGTCTTCTCACCCCACGCCCCGAACACCTCACCGACCGCGTGGTCGGCATCGGTCAGGAGGGCGAACTTCAAGCCGTACTTCTCCCGGAACTTGCGGTGCTTCTCCGCGGAGTCGGCCGAGATGCCGAGGACGGGGACCTTTGCCTTCTTGAACGTGGCCAGGTTCTCGTTGAACTGGCACGCTTCCTTGGTGCAGCCAGGGGTGTCGTCCTTCGGATAGAAGTAGACGACGACCTGCCGGCCGGCGAAGTCCTCGAGGGACACCGGTTTGCCGTCCTGGTCGGGAAGGGTGAAGTCGGGGGCCTTGTCCCCTGCGGCGAGCTTTCCCATGGTGGATCCTTTCAATGAGGTGACAGCGTGGCCCGTGCCGCCCGAGCGGCCCGTCCCGAGCGGCCCGCCGTCGGGGCCGCTTGAATGTTCGGTGGGTCCCCACGATGGCACACTCCCGATTCCATCGGGGTCGGTCCCGTGGGAGACTCGGACAGCGATCCGTTCGAAAGGACGACCCTCATGACCGACTCGACCGCACCCTCCGACAACCCGACCTCGGTCGCCGTGCCGGCGCACAACCGCTCCAAGGTCTACGTGGACGGTGGGGAGGGGATCCGGGTCCCGTTCCTCGAGGTCGCCCTCACCGATTCGCCGGCCCGCAACGGAGCGACCCCCAACCCTCCGGTCCGCCTGTACGACACGTCCGGGCCCGGATCGGTCCCGACGGTCGGCCTGCCCGCTCTCCGTCGCCCGTGGATCATGTCCCGGGGCGACGTCGGGGAGTACGAGGGCCGTCCCGTCAACCGCCGCGACGATGGACGAGCCGCGGTGCGCCGCGAGGGTGGTGCACCGGCGGCCTTTCCCCTGAGTGGGCGCAGCCCGCTGCGTTCCACCGGTGCCCCGGTTACGCAGCTCCACTATGCGCGGAACGGGGAGATCACTCCGGAGATGTCCTTTGTTGCGATCCGCGAGGGGGTGCCGGCCGAGCTGGTCCGGGACGAGATCGCCGCCGGGCGGGCCATCCTACCGGCCAATGTGAATCATCCGGAATCCGAACCGATGATCATCGGCTCCCAATTCCTGGTGAAGGTGAATGCGAACATCGGCAATTCGGCCGTCTCCTCGTCGATCGAGGAGGAGGTCCAGAAGCTGACCTGGGCCACGCGGTGGGGCGCCGACACGGTCATGGACCTGTCGACCGGACCGGACATCCACACCACCCGAGAGTGGATCATTCGGAACTCGCCGGTGCCGATCGGGACCGTGCCGATCTACCAGGCACTCGAGAAGGTGGACGGCGCCCCCGAGGAGCTGACGTGGGACCTCTACCGCGACACGCTCATCGAACAAGCTGAGCAGGGGGTCGACTACTTCACCATTCATGCCGGCGTGCTCCTCCGGTACGTGCCGATGACGGCGAAGCGGATGACCGGCATCGTCAGCCGGGGTGGATCGATCATGGCCGCCTGGTGCCTGGCCCACCACACGGAGAACTTCCTCTACACCCGCTTCGAGGAGATCTGCGAGATCATGGCCGCCTACGACGTGGCCTTCTCGCTGGGCGACGGGCTTCGACCGGGATCGATCGCCGATGCCAACGACGAAGCACAGTTCGCGGAACTGTCGACGCTGGGTGAACTGACCGAGATCGCTTGGCGGCACGACGTCCAGGTGATGATCGAAGGCCCCGGCCACGTGCCACTCCACAAGATCGTGGAGAACGTCACCCTCCAGAAGGAGGTGTGCCACGAGGCGCCGTTCTACACGCTCGGACCGCTCACGGTCGACGTGGCTCCCGGCTACGACCACATCACCTCGGCCATCGGGGCCGCCGTAATCGGCATGGCCGGTACCGCGATGCTCTGCTATGTCACGCCGAAGGAGCATCTCGGCCTGCCCAACCTCGAGGACGTCAAGCAGGGGATGATCGCCTACAAGATCGCCGCCCACGCCGCCGATCTGGCCAAGGGACATCCCGGTGCGCAGGACTGGGACGACGCCCTGTCCAAGGCCCGGTTCGAGTTCCGGTGGGAGGACCAGTTCAACCTGGCCCTGGACCCCGGAACGGCTCGTTCGTACCACGACGAGACGCTGCCGGCGGCTCCGGCCAAGACCGCTCATTTCTGTTCGATGTGCGGCCCGAAATTCTGCTCGATGCGGATCAGCCAGGACGTGCGGGACTACGCCGAGCAGAAGGGCACGGACCTCGCCACCGCGGTCGAGATCGGTCTCAAGGAGAAGTCGGTGGAGTTCCGCGAGTCGGGTGCCCAGGTCTATCGGGAGCCGTCCGCGACCTGACCGAGGCGGTGTAGCCGGCGCTGCGGTCGGCCCGCTCGACCCCCGTCCGGGTCATCGACCTGGTCACAGAGGGGTTTCCCGGTACAATGAGGTCGTGGTCGGGCGAGTGCCCGCCACCGGGGTCTTCCTCATCCTGTTCTTCTGGCCGTCAGCGTCGGCCCGGACAATGGCCCGAGGCGGGCCCGCACGCGGCCGTGACTCGCACGGCGCTGACGGTCGGCTCCGGCCGTCGTTGAACGATGAGAGAGAGCTTCTGAACCCCATGACCACCATCACCGATCCCACGGATCGCGCCGTGGACGATGCCCCCGAGGCGGCCCCGTCCTTCGCCGAGCTCGGCGTCGAACCGGCTATCGTCACCGCACTCGAGGAGCAGGGCATCCATGCCCCCTTCGCCATCCAGGCCATGACCGTCGTCGATGCCCTCGCCGGCCGGGACGTGTGTGGCAAGGCCAAGACGGGCTCGGGCAAGACTCTCGCCTTCGGTGTGCCGCTCCTGCAGCGCACGATGGCTGCGCCTGCAACCGAGCCGGGTCGCCCCCGTGCCCTCGTACTCGTCCCCACCCGCGAGCTTGCCGTCCAGGTGAGCGAGGTATTCCAGCCACTGGCCGATGCGGCCGGGGTCCGAATCGTCGCCGTCTACGGCGGTGCCGACATCGAACGCCAGATCAAGAAGCTGCGCCGTGGCGTCGACGTCATCATCGCCACGCCGGGCCGGCTCATCGACCTCGGGGACCGGGGCGAGCTGTCCGTTGCGGACATCGAGACCCTGGTGCTCGACGAGGCCGACCGCATGGCCGACATGGGTTTCATGCCCCAGGTCGAGTGGGTGCTCCGTCGCCTCGAGCGCGAGCACCAGACGCTGTTGTTCTCGGCCACGCTCGACGGCGCCGTCGATCGCCTGGTCAGCCGCTACATGAACGACCCAGTTCTCCACGAAGTGGCGTCGCCGTCCACCACGGTGGAGGAGATGGAACACCGGTTCATCGAGGTCCACCAGATGGACCGGGTCAAGGTCTGCGCCGCCATCTGCCGCAGCGCCGACAAGGCACTCGTCTTCGTCCGCACCAAGCACGGTGCCGACCGCCTGGTCGAGCAGCTGGGCAAAGAGGGCGTCAAGGCCGGGGCCATCCACGGCGACCTGCGCCAGGTCAACCGCGAACGGACCCTCAAGGACTTCACCGAGGGCAAACTCCATGTGCTGGTGGCGACCGACGTCGCCGCCCGTGGGCTCCACATCGACGCCGTGGACATCGTCGTCCATTTCGATCCGCCGGAGGACCACAAGGCCTACCTGCACCGTTCGGGGCGCACCGCCCGCGCCGGTTCGGCCGGATTGGTGGTCTCGCTCGTCCAGTGGAACCAGGTCCTCGAGATCGAACGCATCCAGGCCCGGATCGGCATCCGGATGCCGATCGTCGAGATGTTCTCGAACGACCCCCGTCTGGCCGACCTGGTGGCGTGGACTCCCGAGAAGTCCTGAATCGCCGACCCCACAGTTCCAACGCCCGTGACCGGCGACCTGTACCTGGCGACGGCGACGAGGAGCCACCGTGCCCGAAACTCCTGAACCCGTGATCGTCGACGACGGGACCGACGATGTCGAGCGCATCCTGGTGGTCACCGCCCACCCCGACGACGTGGACTTCGGTGCTGCCGGATCCGTGGCGGTCTGGACCGGCCGCGGGATCGAGGTCTCCTACTGCATCGCCACCGACGGCGATGCCGGGGGATCGGACCACTCGATCAGTCGGGCGGAGATGGCCGCCATCCGCCGCGAGGAACAGTTGACGGCCGCCCGGGCCGTAGGGGTCGATGACGTGACCTTCCTCGGGTTTCCCGACGGGCGGGTCACCCCGAGTCTCGAGCTCCGGGCTGCGATCACGCGGGTGATCCGACTGGTCCGGCCCGACCGGGTCGTCGCCCAGTCGCCCGAGCGGAACTGGTCCCGCATCTACGCCAGCCATCCCGACCATCTGGCGACCGGAGAGGCTGCGGCGTGCGCCGTCTACCCCGACGCCCGCAATCCCTTCGCATTCCCCGAACTCCTGGAGGAGGGCCTCGAGGCTCACACCGTGCCCGAGCTGTGGATCATGGCCACCGAGCGGTCCAACCGTGTCGTGGACGCCACTGACGCCTACGAGCGGAAGTTGGCCGCGCTGCGGTCGCACGTGAGCCAGGTGGGCGACGGTGCGCACCTCGACGACCTGCTCCGCGGGTGGATGGGCGGGACCGCGCTGGCCGCCGGACTCCCCGAGGGGCGACTGGCCGAGGCTTTCCACGTGGTGAACACGGCCTAGTGGTCCGTCGCTGATATACATGAAGTAGATAGAATGCGAGCATGTCATCAGTGCTTGCAGCCCCACCGCTTGAAGTCTCCGAGGAACAGCGAGCTGAGCTCGAGCGCATCGCGCGGTCTTCGTCGATGCCCCATCGCTCGGTCGTCCAGGCGAAGGCCCTGCTGATGTCATCTACGAGGTCGCTCGCCAGCTGAAGGTGGCATCGAACTCGGTGCGGTCGTGGCGTCGCCGTTTTGTGACTCAGGGCGTCGAGGGAGTTGGCCGGATCGCCAAGGGCCGAGGGCGCAGCTCGTGGCTTCCCGCGGGAACGGTCGCCGAGGTCGTGCGGGTCACGCTCGAAGAGTCCCCCGATGACGGGTCGACGCACTGGAGCACCCGCACCCTCGGGGAGAAGATGGGCGTGGGCAAGGACACCGTGGCGCGCATCTGGCGGGATCACAACCTCAAGCCCTGGAGGACAGAGGGCTTCAAGATCTCGAACGATCCTGACTTCGAGGCCAAGCTCGTCGA
>JBEKRV010000096.1:0-4672 GCA_049517675.1 Acidimicrobiales bacterium
CCCTTGTCCAGGGTGTCGGTCATGGTCCACGGCTGGAAGAGGCGGATCTGCCCGCCCTGCACGAAGTAGACCTTCTTGGTGGCCGGGCAGCCCTCGGTGGCCAGGTAGGCGACCAGCGGGGAGATGTTCGCCGGGTCCCAGGAGTCGAAGACCGAGGCGTCGGTCGGCGCCTGCACGATGTCGGACAGGCCCGGGGTCTGCTCGGTCATCCGGGTGCGGGCCGCCGGGGCGATGGCGTTGACCCGCACGCCGTAGCGTCCCAACTCGTCGGCCAGGATGTCGGAGAAGGCGGCGATGCCGGCCTTGGCCGCACCGTAGTTGGACTGTCCCACGTTGCCGAGGAGGCCCGACGTGGACGAGGTGTTGATGACCGAGGCCTTGACCTCCGCACCGGCCTTGGTCTGCTCGCGCCAGTAGGCGGCGGCGTGGCGGGTGGGGACGAAGTGACCCTTCAGGTGCACGTGGATGACGGCGTCCCACTCGTCCTCGGTCATGTTGACGAGCACCCGGTCGCGCAGGATGCCGGCGTTGTTGACCAGCACGTGCAGGTCGCCGAAGGTCTCGACGGCGGTGTCGACCAGCCGCTTGCCGCCCTCCCAGTCGGTGATGTCGTCGGCGTTGGCCACGGCCTGGCCCCCGGCCGCGGTGATCTCGTCGACCACCTGCTGGGCGGGGGAACGGTCGTCGCCGGAGCCGTCCACGGCGCCGCCGAGGTCGTTCACGACGACCTTCGCCCCCTCGGCCGCGAAGAGCAGGGCGTGCTCACGGCCGATGCCGCGTCCTGCGCCCGTGATGATGGCGATCCGTCCGTCCAGTGCTCCCATGTCCTCAGCTTCTCTCGTGTCGGCCTCCCGCCGGTCGGCGGGTCGGCGTCGGTATCCGTGCGGCGATCACTGTCCGTGACCCGTCGACCGTCCGTGTGGCGGTGCATCGGTGCCACTGCACCAGGGACGTCCGAACGCGACCGACCGGTCGGAGCGGCAGCGGGGACGTACCGACCTTTACGTTCCCATCGGGCCCGCACCCCGGTCAAGCCGGTCCGGGGGCCCGGTCAAGCCCCGGCGCAGCGGTCGACGGCCGCACATCAGGCGACCGGGACCGGCACCGGCCGGTCCACCCGGGCGCCCGACCCGGTCGACTCGACGGCGCCGGCCATGGCCCGGATGCGGGCCTTCGGTCCGCACAGCACGACGTACTCGGTGTTGCGCAGGTGGGACACGGTGCCCACCTTCCGTCCGGTCGGGTCGTGGATGCCGATGCGGGCCCCCACGTACCGGGCCGAGTCGAAGGCCAGCACCTCGACGTGGCCCCTGGCCGCACACACCTCGCGCAGCTCCTCGAAGGTCAGCCACGACTCGTTGTTGTAGGAGAGGACCACCACCTCTGCGGCCACCCGGGCGATCACGTCGGCCAGTGCCGGCGCCAT
Organism: Acidimicrobiales bacterium; assembly: GCA_049517675.1. GTDB lineage: Bacteria > Actinomycetota > Acidimicrobiia > Acidimicrobiales > RAAP-2 > Bog-756. Next base: position 1,427 of record JBEKRV010000096.1, read on the forward strand.
GGTCCGGCGGCCGTTGAACGCGCTGCGGGTGGTGGGGTCCCGCAGCTCGGTGCGCTTGCAGGCCACCCCGTAGTGCTCAGGTGCGTCCCAGGCCACCAGGGTCTCCCACACGTGGTAGTTGGAGTCGTAGCGGTGCTGGTTGTACGGCGGGTCGAGATAGGCCAGGTCGACGTCGGGCAGCGCCCCGGTGCCGACCAGCGCGCAGGCGTCGCCCCGCACCGCGCGGCCCGGTCCGGGCACCATCTCGGGTACCCGCAGGACGAGCGGCCGGTCGGCCCTCGGTGCCCACTGCTTGAGGTAGGCCATCTGGAGCCCGGTGGTCGAGTCCACCCGGTCGGCCGCCTCCAGGAGGCTGGTCAGCAGCACCGGCCACAGCGGGGTTCCGGCGTAGTCGGCCTCGATGACCTCGCGCACGGCGTCGATCCGGGCGCCGTTGGCGGGCCGGAAGTACCGGGCCTCGTCGCAGAACGTCCGGGTCACGTACCCGGGGTGCCCGGGAACCGCGTTGAGCCGGTCGACGGCATCGGCCACCTCGGCACGGAAGGTCGGCGACGCGTCGGGGTCGGTCGCCACGTAGCAACGGGCGAGGACGTGGGCGCACCGGGCGCTGTCCACCGCGGTCACCTCGAGGCCGAGGGCCTTGAAGGCCTGGGACACCCGTGTGGTGCCGCAGAACAGGTCGAGGCCGGTCCGGGCCCCCGAGGCACCGGCCAGGACGGCCAGCGCCGGGACGAGGCGCCGTTTGGATCCGAGGTACTTGATCATCCGGGGATCAGGACCGCCCGAAGCGCCGGGACCACCAGTTGGGGTCGCGGGCGTGCGCGTGGAAGTGGTCCGGGATCTGGCGCATGACCCGGTCGTACGACCAGACCCCCGCCCCCAGCACCCGGTCGGCCGCCGTGGCCAGCGCGGACAGCATGTGCTCGACGTCGGCCTCCGGCGGTTCGTCGCCGTGCTGCTTCCACACCACCATCGGCACCCCGCAGACCTCGCAGTCGGCCACCCAGCAGGTGTCGTCCTCGTGGTACCACTCGGTGATCCTGGCCGCCTCGCACAGCTCGCACACGCCGGGACGCGGGCTCAATTGGTGTACACCTCCACCGCCGAGCCGACCGGGACCGAGCTGCCGGCGGCAGGGGAGGTGGAGACGACCGTGGTGGAGCCCGGCGGCCCGTACGGCCCGCCCGGGACCAGCCCGAGGGCGGTCAGTTGGGCCACCGCCGTCGACGGGGCGTCCCCGAACAGCGAGGGGACGGTGACCGGCTTCGGGCCGAGGGAGACCTGGACGGTCACCGGGGAACCGAAGGGCTGGAGGCCGCCGGCCGGTGTGGTCGCCACGACCTGGCCCGAGGGGACGGTCGAGGAGTAGACCTTGGACTCGACCGGCGAGAACCCTGCGGCGGTGAGGGCGGCGGCGGCCGTCGCGTAGGTGGAGGCCGCCCCGGTGACCGAGGGCACCGCTACCGGGGCGTGGCCCTTGGAGGTGATGATGGTCACCGTCGAGCCGTAGAGAGCGGTCGAGGCGGGCGACGTGCCGACGACGGCCCCGGCCGGCACCGTCGAGCTGTACTGCGCGGCGCCCGGTGGGCACACCCCGACCAGGTGGACCCCGGCCAGGGCCTGGACGGCGTCGTGGCAGTTGGTGAACGAGGTGAGATCGGGGACGGTCACCGGTGGCGGGCCGGTGGACAGGGACACCACGATGGTCGATCCCTGCTTGACGGTCGCCTGCTGGCCCCCGGATCGGGCCGGGGGTCGTTGGCCGATGACCAGGCCGGCCGGCACGGTGATCGAGTGGACCCGGCTCCCCACGGCCACGTGGAGGTGCCCGGCCGTCGCCGCAGCGGTCGCCGCGGGAAGGGTCCGTCCGACCAGGTCCGGCACCGGGCTCGACGGCGTGAAGACCCGGGTCCCGACCGCCCAGGCGATGCCGGCGGCCGACAGGGCGGCGACCAGCACGCACAGGGTGGCCACCCACGGCCACCGGCGCCGGCGGGCAGCGGTGGCGACGGGGGGCACCTCGGACGGCGCATCCGCCCGATCGACCCGTGCCTCCACCGCGGGCACGCCGATCTCGGTGATGTCGCTCGGTGCTCCGCCCGTGGCCCGGACGTCCGGTCGTGGCGGGCGTTCGGTCGCCGTGGTCAGCCCGACCGCGGCAGCCAGGCCGAACGGGTCCTCGTCCTCGCGTTCGGGGGTCACCAGGGGCAGCGGTCGTGGAGTCGGGAGGTTTGCGGCCAACCGGGCCAGCTCCTCGCCGAAGCGGGCGGCGTCGTAGCGCTCGGCGGGGTCGGGGGCGGCGGCCCACGTCAGGATCTCGCCCAGGGGCCCGAGCGCCTCGTGCTCGGGGAGGAGGGCACCGACACGGGCCATGAGGGTGGTCACCGTGGTGTCGCCGATGAAGGGGGCCTCGCCGGTGACGCCCTCGTAGAGCACCAGGGCCAGACCGTAGACGTCGGCCTTGCCGTCGAGGACCCAACCCTCCACCTGTTCGGGAGCGGCGTAGCGAGCCGTGCCCAGGATGGCCCCGTCGGGCTCGGTCCAGGCCGCCTCGGCCAGGGCCCGGGCCAGACCGAAGTCGGCGATGCGGAGCCGTCCGTCGGCGTCGAAGAGGATGTTGGCCGGCTTGACGTCCCGGTGGACGAGGCCGCGGCGGTGGGCGTAGTCGAGACCGGCACAGGCCTCGATGCCGATCCGTACGGCCTGTCCGGGGGTGAGCAGCGTGGTGGTGTCGTAGATCTGGCGGAGGCTGCCGCCGGCCAGGTACTCGAGGACCAGGTACGGCTCGCCCCCCTCCTCGCCCCAGTCGTAGACCCGCAGGATGTTCGGGTGGTTGAGGGCGGCCACGGCCCTGGCCTCGGCCCGGAACCGCTTCAGGAAGGCCTGGTCGCCGGCGAGGGCCGGGTGGAGGACCTTGATGGCGACCTGTCGGTGGAGGGAGACGTCGTCGGCCAGGTACACGTGCGCGGACGCACCGGTGCCCACGGGGGCGACGAGTCGGTAACGGTCGCCGAGGACGCGCCCGATGGAGTCGGTGAGACTCGGCATGGCCCTCGTCAGGCTACCGAGTGGGGGCGCCGGAGCGGTGGAGGGTCGGGCGGGCTGCCGTCCGGTCGGTCAACACCGATCGGTCCGTCGGCGGACCGACACGCAGACGCGACGAAGGCGGGGCCGGAGCCCCGCCTTCGTGCGGTACTGCGCTCCACCCGGAGTCGGGTGGAAGGTCAGGCTCAGGCGCTGATGGAC
>JBEKRV010000097.1:0-3969 GCA_049517675.1 Acidimicrobiales bacterium
CTACCCGGCCACCATCCGCACCTTCATCGACGACCTGGCGTCCCAGTCCGTCGGTGGGGGGCCGTCACCTGAGGAGGCCACCGAATGAAGGCACTGCTGTCCGTCTACGACAAGACCGGCATCGAGGAGTTCGCCCGTGGCCTCTCGGCGCTCGGATGGGAGCTGATCTCGAGCGGTGGCACCTCGGCGGTGCTGACCGGGGCCGGGATCGACCACATCGAGGTGGCCGACCTCACCGGAGCCCCCGAGATGCTGGGCGGCCGGGTCAAGACCCTCCACCCGGTGATCCACGGGGGGATCCTCGCCGACCGGTCCGAGCCCGACCACCTCGACGCCCTCGACAGGCTGGGCATCGGTCTCATCGACCTCGTGGTCTGCAACCTCTACCCCTTCTCGTCGGACCCGTCGATCGAGCTGATCGACGTGGGCGGACCCACCATGGTCCGGGCCGCGGCCAAGAACCACGATCACGTGGCCGTGGTGGTGGACCCGGCCGACTACGCACCGGTCCTGGAGGAGCTGCGCGCCAACGGGTCGATCTCGCTCGAGACGCGCCGCGCCCTGGCGCGCCAGGCCTTCGCCCACACGGCCGGCTACGACGCGGCCATCGTCGAGTGGCTCGACGAGAGGGAGCACGCCGCCCTCGCCGCGGGCGACGGGACCGGGCTCACGGACCTCGAGGTGGCCACCCTGCTCCCCGAGTCGATCCACCTGACCCTGGAGCGGGCCGGGTCGCTCCGCTACGGGGAGAACCCCCACCAGCACGGTGCGCGCTACCGGGTGGTCGGACAGCGGTCCTGGTGGGACGAGGTCGTCCAGTACGGCGGCAAGGAGCTGTCCTACCTCAACGTGTTCGATGCCGACGCCGCGTGGCGCCTGGTCCACGAGCTCGCCTCGGGCCCGACGGAACAGGCCGTCGCCATCATCAAGCACGCCAACCCGTGCGGGGCGGCGATCGACCCCGATCTGGTCCGTGCCTACGAGCGGGCCCTCGAGTGCGACCCCCAGTCGGCGTTCGGCGGGATCGTGGCCATCGGCGGCCGGGTCACCGTGCAGGTGGCCGCGGCCATCGCCGCCGGGCCCCAGGCCGATGTGATCATCGCCCCGGCCTACGACGACGAGGCCCTGGCCCAGCTGTCGTCGAAGCGCAAGGCCACGCGCCTGCTGTCCGCACCCGTGCCCGAGCCGCTGGTGCGCCAGTACCGGTTCCTCGGTGCCAGCGTGCTCGTCCAGGACGCCGACCGGTTCCTGGTCGACCCGTCCGACTGGGAGGTGGTGACGAGGCTCCAGCCCACCGAGGCCCAGTGGCGGGACCTCCGCGTCGCCTGGAAGGTGTGCGCCCGGACCACGTCGAACGCCATCGCCATCGTCACCGGCGCCCAGGCGGTCGGGGTGGGTGCCGGCCAGCAGTCGCGGGTGGTGGCCGCCGAGATCGCAGTGGCCAAGGCCGGCGAGCGGGCCCGGGGCGGCGCGGCGGCCTCGGACGCATTCTTCCCCTTCGCGGACGGGCTCGTTGTGCTGGCCGAGGCCGGTCTGTCCGCCGTGGTCCAACCGGGTGGCTCGATCCGCGACGCCGAGGTGATTGCCGCAGCCGACGAGGCCGGGATCGCTATGGTCATGGCAGGTGGCGAGCGCCACTTCCGGCACTGACGGAACCGGGCGGCGGACCGGGTTCCGGGTGACCGCCCGGGCCGGCACCGCCGGTCGGGCGACGGATCGACGATGGGACCATGAATGGACCACGGATGAGGACACGACGATGACGGCGATCCTGCTGGACGGCGAGCTCCTCGCCGCCCGGGTGCGCGCCGAGGTGACCGACCGGGTGGCCCGGCTCCGGGGCGCCGGGGTCACCGTGGGCCTCGGGACGATCCTGGTGGGCGACGACGGCCCGAGCGAACGGTACGTGGCCATGAAGCACGCCGACTGCAAGGAGGTGGGCATCGTCTCGGCTCACGCGCACCTGCCCGCCGACGTGTCCCAGGAGGAGCTCGACGCCACGATCGCCCGGTTCAACGCCGACCCGGCCGTGCACTCCTACCTGGTGCAGCTGCCGCTGCCCACCGGTCTCGACGAGGAGCGGACGCTCCTGGCGGTCGACCCCGACAAGGACGTCGACGGGCTCCACCCGGTCAACCTCGGGCGCCTGGTGATGGGAGCCAACGGTCCGTTGCCGTGTACGCCGGCCGGCATCGTCGAGCTCCTCCACGCCAACGACGTCCCCGTCGAGGGGAAGCACGTCGTGATCATCGGGCGGGGCCTGACCATCGGCCGGCCGCTCGCCCTGCTGCTGGCCATGAAGCGCCCCGGGTGCAACGCGGCGGTCACGGTCGTCCACACCGGTGTGGACGACCTGGCCGGACTGGTGCGCCAGGGGGACGTGGTGGTGGCCGCCGCCGGTAGGGCCGGCCTGGTCACCGCGGACATGATCAAGCCGGGCGCCGCCGTGGTCGGCGCCGGCACCTCGTGGGAAGGCAGGAAGCTGTTGTCCGATGTCGACGAAGGAGTGGCCGAGGTCGCCGGGTGGATCACCCCGCGGATCGGCGGGGTCGGGCCCATGACCCGGGCCATGTTGCTGCGAAACGCCGTCCGCGCCGCCGAGCGTGCGTCGTGAGCGGGCCCGTGGCTGACGGGGCCGGCCTCGAGACGGATCACCGTCCCTGGGGGAGCTACACCGTCCTGGACGACGAGGCGACCTTCAAGGTCAAGCGCATCGAGGTGCTGCCGGGGAAGCGCCTCAGCTATCAACGCCACGCCCGGCGCTCCGAGCACTGGTTCATCGTCCACGGGACCGCCGTGGTGACGCTCGACGGCGAGCGCCGGGAGGTGTCTCCGGGCGACGCCGTCGACATCCCGGTGGGGACCGACCACCGGATCGAGAACGCCTCCGAGCAGCTGGTCGTCTTCGTCGAGGTCCAGCACGGCGACTACTTCGGCGAGGACGACATCGTCCGGCTCGAGGACGACTACGGCAGGACCGACCGGTGACGTGCGCTCCGTGACGGGCGGCCGACGAGCCGGACGCCTGTGCCTCGGCGCCACCACCGTGGCCGTCGGCGTCCTCGTGGCCCTGTCCGCCGCGGCCCTGTCCGCCGGAGCGGTCGCGACGCCCCGGGCGGTGCTGGTCGACACCACCACGACGACGGTCCCGGTGACCCCCACTACGGTCCCGGCCACCACGACCACCGTCGCCCCGACCACCACGACGGTCCCGGTGACCACCACGACGGTTCCGCCCACCACGACCACGTCGTCCTCGACGACCACCACGACCAAGCCGGCGACCATCACGACCAAGCCGACCGCGACCTCGTCGACCACGACGCCGTGGGCCCTGATCGGCCTCGTCGTCGTCCTCGTCATCGCCATCGTCGTGGTGATCCTGCTCATGGTGTCCCGCAGGAGGAAGTCGGCCGTCGCCAGCTGGCGTCGGCGGGCACTGCCGGCGCTGAGCGATGCCAAGCTGGCCAGGGAGGCGCTCCTGTCGCCCTCGGCGGTGGCCGACGACGCCGAACTGCGGGGCGCAGTCGCCGTCCAGGTCGAGCGGGCGTCGACGGCGCTCGAGGCCGTGGGCACCTCCGCTCCCGACCCGGCGGCAGGCGGGGCGGCTACCACCGCGGCCGGTGCACTCCGGGGGCTGGCCTTCGCCATCGAGGCCGATCGCCTGCTCCGGCACGGGGCCGGGGCGCCCACCGGCGTGCAGCTGGCCCAGGCCGACCAGGCCCGGCGCGACCGCGACGCCGAGCTCCAGGGAGCACTGGTCCGGCTGCAGGCCCTGGTGGTCCTGCCCACCGGCAGGGGCTGAGCGTCCCTCCGGCGCGTCCCCAGGGGGACGGTTCACGGGCCGCCTCTAGACGAGTGATTCCAAGGGGTAGCTGCTCGGCAGAGGTCCACCACTGACGCGAAAAAGATGTCCAAGATCGGCGTTGCTCAAAACCACTTCGACCTTGGAGGTCTCATGGACGCCGA
>JBEKRV010000098.1:0-3338 GCA_049517675.1 Acidimicrobiales bacterium
GACAGGTAGGGCACGTACTCCTTGGTGAACTTGCCCTGGTCGGCCAGCCACGCCGACCGGTAGGTGAGCAGACGGGCCGCCTCGATGTCGACGGCGACCTTGGCGATCTCCCACTGGATGCCCTGGAAATCGGCGATGGTGTGGCCGAACGCCTCGCGGTTCTGCACATACTCGGTGGCGTACATGAGCGCGCCCTCGGCCAGTCCGATCCCCCGGGCGGCCACGATCGGACGCATGGCGTTCAACCCGAGCATGGCCAGGCGGAAGCCTCCCACCTCGCCGATCACATTCTCCTTGGGCACGTGCACGCCGTCGAGCAGGAGCTCGCCGGTGTCGACGCCTCGCACGCCCATCTTGTGATCGGTCCTCCCGACCGACACGCCGTCCCAATTCCGCTCGACGATGAAGGCGGTGATCGAGTCGTGCGCCCTCGACGCCGGGTCGCCGGTCTTGGCGAAGACCGTGTACCAGTCGGCCTGGACCACGCCCGACATCCAGCACTTGGTGCCGGTCAGCACCCAGTCACCCTCGTGCCCGGGGCGGGTGTCCGGCACGGCACGGGTCCGCATCCCAGCGACATCGCTACCGGCCTGGGGCTCGGACAGTCCGAACCCCGAACGCAGCTCGCCGCTGGCGATCCCCGGCAGGTAGCGCCGCCTCTGATCGTCGTTCCCGGCGATCAGGATCGGCCCCGACGGCAGCCGGGTGAGCAGCAGCATGAGCGCGGCCGTGTTGGAGTACTTGGCCACCTCCTCGATGGCGATGGTCAGCCCGAGGATGCCCGCTCCGGACCCGCCCAGCTCGGTCGGGAGGCACAACCCGAGCAGGTCGGCGTCGCGGAAGGCGTCGAAGATGTCCTGCGGGTACTCCCCGGTCGTGTCGATCTCCCGGGCCCGCGGCTTGATCTTGTCCCCGGCCAGGCGACGCACCGTCTCCTGGAGGGAAGCGAGTTCGGGCGAGAGGTCGAAGTCCACGAGCGACGAGGCTACCTGAGGCGGGGGTCCGTGCCGATCTGCTCCGACCGTCACGGTGCATGCTCCGACGGCACGGTGCGTGCGGAGCGGTCGGAACCTGCGGTGCGTGCGGCACGTGCGCACACCGGGGCCCGGGCCCGACACCGGTCAGGGGTCGAGGAAGGCCGGCCCCGTTCCCCGGGCCCGCGGCCAGCCGGCCGCCTCGAAGTGCTTGGCCCATGCGCCGCGCCCTGTCTCCCGCAGCCGATCGAGGTACCGGGCGACGTCGACCCGTCCGTGCCAGGGTCCGCCCCCGGTCAGTACGGTCCACAGCGGATCGACCCCCCGCGTCGACCGGCTGAGCGCGTCGCTCCCCCACTCCGACAGGTCGGCCAACGCGGCGCGCACCACGTCGGGATGGTCGCCGGCGACGTCGTGCTGCTCGTAGGGATCGGCCTCCAGATCGAAGAGCAGCACCTCGGGGAACCCGTGGAACGCGTCGTAGTAGGTGCGGATGCAGATCCACCTCCCGAACCGGACGGCACGTTGGGCCGTCCACGCGGCGTGGGAGAGCACCAGATGGTCACGGCCGCTCGGACGTCCGGCCATAAGGTCGGCGGCGAACGAGGCACCGTCCCATCCGTCGGGGACGACCCCGCCCGCCAACTCGAGCACGGTCGCCATGACGTCGATCTGATAATGGAGGCCGGTCTCCACGCGGGGCGTGGTCCCGTCCCGGGAGGCACCCATCCCGGGCCAAGCCAGGATCAGCGGCACCCGGGTGGTGAACTGGTCGGCCGTCTGGTGGTCGCAGTAGATCCCGAGTTCACCGAGGTTCTCGCCGTGGTCGGCGGAGACCATCACCGCCGTCTCGTCGGTGAGACCGAGACCGTCCACCATCTCGAGGAGCCTGCCGACGTGGTGGTCGGCGAAGCGGACACCGGTGTCGTAGCCGTCGTAGACCCGGCGGACGTCGTCCATACCGGCGACCTGCACCGGCTGACGGGGCCACCGGTCCCACACGTCTCTGGGGCCGAACCCGGCGACCTCCTGGGCCGAATGCGGGCCGGGCAGCAGCCAGTGCGCCGCCCGCACCTCCTCGGTCAGCCACGTGGGGACCGGGTCCCCGGCGAACGGATCGCCGAACGAGGCAGGCGTCCGGTACGGAGTGTGCGGGTCCCACAGGTGCACGTGGAGGAACCAGTCCTCGCGCCACGCATTGCGGGCCAGCCACTCCTCGGCGACGGCTGCCACCTGGTCGGCGGTCTCGGTGCCCCGGGTGCCGATGTTGATGCACTCGTTGAAGCCGGCTTCGAAGTGGTATGCCGAGTGCCGTTCGGCGAACGTGCTGATCGACGCCGTCCACACCCCCTGATCGCGCAGCGGCGCCATCCACCCGTGGGTGGCGGCCGCCGTGCGGAAGCCGCGGCGCCGCCCCTCGGGGAAGGGGTCGGTGCCGGCGCCACCGTGGTTGACGACCCCGTTGCGGATCCCGAACTGCCCGCTGCACAGCGCCGAACGAGATGGGAGGCACGGGGTGTCCGAGGCGTGGACGTTCTCGAACCGGATACCGCGCCGGGCGACGGCATCGATGGCCGGACTGGTCGCCCGCCCATAGCCGTAGCAGCCCAGATGGTCGGCCCGCAGGGTGTCGATGTCGAAGTAGATCAGCCGCATGACAACCCTCGTGACGTCGTTCGTTCACCCTACCGTGGGATGCCGTCCGGCACGGGGAACGGTCGGGAGCGGCCCGGTCGGGAGCGGCCCGGTCGGGTGCGGCCCGGTCGGGTGCGGCCCGGTCGGGTGCGGCCCGGTCGGGTGCGGCCCGGTCGGATGCGGCCCGGTCAGGTGCGGCCCGTCGCCCGCCACCCGGTCGCCCGTCACCGTGTCCCCGTACGGAGCGGACGAGCGCGCACTCAGTGGATGACGGCGTGGGTGATGCGCAACGGCCGTGTCCCGTGCAGCCCGAGCGGCCGGCCCGGAATGCTCAACCACGCCTCGGTGGCGAAGACCAGGAGGCACTCGTGCCAGATGGGCCACAGCACCACCCAGCCGAGGTGCCGGAGCTGGCGGAATCCCACGGTGAGCACCGCCTGGAGTGCCATGAAGACGATCTCGGCCAGCACGTAGCCACCCATGAAGATGAGGATCACGTTGCGCTCCGTGCCCTCGAAGACCGCGGTGAGCAGGAGGTAGAGCGGCAGGAGAAGCCGGGCCGGAGCGAACGCGCACTTGACGAACTGCTGGGTCTGGTTGAACCACACCTTCGGGGTGGCCACGCCGGCACGGTAGGGGCCGTGCCTGGCCTGGTTGTGGTGGACGGCCCGGCCCCACCGCACCCGCTGCTCCCGTATCTCCGGGTAGGTCGGCGGGACGTCCTCGTAG
>JBEKRV010000099.1:0-2992 GCA_049517675.1 Acidimicrobiales bacterium
TGACCTTGCGGGGCATCAGCATGTCAGTCGACCTCCTTGCGGAAGTGCGGGGTCTCGTGGTGCTCGCGGGTCTTGCGCTCGATCTCCTCGTCCTCGGTGAGGATGCGCTCGAGCTCGTCCGGCACCGCCGGCGGGGCGGCGATGTCGGCCGGGGTGTGATCGGCGAGTCCCTCGGGGACGTCGGTCTCGGTGGCATCGGGATCGAGGGTCACGACGCTGCCGGGGGCGCCCTGTCCCGCCAGGCGACGACCGCCGCCGGCGGTGATCAGACGACGGGGAGCGGCCTCGCCGCCCTGTCCGGAGGTCTCGCCCACGGCCATCGCGGCCTCACGGGTGATCTTCTCCTCGGAGGAGATCTTGTACGGGAGGATGTCGCCCTTGTAGATCCAGACCTTCACGCCGATCCGGCCGTAGGTGGTCTTGGCCTCACGGAAGCCGTAGTCGATGTCGGCCCGGAGCGTGTGCAGGGGCACCCGTCCCTCGCGGTAGGACTCCTTGCGCGACATCTCGGAGCCGCCCAGCCGACCGGAGCACTGGACGCGGACACCGAGGGCGCCGGCCTTCTGCACGGTCTGGATGGAGCGCTTCATGGCACGGCGGAAGGCCACCCGGCGGGCCAGCTGGTCGCAGATGCCCTGGGCGATCAGCGCGGCGTCGAGCTCGGGCTGCTTGATCTCCTGGATGTTGAGCTGGATCCGGTTGTTGAGACCGGTGATCTCCTCGATCTTCTTCTTGAGGCGGTCGGCCTCGGCGCCGCGGCGGCCGATCACGATGCCGGGGCGGGCCGTGTGGATGTCCACCCGGAGGCGGTCACGGGTGCGCTCGATCTCGATCCGGCTGACCGCGGCGGACTCGAGCTGCGACATCAGATAGTCACGGATCTCCCAGTCCTCGATCACGCAGTTCTGGTAGTTCCGCTCCTCGAACCAGCGCGACTTCCAGTCGGTCGTGACGCCGAGTCGGAACCCGTAGGGGTTTACCTTCTGGCCCATCTACCTCAGCCCTTCTCTTCGGCGGTGTCGCCGTCCGTGCCGTCGGCGGAGTCGCCGTCGGCGGCCTCGTCCGTGACCTCGTCGGTCCCGGTGGCCCCGTCCTCGGTGGTCGCCTCGGGGGTCGTCCCCGTAGCGGGGACCTCCTCCTCGGCCGTGTCGTCCGTCTCGGTGACCTCCGCATCGGTCACCCCGGTGTCGGTGGTCGCCGAGGTGTCCCCGGCCGCCGTGGCCGGCGACGACGTCGGTGTCGCGTCGCCCCTGCGGGCCCGGCGCGATCCGGCGACCCGGCGGGAACGCTGGGCCCCGGCCGTCGACTGCTTGGCGCGGCGGCGGGCGATGCGCTCGTCGGGCATGCGGCTCACGATGATGGTGATGTGCGACGTGCGCTTCCGGATGCGGGTGGCACGGCCTCGGGCCCGGGGGCGCCAGCGCTTGAGCGTGCTGCCCTCGTCGGCGTAGCAGGCCGACACGTACAGCTCGTCGGCGTCGAGACCGTCGTTGTGGACGGCGTTGGCCACGGCCGAGGCCAGGACCTTGCCGACCACGGTGGCGGCCTCGCGGTCGCCGTTGGCCAGGATCTCGGCGGCCAGTGCGACGTCCTGGTCGCGGATCAGGTTGAGGACCTGGCGGACCTTGTAGGCCGACATCCTGCTGTGGCGCAGCACCGCACGGGTACCCTCACGCTCGTTGGTCTTCACGCCGGGCACGTCAGCGCCTCCCCGCCCGCTCTTGGCCGGCATGGAATTTGAAGGTGCGGGTCGGGGCGAACTCCCCCAGCTTGTGGCCGACCATCGACTCGGTCACGTAGACCGGGATGTGCTTGCGGCCGTCGTGGACGGCGATGGTGTGGCCGACCATGTCCGGGATGATGGTGGAGCGCCGGGACCACGTCTTGATGACCTTCTTGTCGCCGGCCGCGTTGAGGACGTCCACTTTCTTCAGCAGGTGGTCGTCGACGAACGGACCCTTCTTGAGGCTGCGGGGCATGTGTGTCGTTCCCTCTGTCTTCCCTACCGGCGCGCGCCGCGCTTGCGGCGGCGACGGACGATCATCTTGTCGGAGTCCTTGTTGCGGGCACGGGTGCGGCCCTCCGGCTGGCCCCATGGGGACACCGGGTGGCGACCGCCCGAGGTCTTGCCCTCGCCACCGCCGAGCGGGTGGTCGACCGGGTTCATGGCCACCCCGCGGGTCTGGGGGCGGACGCCCTTCCAGCGGTTGCGGCCGGCCTTCCCGATCTTGATCAGCTCGGCCTCGGAATTGCCGACGACGCCGAGGGTGGCCCGGCAGTCGATGGACACCCGACGCATCTCGGTGGAGGGGAGCCGCAGCGTGGCGAAGGCGCCCTCCTTGGCGACGAGCTGCACGCTCATGCCGGCGCCACGGGCCATCTTGCCACCCTGACCCACCCGGAGCTCGACGTTGTGGACGACCGAGCCGACCGGGATGTACCGGAGGGGGAGGGCGTTGCCGGGCCGGATCTCGGCGCCGTGACCCGACTGCAGGCGGTCGCCCACCTGCACCTGGGCGGGAGCGAGGATGTACCGCTTCTCGCCGTCGAGGTAGTGCAGCAGGGCGATGCGGGCGTTCCGGTTGGGGTCGTACTCGATCGAGGCGACCTTCGCCGGGATCCCGTCCTTGTCGCGCTTGAAGTCGACCATCCGGTACTGCTGCTTGTGGCCGCCACCGCGGTGACGGGCCGTCTTGCGACCGTGGTTGTTCCGGCCGCCGGTGGACGGCTTGGGGGCCAGCAGCGACTTCTCGGGGCGATCGGTGGTGATCTCCGCGAAGTCCGAGACGGTCTGGAACCGCCGCCCGGCGCTGGTTGGTTTACGTGAGCGCAATGCCATGGTCTGTCCCGGTCTCTCAGTTCTCGAACAGGTCGATCGAGTCACCCGGGGCGAGGGTGACGATGGCCCGCTTGGTGTCGGGGCGGTGGCCCAGGCCGCCGCCCTTCCGGTTCCGCCTGGTCTTGCCCTTGCGATTGAGGGTGTTGACGTTGG
>JBEKRV010000100.1:0-2633 GCA_049517675.1 Acidimicrobiales bacterium
AGGGCACCCGATGGCGTCGGCACGTGCACCCGCTCGCCCCACCGCGAGAATGTCACGATCTCGCCTTTCGCCGACTTGCCCGATCCACTGGACTCGACGGCCTCGACGGGGAGTGCGCGTGCGTTGGCGGCGACGAACAAGGTCAATCGCTGCCCGCCGCCCGGAGCCTCGCCCGACATGCTGTTCACCCACTGGTGGTCCACCTTCGATCGCTTCCCGACGACCAGGGTCCCCGAAGGGGTGACATTGGCCAGCGCGGATGCCAGGGACACGTTGGCAGAGACAGCTTGGAACGCCGCGTCGGTGGGCTGCACGGAGACCCATTTGCCAACGAGGGTCGGAACCACCGCACCGGGCAAGCCGAAATAGGTTGTCAGTCCCTGGCTGTTGCCCGAGATGTAGGCCGCGCCCCCGACGAGGACGGTCGACACCAGCTCCTTGCCGATGGCGACGGTCTGTTCTCCCGCGTGCAGCGACGAGTCCTGTACGACCCTGCCGGTCGTCGAACCCGTGAAGAACTGCACGGTGATCCGGGCGGATCCCGCCGCGGTCGCGTCACTGAGCGAGCGCTGGAGCGATTGGGCTGCCGATCTGGGAGCGGCGGATGACGCGGACGCTGCGGAGCTCACCGCCAGACTGAAGAGCACGCAACAGACGACGGTCAGGCCGCGTTCAGCCACTGTTCTCGAGGTGAGTGCCGCCGGGAAGCCCATGGCAGAAGCACCCTAACTCACCGCCGAAGCGGTGAATCGCCGCGGCGGAGTGACCGCGACGGTCGATCGCGGCAGTGCTCGGGCTCCTGTGCTCTGGTCGGCGTCGAGTCGTTTCGCGTCGTTACCACAGGGCCTTGACGAAACGCCGATCGCTCTTCGAACGGAGCATGGACGAGAGGTGAATTGTCCGTGACGTCGGGGCGAATCGGCCGGGGGCGTTTGACCGATTTCTGGGCGCTCGCCCATCATGGCGGAAACAGGTCGACGGGGTTGAGGAGCTCGAAGGTGGCGGCTCCGTCGAGAGCGGAGCCCAACCGATGCAGATCAGATCACCGAGGTTCGGCTGGGCCGTTCGCGCCACGAGCATCCTGCTCGTGGCCATCGTGCTCCTCGGCGGTTCCGCCTCGGTCGCCTGGGCCTCGCCGAACGGCACCTCCGACCGGCGGGGGACCGCCGGCGTCGGGAGAGATCCCGCATCCTGCCGGGCTATCGGCCTGCGTGGCGACACCCGAGTCGGGTCGAGCTCGGGCAGCAGTGCCGGCGACGCGAACGTCACGGGGACCGTGAAGACCAACGAGGGTCGGGTCCAGCCCGGCACGGGGCAGGAGCTTGACGTGGCGATCGCGGGCCCTTCCACGGTGGTCGTCGACGCCGTTCTGGTCGGGAGCTGGTTTCGGTTCGATACGTACCGGCACCCCTGGCTGCTCCCGCCGAGACTGGAGCCGGACCAGCACTACATCGCGCCCCTGGGCAACGACTTCAAGGTCCCGACGATCAGCTATTGGTTCGCGTGCTACCACATCGAGCCGGCGACCGCCCTGCCGGAAGTCCCTCAGGCCCTCGACGTGCCGGTGGCCGGAGGGGTGATCTTCGCTGCATGGTGGCTCGTCCATCGCAGGCGCCGCAAGGGTTCACCCGCCTCCTAGGCCCGGTCGGGCTCGGCACTAGATTGAGGCCATGCGCCTCGCGGTCCTGGTCTCGGGTTCCGGGACGATCCTCCGGGCGATGTTCGGTGCAGGCCTTCCGGTGTGTGTCGTCCTTTCGGACCGCCCCTGCGCCGCCCTCGCCCTGGCGGAAGAGCACGGTGTCGCCGCGGAGCTGGTCGACCGCAAGATCTACGGTGGCTTCGGCCCGGCGTTCGACCGGGACGGCTTCACGGCCACCGTGGCGGCCACCCTGGTGGCGCACCAGGTCGACCTCGTCGCCATGGCCGGCTTCGGCACCGTCATGACCGAGGCCGTCCACCGTGCCTTCCCGGACCGGATCTTGAACACCCACCCGGCCCTTCTGCCCGCCTTCCCGGGCTGGCACGGCGTGCGCGACGCCCTGGCCGCCGGCGTGGCCGAGACCGGGTGCACCGTGCACCTGGCCACCCTGGAGATGGACGCCGGACCGGTGCTGGCCCAAGAGGTCGTCCCGGTGCTGCCCGGCGACACCGAGGAGACCCTGCACGAGCGGATCAAGGTGGCCGAGCGCAGCCTGTACCCCGCCACCATCGCCTGGGCGCTGGCCGAGCTGGAGGCGGGGCACGAGATTCAGCCGAACCGTGACATCAGAGGCCGTGACAAGACGGAGGGAGCAGTGGAGGAGATGACGACGTGAGGGCCTTACTGTCGGTGTACGACAAGGAGGGCCTGGTCGAGCTGGCCCAGGGCCTCTCGGACCTGGGGTGGGAGCTGGTGGCCAGCGGCAACACCGCCGCCAAGCTGAGTGAGGCCGGGATCGCCCATGTCGAGGTGGCCGAGGTGACCGGGTCGCCCGAGATGCTGGGCGGGCGGGTCAAGACCCTCCACCCCAAGATTCACGGTGGGATCCTCGCCGACCGGGCCAAGCCCGAGCACCTGGCCGACCTGGAGGCCAACGGCATCGACGCCATCGACCTGGTGGTGTCGAACCTCTACCCGTTCTCGTCGGACCCCT
>JBEKRV010000101.1:0-3386 GCA_049517675.1 Acidimicrobiales bacterium
CCATCCTCGACCGCTACGAGAAGGAAGCGGAGAAGGCGGAGGCCCAGTTCAAGCGGGGCATCATCACCGACGACGAGCGTCGCCAGAAGGAGATCGAGATCTGGACCTCGGCCAACTCCGAAGTCGGCAAGGCCATGGAGAAGACCATGTCCGAGATCAAGTTCAACCCGATCGACATGATGGTCGACTCCGGCGCCCGCGGTAACAGCCAGCAGATCCGCCAGATCGCCGGCATGAAGGGACTGGTGTCGAACCCCCGAGGAGAGATGATCCCCCGGCCGATCAAGTCCTCGTTCCGCGAGGGCCTCTCCGTGCTCGAGTACTTCATCTCGACCCACGGCGCCCGCAAGGGACTGGCCGACACCGCGCTCCGGACCGCCGACTCGGGCTACTTGACCCGCCGCCTGGTCGACGTGGCCCAGGAGCTGATCGTCCGCGAGGACGACTGCGGCTCGGTGCGGGGCATCTGGATCGAGGGGATCGTCCCGGACGGCGCGGGCACGAGGTCGTACCTCGAGACCCGGGTCACCGGCCGTATCACCTCGGAGCCCGTGGTGCTGTCGGACAAGACCAAGATCGACGCCGGCACCGTCCTCACCGACGAGCTGGTCGCCCGGCTGCGGGACGACCCGTCCGTCGACCGCATCCGCACCCGCTCGGTGCTCACGTGTGAGGCGGAGCAGGGGATCTGTGCCGCTTGCTACGGCCTGTCCCTGGCCACCGGCGAGATGATCGAGCTCGGCGAGGCGGTCGGCGTCATCGCCGCCCAGTCGATCGGGGAGCCCGGCACCCAGCTGACCATGCGCACCTTCCACACCGGAGGCATCGTCGGTGAGGACATCACCCACGGCCTCCCCCGGGTCGTCGAGCTCTTCGAGGCCCGCACCCCGAAGGGCGCCGCGGTCCTGGCCCGACACTCGGGCGTGGCCCGGGTCGAGGAGGACGAGTCCGGTCGCCACATCACCGTGGTGGCCGACGACGGCGAGGAGCACACCGTGCTGGTGGCCCAGCGGGCCCACCTCGAGGTCGTGGACGGCCAGGAGGTCGCCGCCGGCGACGCCCTGGTCGAGGGACCGAAGGACCCGAAGGAGCTCCTCGAGGTCAAGGGGATCCGCGAGACCCAGCAGTACCTGGTCGAAGAGGTCCAGAAGGTCTACCGCGACCAGGGCGTGTCGATCCACGACAAGCACATCGAGCTGATCGTGCGCCAGATGCTGCGCCGGGTGCTCGTCGCCGAGCCGGGGGATGCGTCGTTCCTCCCCGGCGAGCGCGTCGACAGCCGGATCTACGCCGAGGTCAACCGGGGCCTGGTCACCGACGGGAAGCGTCCCGCCGAGGGCCGTCCCGAGCTGATGGGGATCACCAAGGCCTCGCTGGCCACCGAGTCGTGGCTGTCCGCCGCCTCATTCCAGGAGACGACCCGCGTGCTCACCGAGGCCGCCATCGAGGGCAAGTCCGACCAGCTGTTCGGCCTCAAGGAGAACATCATCATCGGCAAGCTGATCCCGGCCGGCTCCGGCATGGAGCGGTACCGGGACATCAAGCTGGAGATGCCGGGCGCCGAGGCCATGCCGGCCTGGGCCCTGGGCGGCATGGACACCGACACCGAGGACCTGGCCGCCTGGCTGCGGGACACCGGCGGCGACGGGACGCTCGGCACCTTCAGCTCGGACATCGACGCCAGCTGGCTCGGCGCCGTCCCGTCCGCCGAGGACCTGGCCGGAGGCTCGCCCGACTTCGGGGGTGCCGACGCCCCCGCCGTGAACGAGGGACCGCTCGAAGCCGGCGCGTGAGCGTCCCGGGTGTGCGCGGGCCGTTCCGGTCCGCGCACACACCGTTCCACGCCTGACCGCACGGCGTCGGCCGGGCCCCGGGGGGCCGTTCCGGCCGCAGGGGCGCACTTGCCCGGGGGATGGGGATGCCGTAGCATGGAACCCTTGCGGCTGCATGCCGCACGGTGCAGCCCGCCTGTCGGTAATGGCAGGAGGTGGCGTGCAGGTGGCCGGCCCGGTATCCGGGGCGGCACACCACGCAGATCACCGGAGCAGTCCGTATCAGTCCTGAAGTATCCCTGCAGTCCACAACCTAGAGGTCACGCGTGCCCACGATTTCCCAGCTCGTCCGCAAAGGCCGGGCCACCAAGCCGACAAAGTCGAAGACACCGGCCCTCCGCGGCGCCCCCCAGCGCCGTGGCGTGTGCACCCGCGTCTACACCCACACCCCGAAGAAGCCGAACTCGGCTCTGCGGAAGGTCGCCCGTGTGCGGCTGACCAGCGGCCTCGAGGTCACCGCCTACATCCCCGGCGAGGGCCACAATCTCCAGGAGCACTCGATCGTCCTGGTCCGCGGGGGCCGTGTGAAGGACCTCCCCGGTGTCCGGTACAAGGTGATCCGCGGCACACTGGACGCATCCGGCGTCCGGGAGCGGAACCAGGCCCGTAGCCGCTACGGCGCCAAGAAGGAGTCCTGACGTGCCCCGCAAAGGTCCTGCAGTCCGCCGTGAGCTCATGCCCGACCCCGTCTACCACTCGGTGCTGGTCACCCAGGTGGTCAACCGGGTGTCCTCAAGAAGGCCGTGGAGAACACCCGCCCCGAGCTCGAGGTCCGCAGCCGTCGGGTCGGTGGCGCCACCTACCAGGTCCCCGTCGAGGTCCGTCCGCGGCGGGCCACGACCCTGTCCATCCGGTGGCTGGTCGGCTACTCGCAGCAGCGTCGCGAGAAGACGATGGCCGAGCGCCTCTCGAACGAGATCCGCGACGCGGCCAACGGCGTCGGAGCCGCGGCCAAGCGCCGCGAGGACCTCCACAAGATGGCCGAGTCCAACAAGGCGTTCGCCCACTACCGCTGGTAGTCGGCTCCCTCCCGACCGCACCGACGACGACCCGAGCACGATCCGAGAGTTGATCATCCATGTCTGACATCACCCCCCGCACCCACCCCCTGGCCAAGACCCGGAACATCGGGATCATGGCCCACATCGACGCGGGCAAGACGACCACGACCGAGCGGATCCTGTACTACACCGGCAAGAACTACAAGATCGGTGAGGTCCACGAAGGTGCGGCCACCATGGACTGGATGGTCCAGGAGCAGGAGCGCGGCATCACCATCACCTCGGCCGCCACCACCTGCATGTGGCACGACACGCTGATCAACATCATCGACACCCCGGGCCACGTCGACTTCACCGTCGAGGTCGAGCGCTCGCTGCGGGTGCTCGACGGTGCGGTTGCCGTGTTCGACGCCGTGGCCGGCGTGGAGCCCCAGACCGAGACGGTGTGGCGCCAGGCCAACAAGTACGAGGTCCCCCGGATCTGCTTCGTGAACAAGATGGACCGGACCGGCGCCAACTTCGAGATGTGCGTCGACATGATCAAGGACCGCCT
>JBEKRV010000102.1:0-2502 GCA_049517675.1 Acidimicrobiales bacterium
AGCGCCTCCGACTGTCCGGGCGGGACCACCCGGAGACCGGTGGCCGTCGTCATCGGGCACGGTGGGTACACGACGCCCGGATTGTCGTACCACAGGGTCGAGCTGGCTCGGCCTCCCGGTTGGACGAGGACCGTCGTCGGCGCCGGCGTCCCGTTCTCGGGCACCGACGTGGGGCCGATCTGGCTCCCGTCGGCGCCGACGAACCACGCCGCCGGGTAGCCGTCCATCGTGCAGGCGGTCGCCGTGTGGTTCGAGAACACCATCACCAGGGCGAGGTGGCCGCCGGCGCCCGAGGCCGGGGAGGCGGACAACGCGATCTGGGCGGTACCGCACACGGTCGACGGGACGGCGGTCGTGGTGGTCGCCGGCGGCAGGGCGGTCGTGGTCGTCGTCACCGTCGTCGTCGAGGTCCTGGTCGGGGGAGCCGTTCGGGCCGGACCGGTGGTCGTGCTGGCGGATCGACCGTTCCCGCACGACGCAGCCGTCACCGCGATGAGCCCGGCCCCGACGATCCGGCGCCATGGTGTGCCCATGGGGACAGTCTGCTCCCGTTTGGTACGCGGACCAAGTGTCGTGCGGGTGGTCCTGCGACCGCGTCGCTCCGGGACACACATTCGTCGCTGTGGGCATCCGCCATCCCGGCCGGCACCCCGGTCGGTGCGACGACGTGCACCGGTCAGTCGGCGGACAGCGCCCGCGTCATGTCGTCGGCGAGTCCCGGATTCCGGTAGGGCCCGGGCGACCGGAGGGCCTCGATCACCTGACGTTGCGTGACCGGATCCTTGTCCTGGCTCATCTTGATCTTGCAGACGAATCGGGCGATCGGCAGCCGGATGCCCACGGTGCCCTGTGCGACCGGACGGCCCCAGTCCAGGTCGAGCAGCATCGGGTGCTCGACGTGTTGCTCGAAGTGGGCGACCAGCCTGGACAGTACCGCGAGGTTCTCCTCCGGCTCGAGGATCTGCGGCACGCCGTAGCAGTGCGCTGCGCTGAAGTTCCAGGTCGGCGCCCGGATCGCTCCCGGCGCGTACCAGCTGGGCGAGACGTAGCCGTTGCGGCCCTGGATGATCAGCAGGATCTCCCGGTCCCCGAATCCATGGATCGTGTCGTCGGGCCGTCCGACGTGCGTCAGGATCTCCAATCCGTCGGCCTCGTCGTCGAGCAGGATCGGGTAGTGCGACGCGATCAGGTCACCGTCGTGGTGGCTGACCAACGTCCCCCACGGGTTCTCGCGGATCAGCCGGCGGACCACTTCGGGATCCTCGGAGGCGTGGAGCGGGTTGGGACGCACGGGCGCCCATTGTGCCATGGCCCGACGGATGGCGGTCTCGGGACCTTCGCCTCTACGGCGCCCGCCGCACCTGGCTCAGGATCGAGGTGTGCCGTCGGAGGAGGCGCCGGGCCCTGTCGTCCGTGTGGTCGAGCCCGACGCGGAGCCGAGGGGCCCCGCTCCTCGTGGTGAGGCGTGACCGGAAGGGATGTCGGGGAAGTCCGACGAGAAGGGAGCCGTGATCTGATGGCTGACCAGGATGCAGAGCTCATCCGGGGAAAGAACGTGGTGGCGGTCATCGCGTTTCGCGACACGTTCATCTACCCCACCGACGCGGAACCGGGGGACCGGCCCGACCGCATCGTCGCCCCCGATCCGCACGGGCGGTTCCACAAGGTCCACCATCATGCCGGGAACCCTTCGGGGACCTACGAGGACGACAGCCCGGCGTACTGGGAGGAGATCGCCGAGGAACTCGCCCCCGCAGGAGCGATCCTCGTGTTCGGTCATGGCAACGGTAAGGCGAATGCCTCCCACCGCTGGGTGGCGTACGTCGAGAAGCATCGCCCCGACGTCGCGGCGAAGCTGGTGGCGGACGTGCGGTTCGACATCGAACCACATGGACGAGGACCAGGTGCTCCGGCTCGCCCAGATCTACTTCGGCGAGGCACCACGACGCGACGCCGGCGACAACCGACGGGGCGCGTCCGCGACCTGAAGGAGGCGGTGGGCCGGTCCCGGCGCCGGCGGGGCACGGATTCGTTGCCGGCCGGGCGTGGACGTCCGGCCGGACCGGGGCCACGGGGCCGGCGTGGCAGGGTGGTCGGGTGAAGCGTCCGATCCTCGTCCGACCACGGGCGTCACGCACCGCGGTCGGGGGCAGCCACGACGGGGTGTTGGTGGTGCGGGTGCGCGAGCCGGCCACCGACGGCCGCGCCAACCGTGCGGTCGTCGAGGCGCTTGCGGCCGCGCTCGGGGTCCCACGTGGCGCGGTGCAGGTCGCCGGTGGCGCCTCGTCGAGGCGCAAGGTGGTGGAGGTCGACGGCGACGAGGCCGTCCTGGCCGCAGCGTGGGAGCGGTTGGCCGAAGCCGGGTGAGCCGACGCGCCTCGCCCCCTAGGAGCGTGGGTCCGAATCGGCCAGAAGGGCGTTTCGGACTGTCAGCGCGCTGGATGACCATTGACTCGTCCGCCTTCGGTGATCGATTCTCGGTCTTTGGCGTCGTGACCGTCC